>CAZNEO010000001.1:0-82788 GCA_964572205.1 uncultured Sphingorhabdus sp.
GCAATTGCAGCCTGTGTAATAGTCACGGCGTATGGTGGGGCTATTTCGATCCGCCGGACGTGGTGGTGACGGGGGAGACGCGGACTTACACGCGGGTAGACCGGGAGGAACCCGCGGTGGAGCTGCACTTCTGCGCGGCGTGCGGCTGCACCACGCACTGGACGCTGCTGCCGGCGTTTTTGGAAAAGGTCGGCGAAGTGAAGTGCGGCGTCAATATGCGGCTATTTGATCGGGAGGCACTGGCAGGCATCGAGCTGCGCTTTCCCGATGGAAAGAACTGGGATGGCGTTGGGCAGTGGGGGTTTGTTAGGGGGGCAACAACGCTCTCCGCCTCCAACTAGCCTGCCTGTAGTCCAATAAATTTTAGCCCAATGTCATAGTTCATGGCTCTTAAACTGATCACTTCCGTCCTAAGCGAAATTTTGCTGAAGAATGGTATATTGTGACCGCCAACCGCACGCTCCGTATCAGCAATCCAAAACTCCACCTTCCATTTTCGCTCATCGTTCACGCAAGCGTCAAAGTTGAGCGCCATTGGCATGCCGTAGTCTTGAACAATGATCGCTCTGAGGGCATCCCAACATGATGGAAATCTTTGGAAATTTGTTCCTGAGTTACCGGCCTGCTTGAAAAAGTGGCTCAAAACGCTCGACTGCCGAGAACTCTTTTTTACGTGGATGAACCGCTTCCCATTGATGTCGAGAATATCACAAGCCTCAAACCCAGATCGAGGAATTTCCGGAATTGTAATCAGCTTCCGGTCAAACAGCATAAACCCCTGATCGGCAGCCACTCGAGCATTATATTCGAACTCGGTTTCAAATTTTGCCTTGTTCCCAGTTTCATTGTAGATTTTCACAAATGGCGTTGGTGCTTGAGTCCAAGGTTCAACTAGCTGTTGGTACGCGTGCTCGATCGACTCCTTGAATGCCTGATCTACATTGTACCACAGGCCGTCGTTTGCGGCATAAAGGCGATTGTTGTGCACGGTCGACCCAACCAAACCACGGTGGATTGGCCAACTTCTATCAGGTATCGTGGCATCCTCGTAACGCGCTAACACCTTGTGATTGTGCAGAGTAGCAGGATTCAAATCGGCAAGCCGAGTGCCCAACGCGGTTGCGTAGTGTTGGAGCAAGAGGTCCGGAAACTGGCCGCGAATACCGGGGCCTACGAAGCTGTATGACACGGGTTCATCTAGATTGTATCCGGGCAGACCCAATTCGAAACTGCCGTCTTGTGCTATGATGCTCTGGGTTGCATTCATGTCGAGCTGCTCGGTTAGAACTCGATCTGTTACTGGTCGCAGTACATCGAGAACTCGGAATGAGGTCTGCTGGTAGGCGGTTGATGCAAACAGGGCCAAGGCTTCCTCTGCCAAGTTTGGTAGATCTTCAATCTCAATCTCGCCGTTTATCTTGAGCGAATAGGAGCCGGTTAGGGCGTCTGCCGATACGTCGTCACGCGCTGTTCCGCTCAGTGTTCGCACCAAATCTAAAGCGTCGTCGATACCGAAAGACTCAAAATCTCGTTGAAATGGGGATAGGGCTGAAGCCTTCATTGCATCGCCCAAATTTGTTCGTTCCAGCCTTTTTAACTTGGTCTCGTCCAACGCATTGATGCTAGCTCGCAAACCAAAATCACGTTCCAAATATCGGTCATTCAAAAGCATCCAGCCGTGTGCGAAAGTGCACACAAAATAATGATCCTGTCTACGGAATATCAAAAGCGCACACGCAGATTGGGTTTGGATGTTCTGCCCTAGTCCAAATTTGTGTCGTATCTCTCGATACCACGGAGGTGAGTTTGAGTGGCCAATGAACACTAAAAGTCGGCCGCCATCTGCATAGTCCGGGAGCTCGACGTTTATCGTCATAGGCTCAACCAATTTGGCTACAGCACTCTCTGACAATAGCAGCAAATAGTCGGCTACGTCGGGCTTTGCTAAGTAAAGCGTATACGATTTCCGAGCCATGATTCCCTCCTAAGAGCAACATGACTAAAATTTATCGGATGTGAAGAGACTATTGGCTGTTGTATTGTAGCGAAATCAAATAATCTACGTCAATTCACCACTTCCCGCCCAGATCCTTGATCGCCTTTAACAGCGCCTTCTTGCTCTCCGTCCGCCGCTCGCCGCTGTTGCGGGGCAGGTCGGGTTCTCGGCCATATTTGGCTTTATAGGCTTCACGGCGCCGCAGGACTTCGGCCCCGAACTCTTCCAGAGTGGGGATAGCCGGTTCAGTCTTTGAGCGCGTCGATGCCATATTCGCCTGCGGTTTCGTAACGGATGCGGGCTTCCATATAGCCGAAATCGGCCTCGGGATATAGATCGAACAATTCCTTGGCCTGCGCAAACATCGTGGGCGCGGAGCCAGAGGCATATTGGCCCATGCGGTCGGCGATAATGTCCTCGAGCGCGATGACCGCAACCGATGCGCCATCGCCTGCGTCGATCAGCCGAACCCGCTCCCGCTCTGCCATGCCATCCAGCAGCGTGGCCGTTACCACCTCAAAGCCAAGCTTCAGCTCCGGATGCACCCAGCCACGTGTCGCCATGCCCGCGCCTGATGGCCGCACAAATCCGTGGCGTTGAAGCTCTTCCTCAAAGGCGTCCTGCGCGCCGGTGGCAATATCGAAATCGCCGGTGTTGATCGCGCTGAGCGAGTAAATCTCCACCGCCGCCCCGCCGACCAGCACCGGGGCCTGAAACCCCCGCGCCTTCATTGCCTCGCTCACCCGCGCAAACAGCCGAAGTGCTGCTTCGAACTCGGGGCGGTAGGCGCTCATTTTCCGCGTTCCAGAAGGGGCGCGAGGTAATGCCCCGTATAGCTGGCCGCCACCTTGACCACATCCTCAGGCGTCCCCTCCGCCACAATCTCCCCGCCCTTTACGCCCCCCTCTGGCCCCAGGTCGATCACCCAGTCGGCGGTCTTGATCACGTCCAGATTATGCTCGATCACCACCACGCTGTTGCCCTGTTCTACCAGCCGGTGCAGCACCTCCAGCAATTTGCGCACATCCTCAAAATGCAACCCCGTCGTGGGCTCGTCCAATATGTAGAGCGTCTGCCCGGTTGAGCGGCGCGACAGTTCTTTCGCCAGCTTCACCCGCTGCGCCTCGCCGCCCGATAGCGTCGTTGCCTGCTGCCCGACCTTGACATAGCCGAGGCCGACCTCAGCCAGCATCGCCATTTTCTCGCGGATCGGGGGGACGGCCTTGAATATCTCAACCGCGTCCTCCACCGTCATGTCGAGCACGTCGGCGATCGACAGCCCCTTCCACTTCACCTCCAGCGTTTCGCGGTTATAGCGTTTGCCGCCGCATTCCTCGCACGTCACATAGACGTCGGGCAGGAAGTGCATTTCGATCTTTATCAGGCCATCGCCGCTGCATGTCTCGCACCGCCCGCCCTTTACGTTGAACGAAAAGCGACCGGGTTTATAGCCGCGCGCCTCGCTTTCCGGCAGGCCTGCAAACCAGTCGCGGATATTGGTGAAGGCGCCGGTATAGGTCGCGGGGTTGCTGCGCGGCGTGCGGCCGATGGGTGACTGGTCGATGTCGATCACCTTGTCGCAATGTTCAAGGCCAGTGACCTTGTCATGCGCGCCCGCGATGACCCGCGCCCCGTTCAGCGAGCGCGCCGCGGCGGCGTAGAGCGTGTCGATGGTAAAGCTCGACTTGCCCGATCCCGATACGCCGGTGATGCAGCAAAATGTGCCAAGCGGGATGCCCGCCGTGACATTCTTCAGATTGTTCGCGCGCGCCCCATGGACGGTGAGTTTCTTGCCATTGCCCTTGCGCCGCTTTTTGGGGACAGCGATTTCGCGGGTTCCGTTCAAGTAATCGGCGGTCAGCGATCCTTTTGCCTTCAGGATGGTTTTCAGCTCTCCTTCGGCAATCACGGCGCCGCCATGCACGCCCGCGCCGGGGCCAAGATCGACGATCCAGTCGGCGGTGCGGATGGCATCCTCATCATGCTCGACAACAATCACCGTGTTGCCAAGGTCGCGCAGGCGGCGCAGCGTGGCAAGCAGCCGGTCATTGTCTTTCTGATGCAGGCCGATGCTGGGCTCATCGAGCACATAGAGCACTCCGGAGAGGCCCGAGCCGATCTGGCTGGCAAGGCGAATGCGCTGGCTTTCTCCGCCCGAAAGGGTCCCTGATGTGCGGTCAAGGTTGAGATAATCGAGGCCGACATTGTTGAGGAAGCCCAGCCGCTCGTTAATCTCTTTCAGGATGGCTTTTGCGATCTGGCTTTGCGTCGGGGTGAGCTGCGCGTCGAGATTGCTGAACCAGTTCAGCGCGTCAGCCACGCTCATCCGCGTGGGTTCGGAGATGTTGGTGCCCGCGATTTTCACCGACAGTGCCTCGGGCTTCAGCCGCGCGCCGTGGCAGGTCTCGCATGGCTGCGATGTTTGAAACTTGCCCAATTCCTCACGCATCCACGCGCTGTCGGTTTGCAACATGCGGCGATTGAGGTTGCCGATCACGCCCTCAAACGCCTTTTTAACGGTATAGCTTTTGCGCCCGTCCATGAAGGTCAGCTCAACCGGCATCCCGCCTGTGCCATGAAGGATGATCAGCCGCTGGTCCGGCGCAAGCTGGTCCCATGGGGTATCCAGGCTGAAATCATAGGCCTTCGCCAGGCTGGACAGCACCTGCATATAATAAGGGCTGGGCGGGTTTGATTTCGCCCATGGCACAATCGCCCCTTTTTTCAGCGACAAGGCCTCATTGGGAACAACAAGCTGCGGATCAAATTCCAGCCGCTCGCCAAGGCCGTCGCAATCGGGGCAGGCCCCCTGCGGCGCGTTGAAGCTGAACAGCCGGGGTTCGATTTCGGCGATGGTAAAGCCCGATACGGGACAGGCGAATTTTTCGCTGAAGACAATGCGGTTGGGCGGCAGGCCGGTGCCTTTCATTCCGGGGGACACCCTATTGGGTGTCCCCTGTTGCGTATCGGCGCTCTCGACGGGGACACCCAATAGGGTGTCCCCGGCCAAATCAATAAACGCCAGCCCGTCGGCCAGCCGCAAGGCCTGTTCAAAACTATCGGCCAACCGGGTCTGAATGCCGTCCTTCACAACGATGCGGTCAACGACGACCTCAATGTCATGCTTATATTTCTTGTCGAGCGCAGGGGCCTCTTCAATGGCGTAAAATTCCCCATCGACGCGCACCCGCGTATAGCCTGCTTTCTGCCACTCAGCGAGTTCCTTGCGATATTCGCCCTTGCGCCCGCGCACCACAGGGGCAAGCAGATAGGCGCGCGTGCCCTCGGGCAACTGCATCACCCGGTCGACCATTTGCGTCACCGTTTGCGCAGTGATCGGCAGGCCCGTTGCTGGCGAATAAGGCACACCGACGCGCGCCCATAGCAGGCGCATATAGTCATAAATCTCAGTGACCGTGGCCACAGTCGAGCGCGGGTTACGCGATGTCGTCTTCTGCTCGATGCTGATCGCGGGGCTCAGGCCCTCAATATGCTCAACATTGGGCTTCTGCATCATCTCAAGGAATTGCCGCGCATAGGCCGACAGCGACTCAACATAGCGCCGCTGCCCCTCGGCATAGATGGTGTCGAAGGCGAGGCTGGATTTACCGCTTCCCGACAGCCCGGTAATCACGATCAGCTTGTCGCGCGGCAGATCAATATCGACGCCCTTGAGATTATGCTCGCGCGCACCGCGCACCTTTATGTGGGTGAGAGACATAAGTCAGGCTTGTTCCAGATTTGTTCGATCAGCGCAAGAGAGTGCGTGCGCGGCTGACGATGTGGCTGGCAAGGCCGAACATTGCAAGTGAGGGTTTTTGCCGGGGCGTGATGGCGGTCACGGACAAAACAGACAGCCTCAATATTATTGACGCTTAATTGATGGGAGGCTGAATCATGGATTACTTCGATATTGCGCGACAATGCATCGAAGATTTTGTTGCAGGTCGGAAGGACTGGGCGCACCTGACGAAACTGAGATGGATCGATAAAAAACCCGACACTGACCTTCTCTATGCACTGCCAGCATGGCTAGCCGACGTTCAAGCTATCATTGACGATTACAACAGCCGAATTGATGTGCGGGTCAGTTTGACATCGCTTGAGAAGAAAAACTCTCATGCTCTTGCGCTGGGCAAGCTGTGGCAGCTTCTGGTCCGCAAGGCGGAAACGCGGTCGCGCAACACCGTCATAAAGGCGTTCAACTCATGAGGGGCCGAATTGTAATGTTAGGAGGCCTTTTTCTGGCGCTTGGGGCATCAGAAGACGCGACAGCGCAGATAGCCGGAGACACTGAATTGGCGACATTTGCCAAAATGGCCAAGCGATTGTGCTTTGGAAAACCCAACCAAGTCGTTGTTGGTGCTGAAGCTCAGTTGGACGGGGACAGCCGAGTTCAATTGGCAGAAGCGATATTGACCGAAGCAAAGGTCCCAGTTTCGGTGCTGTTCTCGGCGCCGCTACCCAACGGGACTGCGGATGATCGCGATTATCCTTATGGGAAAAGGCTTATCTATCGGATGAACCTCATTGCAACAGGCAAGTTGGAGTTAAAATTCGATCCGGACGATAGTCTGCGAATTGCAATTGGTGCCTTTCACGATGGTTTGCGGATTGCTGATCAAAAGGCGCTTATACTTCAAGGCATATACAACGCACCAAACCGAAATCCTTTTGCCGATGGCGAGGGCGCTTGGTCTCTGAAATGCCCCGAAGGCGACCCCATAACGGGTGTGGAAGAGTTGTACGCAAAGCCCTTAGAGCGGCCTGAAATAGCCGTTCGCAAGGCGCCCGAGGATTTGGGCCTGTCAGGTGATGCTGGAAAAGAAGCCGGTGCTTTTGCATTTGGCATGGAGCGGAGCTGGTCTGTCGATGACAGCGGAACAGTAAAGAGAGCAACTACCATCAAAGTGGACGGGACCATTGGCTATCAGCTTTTTGGGAAGTCCAGCCCATTTTCTAGCTACGCATTTGTGCGATACAACCTTGAGCGTGCGCGTACAAAACCTGCCACGCCGCTCGCGGCCGGTGCAACGCGCGAAGATGACGATACGAATGTTCTTCAACTTGGCGCGACTTTTGATTTTTTCGCAGACCCCACGTCTTCCCCAGTTCCATTCTGGGTTACCGGCGATGTGGGATACATTCTAAACTTCGTAGACGAGAGCGAGCGCGTTAGATTTCGCGCAGCTGTAGACCCCGGCTTGAGGGGTAACGCAGGAATTTGCCGACTGGGTTCGGCCAAATTTTCAGCAAACAGCAAATTTGCTTTCCGTTGTGTTGTTCGCATCGAAACAGATATCAGTCACTGGGCAAAGCCTGGAAGATTTACTACAAAATCCTATGACGACCATTTGGCGGTGGGCGGCGATATCAATTTCTCCGCTTTCTATTTTACCGGTGCCAAATCCAAAATCATTGCAAGTGCCAGTGGCCGCTATCTCCCCGTTCTGTCCGGCAAACAATCGGACATCTGGCGCTACGACCTCAGTTTAGCGCACCGGCATTTCTTTGATTCCGGAGCAGCTGTTGAGGTGGGCTTCACTTATCAACACGGCTTTAAGGCCCTGACTTTGGAAAAAGAGCGTAAGCTTACCTTCGGAGTAGGTGTGCTTTACTAATCAGATAACAACGGAGGTTTCCATGCAAAAAGTCTATCAAATCGACGGAGTAAGCCTCACCGTGCTGCGCACTCATCCGGCCAGCCTTTCGATCAGTGTCGAGGGCCAAACCTCAACACCGGGCTTTACCAATTTCCACCTTGAACATTATGTCTATATCAACCCGCCCGAAGACGGCATTTATAATGCAGACATGGTCGCGACACCGCCACGCGGCGTTGTGATTCAGGTAATTAGCCCCTTCGAGCATCAGGAAGTCTGGGAAAATTACCCGGCTGAGCATTTGAAGGGAGTGCGCATTCACGGTGCGACCAACGACGTCGTCATCATGCTGTAATGGTCGGGACGGCGACTAGGTCGGATGCGCCCGGAATGACGGCTACCGCGCGCGAAATAGCCCTTTTTCAAACCAGGCTTATCATGTAAAAAGAAGGCTATGCTGCGCTCTTTCCGACATTTTTGCCCATGGGCTTTGGCGGCACTGCTTGCCTGCGCCCCGGCCCATGCGCAGACCGATGCCTTGGCCAACGCCGGGGCCGACCCCGGAGCCGACCCGGGAGCAGACATAGTCTTTACCAGCGGCACAGGCATAACACCCGATGCACCCGTGGCCGCGATAGCCCCGCCGCCTGCCCGCAGGGACATGTTGTCCTGCACCGATTTTTTCGGCGCGCGCAGCAGGCTGCTGGCGCTATATCCCGCACCCGCGCTACCCGTCGCTCAGCCGGAGCTGTTTGACGGGATCGCACCCCCGGCTGCCGCCGACCCGGCCATGCTGGACCGCAAGCTGCTGGAAACCGCGCTGTCCAGCTATCACCGGCATAACTGCCTGCGCACACCCAATGGTACAGGTCCGGCGCAAATCATTGTGGTCGATTTTGCCAAACCATCAACGGAGCCGCGGCTTTATATTGTGGACCTGAAAACAGGTCAGGGTCTGGCCAGCGGGGTTCCGGTGGCGCACGGCATTGGTTCTGACCGTGATGACGATGGCATCGCCGACCGGTTCAGCAATGCGTATAACAGCCTTGCCTCATCGCTTGGCGCGGCGCGGGGCGCAGAGCTTTATCATGGCGCAAATGGCCTTTCGCTGCGGCTCGACGGCCTTGATAGCAGCAACAGCCAGATGCGTATCCGCGACATTGTTGCGCACAGCTACCAACCGCACCGCAGGCGTTATTTCAACGCCAGCCTGTTGAGCGCCCGCGATGGCAAGCCGGGGACGAGCGAAGGGTGCTTTGTCGTTGCCCCCCATTTGCGCGACTGGCTGTTCGATGCCTTGCGCGACGGCGGTTTCCTCTTTGCCGGGCTGGGCGGCAAAAGGGCGGGGGAAATGCCCGCACCGCCTTTGCCAAATGACAGCTTTACCGGCAACGTGCAATTTGTGGCGGGCACAGGCGTAGCGCCATAATCTGCCGCAGAGGCGGCCAATCAGCCTTTCTTGCGCGCCTTGGCTATTGCTGCCTTCAGCGCGTCATAACCCAGCGCGCCTTCCATAATCTGGTCGCCGACAACGAAGGTTGGGGTTCCTCCAACGCCGATTTTCTGCATCAATGCCTGATTTGACTCAATCTCGGCTAGTATTTCCGCGCTTTTCACATCCTGTTGCGCGCGTTTCATGTCCAGACCCGCCGTCCGCGCCGCTGCCTGAATGGACGCTGTGCTTGGACGATCACCTGCAAACAGGGCCGCGTGAAAGGCCTTGTGCTTGCCCTGTTTGGCTGCCGCCAGTGCCCATTTTGCTGCATCAACGCTGGAAGGCGACAGGATCGGAACCTCGCGGAAGACGACCCGCAAATTCCTGTCGGTCCGGATCAGTCGCTGCACATCAGCCACGCTTGAGCGGCAGAAACCGCAATTATAGTCAGTAAATTCAACCAGCGTGACATCACCGTTGGAATTGCCGTCAATTGCGCCATGAAATGCTTTGGTCAGGGCAGGCCCTGCTGCCTTCATCCGCGACGCTGCCTGTCGCAGTTCCAGTATCTGTGCTGCTTCCGTCAGGATTTCGGGGTTCTCAAGAATATAGGCGCGTACAATCGCTTCGGTCGCCTTGCGCTGGGTATCGGACATGCCCGCCCGGTTCGCCTCTGCCTCGGCGGCCTTGGCCGCGATGGAGGCCAGCGCGTTACCTTCGCTGCCATTCTGGCTCTGGCCATAAAGATAGCCGCCGCCAGCGCCAACTATGGCAAGGCCGACCATTGCGGCGAACATGGGTAGGCGATTGTTGGATGCGCTGTCGGTCATGCGCGGCATTTGCCGTTCTCAGCGGCGTCTGTCACGCAGTTTTGCGACTTGCGCCTCTGCGACCAGCCGGATGTCCTGCGCGCGAATCCAGTCCTGCGAATATTCCGGCAGCCCAGCCATTGCCTCGGCCGCATTGGGTAGCGCCAGCTGCGGCACGCCTTCCATCAGATAGCGTTCGGCATTGGCCAGCGCGGCACGCGGTCGGTCACCCTTGGCATCATAGACAAAGCCAAGCTGATGCCAGGCAAAAGGATTGCGGTTGTCCTTGACCACGGCGGCCTTCAGCACCCGCTCGGCCTCATCAAGATTGGATTTGTCGTCGGTGGCAATCAGCGCATGGCCAAAAATGCCAGCGATGAGCGGCTGGTTCCCAGTCAGGTCCACGGCCTTGCGCAGCGGCGGCAGGGCGTCAACGGGGCGCCCCGATTCCAACAGGATTTGCCCCTGCAATTCCAGGAAATAGGGGTCAGAGGGGCTTTTGGCGACCAACGCATTGGCCTCATCCAATGCCTTTTGCGGATAGGCCGCTTTGTGCCACGCATAGGCCCGGGCATAGCGGGCTGGAATGCCCAGATCGCTTTCCGGATAATCCCTGAATGTTGATTTGGGATCGGCCATAAAGCCCGTCAGCTTTGCCTTGATCCTTTGAAATCCGGCTTCCCATTCCGGGTTCAGCGGCGCATCCCATGCCGGGTCGGCCCGATATGTATCCTCCAGCACCGTGATGCGCTCACCCGACAGCGGGTGCGTGCGATCATAGCTGTCATCCTGCGGAATGCCGAGGCGGAATTCATAATTTTGAAGCTTTTTGAAAAAGTTGATCGAGCCGCGTCCGGAAATTCCGGCTGCTGAAAGATAGCGTGCGCCCGATGCGTCCGCGACGCTTTCCTGCACTCGGCTAAAGGCAAGGAATTTGCCCATCGCCGCTTGCTGGCCTGCGGCCATGATGCCCATCCCCGCTTCGCCTGCACCTGCGGCAATGGCTGCAGCGGCAAGGACCAGGCTGATGATCGAGATATTGCCAGCGGCATTTGCACCATCGGAATAGCGGATGACATGGCCACCCTCTATATGGCCCAGCTCATGCGCAATAACCCCCTGCACCTCGTTGGCGGTCGAGGCAGCATCGATCAAGCCGGAATGCAGGTAAACAATCTGCCCGCCAGCAACAAAGGCGTTGATCGACCTGTCGCCGACCAACACGATTTCGACATTGGCCGGATCAAGCCCTGCTGCCTTTATCAGCGGCAGCGATATCTCCTTGAAAAAGGCCTCGGTCTCCGCATCCCGCAGGATCGATTGGGCAGTGGCAGGTTGCACGCACAACCCCACCATGAGTGCAAGGACAAGGATGCGGCGACATAAAGCGCCGACAAATCGGGTGATGGCCATCCTTCAACGCATAGACACTGCGCATGAACGCGCAATGAAGAATATGCGTTCATAGCCCGGCCACCGGCAAATTGGTCAGGCTTTGCCTTTGGAAACAGCAGCGGCCACTTCACCGTTTACATCAGGGTTATGGTCACTGCCCTGCGGTTTTGCGCCCATGCCTCCGGGTTGGAACCCGTTACTGCTGGCTTTTCCTTGCCATGGCTGACTGTCTCAATGCGCGACGCATCGATACCCAGCGATGCCAGATAATTTTTAGCCGCCTGCGCACGACGTTCACCCAAGGCAAGATTATAGTCACGTGTTCCGCGCTCATCACAATGCCCCTCAATCAGGATGCGTTTTTGCGGATAGCGCATCAGCCATTGGGCCTGCGCCTGCAAGGTCGCCTGATCGGCAGCATCAATATTAAACCGGTCCGTGTCGAAAAACACCCGATCGCCATTCATACCAACGCTGGCGAGAAAATCCTCCTGGCTGCCAGGAACGATTTGCCCGGCGGTGGGATCATAGTTGGTCTGGCCGCCATCACCATAATTTGTGCCGTCGGCTGTCGGCGGAATGTCATTGACCTTTTTGGGGCCGCACGCTGCCAAGGCAGTGCTGGCCAACAGCACAAAGGCAAGGGTCTGGACGTTCTTTGTCATTTTCTACTCCTCTTTTCCGTTGCCCCCCGGCACAAAATTCTATGGCAGCACCGGTCCCCAGGCGGGGTCCGACCCATCGACCGGCGTGGGCAGCTTACGCTCGTTCCGCCCGGTCAGATCAACCTGCCAGATGCTTGTTTTACCACTATTCTTCTCAGTGCGAAAGAATTGGATGACGCGGCCATTGGGGGCCCATGTCGGTGCCTCGTCCTGCCAGCTGTCAGTCAGCATCCGTTCACCGCTACCGTCTGGATTCATCACGCCAACACGGAAATCGCCAGCAATGCGGGTGAAGGCGATCAGGTCGCCCCGCGGGCTCCATTCCGGCGTAGCGTGCCGACCGGCACCAAAACTGATTCGGCGCTGGTTCGATCCATCCGCATTCATCACATAGATTTGCTGGTTGCCGCCCCGATCGCTTTCAAAGACGATCCGCGAACCATCGGGCGAGAAACTGCCACCAACATCAATACCTGGAGCCGTTGTGAGCCGCACTGGCGTGCCGCCCTCGACAGAGATTTTATAGACATCGGTATTGCCGCCGACTGCCATCGAATACAAAATCGTCTTGCCATCGGGCGACCAGCGCGGGGCGAAAGTCGGGTTTTTCGACGCAGTAATCAGCCGCTGGCGCCCGCTGTCGATATCGTAGACATAGATGCGCGGATTGCCGTCATCATAGCTTAGATAGAGGATCGATTTATAGTTGGGCGAAAAGCGCGGAGTCAGCGCCGTCGACTGGCCGCTTGTTATAAAGCGGTGGTTTGCACCGTCCGAATCCATGATCGCCAGCCGCTTGACGCGCTTATTTTTTGGCCCTGTCTCGGCGATATAAGCAATGCGGCTGTCAAAAAATGGCAGCTCGCCAGTCAGCTTTGAATAGATCGCATCGGCGCATTTATGCGCGGCGCGGCGCCATTCGCGCGGCGGGACGACAAAGCCCAAACGCGTCACTTCCTGCGACGTGCCCAGATCATATAGATAGCAGCCCACTGTAAGATTGCCATCAGCGCCGGCCCGGATGAAACCTTCGATCAACTGGTCTGCATTTCTGCCCTGCCAATAGTCAAATTGCGGCGCAGTAACCTCTGCCAGCGTGATCGCGCGCAAACCGGCGGGGCCAATCGGTTCAAACAATCCTGAATTGCGCAAATTTGCGGAAATCACTTCGGCAACCTGCCGGGCCAGATTGTTGGTATTGCCGGCAACAGTCTCAACCGATGCAGGGGAAACGAAAGCCGGAATTGCAACCCTGCGCATTTCTGCAACGTCAAAGCGAACGACCTCATCAACGTCGTCTGCTGCCTCCTTGGCGGTTTCTGCAGGCGCGATCTGGGCATAAGCCGCACCGGAGGCCATTGCGGTCAGCAACAAGGGTAACAAGGCTTTGCGCAACACAGGCAGACTCCTAATTGGGTTGGAATGACATACGATGCACTTTCCAGCCATCATAGTCTTTGGGATCAAGTTCCGTAAAGGGGGCAGCCTTGCGGATAGCCCCGGTTACGCACCGTTCCATGGGCTGCGCCTGTGGCCGGTTGCTGTCGGTAATGCCGCGTTGCGACACACCGGTGAGGCTGCTGATACTGCCATTGGGGGCAAGATTCAGCGTTACCGAAGTAATGATGCGGTTCACATCGACGCCGCTGGGCGCACATTGCCTGATAAAGCGAAGAATTTTGGGACCGAGCACGGCATTCACCTCGCGGGTGATCTGGCCTGCGGTCTTCACCGATTTGCCTTCGCCAGCACCCTCGCCCGGGCCTTTCTTGGTTTGCGTGCCGGTTCCACCGCCCGCATTGCCCAGCTTCTTCTCCATCTCACGCATGAAATCGGCATTGCCGCCGCCTTTGCCTGTGCCCGCCTTTGTTTGTTTGACCGGTGTTTTAACCGGTGTTTTAACCGTTGTTTTTTTGGCGGGCTGCGGTTTTTCCAGCACTTTCTGTACGGGCTTTGCTTGAGGCAAGGGATCAACAACGGTTTCGGGAAGGATTTCAGGCTCTGGCACCGGCTCTACAGCTTCAATCGGCGCGGCAGGCTCCGGGACAGCCGCACCTTCACTGACAATTTCCACAGCAATACCATCGCCGCTGCCACCGCCATCAGACCCCATTGGTCGCGAGGCCTGAAACAGGCCAGCCAACAGCAATGCGGCCAGGAATACATGCCCGCCCAGCGCCGCGCCCAGCCCGACTTTTTCAGCCTGATCCATGGCAAAGGGGTTATTCATCCGGCGATGAACCCTGACTGACTCCGGTGGTCACCATATTCACGCTGTTCAGCCCGGCGCGATTCAGTTCGCCCATGACCTTCATCATGCTGCCATAATCGACCACGGTGTCGCCGCGCAGCATGATCTTGCGTGGATTGTCCGGTGTTTGCTCGGCAGCAATCGCTTCCAACCGGGCTGCCAGTTCGCTTGGCTTAACCGGGCTGCCATCGACAAACACCTGCCCCTCACGGTCGACCGTGATGTCGAGCGGCGCATCGGGCAATTCGATCTGCTTGGCGCGGCTTTTTGGCAAGTCAACCGGGACTCCGGAAACCAGCAGGGGCGCCGTGACCATGAAGATAATAAGCAGCACCAGCATCACATCGACAAAGGGGGTGACGTTAATCTCAGACATGGGCGCGCGCCGATTTCCGCGGCGCGACCTGCGACTGCCCTTTCCGGATGAGAGGTTCATGGCCATTATGGCTTCACCGGATCCGCGAGGCTGTTCCTAGCGTCTCTCATGGCTCGCGTTCCAGTTCGCGGCTCAGCGTGCCATGAAAACCATCGGCGAACCGTCCAAGCCGTGCCTCATGCTGGTCCACCCGGTGCGAAAAACGGTTATAGGCAATGACCGCGGGTATCGCGGCGAACAAGCCAATGGCAGTGGCAAACAGCGCCTCTGCAATCCCCGGCGCGACCACGGCAAGGCTGGTATTCTGCGCCTCGCCAATGGCAAGGAAACTGTTCATAATCCCCCAGACGGTGCCGAACAGGCCGACAAAGGGGGCGACCGAGCCGGTTGTCGCAAGGAAATTCAACCGATTGGCCAGCCTGTCGCTTTCTGCTGCGATGGTCGCATCCATGGCGGTGGCCAGCCGTTCACGCGTTCCCGCTCGGTCGATCGATTTTCCATTTGTTGAACGGCGCCACTCGGCAACGCCTGCGGCAAAAACCCGAGCGATCGGCAGGTCCTGCTTGCTCCGTTCGCTGTAAAATCCATCAATATCGGCGGATTTCCAGAATTCGGCCTCGAATTTCGACGTTTCGTCGTTGATCTTGCTCAGCCGGAACAGGAATCCGACAATGATTGTCCACGCCCAAATACTGGCCAGCACCAATCCGATGATGACCGATTTGACGATCCAGTCAGCATCAAGGAACAGTTGCACAATCGAAAGTCCGCCGCCCTGGCTCAAAATCACAAAATCCATAGTCATCCTTTAACTTGGCCCATTCCCGCTATGAATCACGGAACGAAAGGCCGCAACCCATTCCGCTGGTTGCCGCGCCGGACGGCCATCAGGCGCAACAAAAGCCGCGGTCACTTTTGCCTCCACCAGCGTTTGACCATCTCTGCTGACTGTCTGATGAATATCGCAACTCGCCCCGCGCACTGCTGTGGCAATGCTGGTCACCAACAGGGCGTCGTCGAAATGTGCAGGGCGACGGAACTTCATGTCGATCGCAGTGACGGCATAGGCCCCCTGCCCGCCCTCATGCGCCCCACGCTGATCAATCCCCAGGCGCGCCAGCATGTCCGACCGCGCACGTTCCATGAAATGGAGATAGCGGGCATGATAAACCACTCCGGAAAAGTCGGTATCCTCAAAATAAACGCGGACGGCAAAATGGTGCCGGTGGCCCCCATCTTCTGAAATGGCGAAATAGCCTTGGTAGGGGAGCGCGTCTTCCATGCTCCAGCCACTTACCGCCTGTAAGTGGCAGCGAAAAGACTGTTTGCCTTGGCTTTGCCTATTTGGTCGACGAAATGAGTCGGCTTGGCCCTCAACACATCTCTCCGGTGCGGAGAGGTGTGAGTCATTTATCAAACAGCCCGTCCTGCGAACCCGCAGGTGGATTGAGGCCGAGATGTTTCCAGCCCGGCCCGTTCAGTTGCCGACCCCGCGCAGTCCGCGCAATCAGGCCGAGTTGCAGCAAATAGGGCTCAACCACATCCTCGATTGTATCACGCGGTTCGGAAAGGCCAGCGGCCAGCGCCTCCACGCCGACAGGACCGCCACGATAGATATCCGCAATCATCGTCAGGTAACGCCGGTCCATCGCATCAAGGCCAAGGCTGTCGACCTCCAGCCGGTTAAGTGCTGCGTCAGCGACCTTTGCCGTCACTTGGTGGTCGCCGGCAACATTGGCAAAATCGCGCACCCGACGCAGAAGACGCCCGGCGATGCGCGGCGTTCCGCGCGACCGCTTGGCCACTTCTCGCGCGCCGTCAGGAGCAATGTCGAGGCCAAGCAGCTTTGCGGCACGGGTAACGACCAGCTCCAGCTCGTCATGCGTATAGAAATTCAGTCGCACCGGTATTCCAAAACGGTCGCGTAACGGCGTGGTCAGCAATCCCTGCCGCGTGGTCGCGCCGACCAGCGTAAAGGCAGGCAGGTCGATCCGCACGGAGCGTGCAGACGGCCCTTCGCCAATCATGATATCGAGCGCGCGGTCCTCCATCGCGGGATAGAGAATTTCCTCGACCACAGGATTAAGACGATGGATCTCGTCAATGAACAGGACGTCGCCATCTTCAAGATTGGTGAGCAATGCCGCCAGATCGCCCGACTTGGCAATCACAGGGCCGCTGGTTGCGCGAAAGCCAACCCCCAGTTCCTTGGCCAATATTTGCGCCAGCGTGGTCTTG
This sequence comes from uncultured Sphingorhabdus sp., assembly GCA_964572205.1. GTDB lineage: Bacteria > Pseudomonadota > Alphaproteobacteria > Sphingomonadales > Sphingomonadaceae > Sphingorhabdus_B. The sequence continues at coordinate 16,769 of CAZNEO010000001.1, forward strand.
CCCAGACCCGGCGGGCCGAAAAACAGCACATGATCGAGCGCATCGCCGCGCGATTTCGCCGCCTCGATAAACACGCGCAAATTCTCGCGTGCCGCTTGCTGGCCGATAAATTCGGACAGGCTTTTCGGGCGCAGCGCAGCGTCGATATCCTCCGGCTTGCGCTCCGGCGTCAAATGCGGGTTATCGCTCAAGCGTCAATCTCGTCATAGCTGCCAACATAGACTTCCATTGTCGCAAGCCCGCCCAGTTCGTCGTCGAGCAAATCATAGCGTTCGGCAAAGACGCGCTTGAATTCATTATAGGCCTCGCGGCTGATCCAGCGATCATGGCTCAGATATTTACCGCGATGCTCTTTGTCGCGTAGCAGCCATGTGCCAAGGAAGCCCTCGGCCTCTTTGAACAAGTCGACCCAAGGCCCCGCCGAACTATAGGCGCGCTCAAAGGCATCGCGATTGCCCTCTGGCACAGTAAATTCCCAGACCACTGAAAAGCTCATTTTGTGCCCTTAATCATGTTCGATATCATTACCGGTGATTTCCACCCAACTATGTTTCCGGTTCTCATAGATAGAAAATGACGGCGTTGGAAATGTCGGATCAGCAAAGGCCCCAATAGCAACGGCTGTCAAATCGGAAAATGGCCCTGCCTTGTAGAACAGCGTTGCGCCACAATTGGGGCAAAAGTGAAAAACACCAACAGCGCCGCTATCGCCAGCATGTTCATAAATTTTCGATTGGCCACGAATCGTTAGCGCCGCGTCAGGAAAACGCGCCTGCACGGTGAAGGCGCTGCCAGAGCGCTGCTGACATTTAAGGCAATGGCACACCGAAACGCGCACCGGCTCGCCGATGCAAGTGGCGGAGAGCTGGCCGCAACGGCAGGTGGCGGTTCGGGTGGTCACTGGCGATCTGTCCAATAGATAAGATCCAAATGCACCCGGCATGTACCACGTTTAATGGCGATGTCTGCAGCTGCCTGCTGGAATTTTACGCTCTGTTGTCGTGTTAAACGCGATACGGTAGGAACATCTATTTCCAATTTAGCGTCGTTTTTAATCCCTTTCATTGTATAACTATCCAATGGACATTCCAAAAATTCCTCACATTTCAACAAACCGAAAAATTCTCTGGTAATATTAAAATAGAAAAGGTCTCTAATAAATAAGTTTAACGCCTTTCTTGCAGGACCAAAATCAAATTCTAGTTCGCGTTGCAAACGAACCGTTAGTTGGTCTAAATGGCCCAAATAATCGCCATTCGAAAAATCTGGCAGCTTAGTTTCTTGAAAAAAATGGAGCAACTCCGACCGCTTGCCTTTGGTGCAAGCCATGTTTCTCAACGTCGTTGGGCCTACAGCTGTTCGACCGACACGCCTCCGCATCGCGTTTGCATCGACACCTTTCACTTCGCCGCCTTCCGCAACGCCAGCCTGACCAGCGCATCCAGCGTCGCACCCTCACCCAATTCCTCCAGCGCCAGCGCCACCGCATTCTGCGCCTCTTGCGCTTTGAAGCCAAGGCCGGTCAGTGCCGAAACCGCGTCGCTCGCATGGCCACCGCCGCCAGCCGCAGCCAGCTTCGCGCCGCCGCCCAATCCGGCAAGCGCACCAACCTTGTCCTTCAACTCATTGACAATGCGGCTGGCCAATTTCGGGCCTACCCCGTTCGCCCGCGCAACCATGGCGCTGTCGCCGCCGCCAATGGCACGCGCAAGGTCGTCCGCCTCCAGCGCCGACAGGATCGCCAGCGCCACCTTTGCGCCCACGCCCTGCACACCGATCAACAGGCGGAACCAGTCGCGTTCGTCTCCGGAGGCGAAACCGATCAGCCGCTGGTCATTTTCGCTGACGAGCATTTCGGTAAAGACCGTGGCAAAATCGCCCGCACCCCCCAGCGCGCCAAGGGTCCTTGCGCTGGCAAAGACCAGATAGCCGACGCCGTTCACGTCGATGACGAGGCTGTCGCTGCCCGTCTCGTCAATCCGCCCGTTCAGTTTTGCGATCATGGACGATGACTAGCGCGGGGCAAGGCTATCGGCAAGCAAAAGAGAACAGGATGTGAACTTGCTACCGCACATGATGCGCGTGTGTTACCGCCACCGCCAGCGCATCGGCAGCATCCTCGCCTGCCAGTTTCAGCCCCGGCATCAGCACGCGCAGCATTGCCTCAATCTGCTTCTTGTCGGCCTTGCCTGTCCCGACCACTGATTTCTTCACCAGCCGCGCGGCATATTCGGTGACGGGGATGCGCAGCCGTGCCGCGCCCAGCAACACGACGCCGCGCGCCTGCCCTAGTTTCAATGTGCTTTGCGGGTTCTTGTTGACGAACACTTCCTCCACCGCCGCGCAATTGGGACGAAAATGGTCGATCACCACCCGCAATTTTTCATCAAGGATGACCAGCCGGTTGGCCAGCGGCAATTTTGCATCGGTTGCGATCTCGCCATTGTCGATATGCGACAGGCGATTGCCTTCTTTGGCGATAACGCCCCAACCGGTCGTTCCCAGACCGGGGTCCAATCCCAATATGATCATGCCAAGGAACCGATAGCTTATTTCTGGCCGGGTTCCAGCTTAGCCCAGCGCACATTCCAGATCAGGCCGGTTTTTTCGAGGGCCTTTAGGATCAGCGCCGTCACATCGACCTCATACCAGGCAAGCCCGGCATTGGCAGCGCGCGGATGGGCATGGTGATTATTGTGCCAGCCTTCGCCAAGCGTCAGCAGCGCGATCAGCCAGTTGTTGCGCGCCTCATCCTTGTTATCGGCGAAACGCTTACTGCCATACATATGACCGAAACTGTTGACGCAGGCGATGGCGTGGAGGGCGATAACGCTGCGCAAGAAGCCCGCGATCAGGATCGTGCCGATCACCGCCTGTGTGCCGCCACCTGCCGCCAGCGCCCAGAGCGCAGGGAGCAGCAGGACCGAAATGAAGAAAATCGGGATGCGATATTTGTCGACGAACAGGATGGCTGCATCCTCTGCAACGCCTTTGCCATAGACTTTTTCATCGGTCATGCTGTGGCTGAATACCCAGCCAAGATGGGCATATTTCCAGCCTTTCAAGCCGCCCGTTGCTTCGCCGAAATCGTCAAAATAGGGGCTGTGAATGTCGCCGCGCCGGTCGCTATGGCCATGATGGCGGCGATGTTCGGCGACCCAGCGGCGCAGCGAGCCGAAAATCCCCAACTGCGCCAATATGGCAATCGCATAGTGCATTGGCCGCGATGTTTCAAAAGCCTTGTGCGTGAAATATCGGTGATAGCCAATCGACATCGACAGGATATTCATGACGTAGAAGGCCGCAAAGGCGCTCCATTGGATCCAGCCGGTGGGTTGCGTCGCAATCCAGTACAGCGCGATGATGGCGGGAACATTTTTGGCGAACAGATAGAAAATATGCTCGCGATTTTTCGCCTTGTCGGCAGGGGTGTCATACAGCACGCCCAGCAGCGGCTTTTTGATCAGCGCCCTGTCACCCGGCGTCAGCGGCGCGTGGCCGATGATCGCTTTGTCCTCTTTGGCCGGTGCAAGACCAACAATATCTTCGACCCGGGTTGCCATATCGGCACTGCTCCCTGTTGGTTAACAGTGCCGTAACCTAATGCCAAAGTGGCCTCTGGCAAAGTGTTTTAACCAATAGGGCGGAATTATTTGGCGCGCTCTTCTCCCCTCCAGCAAGCGGGAGGGGAATATTCTCACCCCAATTTCGCCATCACTTCATCCGACACGTCGTAATTGCCCCAGACGGTCTGGACGTCATCATCATCCTCCAGCGTGTCGATCATCTTCAGCAATGTTGCGGCGTTGGCTTCGTCCACCTCGACCAGCACCTGCGGTTTCCACGCCAGCTTGGCACTTTCCGCCGCGCCCAGCGTGGCTTCCAGCGCTTTTGATACTTCGTGCAGCGCATCGAACGCGGTCCAGATGCTGTGCTCCTCTTCGCCGCTTTCGACATCCTCGGCGCCTGCCTCCAACGCGGCCTCAAACACCGTATCGGCATCGCCAACGCTGGCCGGATAGCTGATCAGCCCCATCCGGTCGAACCCATGGCTGACTGCACCCGACGCGCCCAGATTCCCGCCATTTTTGGAAAAGGCAGTCCGCACATTGGTGGCCGTGCGGTTGCGATTGTCGGTCAAGGCCTCAACAATCACCGCGACGCCGCCGGGGCCATAGCCTTCATAGCGGATTTCCTCATAATCCTCGCCGCCCGCCGTAGACGCCTTGTCGATGGCGCGCTGAATATTGTCCTTGGGCATGGACTGCGCCTTGGCCGCGTTGACCGCAAGACGAAGGCGCGGGTTCATGTCCGGATCGGGCATCCCCATTTTGGCCGCAACGGTGATTTCGCGCGACAGCTTGGAAAACATCGCCGAGCGCTTTTTGTCCTGCGCGCCCTTGCGGTGCATGATATTTTTGAATTTGCTATGGCCTGCCATGGCTCTCTTCTTTGCGGGCTGAATGAATTTGAAGGCGCGCCCTTACACCGGAGCGCCGCCCGATTGCAACGCCCCGATGGCGCGCGACAGTACACGGCGTATCGGCCATCACCGGCAAAATCAGCGCGCATGATGGAAAGATAAACTGACCGATATTGATAGCGGCCATTGCGTCCTGTTTATCGTCAAACCGTGCCAATTCTTCGTCGGGCGGTTGGTCGCAATTTCCGCCATCGAACCAGCGCAGCAAGAGGCCAAGGCGCATGAATTCGCCCGGCAAAACGCAAGGCTTTACCGCATCCTTCGGGCGGTGCGGTGCGTGGGAGAGCAGGCCTGTTCGCATCACAGAACAATAGCAGAACATGCCGCGAAAATCAACCCCGCTTGCGCGCGCTAAAGGATGCGCTGCCACCGACCAAGGTCGCGCCAGCCGCCCAGTTTCCAGCCAACCTCGCGGTAAATGCCCACGGGCGCGAAGCCCATCGCCTCATGCAGGGCGATGCTGGCATCATTGGGCAGCGCGATCCCGGCAAAGGCGGCATGATAGCCGCGCTGTTTCAGCAAAGGCAGCAGCGCGGCATAGAGCGCGCGCCCAACACCGCGCCCGGCAAAGGCGGCGTCAACATAGACCGCAACATCGCAGGAGGTGCGATAGGCCGGACGCGGACGATGGGGGCTGCCATAGGCATAGCCCGCAACCTGCCCCTCAACCTCGGCGACAAGCCAGCCATGGCTTTGCCCATAGCTTTCGATACGCCGTGCCATTTCGGCGGCATCGGGCGGATCAAGTTCAAAACTGGCCCAGCCATCAGTGACATGCGGGCGATAAATATCAGCACAACGCGCGGCGTCGGCGGGGGTTGCGGGGCGGATCAGGTCCTGGGGCACGCTGCTCAATCTGTGCCTCCATACCGCATCACATTGACTTCGGGCATCCAGCGCGCATCTGCCTTGTTGATCATCGCTTTACGCTTTTCTGCGTTGGTCAAACCCTGTTGAACAATGCTCGCCAAATATTCACATCCGCCACTGGCCGTCCACCGGACATCATGGACGTGAATGGTTTCGCGGGCTGCAAATCTTGCCTTGGTCACGCATCGCGCATTTTTGGAATCTGCAAACATGGACCACATCAAAAGACAAAAAATGCCAAATATGCCAAGCGCCATAACGGTCAGTTTCAGGCCTTTCGATTTGGTGACTAGGTCGTCGTCAGGACCAAAATCAATCGCCACTGCAATTTCTTCCTGATTTCACTGCGGCCTCGCAGGCACGCGGTGAAAAGCCTCAACTGTCAGCACTGTTCCAAGCAGGATTACAGGCAAGTATAAAAGTGTAGAGGCCATATCGACGATCAGACTTTCTTCGCCAAACCAAATATACAACGCATCGCTAAAGAAGGATGCTGGTCCTGCTAGCAGGAAAGACGCGGCTACCAGAGCAAAATAATGTGGCCGCCAATATACCCAAATTTCTTTGAAACTTGGTCCGACAGCATTAATCGCCCTACCTGACGCATGTACGGAAAGCGGAAATGTAAACGGCGGGAGCGCAGCGGACGCGACCGCCTCTGCATAGCCAAATTCTTCTCTATCATGTGAAAAATAAATGAGCAGAATAGCAACGATTGCGGGGACAACGGACAAAAGCATCCAGCCCAACCATGGCCAGAACGCACCTTTTCGGTCCTGAAAATCGGCCACTTGCCGCGTAAGGTACCAAGCAACGTATAACGTCACCCAGATCATGCCCCCGAGCAGCAAAATCACGGCAACAAAATACGACCATTCGTCGTCCGGCATGGCATCCAGAGCCTGCGAAAAGCAAGCCAGCGCTGCCATCGACAATGCAAGAAGCCACCAGAAACGAGACGAAAAGCTGGCCTTGCGGAACCGTAGAACGGTTGCAGACAAAAGGCTTCCAACTTCGGTAATCACCCCAGCTTAACCGCAGTTCCGCTCGCACTGACCATCAGCATGGAGCCTTGCTGGCCCAGCACTTCATAATCAAGGTCGATGCCGATCACCCCGTCTGCGCCAAGGGCGCGGGCCTCTTCCTTCAACTCGTTGAGCGCGGTTGCGCGGGCGTCGCGCAAGGAATTTTCATAGGCCCCCGAACGGCCGCCAACGATATCGCGGATGCCCGCAAACAGATCCTTGAAGATATTCGCGCCAACAATGACTTCGCCGGTAACAACGCCCAGATATTGGGCCACCGGGCGGCCTTCGACGGTGGAGGTGGTGGTCATGAGCATTGGTCGTTCTCCTACTCTTCGTCATGCTGAACTTGTTTCAGCATCCATTCTCCAGTCAAGCCCAGTCTATGCTGCACGATAGACCCGGAAACAAGCTCAGGGTGACGATTGCGGGAGGAGAGACGCGTTAAGCCAACCCCAAGGCCGACTTATACGTCTCCAATATCGCTTCCATTTCCTGCCGGTCGTGCGTTTCCATTTTCCGCAGGCGAACGATCTGGCGCATGATCTTGCTGTCATAGCCCTGCGATTTTGCCTCGCTGTAAACATCGCGGATATCATCTGCGATGCCCTTTTTTTCTTCCTCCAGCCGTTCAATGCGTTCGATGAACAGGCGCAGCTGGTCGGCGGCGATATTGCCTTCTGCCATTTTAGTCTCCGGTCGGTTGAGGGGCACTGATGGCCCCGAATCAAGATGGCAGTCGCTTAACCGCTCGGCGCATTCTTCGCCACGCTTTCCTGCATCCGTTGCAGTTGCTCGGGCGTTGCCTCTCTTTGATATTTCGCCTTCCACTCAGCGCTTGGCATCCCGTGGATCAACGTGCGCGCTGCTTCTTTCGACAGCTCGGGCTGCGCCTCCATGACCCAATCGGCCAGGCAGTTGCGACAAAAGCCGGCAAGGCCCATCAGTTCGATATTTTCCGCATCGTGGCGGTGCTGCAAATGCGCGACCAGTCGGCGGAATGCGGCAGCGGCTGCCTGATCACTTATTTGTGGCTCCGAACTTTCCTGCATAGCTATGCGCCCTTCACTCATCGGCTTTGCCCCGTTATGGCGGGCGCAGTCCAAAAGCGAAAGAGCGTTTCCCCATGCAATATCACAAGCCGCGTTTGCGCAAGGTCCGCATCCTCGCAACGCTAGGCCCGGCAAGCGACAGCCCGGAAATGATCGAGAAGCTTTATCGCGCCGGGGCCGATGCCTTTCGCGTCAATATGAGCCATGGGGACCAGGCCGATAAGGCGCGGCTGATTGCCAACATCCGCGCGCTGGAAAAATCCTATAACCGGCCTACGACGATCCTTGTGGATTTGCAGGGACCGAAATTGCGCGTCGGCACATTTGCAGGCGGCAAGGTTGAGCTGAAAACCGGGGCGCAGTTCCGGCTGGATACCGACAAGGCCGCGGGCGATGCGCGCCGGGTCCACTTGCCGCATCCCGAAATTTTTGCCGCGCTGGAGGTGGGCGCCCGGCTGCTGCTTGATGATGGCAAGCTGGTCTTGCGGGTGACCGAAATTGCGCCCGACCATATCATGACCAGCGTTGAGGTTGGCGGTGCACTTTCGGACCGCAAGGGGCTGAATGTTCCCGACGTGGTTGTGCCCATTGCCGCGCTGACTGACAAGGACCGGTCGGACCTTGCCTTTGCGCTGGAGCAAGGGGTGGACTGGATCGCCATGTCCTTTGTGCAGCGCCCCGAAGATGTGGCCGAGGGAAAGAAGCTGATCGGTGGCAAGGCCGCGTTGCTGGCCAAGATTGAAAAGCCTGCCGCAATCGGACGGCTTGAGGAAATATTGGAGCTGGCCGATGGCGTGATGGTGGCGCGCGGCGACCTGGGTGTTGAATTGCCGCCAGAGCAGGTCCCGCCCTTGCAGAAAAAGATTGTGTCGACGGCGCGGCAAATGGGCAAGCCAGTGGTGGTGGCAACGCAAATGCTGGAATCGATGATCGTCTCACCTTCGCCCACCCGCGCCGAAGTGTCGGACGTTGCGACCGCCATTTATGACGGTGCGGATGCCGTCATGCTGTCTGCCGAAACCGCCGCGGGGGCATGGCCCATTGAGGCAGTGTCGATCATGGACCGGATTGCCCAGCAAGTCGAAAGCGACCCCGATTTTTTCAAGCGCATCCATTTTACCGAAACCCCTGCCGATGCGACCACCGCCGACGCGCTGGCCGAGGCAAGCGGGCGGATTGCCGATACGGTGGAAACCAGCGCCATTGTCTGCTTCACCTCATCAGGCTCCACCGCGCGGCGGATCTCGCGCGAGCGGCCATCGGTGCCGCTGCTGGTGCTGACCGCAAGCCAGACAACGGCGCGCCGGGTCGGCCTGCTCTGGGGTGCCTTTGCCGTGCGCACCAAGGATATTGGCAGTTTTGAGGAAATGGTGGCTAAGGGCAAGCGGATGGCGCTGCGCTATCATCTGGGCAGTGCTGGCGCGCGGCTGATCATGATGGCGGGCGTCCCTTTTGGCACGCCGGGTTCAACCAATGTGCTGCATGTCGTGCGGCTGACCGGGGATGAGCTGAAGGGTCATTGACCCGTCGCCAGCCCGGCGCGAAAGTCCGCAGGACGCACAAAATCCCCTTGCCAGATACCGCGCCGCGCCGCTTTGGCTGCGTCTTCCTCCGCGCCATAGCTGCGCATTCCATGAAATTCGTCGCTGACGGCCATACCGGCCAGCACTTGCGCGGCGGCAAGGTCTGGCGTGCTGGCGCTGCGGCAGGTGGCAAGCGCGCGGGCGTAGCGATCATGCGCCTCCGCCTCGCAGGCAAGGCCAGCCCCGGTAAGCAGCTGTTCCAGTGCAGCGCGCGCCGCGCGCCCGCAGGCCCATTCGCTCCCACGCGCATCCCGGCAGTTCTGACGATATTCGGGCGCATCAATGCCATCAAGGCGCAGCTTGCGCGGGCCGAGCGCAAAACTGTCGCCATCGACGACGACAAGTTTTTGCCCGGCAACCGGCACGGGCGCGCGTGCGTCGGTCCATAGTGCATAGCCCCATGCGACCGTAACCATGAAGGCAAGCGCCAGAGTGAGGGTCAGATAATGGAGCAGGCTGCGGCGCGGGCGGCGATATACCCTGTCACGCGGAAAGCGGGGCATCAGGGCCGATAACGCGCGGCCGGATGGGTTCTCAGGATATGCTCGAAAATCGCCTCGTGAAGTTCGTTCACAAACCGGCAGCCATATTCATTGCGCTCATGCCGCATGATCTTTGCCTCCAGCGGGGCAAAGCCGGGAATGGTGATAAAGATCGAGTTGTCGGGATTGAGATACATCGGCGTGACAACGCGGCAGCCCGCGCGCGACAGATCGGAAAGCTGCGCGCTGTGGTTGCCATAGCCCTTTTCGCGGACCTGTGCGATAATGTGCACTTGCCCGCGCATGTACTGCCGGTGGTTAAACGGACCGTCGTCATAGCTGTCCGACGTCATATGCGCTGCCCTCCCGCACAATCGAGTCGGCATGCTATTGGCAGTTTCATAACTGCTTTTCAATCGCGCCGATGCGCGCCGTTTACCAGGAATTAATCAATCGAGGATCAGACCAAGCGCAATGTAGACAAGGATCGGCGATCCAAAGCCAACCAGGGTCGTCAGGACAAAGGCGACGCGAATGATCGTGGCGTCAATCCCACTCCAGTCAGCAAGCCCGGCGCATACGCCCAGGATTTTCTTGTTGGTGCGGTTCAGCGACAATTTGCTCATTTTCTTGGCTTTCTCTTCGATGGGACGGATTTCAAATTTCGGGGATTCTCCGGGGCGAGTCATTATGCGACCAGCCCCGAAGAAGCGGCGTTGACGGCGGGAGCGACAGTGACACCGACGGTGAACAGAGCGCAGGCAATGGCAGCGAAAAAGGCTGCGAAGCGTGATTCAGGGGACGTGTTCATGATGAATTCCTTTGGTTTGACAGGTTCAGGCAAGATAGGGAGCGATCGGAGCAACCGCAGGGGCAACGCTGAAGCCGACAGTCAGGACCGCGCAGGCAATGGCAGCGGCGAAAGCGAAAAACTGGTTGCGAGCAGTGGTGGTGGTCATGGCAATATTCCTTTTCATATCTTCGTAATTTCCGGGTCATTCCGGTATGCCAGCTACTTTGCATCGACCGTGCCAGTTTCAGAAAATATATATTTTTCAGTTATATAATATTTTTTCGGACCGTGAAGGCCAATTTACAATCCTGAATATTGGGAAATATTACCAACTTTTGTGGAAGCATTGTCGCGCTTGACCTGACGCGCGGCTCCGATAGGTCGCTGCCATGCTCGACCGGCTCGACCTTACCGACTTTCGCAACCATGCCGCGCTGCGCTTTACGCCGGAAAGCCGCTGCATCATTTTGTTCGGGGCCAATGGCGCAGGCAAGACCAACATGTTGGAGGCAGTATCGCTATTGGTTCCGGGGCGCGGCCTGCGCCGTGCCGCGCTGTCGGATATGGCGCGCAGCGACGGCCCAGGCGGCTTCACCGTTGCGGCCGAGGCCAATGGCAGCAGCTTTGGCACTGCGGTGGCGCCGCAGGCGTCGAACCGTCGGCAAGTGCGCGTTAACGGCGCGGCGGCAGCGATCACCGATCTGGCAGGCTGGTTTGCCATCCTGTGGCTGACCCCGGCAATGGACAGGATCTTTGCCGATGGCGCAGGCGGACGGCGGCGCTTCCTTGACCGGCTGGTGCTGGCGCTGCACCCCGGCCACGCACTGCACAGCAGCCGCTATGACAATGCGTTACGAGAACGCAACCGGATGCTGCAACAGGGCCAAGGTGACGCCGCGTGGTTCGACGCCATTGAAGCGCGCCTTGCCGAACATGGCGCAGCGATTGTCGAGGCGCGCCGCGATCTTGTGCTGCGGCTGGACGCGGCCATTGCAGCGATGCCGCCTTCGCCTTTTGCAAAACCCCGCCTTGCGCTCGGCGATGATGGCATGGGCGACGCCAACGCCCTTGCCGCCGCGCTAAAGGCAGGGCGCGGGCGCGACCGGGCGGCCGGGCGCACGCTGGCAGGGCCACATCGCAGCGATCTTGCCGTGCATCATGGCGTCCATGGCCAGCCCGCCGCCCATTGTTCCACTGGCGAGCAAAAGGCACTGCTGCTTTCCATGATCCTGGCCCATGCCGGACTGGTAAGGGCAGTACGCGGCGCGGCCCCGATGCTGCTGCTCGACGAAGTTGCTGCCCATCTTGACCCCGGCCGGCGGGCTGCGCTGTTTGAGCGGCTGTGGGACAGTGGCAGCCAGGTCTGGATGACCGGCACTGAGGAAGCCCTGTTTGCGCAGGCCGGGCCGGACGCGATGCGCGTGCACATTGCCGCAGGCGGGATCACAGGCTAATCAAGCACCTTTACCGCAGCCCAGAGCTTGTCGAAGGGCATCGAGAGCTGAAACGCCGTTGGCCTGTGGCCAGCTTAGTTTCCGTCAGGCTCAGGGCTACGGTGTTTGCAATATTGGATGTAAATTGAACGACGATTCTGCCCGCACTGCCATTGAACGGGGCATCCGCAATCCGCAGTTGATTGCCGCGGCGGTGGCGATCAACGAAGACCGGCTGCACGAGGCAGAGCCAATATTGCGCGCGCACCTTAAGGCGGATCCGCTGGATGTGGCCGCCATCCGGCTGATGGCGCAGCTTGCCGCACGGGTTGGCCGGTATAAGGACAGCGAAACGCTGCTGCGTCGCGCGCTGGAACTTGCGCCAAATTTTGTCGCGGCGCGATCAAATCTGGCCAATATCCTTTATCGGCAAAACCGTTTTCCAGAGGCAGTGGAAACACTGAACGCTGTGCTCGACGTGCAGCAGGATGATATTGCCAGCCGCAACCTGATGGCCGCTGCCCTTGGCCGCATTGGCGATTATGACGAGGCGCTGGCGCTGTATGAGGAATTGACTCGCCGTTTTCCCGACAATGCCAAATTATGGATGAGCCAGGGGCATTTGCTGAAAACCGTAGGGCGTCAGGATGACAGTATCGCGGCTTATCGCCGCGCGCTGGAAGTGGAGCCGACGCTGGGCGAAGTATGGTGGAGCCTCGCCAACCTGAAAACGGTGCGCTTTGACGATGGCGATATGACAGCGATGCAAGCCGCCCTTGCTGCGCCCGCCTTGTCAGACGAGGACCGGTTCCACCTCGATTTTGCGCTGGGCAAGGCCTTTGACGATGCGCGCCAGCATGAACGTGCCTTTGGCCATTATGCGGCGGCCAACCGGCTGCGGCGGCAGGCGCTGGATTATGACAGCGCGACGGTTCGCAAGCATGTTGATCGCATTATTGCGCGTTTCACTCCGGAATTTGTAGCGCAGCGCAAAGGCCATGGCAATGATGCGCCCGATGCCATTTTCATCCTAGGGATGCCGCGTGCCGGATCGACTCTGATCGAACAGATATTGTCGAGCCATTCGCAAATTGAGGGCACAATGGAATTGCCCGACATGCCCGCCATCGCGTTGAGGGAGGGAAAAGGCGGCGGCCCGGCGGGCTGGGTCGATGCCATTGACGCCATGCCGGGCGAAAGACTGGCCGAACTGGGCGCTGAATTCATCGAACGCACGCGTATTCAGCGCAAGACAGCCAAGCCCTATTTCATCGACAAGCTGCCCAATAACTGGCTTTACACGGGCCTTATCCATCTGATCCTGCCGAACGCGAAAATCATCGATGCGCGGCGTCATCCGCTTGATTGCTGTTTTTCCAACTTCCGCCAGCATTTCGCCAAGGGGCAGGCATTCAGCTATGATCTGGCCGATCTTGGCCATTATTATGCCGATTATGTGCGCGCGATGGCGCATTTTGACGCATTGCTTCCCGGCCGGGTGCACCGCGTGATCCATGAGGCGATGGTGGCTGATCCCGAAGCCGAAATCCGCGCTTTGCTTGACTATTTGCACTTGCCCTTTGAGGAGGCGTGCCTTTCCTTCCATGAAAACCGCCGCGCTGTGCGCACTGCATCCAGCGAACAGGTGCGCCGCCCAATCAACCGCGATGGCATGGACCAGTGGAAGCCCTATGACGCCTATCTGGGGCCATTGAAGGACGCGCTGGGTGAGCTTTGGCGGACATATCCAGACTGATGACGCGGACCCGGCCTCGCAATATCGTTGCGGAATTGCCACAGCGGCATGGCTAAATGCCGGGTATTTGGTCAAATGGCCGAAAATTTGTTGCAACGCGGCATGGCTTGTGACTGATTCATGGCATGACCAAAGGGAGGGTCGATATGCGCATTTCCATCAAGCAAAAACCTGTTCGCTCCACGCTGGCGCTGTTGCTGGCATCATCGGCCTTGTCGCTGGCCATGCCTGCCATGGCGCAGGATGCCGAAGATGGAGCCGAAGAGGATGGCGGGATCATCGTGACCGCCAACAAGCGCGAGCAGAATTTGCAGGACGTGCCAGCGGCAGTCACCGCGCTGGGCAACGAGGCGCTTGACCAGTTGCAGGTCAATGATTTGCAGGACACTGTAAAGTTCCTGCCCTCTGTCACCATTCAGCAGGGTGGACCGGGTTTTGCGCAGGTCTATTTCCGCGGCGTGGCGTCTGGCGAAAATGCCAACCACTCCGCCTCGCTGCCGACCGTTGGCACCTATCTTGATGAAATGCCGATCACGACGATTCAGGGCGCGCTTGACCTTCATGCCTATGACCTGGCCCGTGTCGAGGCGCTCGCTGGACCGCAAGGCACGCTCTATGGCGCAAGCTCGATGGCCGGCACGCTAAAGCTTGTCACCAATAAGCCCGATACATCGGGCTTTTATGGATCCGCCGGCGTTGAGATCAACAATGTTTCACATGGCGATTTTGGCGCAGTGTACGAAGGTTTCGTCAACGTCCCGATCAGCGGCAATGCCGCAGCGCGTCTTGTCGGCTGGTACCGCGACGATGGCGGCTATATCGACAACACATGGGGCCAGCGCACCTATGCGACCAGCGGCATTACCCGCAACAATGTGCCCTTTGCCGAGAAAAATTATAATGATGCGCAGACCTATGGCGCGCGGCTTGCGCTGGGCATCGACCTTGACGACAACTGGACGATCCGCCCCAGCCTGATGGGTCAGGTGCAAAAGACCGAAGGCAGCTATTCGCAGGAGCGTTCGGGCCAGACCACAAAATCGCTGCAAACCGTGCAATATCAGGCCGAAAGCAGCAATGACCGCTGGATCAACGGCGCGCTGACCATTGAAGGCAAGATCGGCAACTGGGACCTGACGTTGACCGGCGGCCACCTGCGCCGCAAGACCGAAACCGAAAGTGACTATTCGGACTATAGCTATTTCTATGACGCGCTGAACGGCTATGGGGCCTATTGGTATGACAATGCGGGCAACCCCGTTGACCCCACACAATATATTCAGGGCGTCGACCGCTATAAGAAAAGCTTTGCCGAGTTTCGCGTTTCGTCGCCCGCTGACGCATCGCTGCGCTTTATCGGGGGCCTGTTCTGGCAGCGCCAAAGCCATAATATCGAACAAAATTACATCATCGACAATATTGCCGATGCCATCACTGTTCCCGGCACGGACAGCAATATCTGGCTGACCAAGCAATTGCGCATCGACCGCGATTATGCGGCGTTCGGTGAGCTGACATTTGATGTCACGGACAAGCTGACCCTGACCGGTGGTGCGCGTGTCTATAAATATGACAATTCGCTCTTCGGCTTTTTCGGCTTTGCCCGCGGCTATTCGAGCAATACCGGCGTTGCCCGCTGCCTGACCACCAACGGGCAGATTTTCAGGGACAATCCGACCGGGCAATTTGCAACGCCCATTCTTGCTGGTGCGCCCTGCACCAATGTGAACAAGGCGACGGCGGACACGGATGCCATTTTCAAACTCAACGCGACCTATAAATTCAGCGATGATGCGCTGGTTTATGTCACCTGGTCGCGCGGTTTCCGTCCCGGCGGGATCAACCGGCGCGGCACATTGCCGCCTTATGGTTCGGACAAGCTTGATAATTACGAGCTTGGCTGGAAACTTGGGTCGAACGGCTTCCGCTTTAACGGCGCGCTTTATCAGGAGGATTGGAACAACATCCAGCTGTCATTCCTGGGTGCCAACGGCCTCACCGAAATCCGCAACGCCGGGATCGCGCGCATCCGCGGGATTGAATCGGACATTGGCTATTCGGCCGGTGGATTCACCTTCAGCACCGGCTTTAGCTATAATGATGCCGAAATCCGCGAGGATTTCTGCCGCATTGCCGTGCCCGATTTCAACTGCAACGCGCCTGTGCCTGCCGGCAACGCGACGCTGGCACCTGCCGGATCGCGCCTTCCAGTGACGCCCAAGTTTAAAGGCAATGCGCTTGTTCGCTATGAATTCCCGATGGGCAGCTGGGACGGGCACTTCCAGTTCGCAGTGCAACGCACCAGCGGGCGGCGCAGCGACCTGCGCCCGGCACAGAATCGCATAAAGGGCAATCTGCCCGGCTATACCACTGCCGATTTCAGCATCGGGATGAAAGACGATGTCTGGGCGATCGAGGCCTATGTGACCAACCTGTTCGATACGCGCGGGGTTGTGAACACAGGCGTGCAGTGTCTGGAAACGGTGTGCGGCACGGGGGTAACCCCGGCAACGCCAACCGGCGGGGCATTTTATGATGTGGTGATCAAACCGCGGATCATTGGCCTGAAAATCAGCCGCGATTTTTGAACCGCGCTGAAATGACGATTAACAGGAAAAAGCCGGGCCAAAAGCTCGGCTTTTTCATGTCCGTTGCGCTGGTGATGGGCAATATGATCGGCTCGGGCGTGTTTTTGTTGCCGCAGGGGCTTGCACCCTATGGCTGGAATGCGATTGCCGGCTGGGTGGTAACGATTGCAGGCGCCCTCTGCCTTGCCCATGTGCTGGCGAAGCTGACCGCCTGTGAACCGCGCGCCATTGGCCCTGCCGAACTGGTGGAGCAAAGCTTTGGCTCACTGCCCGGATTCCTGATCGGCTTTTCCTTCTGGGTGTCGGTGTGGACCGGCTGCGTCACCATCGCAGTGGGGGCAGTTTCCTATATGGCAAGCTTCGCCCCGATACTGGGTGAGCATCCGTCGCTGGCGGCCCTTGGCGTGATCTGGGCAATGACCGGGATCAACTTGCTCGGCGTGCGGTCTGCGGGATCATTTCAGGTGGTCACGACGCTGCTGAAACTCACTCCGCTGCTGGTGGTCGCCATACTCACCGGGCTGATATTGGGCCGGGATGGCAGCGCCGCGCTTGCGCCTTTCCCCGCAGAGGGCCTGTCATTGCCATCAGTCAATGCCGCCGCCGCATTGACGCTGTGGGCAATGGTCGGTTTTGAGGCGGCCTGCGCCGCTTCGCACAAGATTGATAATCCGCAGCGCAACGTCCCGCGCGCAACCTTTTATGGCGCGCTGCTTTCGGGCATCATCTATTTGATCGTCTGTTCGGGCATCACGCTGATGCTGCCTGCCGAAAAGGTCGCAGCCTCCAATGCACCCTTTGAGCTATTCGTTGCCACCTTTTGGTCCCCCGGTCCCGCCTCGCTGGTCGCGCTGTTCGCGGCAATCAGCGCAATTGGCGCAGTCAATGGCTGGACATTGGTGCAAGGCGAGTTGCCGTTGGAAATGGCGCGGCGGCGAATGCTTCCCGCATGGTTTGGGCAGGTGCGCGCCAATGGTGTGCCGCTGAACGGGTTGCTGACCGCGACCGGGCTCGGCTCGCTGCTGATCCTTGCCAACAGCGCGCAAACCATGGGCGATCTGTTCACCTTCATGGCGCTGCTGACAACGTCGGTGACGCTATGGCTCTATCTTGCCTGCACCATGGTCGCGCTGAAGCGGCGCATTGCCATTCCCTTCGCACTGCTTGGGCTGGCCTTTGGCCTGTGGAGCCTTTGGGGCGCTGGGCTGGAGGCAAGCGGCCTTAGCATCATCCTGATGCTGTCGGGCCTGCCGCTTTATTGGTGGGCGCGGCGCAGCCTGCCCCAGAGCGAGGCGTCCGCCAGCACTTCCGAAGCGCAATTATGACCCGGCGCGCCGGTCACACCGCCGCCGGGATGCGCGCCTGCACCGCACATATACAACCCCTTCAAAGGCCCGCGATAGGCGCCATGGCCAAGCACAGGGCGTGCTGACCACAGCTGATCCAGGCTCATATTGCCGTGCATGATGTCGCCACCTGCCAAGCCGAATTTGCGTTCGAGACCAAGGGGCGAGAGGATTTGCTGACCCAATATTGAGGCGCGGAAGCCGGGGGCATAAGCCTCCACGGTGTCGATGATCGTATCGGCGGCTTTTCCTTCATCGGCGTCCCAATCATGATCGGGATCGAATTGCTGGCAGAAAAGCGACGCGACATGCTGCCCGGCAGGCGCAAGACTGTCATCCACGGTCGAGGGGATCAGCATCTCCACAATCGGCCGTTTCGACCAGCCATAGCGTTTCGCGTCCAGAAACGCCTCGTCCATATAATCCAGCGTTGGGGCAATGATGATGCCTGACTGGTGATGCTCGCCTGCTTCGGGAAGGCATGTGAATTTGGGCAGCTCTGACAGCGCGACATTCATGCGGAATGTACCGCTGCCTGCCTTGAACCCCTTGATCCGGCGTTTGAACTCGCTGCTGAGGTCGGCATCGTCGAACATGCGCTCGTACAGGATTTTGGGCCCTACATTGGAAATGACGCGATCCGCGATCAGCTCTTCGCCGCCCTCCAACCGCACGCCCGCAACCTTTTCGCCATCGACAAGCACACGCGCGACCGGACTTTCCAGGCTGATTTCGACGCCTGCATCGCGGCAGACCTTGGCCATGATCTGGGTGATCGCGCCCATGCCGCCAACGCTGTGGCCCCACGCGCCTTTCTTTCCATTCACTTCACCAAAGACGTGGTGGAGAAGCACATAGGCACTGCCCGGCGTGTCCGGCGAGGCATAGTTGCCAACAACGGCGTCAAAGCCGAATGCGGCCTTTACCGCCTCGCTTTCAAACCAGCTGTCAAGCAGCGTGCGCGCCGATTTCGTAAAGAGATCAAGCACGTCACGCTGCCGCTCGATCGGCAGCCTTGCAAGTTTGCGACCCTGAAGGGCTCCGTCGATCAAGCTCTTGACCCCGTCCCCTATATTGGGCGGCGATTGCATGGCAAGGTCGCGCAGCACATCGGCGACGACCTCGAGACTGTCATAATATTCGGGCAGAACTTTGGCGTCATGCTGCGAAAAGCGGGCAAACTCTGCCTGCGTGCGTTCAAGCCCACCGCCCAGTTTCAGATAACCGCCATCCTCCTGCGGCAGGAAGTTGCTGATCGGCCGTTCAATCACGCGATAGCCATGATCGGCAAGGCGCATGTCAGCAATCACCTTTGGCTGGAGCAAGCTGACGGTATAGCTGGCAACCGAATTCCTGAAACCGGGATGGAATTCCTCCGTTACCGCTGCCCCGCCGACGACATCACGCCGCTCCACAATCCGGACCTTCAGCCCAGCGCGGGCAAGGTAGAATGCGCAGACAAGGCCATTATGGCCTGCCCCAATGATGATGGCGTCATATTTTTGGGTCATATAAACTCATTCGCAACTCGTTGTTTTCAAACCCCTCCCCTAAAGGGAAGGGGCTTTATGGCTCCAACCCGGTACAGGCCGCTGTTCCTGTCGCGCCTCCGGGATAATCTCCCGCATCTTCCTGCAGAAATTTTTGAGGCACACTTCCTTGTCGGAAAGCGGCCCCATCGAAAAGCTGCGCGATGCCATGCCTTGCTGCACGCGGGTAATCAGCACAGTGTCCTCTGCATTGACCTGCCGGTTGATGCGCCAGTTCAGGTAACGCGCCGCGCGCATTTCGCGTCTGCTGTCGGGCAGCACATAGCTGATTTCGCGGATGATGCAGCTGGCAGGCCCTGTGGGTAACCATTGCATGAAATCGACCTGATCCGGGTAGATATCAAAGGCCACCGAGGGCCAAAGTTTGAAATACAGCCAGCGCTTCTGGTTGGCATCGGGCAGATGCGGCACAATGGGCAGCAAATTCTGATACGCGCGTTCGGACCAGTTGGCCGACGGACGATCCACAAGGTCGCCCCACATGCGGTCAACATGGGGCTCCGCCTCAACCCCATAGCTTTTGCCGAAAAGCCGCGTCAGCCCGGGATGCGCCACCGGGATGTGCAGACCATCCGAATAATTGTCGCCGACATTCTTCCAATTGACGTCGCGTGGGCGCAGCGTGACGCGGCCAAGCGCGCGGAGATCCTCAAAACGATAGGGGTCAATTTGCGCCTCATAGGGGGCCATCATGGCGGCCACCGATAGATCCTCACCCGATTGGGGAGGATCAAGCCGCACAAAAATAAACCCGCGCCAGATTTCCATGGCGACCGGCACCAGCCCGGCCTTTTCGCGGTCAAGCGCCGGGTAAGAGGCGCTGTCAGGAACGCCAGTCAGCCGCCCATCAAGGTCATAGGTCCAGGCATGATAGGGACAGACCAGCTTTTTTGCGCAACCGCTCGCGCCGTCGACCAGCCTTGACCCGCGGTGGCGGCAGACATTGGTGAAGGCGCGCAGGATACCGTCGGCCCCGCGCACCACGATAACGCTTTCACCGACATAATCGATAGCATGCCAATCGCCGTTGTTGGGCACATCACTGACATGGCAGACGACCTGCCATGAGGGGCGGAATATCCGCTCCATCTCCAGCTGCGCAAATTCCGGATCGTCATAGGTCCATGCCGGAAGGCTCCAGCCGCTAAGCGGATCATGGTCCGTTGCCAGGGTTAAACGCGTTGCCATGACAGAGGCCATAGCGCGGCTGCGTCGCTCGCGCTATGCCTGTAATATGACCAACACCGCCACACCCGCCATGACCTATGCGCGCTATCTTGCGCTCGACGACCTGCTTGCTGCCCAGCATCCGCAATCGGCACAGGATGATGAGATGCTGTTCATCATCATTCATCAGACGAAGGAGTTGTGGCTGAAACAGATGATCCGCGAATTGCGCCTTGCCAAGGCCCAGGTGCAGGCGGACGCGCTGGTTCCGGCCTATAAGGCGCTGGCGCGGGTGTCGCGCATTCAGGCGGTGATGACGCTGAGCTGGGACATTCTTTCCACCATGACGCCGTCGGACTACACACGCTTTCGCCATGTTCTTGGCCCCAGTTCCGGCTTTCAGTCCGACCAGTTCCGCACGGTCGAATATCTGTTGGGCCTGAAAGACAAAGGGTTCCTGAAATTTCAGGATGACCGGCCCGAAACACAGGCGGCAATGGCTGAGGCGCTGGCAGGGCCCAGCCTGTGGGACGATGCCATTGCCGCCGCCGCGCGTGCTGGCCTTCCCATTCCAGCCGAGATATTGACGCGCGACTTCAGCTGTTCGCACGCGCCGTCAGCGGCGGTGGAGGCAGCCTTCCTGAGCGTCTACCGCGATACCGAGCGCTATTGGGAGCTTTACCAACTTGCCGAAAAGCTGGTTGACCTTGATGATGCCATGGCGACCTGGCGGCACAAGCATGTGCTGACCGTCGAACGTATCATCGGCGGCAAGCGCGGCACAGGCGGCACTGCAGGGGCGAGCTATTTGCAAGGCACGCTTGGCAAGCGGGCCTTTCCCGAATTATGGTCTTTGCGAACGCAGCTCTAATTAAATAGGGACAGTCCCTATTTAAATTTTCCGCTGATCCTCCACCATGTCCTCAGCAAGATCGAGACCGGCTTTGCCGCCCGCCACAGTATGCGCGGGCGCGTGGGGCTTTTCCACAAATTCGGCTTCCTCGACCTCCAGCATTCCCTCCCATTTGGTGATGACGCTGGTGGCAACGGCATTGCCGACCACGTTCGTCGCGGTGCGGCCCATGTCGAGGAACTGGTCAATGGCAAGGATGATGGCCACGCCCTCAACCGGCAGACCGAACATGGCCAGCGTTCCGGTGATAACGACAAGGCTGGCGCGCGGCACTGCGGCCACGCCCTTTGACGAGATCATCAGCGTCAGCAGGATCAATATCTGCGTCGCAATCGGCAAGTCGATGCCATAGGCCTGCGCGATGAAGATCGTCGCAAAGCTCATATACATCATCGACCCGTCAAGGTTGAAGCTATAGCCCAGCGGCAGCATGAAGCCAGAAATGCGGCGCGGCACGCCGAAACGGTCAAGCTGTTCAAACAATTTGGGCAGCGCCGCCTCCGACGAAGCGGTTGAAAAGGCGATCAGCATCGGCTCGCGGATATAGCGGATCAGAGTCCAGATGCGTTTTTGCAGGAACAGGAAGCCAACCGAAAGCAATATGACCCACAGGATCACGAGCGAAAGGTAGAATTCGACAAGCAGCTCCAGATAGGTCCCCAATATCCCAAGCCCGCTGACCGCAACGACATTGGCCAGCGCGCCAAAAACGGCAACGGGTGCGTAGCGCATGACATAGCCGGTGATCTGCAGCATCATTTCGGCAAGCGCGTCGGCCCCGCGCACCAAGGGCGCACCTTTTTCGCCAATCGCCGACAGAGCAACGCCCGCGAACAGTGAAAAGACCAGAATTTGCAGGATGTTGTTGGTTGCCATCGCCTCAAAGGCATTTTTGGGGAAGATGGAGAGAATGAACTCAGTCGCCTTCAGCTCCTTGACCTCACCCACAGCCGCGGCCGCATCGGGCGGGATCGGCGCGCCAATGCCGGGCTGGAACAGGTTGACCATCAACAGCCCCAGGCCAATCGAGATGAAACTGGCAATGACAAACCAGCTGATCGCGCGAAAGCCAATCCGGCCAAGCGCCGAACTGTCTCCCATATGGGCAATGCCCACAACGATGGTGGACAGGATCAGCGGCGCAACCAGCAGCTTGATGAGGTGGAGGAATATGTCCGAAAGCAGCTTAAACCAGGGGGATATCGATTCCTTGATCAGGACGGGATCGAGCGAATAATAGAGCGCTGCACCCACCATGACGCCCAGCGCCATGCCAAGCAGGATCCACAAGGTCAGCCGACGGTCCATTATTCTCCCCTTATTTTGCTGCGCCTGTCTTGGCCCGTAACGCAGCGGGCAGGCAGGGGCAAGCGTACGCACCAATGGCCGCCCAGATCGACAGCGCGCCCACTGCCTTTGAAACACTGGTCACGGCGCGGATACCGACCTAGGAATTTCGCCCCCGCCATCGCCAGCCTATTGTGCATACCGAATTGGTGATGCCCCCTTTCGAGGCCTATAAAAGCAAATATCCGCCAAGCCTGTTTCCGCCTATCAGCCTAAAGACATCCAAGATTCCGGACGCTATCTAAAGGACAAGATCCGCTGGAAATAGGGAGACTCGCCATGCCCGCCTATATGATCGTGACTGCAAAAATCGCCGACCGAGATGCCTTTTTGGGTGGCTATGGCATGGCGGCTGCAAAGCTGGTTGAACAATTTGGCGGCAAATATGTGCTGCGTGGGCCTGGCGCGTTGTTGCTGGAGGGTGATTTCGGAGAGGGCGCATCGATGGTAATTTCGGAGTGGCCCGATAAAGCCGCAGCACAGGCGTTCTGGAACTCTCCCGAATATGCCGAAGCGAAGAAATTGCGCGCAGGCATCGCTGATTGCCAAGTGTTGCTGATCGAGGCGGCAAAGATCAATGGCGACCCTCAATGACCGGCTATTACGCGATACAGGCGTGGGACCGGCCCAAGGCCGCCACCGCGCGCGAAACAGCAAAGGCCGCGCACTTTGCCTATATCGACACCGTGTTAGGCCAGATCGCCGTTGCTGGCCCGCTGCGCAATGTCGGCGGCGACAATATCGGCTCACTGCTGATCGTGAAAGCAGCCTCTGCCGACGAGGCGGAGCAATTGCCGCGCGCCGACCCCTATTGGGCAGCCGGGGTCTGGGCGGAATGGCGCATAGACAAGTTTCTACCTGCTGCGGGTGAGTGGATCGGGGGCAAGCTATGGTGATGCTGGCTTTGATGGCGGCGGCGCTGGGCGAAAGCACAGTCAGCGAAAACCCAACCCTCCGTTATGGCGTAGCCCCATGGAGCGAGGCGGTGGTCAGCGTCGAGGACATAGCGAGCGCCAAGCGTTTGTTTGTCGAGCTGGGCAACTGGCATGTGAGCGCAAAGGGCAGCCTTGATCGCAGCGAACTCGATTACTGGAAACTGCCTGATAGCGTGACGGGCGACTATGAGCGCGTTTGCGCGCCCAAGGTGCACACAGGCTGTATCCGCTTTGTCAGCTTTAAAGGCATCGAGCAGCGCCCCATCCGCCTTGCCGCCCGCGCATGGGACACGGGCGGGATTTACTCGATCATGGTGCGCAGCGACAATGTGCCTGCATTATTTGATGCGGCCATCAAAATGGGCTGGTGGGCGGAAAGCGAGCCTGTCCGTTTCCAGTTCGGCCAGTCGGACCTGCGCAATGTCGTGCTCACTGGACCGCACGGGATAAATATCGCGGTTTACGAACGCATCAGCCCTGCCTTCACTGCCTTCCCCGTGGGCCGCATCAGCCAGGGGTTCAATTCGATGCGTATGGTGAAGGACCGCCCGAAGGCTCGGGACTTTTACCGTAACCTGCTCGGCTTTTCAGTGGTGTTTGACAGCGGGTTTGAGCCTGCCGACCCGGCACGCTCCAATTTCGGCATCCCGCTGAACTACACCCCCACGATCAAACGCGCTGCCGCAGCACTCAATCCGCAACCGGGCGAAACCGGGCGCATTGAGGTGATGCAGATAGACGGTTTCACGGGTGGCAGCGACTATGCCGACCACGCCAGCCCGCCCAATCTGGGCATTATTTCGCTGCGCTATCCAGTCGATGATCTTGCCGCCTATCGCGCATCGCTGGAACGGCGCGGGGTCAAGGTCGCCTATTCGGCCAGCAAGGTAAAGATCGATGGCGGCTATGTGACGGACATATTCGCCGTGCGCGATCCCGATGGCAACATCACCGAATTTTACGACAGCGGGATATTTGCGCTGCGCAAGCAAATCGAGGAAATGGTGAAATGACCCTGACCGCACAAATCAGCCGCAATGGCGGCACTGAAGTCGTTGAGTGGGTGGACGTTGATTTGCCTCCGCCAAGTCCCGGCGAGGTATCCATGCTGCGTGAACGGATGGACACAGTCGAACGCCTTCATGAAGCAAAGGGCAATATCAGCCGCGCCGACATCGAATCCTATGAACCAGACCGCGCTGCCGGGCATGAACGCGGGATGCAGACGCGCGAATATATTGCCCGTATCATGCGCGGTGTTCAGCAAGACATGGAAGCGCTGGAGGAATTGGATACGCCGTCGGAAGAGGAATTGAGCAGGCAGTTGCGGGAGACGTGGTGAACGCGACGCCAGAATTCCAGCCGGGCGCATCACGGCACCAGACGCTGGAAACATTGCACCGCTGGCAGCAGGCGGGCGAAGACGCAGCCCTTATTGTCATCACGGCTATCGAAGGGCGGACGTCGCGCGAAGTCGGCACGATCATGGCCGTTGCTGCCGATGGCAAAGTTTCCGGTTCGATTTCAGGCGGCTGTTTCGACGCGGCTGTGATTAACGAGGCACGAGCGGTGATTGCGTCGGGTCGGCCAAGGCTGGTCATTCTGGGGGCAGGATCGCCGTGGATCGACATCAAGCTGCCGTGCGGTGGTGGCATTGAGCTGCTGATTACGCCCAATCCCATTGGCATCGAGGCAGCCTGCAAAGCGAATGCCACACGCACGCCGCACAGCCTGTTGCTCAATCGCGGCGATGGCAGCTCATTCGACCTTGCGCTTCAGCCACGGCTGCGCCTGATGGTCGCGGGCAATGGCGGGGAAGTGCCCGCGCTGGTTTCGCTTGCTGGTGCGCTGGATACAGAAATTATCGCCATCTCGTCCGAAAAGGCATTGCTTGATACGCTGCCCCACGATGTTGCGCGCCTTCATTTGCAATGGCCCGAGGCGCCCGAGGCTCTGCAGTTTGACCCATGGACAGCCATTGCCATTTTCTTTCACGACCATGACTGGGAGCCGCCAATTTTGCAGCACGCTCTCTCTTCCAATGCTTTTTTCGTGGGCGCCATGGGCAGCATCATTACGCATGATGCGCGGCGGCACGCCCTGCTGGAACGTGGTGTCAGTGAAGAGGCCATTGCCCGTATCCACAGCCCGATTGGTCTGTTCGGACCCATGCGCGATCCTCAGGCGCTGGCCATATCTGCGCTGGCGCAGATTGTTGCCGAATGGCCGCGAGGATGATTGCGCTGGATCGAACAATTGCTGTGCTGCTGTGCGCTGGCCAGTCGCGGCGTTTTGGCGATGCCGACAAATTGCTTCATCCACTGGCTGGAAAGCCGTTGCTTTGCCATGCCGCCGATCTACTGGCGGCTTTGCCAGTGGCCGCCAGAATCGCCACGGTCCGGCAGCAAGCGCCGTTGGTCAGCGCGCTGCTCTCGGCAAAGGGGTTCATGTTGGAAACCCCGCCGCTTGGCGCAACGCAGGCCGTCTCGCTGGATTGCGGACTGAAAGCGGCCATGGCCCATCAACCTGCGGCGATCTTGTTGGTGCTGGGCGACATGCCCTGGGTCACATCGGCGCATATTACGGCGCTTGCCGCCTCGGCCGATGCAGGCCGTCCCGCTGCGTCAATGGGGGATGGCTGGATTGGCCCACCATGGATTGCACCTTCATCATGGGTGCAGGCAAACCAGCATGAGCTGAAGCCCGCGCTTGCCCGCGATGCGCTGCTTGTCAGTGCTGACCACCAAATTTTGCGAGATATTGACAGGCGGGCTGACCTATAGCGCCAGCACTGCGCGCTTGCCACCCTGCCTTGGCACTGGCACATCGGTTCCATGCGGGAGAAAGAATTACGGTTGGCGCTGGTCTGCTATGGCGGAGTTAGTCTTGCCGTCTATATGCACGGGATAACCCGGGAAATCTGGCACATGGTCCGCGCCAGCCGCGCCTTTCATGACGGGACAAACGCAAGCGGCAGCAGCGAGGCAATTTATCAGGAACTGCTGGGCGAGATGGCCCGCGCATCGGGCGTGCGCCTGCGCGTATTGACCGATATCATCACGGGGGCCAGCGCAGGGGGAATAAATGGAATATTCCTCGCGCAGGCGATTACGACCGGTCAGTCACTGGAGCCGCTGACAGACCTGTGGCTGCGCAATGCCGATGTCGAGACGCTGATCGACCCTGATGCAAGGCCGCTGTCTCGCTTTTCCAAATTTTGGGCCACACCCATTGCCTGGGCCATGCTGCGACGCAAGGGCGGCGCGGTTGAACGCACCGTTGCGCAGGAAGCGAAGGATGAAGTTGCCACAAAGCTATCGCGTTTTGTGCGGGCACGCTGGTTCCAACCCCCATTTGGCGGCCGGGAGTTTTCCAAATTGCTGCTCGACGCCTTCCAGACGATGGCCACAACCTCCGGGCAGCTACCGAGCCTGCTACCGGCAAACCAGCCGCTTGACCTGTTCGTTACCGTCACCGATTTCCATGGGCATAGCGAGCAACTGCGCATTAACAGCCCATCTGACGTGACCGAGACTGAGCACCGGATTACCATCGGCTTTTCAACGCGGGGACAAAAGCCGCATGAACTTGCCGATATGGCGGAACTGGTTTTTGCTGCACGGGCCACTGCAAGCTTTCCCGGTGCATTCCCGCCCTTCACTGTGCGCGAGCTCGATGGATTGTTGCGCATACGGCGTGCGGCATGGCCGGGGCGTGATGCCTTTTTGCAGCGCATCCTGCCACAGCAATTTGCCGCGGGAACCGCTGATGACGCCTTCCTTATCGATGGATCGGTCTTGGCCAACGCCCCGTTCCAACAGGCCATAGACGCGCTACGCAATCGCCCGGCGCGGCGTGAGGTGGATCGGCGCTTTGTCTATATCGACCCAAAACCAGGCCTACCCAGCTTCCGGCTGCGCAAGGCGCGACAGGCAGAGGACGGCGGGGCAAAACCGCCGGGTTTTTTCACCACCATTTTCCGGGCCACATCAGACATTCCGCGCGAACAGCCGATACGCGACAGCCTGACCATGATTGAAGGGCGGTCGCGGCGCGTTGGCCGGATCCGCGAAGTGACGGACAATTTGCGCAGCGAGGTTGAGCGGTTGATCGAGGCAATGCTGGGCAAGACCTGGTTCCTTTCCAGCCCCAATCCGGCCCGCATGGCCAAGTGGCGGCACATGATGCTGGAAAAATCGGCGGAGGCTTCAGGCTATGCCTATCCGGCCTATGCGCATCTGCGTTTGGCAGGCGTGCTGGATGATGTAGTCGCCACGGCGCGCCGCATCTGGCCAGACGGGCCAACCAACCATTTCCATGCCCTGCGTCAGGCGCTTTGGGACGAGATTTGCGCACGCGGGCTTGACCGGATTGCGGGCGAAAAGGGCAAGATCATGGCAAGCCCGACCATAGGGTTTTTCCGCGATCATGACGTGCGTTTCCGTATTCGCCGGTTGCGCTTTCTGGGACGACGGCTTGCCGAAGATGTTGAGCCGGGCGATACCGTTGCACCGACCGCCGCCGATGCGATGCGCGAAGCGATTTATGCCAGTCTTTCAAGCTATATTGAGAGGGAGACGGCCGAATTCCTTGGCGATGAATTGCGCAATGCCGTCGCCGATGGCGTCCAAAATCCCGGTGCATTCATGGACCTGTTGGCGACGAAGCGGCGGCTGGCTGCCACTGATCTTGAGACCGACAGCGCCTTGCTTGGCGGGCTGGCCGCACTGCCCGATGACGCGCAGCGGACAATGTTGCTCGGCTATCTTGGCTATACGCTCTATGATATTGCCACTCTGCCGCTGTTACAGGGCGAAGGCGTGGACGAATTTGACCGCGTGAAGGTCGACCGCATATCGCCGGACGATGCGCAATCGATCCGCAAGGGCGGCGCTGAAGCCATGTTGAAGGGAATTGAGTTCAACAATTTCGGCGCATTTTTCAGCCGCGCCTATCGGGAAAATGACTATCTTTGGGGGCGGCTACATGGCGTGGACCGGCTGGTCGACATAGTGGTGTCAGCCATGCCCAATGGCACCACATTGCCGGAGACCAAAGTGATGCAGTTTAAGCGGCACGCATTCCACGCAATCCTTAATGCCGAAGAGCCCCGGCTCACGCGGATCAAACCGCTCATCCGCGACCTAAGACGCGAAATTGGTGACGCGGGCTAGGGTCAAGGCCTGTCCGTTATCCCTTCAAATTGGCATAGACGGTTTCAACAAAGCGATCCGCGCTGATAAAGCCGCTGGGATTGACGCCATAGCCATCAGCGGGTTTCATCGCCTTTACCTCATCCACGGTCTTGCCAGCCTGAATGGCCGCGTCGACCTTGCCGACAATGCCAACCAGCATGTCATGATAGGCCTGAAGCTCGGCTTTGCTGGCAACTTCGCCATGGCCGGGAATGATCTTTGTCGCATCGTCCGCAAGCGCAAGCACTTTCGCTGCTGCCGCGATCACGCCCCGCACATCACCGCCGCTGCCCCTGTCGACGAAGGGAAAGCTCATTTTGTGAAAAAACAGATCGCCCATGTGGATGACATTGGACTTTGTCCAATGAATGACGCTGTCACCGTCGGTATGCGCTGGCGCAACGGCAATTACGCGCACTTCTTCTCCATTGAGGTGGAGTTTCAGCCCCTCGGCATAGGTGACCACTGGCAGAGCTGCCTTCGGGCTAGCCTTTACAAGGCCAAAGGCGGTTTGCTGGTCGCTGGCCATGCGAACCCGGACATTGTCATGCGCCATGATAATTGCGCCTGCCTTGCCGAAATTTTCATTCCCACCGCTATGGTCGCCATGCCAGTGCGTGTTGATCAGGAATTTGACCGGGCTGGCGCCGAGCGCAGTCACCGCAGCTTCAATCTTGGGGGTAAGCGGCGCG
This sequence comes from uncultured Sphingorhabdus sp., assembly GCA_964572205.1. Classification (GTDB taxonomy): domain Bacteria; phylum Pseudomonadota; class Alphaproteobacteria; order Sphingomonadales; family Sphingomonadaceae; genus Sphingorhabdus_B. Next base: position 45,979 of record CAZNEO010000001.1, read on the forward strand.
AACTGGTCGTCGATCAAAATCGTGCCGTCTTCGCCATGCGAGACGCCGATATTGCCGCCCGCGCCAAACAGCACTGCAACGCCGGGGGCAAGCTGCTGCGTCTTGATCTCAACCTTGGAAAAATCATTCTGGGCATAGGCCGGTGCGGCGCAAATCAGGCCAAGCGCAAGAGTGGAACGCCATTTCATCATGTTTCTCCGTGTGGCCAGTTGAAATCGCCGGAATCGGCGAGCAGTTTCAGCATCACTGCCGCCCCGCATTGCTGCGACTTGGCGCTTTGGCTGAACTTGCCATCGGCAACATATTTGCCGCGTTCATAATGGTTTGAAAAGCTCCAAAGATAGGGCGTCGGCACGCCAAGCGCGCGATAGCCAAAGCCATTATAGGCCTCCAGCCGGTAAAGCGTGCGCTCAAGGCTCCAGTCGGTCTGACCCGTATAGCCAAGCAGTCGTAAGGCATCCTTTGCACTTGATTCCCAGTCAGACGGCGGCAGCCATTGTTTGGGCCGACCGGCCGGAACTTGGCGGGTGCGTGCGGTCAGCGGGAAATCGCCATTGTGCAGATGCGCCCGAAAGTTGAAGCTTGATTCAAGGCCGTGGGTAACCGCGATGAAATACCAGGGAACCCCGGTTGCATTCTCCACCCGCTTGTATCGTTCCTGCGATTTGCGGACCATGGCAAGATGCCAATCCACCGCCTCCTGCCGTTCCGGCCGCACCGTCAGCTTGCGGTACATGCGCGCCAGCTCCGTGCGCAATGTGGCAAAATCCTTGGCCTTGCTTAGCGGCTTATCGGCGTCGTCATTGGCGTCTTCGGGTGGCAGTGGAGCCGCCGCCTTTTCATCTGCGGGCAGTGGCACATCGGATGAAGGCGGCACAGGTTCGGCAGGCTCCAGCGGCCCTTCAACTGGCGGCGGCGGATCAAGCAGCGGAACAGCAACCGCAGGGTTGATAAACTGGCTGCGTCCATCGGCCGCAACCAGACTGTCAAAGCCGGATGGGGCAAGCCGCAGCGCCTCTGGCAATTCATGCTGTGTCTGGTGCAATTCGGCTAGCAAACCGCCCGCTTTTTCGGCGAAAGGCAGGTCAATGCTCTCACTACGGTCGATCAGCGCCACCAGCCGGGGCAGGACGAGCTGATAGAGCGCATCGTCATAGCTTGTGATCCGCTGCCCCTTGTTGCGCGACAGCGACGATTCCGGAAACGCCTTTCGGTCGGCCTCGCGCTCCAGCTTTACGACCGCATCAGCAATGCGAACATAATTGAGTGGCTTTCGCGGCAGCACGTCGAGGATTTCCTTGGGAACCTCCACCCCGAACAGATTATTATCCTTCGCGAATGCGCGGCCAGCGGCAAAAAGGCTGACGGCCCCGCCAATGCCGAGGCGCAGCATCTCTCGCTTGCTAAGGTAAGGGACGATCATCGACTCCATCCTCCGGGGTGCAAGGCTATCATGACGAAGCCTGCCGGGTCGAGCCGCTCTGTGTAAATTTATCAGAATGCCGAGGCAGGCTCCGATTGCGCAATCGGTTCTACCCACGGCGGGGCCTTCTCACCCGTAAAGCTGCATCATATTGGGGCCGAAATCCATCGATAGTGGTTGGTTATGCCAGGAACAAAAAAGGCGGCTGATAAAGCCGCCTTTTTCGTTACACCGTGATTTTTAATCAGCCGCCGGGCGTCGCCGACTTGCCGAACACGCGGTAATTTTCGTTACCGACGAAGCCGAACTTGCTGATCTGGCTACGCTTGACCACCGCCAGCACTTCGCTGGCGATAACATAAGGCGCATTTGCCGTCGGCTGGAACTGCAATTCAGGTTCCGGGCTCATCGCCTTTGTCTGACGCAGGAATTCTGCAATCTGCTGCTGTGAAACGGGGGTGCCGTTCCACAGGATCGCGCCATTATCCTCAATGAAGATCTTGTTGACCACCGGGTCGATCTTGACGTCGTCGTTATCCGGCGGCGTTGCCACCGGCAGGTCAATATCGACCATATGGGTTACGGGTGGAATGGTGATCATCAGCATGATGAGGAGAACGAGCATGACGTCGATCAACGGCGTCGTGTTCATTTCCATCATCGGCTGGCCATCATCGCTGCCGCCACTCATTGCCATGATTAATTCTCCTAAAAATTGGCTGGGCCGCGCGGCTTAGCTGGCCGAGCTGAGCAGCTCCATGGGCGACGAAATAAAGCCGATGCGCAGGAACCCGGCGATCTGCATGTTGAAGATAGCCCCACCAACGCAGCGATACGGCGTGTTCACATCACCGCGGATATGCGCTTCTGGAAGATCTTCCGGCTTCACCTCACCCGATTGCAGCGCCTCTATGCCACCAAGCAGTTCGATCTGCTGCTCCATATGGGTGCGCGCGCGCGCCTCAAGTTCGTCAGATGAAATCGGCGTCGTGTTCCAGTAAATGCGGCACTCGCCATTGGGGTTCGCGCCTGCAAAAGCATCACTACCCGGCTCATTGCCAGCCGCATCGGTGGTCGTCACCGAGAGCAGCACATTTTCACGCTTTGCCTTTACCGGTTCATATTTGATCACCGGCAGGTCCATCTTCACGGTCTGGATGGCGACCGGAATGGCGATCAGGAACACGATGAGAAGAACCAACATAACGTCCACGAGCGGCGTTGTGTTGATGTCTGACATCGGCTTCTCTTCACCGCCGCCGCCTGTACTCATTGCCATTGGCTATACCTCTCTTTTCGCATGGCGTCACGCCGGGGGCATGTGCGCGCCCCTGCGTTGGCCGGGGCGAACCCCGGCCTGCAGAGCTTACTTCTTGACCGCAGTGGTCGGTGCAGCAGCGGGAGCCGCAGCAGGCTTGGCAGCAGCTGCTGCGGCAACTACGGGCTTCACGCGGCCACCCGAAGTGATGTAGCCAAGCACGTCGTTCGAGAAACCGGCAAGGCTGCGGGCGATCGTCTTGTTACGGGCCTGAAGCCAGTTATAGGCAAGCACCGCAGGAACCGCGACCATCAGACCGATGGCGGTCATGATCAGCGCTTCACCAACCGGACCAGCAATCTTGCCGATGTCAGCCTGGCCAGCGATGCCGATTTCGATCAGCGCGCGGTAAATACCAATCACGGTGCCGAGCAGACCGATGAAGGGAGCAGTTGCACCCACAGTCGCAAGGAAGGAAAGACCGCCGGTCAGCTTGTTGTTGATGGATTCTTCCGAACGGGTCATAGCGCCGTGCAGCCAGTCATGCGCCTCAACCGGGTCGGTCAGCAGGCCATGCTGCTTTTGTGCAGCGATGCCGTCGTCAACAATCTGGCGAAACGCGCTGTTCTTTTCCAGCTTTGATGCGCCTTCTTCAAGGCTGTTGGCCTTCCAGAAGTTGGCACGCACAGTAGCTGCCTGCTTCAGCACCTTGTTCTGGTCAATCAGCTTGGTGAACAGGATGTAGAAAGAAACGATCGACATCACCACCATGATGACAAAGATCGACCAGCTGAGCGCACCACCATGGTTGAGCGCCTCAACGAGACCGAACTGACGGGCCACATCCGGATTGGGAGCTGCAGCAAGAATTGCAATCGACATGTGTACTTCCTCTCAAATATTCCAAATCAAAGATCGAAATGCCCGGAGCAGAATGCTCCCCTGAACCGAGCGGTTAAAACAAAATCCTATCCCTTATTCCTTTGGTATCCGCCATGTTACGCGGTTCGAATAGGAACCGGATGTCGGATTGCCGGAATTGTCGAGCGCCGGATCAAAACGGGCACGGCGCTTCACGTTGCTGCAGGTTGCAGCATCAAGGTCGGCATGGCCGGACGATGATGTCACCTGACAGTCAGATACCCTGCCATCAGGACCAACGGTGACACGGAAGCCAGTGGTTCCTTCACGCTCCTGCGACAGAGCGCGCGACGGATAGTCATTGGTGGTGGCCCAGCCGCCCGGGTTATTCTTGGGCTTTGCTGCGCGCGCCTTGTTTTCGACAGGCGGGCACGATGCGCGCTGCGATGCCTTCACGCGGGTTTTGCCATCAGGGCAAGTGATTTCAGGATCGACCTGAGGGCAAGCCTGGCTTTCGAGCACACGTGCGCCGCCAGGGCATTCTTTGTACGCCTCTTGAGTCTCCTGCTTTTGCGAGTCATCCTGCTTTGCAAGCTGCGAATCATTGTTCGACTTGATGGGCAGTTCCTGCGCAAAGCTGGGCGGTGGAGCGACAATCACTTCCTCAGGCGGCGGCGGCGGCTCTTCCTCTGGCGGTTTCTCCTCTTCAATCTGGATAACCTCCATCTTTTCCTTGACCTTTTTAATGGCGTCATACGCCAGGCCGGAAACAAGAGCGAAGCCAATGCCTGCGTGGAGCAGCACAACCAGCGCAATCGCAATCATGCGGTTGGTGCTTAATCCTTGTTGGTCAGCATATGCCATGCGGAAACGACTCTCCTAACTTTCCCCATAAGGCGCGAGTTCGTCGGCGTCCGGCATATCATCTGTGCCACCCCGACAAGCCCTGCGCAGTTTTAACTGTCTTTTGGCTGATTCCTCCGTCGTCTTAGCGATGCGAAAATGGGCAGGCAATCCGATTCTGCAAATCAATTGCTAATTCATCTGGTTGACAGCAGCGCCGCGGCATAGGTTATGCAATCTCCACGGCATGAACGGGGGTATTGATGAAGGACGGTTTATTCATGAAAATCCGCTTTTTTCCGCTGATGGCCATCGCATTGTCGGCTGCCGCGACCATGCCCGTGGTGGCACAGAAGGCACCGGCAAATTACCCCTTTGCCATTGTCGCCGACAATAAAAGCTACGCCGATATCGCTGATCTGGCGGTTTCAGCGCCCCTGATTGTCGATGCGCAGGTCAGGAAAACGACGAAGGTGCCGCCCGAACAGGCAGTAGGCCTGCCTGCAAATATCCAGCGACTGGTGGTTGAGGCCGATGTGCTTGCGCTGCTGCGTGGCAATGACGGCATTGCCGCAGCGGTGCGCTTTACGCTGGATGTGCCAAAGGATGCCAAGGGCAAAATCCCCAACCTGAAAAAGCAGCGCTTTTTCCTGCTGGGCAGCAAGGCACAGGGGCTTCCGGGCACGATCAGGCTGGCGCGGCCGGACGCAATGATTGTCTACAGCGCCGCCAATGACGCGATGCTGCGGGCAATTACAAAGGAAGCCGTCATGGTTGATGCGCCGCAACCTGTTGTGGCGGTAACCAGCGCCTTCCACAGCCCCGGCACAATCATTGGCGAGGGCGAAACCCAGATTTTTGTCGAAGCGCGGGCCAACCAGATTTATTCGCTGTCCGTGCTGAGCCGGCCGGGAATGGCCAAGAGCTGGTCGGTATCAACCGGCGAAGTCATTGATGGTTCAGCAAGCGCGCCACAGAAAAACACCTTGCTATGGTATCGGCTGGCCTGCGGACTGCCGCGTGAGCTGGACGCTGCGCTGGTAGAAACCGTCGAGCCGGAAAATGTCGCGCAGGCGCAGGCCGATTATCGCTTTGTCGTGCAATCGCTGGGGCCATGCGACCGGACGCGCGTGCGGCGTTAACGCGACGCTCCGGGAACCCACAATATATCGCCGCCCTGCCCTTTGTTGATGAGGCGGCATAGCACGAATAGATAATCCGAAAGCCGGTTGACATAGGCAAGGGCAAGCGGGTTCAGCGGCTCAAGCGCGGCAGCAGCCACCATCGCGCGTTCAGCGCGGCGGGTGATCGCGCGGGCAAGGTGCATTGTGGACGCAGCCTCGCTGCCGCCGGGAAGGATAAAGCTGGTCAGGGGATCAAGCTGATCATTGGCGCGGTCGATTGCTTGCTCCAGCCAATCGACTTGCCCCTGCACAATGCGCAGCACCATTTCACCCGGCGAAAAATCGTCGCCCGGCGTTGCAATATCTGCCCCCAGATCAAACAGATCATTCTGGATACGGCGCAGTCCAGCGACCAGTGACGCATCGGCACCGGCTGCCCTTTCAAGCGCGCCGATAGCCATGCCCAGCGCGCTATTTGCCTCATCAACATCGCCAATCGCCTGCATCCGGGCATCGGCCTTTGACCGGCGTGAACCGTCCACCAGCCCGGTGGTCCCGTCATCGCCCGTCCGGGTGTAAATCTTGTTGAGCTTTACCATAGTAAGAAATCAGCCAGTGGCCGCTTTGCCCAAAAGCAGAATGACGATCAGGGCAACGGCAATTGCCTGCCACTTCACACGCGAAAACATCATCTTGTTCTGCATCGCCAGCGATTTTGGGATGCCGTCTTCGCCCACATCATCGGGCTTCATATTGGCAAAGGCATGAAGACCACGAATCACAGCAAAGACGACAAAGCCCATGGCGATCATGAGCAGAATGATGAGGAGGATATTCATGGCGTGAACCTTTGTGCGCCGATCAGCGATATAGCGATACGGGCTTGAACCCTAATTAGCCACTGGAGCGGCTGATTCCAAGGGGCAGCAACCCATTTCTGAGGTCATCCAGCAAAGCTGCCCCGTCGACCCCCTGTTCACGCAATATAGCCAGCGGCTGCGACAGGCGGCTTTTGGCCAGTTTCTCGCCCTTGTCATCCAGCAATAACCCATGATGCCAATAGTGCGGCACGGCAAGGCCCAGCAACGCCTGCAACAGCCGGTGAATACCGCTATAGGCAAACAGATCGCGCCCGCGCACAATATGGGTGATATGGTCGGCCGCATCGTCGAGTGTCGCGGCCAGATGATAACTGGCAGGCGCATCCTTTCGCCAAAGCACGATGTCGCCAAATTGCGCAGGATCGGCGAATTGGTCCCCCGCAACCAGATCATGCCACAATAGCGGCCCGGCAACCTCAACCGCCGCTGCCATATCAAGCCGCCAGCAATGCGGGCCGACGCCGTCCGGCCTATCGCGGCATGTGCCGGGATAAACCGGTCCATCGGGGCCGTGCCGCACGGGCCGGTCTTTGAGCGCGGCGGCAATATCGCTGCGCGTACACCAGCATCGATAGGCAAGGCCCATAGCCTTTAACCGCTCAAGAGCGGCGGCATAGCGACTGAGATGCGCGGACTGGAAAATGATTTCCCCGTCCCAATCCAGCCGCAACCAAGCCAGATCGCGCTGAATGGCCTCCACATGCTCCGGCCTGCTGCGTGTCCCGTCAATATCCTCAATCCGCAGCAGGAATCGACCGCCATTCGCCCGGGCAAAATCATGGGCGCACATCGCCGAAAAGGCATGGCCGACATGCAAGAGCCCATTGGGACTGGGGGCAAAGCGGGTCGCGCCAACGGGCTGTGGCGCAAGGCGGACGCCAGCAATGTTATGCACAGGATACCATATCTAGTGGCTTTTGCCCCCTTGACGTCACATTATGCGCAAATAGGTTGGCAATTGTCAAAAAGCTGTAACGCAGTTTGGCGATAGGACGATACGGTGATGCGGGGGAGCAGGCGAACGCATGTATCATAGCGGTAATTTTGACGCAGCCGGGCGTGCACGCCATCCTGAAAATTGCCCCGCGCTGGTGCTGAACGCGGATTACACGCCGCTCAGCTATTATCCCCTTAGCCTTTGGCCATGGCAGACGGCGATCAAGGCAGTGTTCCTCGAAAAGGTTGATATTGTCGCCAGCTATGACCGCCATGTCCATAGCCCCAGCCTGGATATGCAAATTCCATCGGTTATCGCGCTGAAACAATATGTAAAGCCGTCCGAATATCCGGCCTTCACCCGGTTCAACCTGTTTCTGCGCGACAAGTTTGAATGCCAATATTGTGGCAGCGGGGACAATTTGACCTTTGACCATATCGTGCCCCGGCGGCTTGGCGGACGGACCAGTTGGGAAAATGTGACCACAGCCTGCCTTCCCTGCAACCTGAAAAAGGGCGGGCGAACCCCTAAGCAGGCGCATATGCACCTTCGTATGGCAGCCATCCGGCCGACAAGCTGGCAGTTGCAGGATCGTGGCCGCGCCTTTCCGCCCAACCATTTGCATGAAAGCTGGATGGACTGGCTATATTGGGACATTGAGCTGGAGCAATAGCGCCCAATAAGGGTAAAGCCCGGCTTGCTGCCAATCAGCATCGGCATAAATCGGTGGCATGTTGCAAAGCTTCCCAGCGCCCATAACTGCATGCGTCCTTGGTGCATCTGGCGGGATCGGCGCAGCCCTTACCCAGCAGCTCGCCGGCGACCCGGCAGTGGCAAAGGTGTATGCAGGCGCGCGGGGTCGTGTCGATGGTGGCGACAAAATCCACCCTTTTGCCTTTGACTTGACCGATGAGGGCAGCATCGCTGATGCAGCAGCGGCCATTGGGCCTGTTGACCTCGTCGTTATTGCAACAGGCCTGCTGCATGGCGATGCCGTGCAACCGGAGAAATCCTACCGCAGCCAGTCAGCCGATGGCTATGCCCGGACCTTGGCCATCAATACGATTGGCCCGGCCCTCATCGGAAAATATTTCCTGCCTTTGTTGCCGCGCGATCGGCGCAGCCTGTTTGCGGCGCTATCCGCACGGGTCGGATCGATCAGCGACAACCGGCTCGGTGGCTGGCACAGCTATCGCGCATCAAAAGCCGCGCTGAACATGATCCTGCGCAATTTTGCCATCGAGCTCGCTCGCTCACACCCGGATGCGGTTGTCGCTGCGCTGCATCCCGGCACAGTCGACACGCCGCTTTCGGAGCCATTCCAGCGCAATGTCGAGCCAGGCAAGCTGTTTACGCCCGCATATTCGGCCGAGTGCCTGCTTGCCGTGCTTGACAAACTGACGGCTGAAGACAGCGGCAAAATGTTTGCTTGGGATGGCGCGGAAATCCCCTTCTGATGGCGAAAATGCGCAAGAAATCAGATCTGCCGACAAAGGTCTGCGCGGCCTGCGGCCTGCCCTTTACCTGGCGCAAAAAATGGGGGCGCGATTGGGAAAATGTGCGTTATTGTTCTGACCGATGCCGGTCAGGAAAGCGATAAGGCAGGCCCGAGAAGCTGCGCTGCCACCATATCCTTTAGCGGCATTCGCGCTTTCATCCGGATGGCAAGCAAGGCAGTGCCGCTGACCTTGCGCTGGACGAACAGCGTGTCCGCAGGCGGGATGTGCCAGGCCTGTTTATCAGCGAAAATCGTTTCGCCATGCTGGCGAAGCTGCTGGACAAAGCTTCGGTCGGAAAAATCAAACTCGCCGCCGCGTCCCAAATGCTGCATCAGGACATCTATCATCGCATCCATTGCGGGACGGTGCCGCGTGAGCGATGCTTCAGAAATAAACGCATTTTCGACCAGCGCATCGCGCAAGTCATCATGGTCACCGGCGAGCCCAGCCTTCATCAGGCGCGTATAGGCGGCAACGGTGGCAGGCGGAATGGCGCGCGCCGCGCCGAAATCCAGCAGCACCAGCCTGCCGCTTTCAGGCTGCCAGCGATAATTGGCAAAATTCGGGTCCGTCTGCATATAGCCGAATGCGAATAATTCGCGCAGCACCAACCCCAATAGCGCAGTCATCACCCGGTTACGCACGCCCTGCGCTTCGCCCTCCAAGGCCTCTATGGGACGCCCCGATATATAGTCCATGGCAAGAATGCGTTGTGTGGAAAGGGCATCGTGCGGCGTTGGCACCAGGAAATCATCCTCGCCAGCCAGCAACCCGGCATAATGGCGCATCTGCTGCGCCTCGCGCACATAGTCGGCCTCTTCGCGCAGCTGTTTCTTTGCCTCAGCCAGCAACGGAGCGATATCAAGACTGGCAGGCAACAGGTTCGACAATTTTAGCAGGCTGGCAACATTATCGACATCAGCCTCTATACTGTCTGCGATACCGGGATATTGCACTTTGATCGCCAGTTGCTGGCCGTCAGGCAGCGTCGCACGGTGCACCTGCCCGATGGACGCCGCGGCAATCGGCCTTGCCTCAAAATGCCGGAACTTGCGCCGCCAATCGGCACCCCATTCGGCCACCAGCACCCCGTTCAGCTGCGCAGGCGGCATATAATGCGCCGAATCGCGCAGTTTCGCCAAAATTGCGGTGAGCTCTGCTGGCAGGATATCGCCCGCGTCCATTGAGATCATCTGCCCCAGCTTCATCGCCGCGCCGCGCAGCTTTGACAACTGATCGGTAACGCGCCGGGCATTGCCGGGGGTCAGCAACAGATCCGACATTCGCGGGCGCTCGCCACTTGCCAGCCGCCGTGCGCCCTCAGCCAGCATCCCGCCTGCGACGCCCCCTGCAAGCTGCCCAAAGGAGGAAAGGCGCGACAAACGGCCCGACGGGACTTTGCGATAGGGAGCATCGCTCATGTGAAAAACCTTTGCAGCTTTGGCCGTAAGCGCAGGAAATGGCGATAGGCCCAATCCAGCAAAGTCAGCGCGCCCGGCAGCCGTGCGATCATGCCCAGCGGCCAAAGCAAGGGAATGGCGCGCCACATCGCGGCAAAGGCGGCGGCACCAATCAGCAGGCGGCCATTTTCTTCGGCATGGAACTTTGCCAATATTTCGGCACGATCGGCAGGGCATATTGCCATCGGATCGACGGCATCGACAAATTCGATGCGCCGATACCAGTCCAGCCGCCGCATCAGAGCAATTTCACGGATGCACAGCGGGCAGCCGCTATCATACCAGACGGTGACTTTGGTCATGAGCTAGCCAATCCATTCAGGAAACGGGCAGCATCGCCGGATATCTCCGCCTTGCGCTCCGCACTGAACTTGCCATAGCTGCGCACAATCGGCCCCATGCGCGGATTGGCTTTCCAGCGGTCTTCATGCCGGGCAATGAAATCCCAATAGAGATAGTTGAACGGGCAGGCCTTTGCCCCAGCCTTTGCCTTCACGTCAAAGGCGCAGCTTTTGCAATAGTCGGACATGCGATCAATATAGGCGCCGCTCGATACATAGGGTTTGGACGCAAGCAGGCCTCCGTCGGCAAACTGGCTCATGCCAACGGTGTTGGGCGCCTCCACCCACTCATAGGCGTCGGCATAAACGGCGAGATACCAGCGATGAAGTTCATGGGGATCAATTCCGGCAAGCAGTGCAAAATTGCCCGTGACCATCAACCGCTGAATATGATGGGCATAGGCCTCGTCTCGAGTTTGCGTAATCGCTGCGGCCATACAGGCCATATCGGTTTCGCCCGTCCAGTAAAACCAGGGCAAAGTCCGCTTCGCGCCAAGGGCATTGCGGCGCACATAATCCGGGCCTTCGCGCCAGTAAATGCCGCGCACATATTCGCGCCAACCAATGATCTGGCGGATAAAACCCTCAACCGCATTAAGGGGCGCGCGGCCCGCGCGATACTCCGCCTCGGCGGCGCGGCAGATGGCGAGAGCATCCAGCAGGCCGCAATTCAGATACAGCGAAACGACGGAATGATAGAGGAACTTTTCATCCGCCAGCATCGCATCCTGATAGTCACCAAATTTTGGCAGCGCGGCGTGAAGGAAATGGGCAAAGGCGGCCTCCGCCTTGGCACGGGTGGTGGCGAACCAGAAAGGCTGTAGCGTCCCGAAATTGTCTGGAAAGCGCGTCGCGACCAGCTCAAGCACCGCCTCGACCACATTATCGGGGCGAAAGCGCATGGGTGAGGGCATTAACAGGTCACGCGCTGCCGCTTTTCGGTTGTCGTGGTCAAAATTCCACTGGCCGCCGGTTGGCTGGCCACCGTCCATCAACAGACCGGTCTTGCGCCGCATGTCGCGGTAGAAATATTCCATGCGCAATGCCTTGCGCCCCTCTGCCCAAGCGTCGAATTCGGCATGGCTCGCAATGAAACGGTCATCTGGCAAAATTTCCATGTCAAAAGCCGCAGTCAAAGCCTGCAATTCATCAAGCACGCGCCATTCGCCGGGCTCCGTAACGCGCACTGTCACGGCGCCATGCCGTGCGACGGCCGCAATGACCTCGCCAGCCAGTGAACCGCTATTTGCTGGATCATCCAGCTGCCGATAATCCACCTGCCAGCCGCTGCCCCGCAGCTCATCGGCAAAATGGCGCATGGCGGCAAACAGGAAAGCAATTTTCTTCTTGTGGTGCGGCACATAGGCCGCCTCGGCCATGACTTCAGCAATCAGCACCACAGCCTCACACGGGTCGACACCGCGCAGCGACGATATCGCTGGCGTAAGCTGGTCGCCAAGGATCAGGATAAGTGTCTTTGCCACCAAAGGACGCTAGGCCGCATCAATGGCTAGCGCACTACAGGGGTTTGTTTGTGTTGGGCGGCAGCGTCAGCCTCCCTACATTGACCGATATGCAAAAGACGCATTCCCAGATCGACCCTGTCGCCCTGCGACTTGGCTATGCCGGACTATTGCCGCAGGCATTTGCCCTGCTTTTGCTGGTTGAAGGCAGCAGCATGGCTTGGATCGCTACTGCAGGTGGCTTTGGCTATGCCGCTTTGATCCTCAGCTTCCTGGGTGGACTGTGGTGGGCAACAGCGACATTGGACGGTGCTGCCCCCCGCTGGATTTACGGTGCCGCCATTGCGCCCAGCCTGATCGCGCTGGCGACTTTCCTGCCCTGGACTTGGGGTTGGAACTGGCCGGGGCCGTCGCTTGCTATCCTTGCGCTTTGCCTGCTACTGTCGCCTCTGGTCGACAGGGCAATTGCGCGGTCCATCCCGTTGCCGGCCCAATGGCTGCGCCTGCGATGGCATCTCTCGCTGGGGTTAGGGACGATGACTGGCATATTGGCTGCGGTTGCGCTCACCCAACCATAAGTTCTGGCCCTAATCTACTTTGCGCGCCCTGATTGCCGGGACTGCGGCGGCAGCATCCTCTGGAGTGATTCCCGGCGGAGGCACGGCGACTAATGTGGCCTCACCGCGCATCACCCGCGCCGCTCGCTTTACCGCATCGCGGACCCGGGGATAGACGCCGCAGCGGCAAATATTGGTAATTGCTGCATCAATTTCTGCATCGCCCGGATTATTGTTGCGTTTCAACAATGCTGCTGCTGCCATGATCATACCTGGCGTGCAAAAGCCGCACTGGACTGCGCCCGCAGCGACAAAAGCCTGCTGCAACGGATGGCTGCGATCAACCGAGAGCCGTTCGATGGTCGTGACAAAACGCCCCTCCGCCTCGGCCAGCGTCACCATGCAAGCCCGCAACGCTTCGCCATCGATGTCTACCATGCAGGCCCCGCAGTCGCCCTGACCGCAGCCAAATTTGGTGCCGGTCAGGTTGGAGGCATCACGCAGCGCCCACAGCAGCGGGGTTTGCGGATCCATGCGATATTGAACAGGACGATCATTGACGGTCAGCTTGGTCATCTTGGGCGCAGTCTATGGCTCGACTGTTGCCTGTGTGCAACAGGATGGTGGCGATTCAGGCTTGAAAAGCACAACGAGTCGCTATAGGGGCGCTGACATTCCACGCTGCAGCTATGCGGCGCATTTATCTTTTTCCGATTTTGGATGGTGTGTTCTTTATGCAAATTATGGTGCGCGACAACAATGTAGACCAGGCGCTGCGGGCCCTGAAGAAAAAATTGCAGCGCGAGGGCGTCTACCGCGAAATGAAACTGCGTCGCCACTTTGAAAAACCCTCGGAAAAGCGCGCCCGTGAAAAGGCTGCTGCTATCCGCCGCGCTCGCAAGATGGAGCGCAAGCAGGCCGAACGCGACGGCGCGAAATAAGCATCGCCCGGCGTAACGCCAGAAAAGAGAGCGTCCAGCAAGGGCGCTCTTTTTTTGTGCCCCTTTTCTTTAAAGCGCGAATCGGTATGAGAGCCGCGACCCATTTTTTCAGGAATATAGCCGCATGACAGTCACCACCGTTCCGATCCAGCCGATCAAAAAGGGCTCCGTTGCCAAATATTGGACGGGCATGGGGGCAATATTGCTGGCCGGTGCGGCGCTGGCATGGTGGGGAACAGGGGACATTCGCCGCGAATTTTCCACTGATGAGCAGTTTCTGGCCGACAATGCCGATGAAAAGGGCGTTGTGACCAGCAAGTCAGGCTTGCAGATGCTCACCATCCGCGGCGGCGAGGGCAAATCGCCGACCGATGATGACGTCGTTCTAATCGGCTACAAAGGCACGTTGCGCGACGGCACGGTCTTTGACGAACAGCCGCAGGCGCCGTTGCCCGTTGCAGGTGCCGTTCCCGGATTTTCCGAGGCCCTCAAAAAGATGCAATTGGGCGGCAAGTATAAAATCTGGATTCCCGGCAAGCTTGGTTATGGCGAAAATCCTCCGCCCGACCCGAAGACGGGCGAGCCTGCCTTTGCGCCAAACGCGATGCTGATATTCGAGGTTGAGTTGCTCGATTTCCGCAGCCGTGCCGAGGTGGAAGCAATGCAAAAGCAGATGCAGGAACAGCAGGCGAAGCAAGGCGGCGGCGCAGGATCGGGTAACGTCCAGCAATTGCCCCCGGAAATCCAGGCACAGATCGAACAGCAGATGCGGCAGGGACAATAAGCGCCACTGACGCGCAGATCACGAAGCGGGACCGCAAAGTTGCGCTTTGCGGTGACTATCTCAAACGCTCGCCTTGATCCCGTCGCCGCGCCGGATAACCGGCATCAGCATGTGCAACCAGCCTAGCGCCAGCAGATAGGATAGCGCGGCAAAGATAAAGAGCGGGGTAAAGCCAAGCCCGGCCGCCAGCACTGCACCGGTGACCAGTTGGATCAGCGCGCCGCCCATATTGCCCATGAACGCGCCAAAGGCGGTAACTCGCCCAACCTTGGCCCGGGGCACAACGTCGGTAATGGTTGAAAAGATCGACAGCGAAAACCCCTGATGGCCCGCCATCACCACGCCTATCATGATGGCCACTGGCCAGAATGAATCGAGCGTCAGCACAAAGGGCAATGGCACAACGATCAGAGCCGAACCCAGCATCACCGTTTTGCGCACCCGGTTGACGCTCCACCCCGCCTCCAGCAGACGGGTTGACAGCCAACCGGCAAACAAGGCGCCCGCGCCCGAACCGATAAAGGCGATAGCCAACGGGATGGCAAGCTCACTGGTTGTCAGCCCATATTCCTTGCGGTAAAAATCAGGCAGCCAGAAATTGATCAGCCACCAGGTTGCATCGGACAGCGCCTTTGCAATTACGATGGCCCATGTCCGCTTTTCGGTCAGGATCGGCCCATAAGGCGCACCATCGTCAGAAAAATCGCGGGCTTCATCTTCTGCGCCGTCGTCAAATTTGACCCCGCGCGCGAAAAACAGCCACAGTGCCAGCACCACAAAGCCGCCCAATCCGCCAAAAATCAAGGCACCGCGCCAGCCCCAGATGGCTGCAATCACCGGGATGAAAAAGGGCATGGATATTGTGCCGATCCCGGCAATCGCTGTCCCCACGCCAAAGGCAAAGCTGCGCTTGTCGGCAGGAAACAGCGTAGCCACGGTCTTGATCGTCAAGGGTGTCTGCACTGCTTCAGTTGCGCCAAGCCCGATGCGCGCAGCAACCACATGCCAGCCAAGAAAAGCCCAGCCATGTGCAATCGCCGCAAGGCTCCAAGTCGTAACCCCGGCAATCATGGAGCGCAGCACGCCCAATTTGTCGACCAGCCAACCTGTGAACAGGAAAGAAAGGGCCGCTGCCACCTGCGTGACAAAGGCGAGGTTGGCAAAATCGCTATCGTTCCAGCCAAGATCGGCAGACATATCAGGCTTCAGGATGGCAATGACGGGCCGGTCCATGGCGTTGAAAATCCCGGCGACACACAAAAGGCCGAACAGCGTCCAGCGCAATGCGGGTGTAATTGGCCTGCTGGCGTGCATGATGCTCTCCCTCACTGCCCCGCTTTATGCTGGAACTCCCTGTCGAACGGCCTATAGGAGGGCCTATGACACCGCAAGACATAAAAGCCAGCTATGTCGCCGATCTTTATGGCGAGGTCTTGCTTGCAGAGCAGGAAGCGGCGGCCCGTCCTCAGCGGCGAGTGCCGGGCGATTATGTGCCGGGGTTGGTCATCCTTGGCATTGCCGCAGCGGCGGCAACATGGTTTTCGGAACATTATGGAATGCCAGTCATCCTTGCAGGCTTGCTGCTTGGTCTGGCCATGAACTTTGTATCGGCCAACCCCAAAGTCCATGCAGGGCTCGACCTTGCCGCAACATCGGGGCTGCGCTGGGGCATTGTCCTTCTTGGCACGCAAGTCACCGCCATGCAGATTGGCGCGTTGGGACCGATAGCCTTTGCCGGACTAATCGCTGTCATGGCCGCTGCGCTTGGCGCGGGTCTGCTTGGTGCCCGCCTTGGTGGACAAGGACATTATGCAGGCTGGCTGGGTGGCGGTGCTACGGCGATTTGCGGCGCGTCTGCGGCGCTGGCGATTTACGCGCTGATCGGCAAAAAGCGACTGAGCCACGAATATTTTACCCTGACGCTGGTCGGCGTCGCCTTGGCCAGTGCGATTGCCATGTCGACCTATCCGCTGATTGCCGACGCGCTCGCTTTTACTGACCGGCAGGCAGGGTTTCTGATGGGCGCCGCCGTGCATGATGTGGCGCAGGCGCTTGGCGGCGGTTACAGCTTTAGCCAGCAAGCAGGAGAGACCGCGACCATTGTAAAGCTGTCTCGGGTAGCCTTGCTTGCGCCTGTCGTCGCGCTGATTGGCCTTGCCATTGGCAGCGCCGACGGAAGGCCAAGCAGCCTTGCCGCCAAATTGAAACTGCCATGGTTCATTCTGGGCTTTTTCGCGCTGGTGTTCGCCAATTCGTTCGTTCAATTTCCCTCACCCATACCCGAATATGGGCTGATCGCGTCCAAGGCGTTGCTGCTTTTTGCGGTAACGGCCACGGCGATGCGATCACGGCTGGAGGCTTTGCTCGACCATGGTTGGCAGGCCTTGCTGCCCGTGATTCTTGCAACGTTGACCGCTTTTGCCGGCGCAACCTTTGTCGCATGGGCATTTCTGTGAGCGACAGCGCCTTAATCCATGACCTTGCCATTATCGGCGGCGGTGTGAACGGTTGCGGTATTGCCCGCGATGCCGCCGGGCGCGGCGCACGCGTTATCCTGTTTGAGCGCGGTGATCTGGCCAGCGGAACCTCATCCGGTTCGACCAAGTTGATCCATGGCGGGCTGCGCTACCTGGAGCATTATGAATTTGCGCTGGTGCGTGAAAGCCTGATGGAGCGCGAGCGGCTATGGCAAATTGCGCCGCATATCATTTGGCCTCTCCGTTTCGTGCTGCCGCACCGCAAGGGCTTACGGCCGCGCTGGCTGATCCGGCTGGGGCTATTTCTCTACGATCATCTGGGTGGACGAAAATTGCTGCCGCCGACGCGGACCATCGATCTGCGCAGCGATGCTGCAGGAAAGCCGCTTAAGCCCGGATTTACAACAGCCTTTGAATATTCGGATTGCTGGGTTGATGACGCACGGCTGGTGGTGCTCAACGCACGCGATGCTGCCGATAGAGGCGCGGATATTCGCCCGCGCTGCGAAGTGACCCGGCTTTCGCGCCGGGATAAGCTGTGGTGCATTGAAACGGCGCAAGGCCAGTTTCTGGCAAGGGCCGTGGTCAATGCCGCTGGCCCGGCAGTCATCGACCTCATCGATCGCGCCGAGGGTGCAAAACGCGATGCAGGCGATACCATCCGGCTAGTGCGTGGATCGCATATTGTCATTGCGCGAAAGCCCGCCGATCCACGCGCCTATTTCTTTCAGAACCCCGACGGCCGGATTTTCTTCGCCATTCCCTATGAAGATGACTTCACGCTAATCGGCACCACGGATGCCGATCATCTGCCCGGTGACCCGGTAAAAGCCAGCGACGATGAAATTGCCTATCTGTGCGCAGGCGCCAGCGATTATTTTAACGATCCAATAACCCCTGCCGATGTGATCTGGAGCTATGCCGGGGTCCGCCCGCTGGTCGATGACGGAACTGGCCGACCTGAGGCCGCGTCGCGTGGATACCGGTTCGATGTGGATTGTGATGCCCATGGGGCAGCGCCATTGCTGTCGGTTTTTGGCGGCAAGATCACCACCTACCGCCACCTTGCCGAGAGCGCGGTGGCAAAACTTGTGCCTTGGCTGCCGATGCTGGCAGGCGCGAGCTGGACCGCCAAAAGCCCGCTTCCGGGCGGTGATTATCCCGTCGGCGGCACAGCCGGGCTTGCCGCAACGCTGGTGGCAGAATATTCCTTCCTTGACGCGCAAACGGCGCAGCGGCTGGCGCGCAGCTATGGCACGCGCGCGCGCCGCTTCCTTTCCCGCGATCAGGGCAAACAATTCGGCCATGGACTAACCGAGGCAGAGGTCGAATATCTGGTGACTCAGGAATGGGCCAGCAGTGCTGAGGATATATTGTGGCGGCGCAGCAAGCTTGGGCTGCGTTTCAACGCCGCGCAGATCGCAGCCTTGCAAGCGTCGCTAGATGGCGCCCAATAGACTGATCGTCCTTCGCGCGCGGCGAAAATAACGGTTCAACTCCCTCTAAATTCCTGTAACTTTTGCGCAATCGAATCGCAGAAAGAGGGGGCGATGTCGAACGGGGCGGCAGGATCAGGGGGCAGCGACACACGCCGCTTTGCCGCGTTCATATCCTATGCCCATGCCGACGCGGCGGTCGCCGCCAAATTGCAGGCCCGGCTGGAGCGCTATCGCCTGCCGCCCCACATTGCAGCCGAGCGCGCCGTACCGGGCAGCGCTCTTGGCCGCATTTTCCGTGACCGCGAAGATCTGGCTGCGGCCCCCAGCCTGTCGGACGCCATCCGCGCGGCGATAGCGCAAGCTGAGGCGCTGGTGGTGATCTGCTCGCCCGATGCGCAGCAATCACATTGGGTGGGGGAGGAAATAGCCCTTTTCCGGGCCCTGCACCCCCAACGCCCCGTTCTGGCCGTGCTGGTGCGCGGCGAGCCGGAAGCTGCCTTTCCCGCCGCGTTGACAGCCGAAGGCACAGAACCCCTTGCCGCCGACCTGCGCAAGGATGGCGATGGCAAGTCACTGGGCTTCCTGAAAATCGTTGCGGGCATTGCGGGCGTGCCACTCGATGCGCTGATCCAGCGCGACGCCCAACGCCGCCTGCGCCGCGTGATGTGGATCACGGCAGGCGCGCTTGCCGCGATGCTAATCATGGGCATCATGACCGCATTCGCCATCAACGCCCGCAACGAAGCCGCCCGGCAACGGGCGGAGGCCGAAGGGCTGGTCGAATATATGCTGACCGATTTGCGGGAGAAGTTGGAAGGCGTGGGCAAAATTGAGATTATGGAAAGCGTCAACCGCCGTGCGATGGTTTATTACGCTGACCAAGGCGATTTGGCGTCTTTGAAGCCCGACAGCCTGCTGCAACGGGCGCGGATCATCGAGGCCATGGGACGCGATGACGAAAACCGAGGTAACTTCGAGGCTGCAAAGCAAAAATATCTCGAGCTGGCCCGGGTAACCGCTGCATTGGTGATGCGTCAGCCAGACAACCCCGATCGTATTTACGCTCTTGCTCAGAGCCAGAACAGGTTGGCGGTGCTTGCATTTTCAAGGAAGGAATTGCGGGAAGCGCAAAAGGGCTTTCACGAAGCGGAAACAACAATCAGCCCGATCCTTTCACGACCCCAGCCGAAAATTGAGTGGCTACAACTAATAGCGCATTTGAATGGTAATTTATGCGCCGTCCAACTCGAATTGAAAGAGAATCTCGAGAGCGCACTTGATCGTTGCAAGGTTGCCGTGGGACATAATGAGCGCATCATCGCGCTTCTACCGAGCAAACCTGAACCCATTTACGACATGGTGTTCCAATTGACATGGCTTGAACAGGCGTTGGAAGCAAATGGCGAAAAGGACAGCGCCCTAGCGACCGGGCCACGCATCATTGAATTGATCGAAAAGTTGAAAAGGATCGACCCCGATAACATGCTTTGGCGCGAACAGGAGATGCAGGTTCATGTTCGGATGGCCGACACGTACAAAGAGAGGGGCGACAGTCAAAAGCGCTCATTGCACTGGGAAATCGCACGCAAAATAAACGCGCGCTTGGTCGCGCATGATCCTTCCAACGCGCTCTGGATGCGATACAAAAAACGATTGGCGCAGGTAAATTGAGGAGAATAGCATGACAGCTCCAAGTGCAACCCACATCGCTGCCTACAGCATTTGTGAATTAGGCTTTGGACCATATCAGGGCTTTGCGGGCTTCGTTGACTATCAAAGCGATGGCATTCCAAATGACATCAACGATTTTCTGGCATCCTTTATGGCGCGGACAGTCAAAGAACCCGAACTGAGGCCACAGCGAACAAAGCCCGCAAACTCCGCACTGGACCCGTCCCTAACGGTGATCGCACAGCCCGGACCGACCAGATACTTGTTCGTTCTTCATCCCGACAGCCAGACAGAATTCGATCCAAATGTTCCGATTTTACCAATACCTATCCCCGGCCCGTTCAAGGACACTCTGATACATGGTGTCCAAACCCATCTTGTCGCTGGCAAGGCAGTTGCAGCGTCGTTTGTTGTCGATACCTGTCAGGTAAAGCGGTCCGATCTTGCTCTGGCCATCGGTAAGCAAGCACATTCGGGAGCGGTCAGAATCCCTTTTTGCTTCAACATGATCGACAGTACATATGGGTTTCCACAATGGGCGATAGACGACCATAGGTACGAACCCAATCAGCTGATGGCGGCTGACGACGGCCATACACCCGATCCAGACGGCGACCACGAGCATGAACACGAACATGAAGCGCGTGTAACTTGGGAAGCCTTACAAAAGTTCTTCACCCACAATGGGGTCCATCCTCCGGGCATCCTTGCGACAAGAATAGGCATGTTAACGCACAATGGCGTGCACCCGCCGGGCATCGCAAGCTATATTGTGGTTGAACTTGTCTGAAATTATTTCACGGCAATATGTCCGCGATAGGCACCATCCTCTCCCTAGCCCGCGCAGGTGCAACCTCACGCGCCTGGGATGCGTTCCTCGCGGCGGGGCTGGAGGGGGTGAACCAGGCCGAATCCCTAACCCTTAAGGGCCGCCTGTTGAAAGACCGGGCCCGGCAGGCGGCAGGGGCGGAGCGAAAGGCGTTATTTGCGCAATCGGGGGCAGCTTATGCGCAGGCCGCCTCGCTCCGCCCGGACAGTTATCCGCTGATCAATGCCGCCGCCATGGCGCTGTTTGCCGGCGACGGGGCAAGCGCCGCTGCCATTGCCCGCGACGTGCTGACGCTGGTCGATGGCGATCCGTACCAGGGCGAAACCCCCTATTGGCGCGAAGCAACGCGCGCTGAGGGGCTGTTGCTACTGGGCCAGCTTGCCGAGGCGCAGGCCAGCCTTGCTGCTGCCATTCGCCTCGCCCCGCGGGCTTGGGAAGACCATGCGGCAACGCTGCGCCAATTTTCCCTGATCCTTGAGCAGAACAATCTCGACACAGGCTGGCTCAATGCGCACCGACCGCCGCCAAGCCTGCATTTCAGCGGCATATTGGGTATTGCCCCCGATGATGGCGAAGCCGCAGTCGCCATCAATCAAGCAATTGACCGCATCGCACCCGGCTTTGCCTATGGCGCGCTTGCTGCGGGAGCTGACATCATCGCAGCCGAACATATCATCGCGCGCGGCAGTGAGTTGCATGTGGTTCTCCCCATCTCTGCCGGACCCTTTTGCGACAGCTCCGTGCGCCCTTTTGGCGATGTGTGGGTCACCCGTTTTGACGCACTGCTTGATCAGGCGCAGTCCGTGACGATTGCAAGCCAGCAAGGCGGGCCCAGCCGGGCGGCCATTGATCTGGCCGACTATGTGGCAATGGGCATGGCGGCCTATGGCGCTACCCTGATCGAAAGCCGGGCGGCGGCGCTGCGCATTGAACCGGCGGAGCGGGCAACCGACCATGATCCCTGGCAGGCATCGGGTCGGGAAATCATTCGCCTGGCCCTTGCTGCATGGCCAGGCGCTGGGCGAGTGGGCCTGCCATCAGGCAGCCTCCATTTTCATGCCGCACTGGGCAGTGAGCAGGTCGGCAGCGAAGTCAAAAGCTTCGACAGCCTCAGCAACGCCCTAAGCGCGACTATGGGCCATAATGGTCCCGCTGCGCTCGATTCCAATCTGGACGGCAATGTTGACACCGTCACTGCCTTGCTGCGCAACGCCCTGCCCGGTGGCCTGATTGCCAGCAATGCAGCGGCGATGGCATTGATGGCAGCCGGTCATTGCCACCGCATCGAACCGCTGGGCGAGTTGGATCATGTCGATGGGCCGGTGAATGTGTTTGCCATCTGGCCAAAGGGCAGCGGCTAATGCGTCGGCAGCGTTCGGAAACGCATGTTCCCGCCATAGCCGCCTGCTTTTCCTGTAGCGAGGCGGCAGCAGCGCTTCTGGCAGATGCGATGCAGGAAAAGCACTTTCCGGCGCGACACAGCATCGGACTGCGCGGCGATACCGCCTCGCAGCTTTTCCTGTTGTTAGAAGGCGGAGTAGTCGCGGAGATTTTTGGTTTTGACGGACATCAGGCGCAGCTTTCACGCCATGGTCCGGGGGAAATTTTTGGCGCTTACCCCAATATCACCAGCTATCGCGCCGATATCCGTGCTGTGGCCGACACGCTGGCGCTGGCCATACCGGCCGAGGAACTCGCACGGCTTGCCTTGGTCCATGCTGAAATTGGCGCAGGTATTTCGGCATTGCTGGCCCGGCAACTTGACCTGATGCTTGACCGCATGGCAGCGCGCATTGGCCTTTCTGCAAATGGCCGTTTTCATCGCGCGCTGTTGCAACTGGCCGATGACAAGGGCGAGATCCGTCCTGCTCCGGTCATTTCGGCGCTTGCCCTAAGCGTCCACACAACCCGCGAGACAGGGTCGCGTGCGCTTGCGGCGCTGCTGCGTCGCGGCATTGTAGAACGCGATGGCAATGCGCTGCGTATCCTTTCGCGCCGGATGCTGGAGGATATGGTCGTTTAGCTCAACGCACCGGGCGGCGAATGTCGAAAGCGATGGTCAGTCGCTCCCCGTCATCAAAGGGAATGGTTCCGTGCCACATGGTCGATGGAAACAGCACCAGCCTGCCCAGCTTTGGCTGAATGACGGCATAAGGAGGAAGGTTAAGCCGCAAATCAGCAGGCGGCTCGCCCAGTTGCAGCCAGCCTGCCTGCCTATCGCCCATCGTCTCAGGCAGCGCGACATAAAATGCCGAGCTGATCCAGCCTAATGGATGGGTATGAACAACATGATATCCTGCTGCTGTCAGGCGCACCGACCATGCGCCTTCAAACAACAGGGCGTTGCGCGGCGTCCCAAGCAGAGGGTGGCCCTCAACAGCAGCTGGCAGGGCCGCGACATAGGCCCGGACAGCTTCGATAATTTGCGCGCGGATCGCCAGAATCTCTGGCTCCAGCCGCAGAAACAAATGTCCCTGTGTCTGTGTGCCGCCGCGCAGCGATTGTTCGGGCGGGTGATGGGTTGCAATATGCAAGGCGCGCAAACGTGCTGCCAGTGCCTCCAGCTCCGTTGGACTAACCGGCAAATCAAATTGCCCAATGGCGGATGGCCCGACGTCCAGCCAATCCGCCCTGCTATCGCCCTTCAGCCGCCATATGGTCGACAAATAGGGCCAGACTGACGACGCCGCATTTCCCTTCGCCAGCGAAAGGCCGATTTGCTCCGCCTGATCATAGCGGCCGGTGCGCAGGCAATGGCGGATATGGCTAATTTTCGTGCCGCTATCGTCCAGTCTGGCACAGCGCGCAAAAAGAATTTCAGCGGCTTCGTCATCGCCGGTTTCGGTTGCCCGGTTGGCATCCAGTGCATCAATTTCCGGACGTGAGCCAAATATGCGGCGGCATTCGCTGATGACCGCAGCGGCCTTGTCCCACTGGCCGACCTGCGATGTGGCGCGATACCAGGCGATATATAGTCCAAGCTCATGCGGGCGGGCACCTGTGCTTTGCGCAAAGGCACGGTCGAACGCTTTTGTGTCGCCCATCATCCAACGCATCGTTGTAAGGGCATCGAGTCCCCGCAGCCATGCCGGTTCACGGGCTAGCAGATCAGTGATCAGCGCCTCCCCCTCGGCGGCTTTGCCCTCATGCACCAGCGCCGCTGCCGTAGACAGGGCAAGCTCGCCATCGAGCGGGGCTGCGGCCCGTACGCGCTGAAACTTTTCAGCGGCGGGACGACCGCTTTCAAAGGCAAGCTGCGCCTTGCCCATCGCAATCCTCAGATCATGGGGTGCCAAGCGATGGGCCCGCTCAAACGCCGCGCCCGCCTTGGCCATCTCCTGCTCATCACGCCAGGCCAGGCCCAGCATCTGCCAGATTTTTGCGTTCTCCGGGGCGCGGCGGCTCAGCGGGTCAAGCAGTGCTACCGACAGGTCGGCGCGGCGGGCGGCATTGGCATCAATGGCAAAATCAGTCGCCGCGTTGATTTCTGCCATTCCGACTGGGTTGGCTGCGGATAGCCGTGCCTGCAACGCGGCAAACCGTTGGTCCAGACTGCTGGTCATAGGTCGTGAATAATGCCGCCTGCTTCGATCACAGCCTTTATCCCGGCGCGTTCATCGGCATTCAACTGTGGATGCCAGACGTCGAATATCATCACCACGCGCAGCGCAGCGGACGGGTTCATGGCCTCATGCTCGATCGTGTCATCAAAAACCCATGGTTTGCCAGCTTCCCAATTGCGTCTTTCTGCGCCAACGCGGAACCAGCAGCCGTCGGGAACTATCAGCGGCAGGTGGCAGACAAGACGCGTGTTGGTGATGCCCGTGTGCGGCGGGATGTGCGCGCCCGGAGCCAGCAGGGAAAACATCGCATTTGGCCCCGCACCCTTGACCTTTGGTTGCGGCAGCTTTTCGAGCAGCGCGAGCAATTGCGGGCAGTGGCGGGCATTGGCCGCGATCGGTTGCCCATTTTGCAGCAGATGGATTGCGGTCCAGTCACGGTTATTGTTCAGCACGGCCCATTGATCCAGCGGAACGCCGGAAGGGTAATTGATATAGGGAACAAGCTGCGCGGCCTCTGCCGCGACGACCGTGTCAAATTCGGCGCGCACATTTTCGGTGGCGGCCTCTATATCGGATAGCCAGGGGAAAAGGGCTGATCCATGGAAGCCAGCATCGCCCAGGCCCGGATAACAATAATGGGTCGGGCCTTCGCGCTCAAACGCCTCCATCCGCAAGGCTGAGGCAATGAAGCGTTCCAATTTAGCCGTCATCGGCGTTACCGCGCGGACGGCAGCGGCCATAACTTCAAACTGCTGTTGTTGCCACGCGCGGTAGCGGGAGGAGGCAGTAGCCACAACGGGCTCTAATTGGGGCGGCAAGGGCTCAGGGGCCTGCGCCAGCGCGCGGCCATAGGCCTCGCCCGCCCGTTCCACCTCACCAAGGGCGTGGAGTTGCATGGCCCGCATCATCAGGGCCATGAAATCAAGCGGATCGACGGCAAGCGCGCCATTGGCAGCGGCAAGCGCCGCCGGAGCATCACCCATCGCATTGGCCATCGCCGCAAGCTTCATCCACGCGGAATGATTGGCCGGATCGATCGCAACCACCTGCGCTAGATGCGCCCGCGCACCGGCAAAATCCCGCTGGCGGGCAAGGCTGTCGGCCTGCTGTTCAAGTTGTGCGCTGGTCATGTCTTTTCCATTGCCTAAGCGCTTAGCCCTAAATGTCCTGCGCCTGTCGAAGGACGCTTAGCATTAGGGCTTTTGTGCGGCCGCTCCAAGCAAAAGTGCCGCTGACCGTCACATGCCCAATAGAAAAACGGCGGAGCATTGCTGCCCCGCCGCCTTTGTTTCGCAATTCCAACCGGACTTAGAAGTCGGCGGTCAGACCAACGAACACATAACGACCAAGATGGTCATAGGTGCCCGGGAAGACGTTACCGTTACCAAAGCCACCAAGCGTTGCCTGGCTGATCAGCGGCGGATCATTGTCGAGGATGTTGTTGATCCCCAGACGGAAGCCAATGGTGTCCTTCAGCGGAACCGAGAACAGAACGTCGAAATAATTTTCGGCCTTCAGAACTTCATCGATTTTCGCACCAGCACCTGGCGAATTCAGATCCGGATCCGGGCTGGTGAAGTCAGCCTTCACCTTGCCAACATAGCGCCAGCGCAGCGTGAAGGCGAAGTCATTCGCGGTCACGAACTGCACATTGGTGGAATGCTTCCACTTCGGCGTCGGGTTGTTACAGGTCAGACCATAATAGCCTGCGCAGTTGTAGCTGAACCCGCCGGTGAGCGGCTGGAACGCCGCAGTGTCGGTGTAGGTGCCGACAAGCGAGCCCTTCAGCGTGTTCTCACCAATCGGAGCGCGCCAGTCGAGGTTGACGTCGACGCCCTTCGCGGTTGCCGAACCCGTGTTGGTCGTGCGGTTATCAACAAAGCCCGATTCCGACAGCCACAAGGAGCCGACAGCGCCCGCAGCAGTTGAACGGTTGATCTTGCTGCAGAAGAAGGGATCACCGGTGGCAACGCACTGGTTCAGGATAACCTGTGCGCCAATGCCGCCAACAGCGTTCTTCACCTTGACGTTGTAATAGTCAACCGACAGCGAGATGTTCCGGTTCGGCGTGATCACGAAGCCAGCGGTCCAGGTGTCGGCCTTTTCTGGCGTCAGACCCAGGTTACCACCGCCCAGCTGGTTATACTGCTGAGCGGTATTGGTGATGACCGTGCCATACAGCGCCGGAGCAAGTCCGGTCAGCTGGCACTGCGCAACCGTAGCGGTCGGCGTTGCACCCGCGCAGGGATCGGTGCCTGCGAACAGGCCAATCGACTGGTTGAGGAACAATTCACCGATGTTCGGCGAACGCACAGCACGGTTGATTGAGCCACGCAGCTTCAGGAAGTCTGCGGGCGCCCAGCTGAGGCCCACCTTGTAGGTGTTTTCGCTGTTGGTTCCCGGGTTGCCGCGAACCTTGTAGCTTGAATTACGGAAACCGAGTTCAAGCGACAGATCGTCGAAGAAGGACTTGTCCTGCACGATCGGAACAACGACTTCGGCAAAGAGGTCGCGGACCGAATAGGCACCATTGATCGGCAGCGTTGGGCCACCCTGGCCAGCACCGTCACCGTTGATGTAGGAAAGGTCAGGCTGGGTTTCCAGCTGGTCCTTGCGCCATTCAGCACCAAAAGCGACGCCGACAGTGTCTTCTGCCCAAGGGAAGCTGAAGCCAAGATCACCAAAGAGCGTGCCATTGACAACCGTCTGCTTGGTCGTGCCGGTGATGACCAGCGGGATACCAATGTAAGCAGCAGCAGCCGGGGTTACGCCGCCAACATTGAACACGTTGTAAGGCACGCAGGACGGGTTGCCGCTGAGGCAGACAGGATTGGCCAGCGTGCCGCCAACAAGCAGAGCTTCGTTGATACGCGCGCTCGACACGTCGTTGCGATAGGTATTGGCAACCTTGATCTGGCCGAATTGTGCATAGACATCATAGGACCAATTGTCGCTGATGTCGCCGCGCATACCAGTCAGCACGCGGAACTGGTTGAAACCGATATCGTTGAAACGGTTACCGCCTTCGACGTTACGCTTGCCGATCAGGACTGTAGAAGTGGCGCTGGTGCCCAGTTGCGCACCGCAAATAGCGCGGCCCAGCGTGATATTACCACCAGCATTGATGAACGGGTTGTTACAGTTCACCGTGCGCGGGCCAAAGAATGCGCCCGAAGGAGCAATCTGGGCATCCGTGCTGTAATCCATGAACATCACGTCCAAATAGGGTTTGAACGCTTCGCTGATTTCATAATCAGCAAAGACGCCAGCTGTGTAACGCGTCGAGGGGCGACGGAAATAGTTGGCAGGCGCAAAGTTAAACGCGTCACGCAGGCCAACATACGGGATCGCCCCGGTTGGGGTGATCGTGTAACCACCAGCCGAAACAGGCAGGCCGGCCAGCGCAGCGTTAGCAGCTGAAATGCCGCCGATGCGGGTCACAGCAGGCGTACCCGAACCACCGCAGGCGAAGTCTGCATTGGTGCCGGTTGATGCACCGCTGGGGTTCAGCGTGCAGATTGAATAGTCATATTTGTCCTGCGTGATCGCAGTTTCATGACGCAGACCTGCATAGGCAACGATGTTGCCACGGTCATCGGCCAGCGAAGAACCGATTGACAGCGACACGTCATAAGCGCCGCCATTGATGGTCGAACCTTGGGGAGCCGAGAAGCGGTTGTTCACAACGCTGCGGATGTCGTTGTTGTTGTTGTGCTGGTAAAAGCTGTACTGGCCGTCAAGACGCACGCCTTGGAATTCGCGGTTCATCTTGAAGTTGACAACACCGGCAACAGCGTCGGCACCATAGGTCGACGATGCACCACCGGTCAGCAGCTCCACGCTGGAAATCAGTGCCGAGGGGATGAAGTTCAAGTCAGCGCCCGAACCACCGCCAATGCCACCGGGCATCAGGCGACGACCGTCGATGAGAACGAGCGTGCGGTTTACGCCAAGACCACGAAGGTCAACGGTAGCTGTACCGTCTGCACCGTTCGATACGCCCGAGCTTTGCGTTGCAAGAACCTGCGGCAATGCGTTCAGAAGGTCTTCAACCTTGGTCGCACCCTGGCCCTTAAAATCGTCGCCGCCGACAACAGTCACCGGAGCAGCCGAATCTTCGTTCGGACGCTTCACAAGCGAACCTGTGACCACGATTGGCTTGTCGCTGCCTTCGTCAGCACCATCTTCCGCATCCTGTGCGAAGGAAGGCGCAGAGATCAGCGCGAGACCGAGCGCAATCGGCGCTGCGGCATATTTGAATTTGCTAAGACGTGTAGTTTTCACGTTTCCAGCCCCTATCAAAAATGGGCGACAACTGGTCCGCATAACGGCCAGAAGCGCCTGATTTAAGCTTCTCCAGCACCGGGATAGCAACATGATGCACATGCAAAATAGAGGCTCCCCAGCCCAGATTGCCGCTGTGACTGGCGGATTTTCGGGCAAGGGGCAAAGCTTTTGCGCGCTGCGGGACCATAATTTGGCGGCGCTGTTACCATAATGTCACAGTTTAAGCAGCGCGCTTGCCCGCGGGGCGAACAATCCCTTATGAGTCGCTGCCATTGGAGGAACATCTATGCTTCGCACTGCAACGGTCTCGATCGCCCTGCTCGCCGCTTTCGCTCTGTCGCCTGTGACAATGGCTGGTGATGACGCAAAACGCGACAAGGACCCCGAACTCGCACGGCCCAAGATTTTTGACGATGTCGTTGCCTGCAAGACCATTGAAGAAGCGGAGGCGCGGCTCGCCTGCTATGATGAAAAGGTTGCCGCGCTGGACGCCGCACAGAAAAATGCCGATATCATCCTGACCGACAAGGCGGCCGTCAAAGAAGCGCAAAAAGGGCTGTTTGGCTTTGAACTTCCAAAGCTGAAAATTTTTGGCAGCGGCGATGATGACATCGAAGAGATCGAAGCGGTGGTGAAATCGGTAACCGCAAATCGGGCCGGGCAAGTTACGATCACGCTGGAAGACGGCGCGCGCTGGCAACAGGTTGATACCAAAATCCTGAACCGCGAACCGCGCGAAGGATCAAAGGCGCGAATCCGCCGCGGATCAATGGGAAGCTACCTTGTCACCTTTGACGGCGGCCCTGCCATCCGGATGAAAAGGCTGAATTAGGCTAAGGCCCTCAGGGTTTAGGCAACAGCAACAGCGGGTCGATTCGGGCTGCGTTCCATTTCATGCCCCAGTGCAGATGCGGACCGCTGGCCCGGCCAGTTGCACCGATCTTTCCAATGACCTGCCCCTGAACCACGACATCGCCGGTTTTCACCAGCAATTCCGAGCTGTGCAGGAATGCACTGTTCAAGCCATTGCCATGGTCAATGATAAGCAGATAGCCCTCCAGCGTGAACGGCTCCTTTGCTGCCAGCACGACCACGCCGTCGGCGGGGGCTGCATAGGGCGTGCCGGTTGGCATGGCGATATCAAGCCCGCTATGATAGCTGCCCGGCTGGCCATTATAGACCCGCTGCGACCCGAAAAGACCGGACACCCGGCCCTTTACCGGCCAGATAAAGCCCTGCCGCCAGCCCATGCTGTCGCTGCCACCGGCCCGCGCGGCGTTAATCTGTGCCAGTTCGCCGCCACGCCGCGCCTGAAACTCAGCGCTGGTCTTTGCCCCGCCGGTGGGATTAGCCTTCACATGCTCAATTTTCCATGTCCCCGGCTTTACGGGCAAATAACGCTCCACCCTTTTTCCATCCGCCAAGGTTGCGACAAGGCTGGCGCTATTTTCGGCGTCGCGGTCAAAGGCAATCAGGAACAGGCCGTCACTGCCCAGTGGGACCGGCGCCCCGTTGAAGCTGACCGACACGGCGCCCAGCGGAGCCTGCCCCTTGATAAGGCCGCCCTGCACGGCATCGCGGTCGAGAATGAAGTCCGCGCCGCGCGCTGGCGTAGGAGGGACATTCACTGCCGCAGCGGGAGCGGGAGCAGAAACGGGCCGGGCAACCGGACTTGCCGAAGGGACCGGAATCGCGGTGCAACTGGCTATGCCGACAAGGCACAGGCTGGCGAGGGACAAGGGCGAATGCACTCTGCCCGGCTTGATCCCCTGCGGCATTTTCCGCGGCATGGTCAGCGGCGCTGTCCCAATGCAGCGCGCGTCGAGATTTCCGCACTGGCATAGGGTTCCTGCTTCTCGACGCTCCAATAACGCAGCTCGTCAAGCGGGATCGGCTCACCCGTGACCGCGCACAGCACATGGTCCCCGCTTGCCAGCATACGGAAATTATTGGCCATATAGTGGAGCTTTGCCACTCGGTTGCGGTTCATCATCAGCATGAGCCCATTATGGCGGGTTCAGGGCCAAGGGGCAATGGCCAAGCACATCGAACCGGGCAAAATCCCTTCGTGCCAAAGTTCGGCAAGCTGCCGCCAGGCCTTTAAGGTAACAATGGTGTCCTAGATATCGGTAAAATCTGTTACTCTTTGTCACCTTTAGCCTGAGGGACGAGGATCAGCCGCAGCGCTATTTTGGTGGCAAGAAACCCGCCGCGAGACATCACGATAAGAAAGAGCCGAGCAAACCTAAGGATTGCATGGAACAATATAAGAACATTATCGGTGTGTTACCCGGTTTTGCGTCCGCCCCCCGTTATCCTGTACCAAACAGGTCGTCCTGACCCCCTGCAGGCGGTGGGGATTTGGGCGATTTGGGCCGTAACGCCGTCCCCACCACCGCATCCACGCTTCCGTCCGCAAACCTTATCGCAACCTGCGCTGCGGCTTTTGCGGCATCCGCAGTCATTATCGTCCGCCCCTCCGCATCGGACACCCGGGCAAAGCCGCGCTTCAAGGGTGCTTCGGGGTGCAATGTCTCGGCCAGCCGCGCCAGCGCGTCCAGCCGCGATTGTGCGTCGGTCAGGTGGCGTTGCAATTGTGCGCTTGGCAGGCGCAGCGCGGTCAGGCGGTCATGGCCCAGCGCCAGCCTGCGGCGTAACAGTGCAGGCGAAAGCCGGGTAGCGGTTCCGGCAAAGGCGATCTTCGCGCCATCGGCTCGCCGTTCCAGTCCCCGGCGCAGCCTTTCTGCCAGTTCGTCGGCGCGCTGTGCCCAAGGAGCGGCCAGATCGGCGGGCCTAGGCAGCAGGCGGCGCTGCGCCTCCAGCCTTTCGGTCGCGCGTTGCAGCGTGCGCCTGACGCTCGCGTCCATACGCAGGCCCTGCTGAGCCAGCCGTTCCTTCAGATCGAGCCGGACCGGCACCGCCATTTCCGCCGCAGCAGTCGGCGTCGGCGAGCGCAGGTCGGCGGCGAAATCGCACAGGGTGGTGTCGGTTTCGTGGCCCACGGCGGAGATCACCGGGATGCTGCAAGCCGCCACCGCGCGCACCACAATCTCCTCATTAAACGCCCATAGGTCCTCAATCGAGCCGCCGCCGCGCGCCACGATCAACAGGTCTGGCCTTTGCTCGGCGGGCATAGCCGAAAAGCCGTTCACAGCCGCCGCAATCTGCGCCGCCGCGCCATCGCCTTGTACCAGCACGGGCCAAAGCAGCACATGGCTGGGGAAGCGGTCTGCCAGCCGGTGCAGCATGTCGCGGATCACGGCACCTGTTGGCGAAGTGACGATGCCAATCTTGCGCGGCAAATAGGGGATTTTGTGCTTTCGTTCGGCTGCAAACAGCCCTTCCGCTGCCAACCGCGCCTTTAATTTTTCAAACAGCAGCATCAACGCGCCTTCGCCCGCCAATTCCAGACGGTCGGCGACAATCTGATAGCTGGAGCGGCCTGCATAGGTGGTCAGCTTGCCCGTGGCGACCACCTCCAGCCCGTCCTCTGGTGCAAAGGGCAGCCGCGCGGCATTGCCCTTCCACATCACCCCGTCGAGCTTTGCATCTGCATCCTTCAGGGCAAAATAAAGATGCCCTGATGCAGCGCGTTTATAGCCTGATAACTCGCCCTTCACGCGGACATGGCCGAACCGGTCCTCCACCGTGCGTTTCAGTGCACCGGAAATTTCGGATACCGTTAACGGCTGTGCATTGTCACCCGCGTCGATTTGCGCAATAATGTCGGTCACGGTCGCCTCTATTGGGTCCGGCATGAAGGCAAAAGGCCAATGCCGACGATTGGATTTGGACAAGCGGATGCAAGAGCGCATCTGCCTGACAGGGAGCGGTGATGGCGGACACACAGGACGATGTCAAAGGGGGCAGCAGCAAGGCAGGCTCCATCGCAATTGCAACGGCGCTGATCGGGGCAGTGACCACTATTTCGGTGGCCTATATCAACAAAGGCACCCCGTCAGAGGTCGTCAAGCCAGCCCCTGTGGCCCCGGGGCCAGCGCCGCAGCAGGACAGCCAGCAGGGGCCACAGGCGCAGCAAGGCTCGTCGGCCGATAACAAACTGGCCGAGGATGCCGACCCGCCCATCGCGCCGCAGTCGTTGATGCAGACAGCCCGCAACGTCGCCGGACGATGGAATGCGGCCAATGGCGAAGAGATGGAAATCACCCAGAATGGAACCCAGCTGGTGGTCAATGGCGGGGTGATGTCAGAGGTAGGACCGATTGTCTGGCAAGGCTATGGCCGCATTGCCGACCGCAAGTTAAGCTGGACCGCGCAGGCCGCTGCCAATGGCAATCAGATCGAAATTGAATGCAGCGGACGCTTGACGACAAGCGGCAACAGCATCCAAGGGACCTGCGATGTAATGGGGCAGCAACAGCCGTTCCAATATACACGCTAGGCCGCCTGTCCGGCCTTTGGCAGGGAAAGGCCGGGCATGAATATCTTGCTGATTGGATCGGGCGGGCGCGAACATGCGCTGGCGTGGCGGCTTGCCCAGTCGCCGTCGTGCGACCGGTTGTGGGCAACGCCAGGCAATCCGGGCATCGCGCAGGATGCAACCACCGTTGCGTTGGACATCAGCGACCATCAGGCAGTGATCAAATTCTGCGTCGCCTATGCCATCGACCTGGTGGTGGTAGGCCCTGAGGCGCCGCTGGTGGACGGGCTCGGCGATGCGCTGCGCGCTGCTGGTATCGCGGTATTCGGGCCGGACCGGGCAGCAGCCCAGCTTGAAGGCTCAAAAGGTTTTACCAAGGATCTGTGCGCGGCTGCGAATATTCCGACCGCAGGCTATGTGCGTTGTGCCAGCAAGGCCGAGGCGCTGGAGGCGCTGCACCGATTTTCCCCACCCTATGTGATCAAGGCCGATGGGCTTGCCGCGGGCAAGGGCGTGATCATTGCCGAGAGCAGGGTCGAGGCGGAGGCCACCATAGACGACATGTTCGGCGGCGAATTCGGGCAGGCTGGCGCTGCGGTTGTCATCGAAGAGTTCATGACCGGCGAGGAAGCGAGCTTTTTCGCGCTGACCGACGGCAGGCACATCGTCGCCTTTGGCTCGGCGCAGGATCACAAGCGCGTCGGCGAAGGCGACACTGGCCCCAATACTGGCGGCATGGGGGCCTATTCGCCCGCCCGCGTGCTGACCACAGCGTTGGAAGAAGAGGTCATGGCACGGATCATCCGGCCCACAGTAGCGGCGCTGGCAGAGGCCGGAACGCCCTATGTCGGCGTGCTGTTCGCAGGATTGATGCTGACCGCCGAGGGCCCAAAGCTGATCGAATATAATGCGCGGTTTGGCGATCCTGAATGCCAGGTGCTGATGATGCGGTTTCAGGGCGATCTGGCCGCGCTGCTGCTGGCTGCGGCGCAGGGTCGGCTGGCACAGGCCGACACACCAGCCTTTTCCAGCGAGACCGCGCTTACTGTGGTTATGGCGGCGAAGGGCTATCCCGCGACACCTGAAAAGGGCGGAGCGATAGATATTGGCGACATCGGCGATGCGCGGATTTTCCATGCCGGAACCGCAATCAGCGACGGCGCGCTGGTTGCCAATGGTGGCCGCGTGCTGAATGTGACTGCACTGGGCAACAGCGTTACTGAGGCGCAAGCCAGGGCCTATGCAGCGGTTGATGCCATCGACTTTCCATCCGGCTTTTGCCGCCGCGACATTGGCTGGCGCGAGGTGGAGCGGGAGGCGAAAACTGACAAAACTGACACCAATATGGCATAGCGTGACGATAGTGCCGGCCATGGCGAAGTTCAATATAAACTATTGTTTTATATAATTTTTATTTCTTCAAAGTCGTTGGCATGAGCACCCGCCATTTAGGGTCAGGGCCTAAGCAGGCCGCCGCGCAAACCGGATCGCAAATATCGCCAGTCCCATCACAATGAAGAAGTCGACAAAGGTCGTGTAAAAGAGCCATTGGTCCGTCGTGAGCAATTTCGCCGCACCATAGTTGAGCGACGCCATGAATAGCCCCACTGTGCCCATGGCCACGGCCAGCCGTCCCTTGTCAATATCAGCATAGGGCATGTAGCGCGCCAGCCCCTTGCCGATATAGGGTCCACCGCGCAAACCATCGATCAGAAAGAAACTCGCCGCGATAATCCCCGTTAATGTGCCGCGCAGCTTGATCCATTCCTCATCCTGACTGACCCATGCCAGCCCCGCCGAAATGCACAGCATGACAATCCCGAAAAGCGCAAGGCCGCCCGTCACGTCGATTTTGGTAAAATATTGAAAGGCGACAAGGCCAAAGCCAACAATGATTCCGACCATCGCGGCGGTCTGCAAATTGGTCATCTTGGCTATGGCGAAAAAGAGAAGGCCGGTTGCCACATCGATGGCAAATGGCAGCCGGTTATGTTTGGCAAACACGCCGCTTTCAAAAGGATTGGGCTGGTCCCCTCGCCCTTCCCTATAGCCTTCGCGGATAGCCTCCTTGAAACTGGCATGTTTAAGCGCATCGGCCCGATATTTTTCCGGATATTGCGGCGTCTGGCCGGGATGACTTTCATGGATGATCGCACCGTCGATCCGCGCGATAATGCCGGTTTTCCAGATGCCAATATAGCCCAGTTCTACATCCAACTGCTGTCCGGAGGGGAGTATGCCCGTCAGCTTGTGATTGCGCACCGCCTCCTCGCCGAAGATGGGAGTCATATCGGCTGCCATATCGACGCCCGCAACGCTCAACGACGAATGCAGTCCGTCACTTTCGGCCCAGCTTCGCACCTCGCAAGCCAAACCATCGACCACAAACCGCCGCGTCGGATATTTCCACCAGGTGAAGGCCATTAGCCGCCCACTATCTGTTCTTCTAACGCCACCTGCTTTTCTTCGGCCAGACGGTCCAGCTCGGCACGCGTTTTCTTTTCGGCGGCAGATTTGAGCTGCCCGCAAGCAGCCATGATATCGCGGCCGCGCGGCGTGCGGACTGGCGCGCTGATCCCGGCCTCGAATATGATGTTGCTGAACGCGCGGATACGCTCAGGGCTGGAGCATTCATAGACTGCACCTGGCCATGGGTTAAAGGGGATGAGATTGACCTTTGCGGGCAGCTTATATTGCTTGATCAGGCGGACGAGTTCGCGCGCATCATCGTCGCTATCATTCTTGTCCTTTAGCATCACATATTCAAAGGTTATCCGCCGCGCATTATTCGCGCCCGGATAATCGGCGCAGGCCTGCAGCAGCTCCTCTATCCCATATTTCCGGTTGAGCGGCACGATTTCATCACGGATTTCCTTGCTGACGGCATGGAGCGAGACCGCAAGATTGACGCCAATTTCTTCGCCCGCCCGGGCCATCATTGGCACCACCCCGCTGGTCGAAAGCGTGATCCGCCGTTTGGACAAGGCAAGCCCATCGCCGTGCATCACCACGCGCAGCGCATCGCGGACATTGTCAAAATTATACAGCGGCTCACCCATGCCCATCATGACAATATTGGTCAGCATCCGGCCATCGGCGGTATAGTGACCGCTTTCATCATCCTCGTCGTCGCTGCCGCCTGCCATGCTGCCTTTGGGCCATTCGCCCAGAGCATCGCGCGCCAACATGACCTGGCCGACAATTTCGCCCGGTGTCAGGTTACGCACCAGCCGCATCGTTCCGGTATGGCAGAACCGGCAATTGAGCGTGCAGCCAACCTGCGAGGACACGCACAAAGTGCCCCGATCCGCATCGGGGATGAAGACCATTTCATAATCCTGTGCGTCCGCTGTGCGCAGCAGCCATTTGCGCGTGCCATCGGAGGAGAGCTGCGCCTCGACAACTTCGGGCCGACCAATGACATAGCGCTGGGCGAGCCATGGCCGCATCGGCTTGGCAATATCGGTCATTGCCTCAAAATCGGTGACACCGCGATGATATATCCAGTGGAACACCTGTTTGGAGCGCAACTTTGCCGCCTTTTCATCCAACTGGCTTTCAAGGAAAAGCTGCCGGATTTCCAGATGGCTCAAGCCCACAAGGTCAATACGCCCATCGGGCCGCGGCGTAATGGCGCGCGGCGTTACGACAGGGTCAATATGGCCGGGGATTTGCATGATGTGCGCGCATATAGTGTTGCTACTACACAAAAGCCAGCGGCGGTATTCAGCTGGCTACCGCCGTCGATGCCAGCACCGCCAGTGCCACAATTTCCGATGCGCTGGAGGACA
>CAZNEO010000001.1:82888-104756 GCA_964572205.1 uncultured Sphingorhabdus sp.
ACCGCCGTCGATGCCAGCACCGCCAGTGCCACAATTTCCGATGCGCTGGAGGACATGGTGGCGATCTGCACGGGCTTTTCCATGCCCACCAGCATTGGCCCGATCACCTGATCGCCGCCCAGCTCGCGCAGCAGCTTTGCCGACAGGTTCGCCGATTGCAGGCCCGGCATAATCAGAACATTGGCGGGGCCAGACAGACGGCAAAAAGGATATTTTGCCATCAACGCCGGATTGAGCGCAACGTCCGGGGCCATTTCGCCTTCATATTCAAAATTCACCTGCCGCTGGTCCAATATGGTCACAGCCTCGCGGATGTTGTCCAGCCAGTTGCCCGCCGGGTTGCCAAAGGTGGAATAGGACAGGAACGCCACGCGCGGTTCATGCCCCATGCGGCGCGCGACCAGTGCCGTCTGTTGGGCGATATAGGCAAGCTCCTCTGCATTGGGCCGTTCGTTGACGGTTGTGTCGGCCATGAACACCGTGTGTGATTTGCCGACAAGCACATGAATGCCAAAGGGAATCTCGTCCTTTTTGGGATCAAGCACCCGGCGCAATTCGCGCATCGTCTGGGCAAAGGTGCGCGTGATGCCTGTGATCATGGCATCGCCCTGATCCATCTGCAGCATCAGCGCGCCAAAAATATTGCGGTCGCGGTTGACCATGCGCTGCACATCGCGGCGCAGATAGCCACGCCGTTGCAGCCGCGCATAAAGCCGTTCGACCATGGCCGGCACCAGCGGGCTGGATACGCTGTTATGGATTTCAAAGCTTTCCGGATCAGGCGCGCCTATCGCCCGCAGCTTTTCCAGCACGGCAGCGTCGCGCCCGATCAGCACGGGCGTGCCATAGCCATCCTGTTTGAACTGCACGGCAGCGCGCAGCACGACATCCTCTTCGCCCTCTGCAAAGATCACACGTTTCGGCTTGGCGCGGGCCGATTCATAAACCCCTGCCATCACTGAGGTAGTCGGATTCTGACGGGCACGAAGCGAAGCGCGATAGGCCGCCATGTCGGCAATCGGTTTTTGCGCAACGCCTGTATCCATTGCAGCCTTGGCAACCGCAGAGGACACCACCTCGATCAGGCGCGGGTCAAAGGGCGCAGGGATGATGTAATCACGGCCAAAGCTTTGCGACACTCCGCCATAGGCCGCAGCCACATCCTCATGCACGGTCTCGCGCGCCAGTTCGGCTATCGCATTGGCTGCTGCGATCTTCATCTCTTCATTGATTGTGGTCGCCCGCACATCAAGCGCGCCGCGAAAGATGAAGGGGAAGCCAAGCACATTATTGACCTGGTTGGGGTAATCCGACCGGCCCGTTGCCACTATGGCATCGGGCCGCGCGTCCAGCGCATCGGGCGGCAATATTTCAGGATCGGGATTGGCCATGGCAAAGATGATCGGCTGCGGAGCCATATCGCGGACCATATCCTTCGACATGGCATTGGCCGCTGATAGCCCAAGGAAAACGTCTGCACCCTTGATCGCTTCGGCAAGGCTGCGTGCTTCTGTGGGCACGGCATGGGCCGATTTCCACTGATCCATGCCTTCGGTGCGGCCCTGATAAATGACGCCTTTGCGGTCGCACATGATGACATTGGCGTGCGGCACGCCCATCGCCTTTATCAACTCGGTGCACGCAATCGCCGCTGCACCAGCGCCGTTGCAAACGACCTTCACATCCTTCAATTCACGCCCCGTCAACCTGCAGGCGTTGATCAGACCTGCCGCAGTTATGATCGCGGTGCCATGCTGGTCATCGTGAAACACGGGGATATTCATGCGTTCGCGCAGGGCTTGTTCAATCAAGAAGCAATCCGGCGCGGCAATGTCCTCCAGATTGATCCCGCCGAAACTAGGCTCCAGCAATTCGACCGCATCGATAAAACGCTGCGCATCTTCGGTCTTCACTTCGATATCAATAGAATCGACATCGGCGAAGCGTTTGAACAGCACTGCCTTGCCCTCCATCACCGGCTTTGAGGCAAGCGCACCCAGATTGCCTAGGCCAAGGATTGCGGTTCCGTTGGAAATTACGGCGACCAGATTTCCCTTCGCTGTATAGTCATAGGCGGTTGCCGGATCATTTGCGATGGCCTGCACCGGAACAGCAACGCCCGGCGAATAGGCAAGGCTTAAATCGCGCTGCGTGGCCATTGGCTTGGTGGCGACAATCTCGATCTTGCCGGGGCGTCCCTCTGCATGGAATCGCAAGGCTTCCGCTGCGGTAAACTGGACATCGCTCTCGTTCATGGGGGGCCCATCTATTTGGTGCTGTGTATGCTCCCTGCCCTAGCGGCAGCCATGCCGCCCACGCAACGGATTTATCCGCAAGATTCGGAACGACGCGGCTGTTGCGGCCTTGGCGAATATGGTTATGCCGCAACGGATGGAATCGCGCCCTGCCCGAAATATATCGCTGCCCGGTCTTGATGTGCCGACGCCGATGATGGCGCAATATCTGAAGCTGAAGGCGAAGGCCGACGGCTGCATGTTATTTTACCGAATGGGCGATTTTTTCGAACTGTTTTTTGATGACGCAAAGGTTGCGGCGCAGGTGCTGGATATAGCCCTTACCGCACGCGGCGAACATGGCGGGCAACCTATTCCGATGTGCGGCGTTCCCGTCCATGCTGCTGAGGGCTATCTGGCCCGGCTGATAAAGGCCGGCTACCGCGTCGCCATTGCCGAGCAGGTTGAAACGCCCGAACAAGCCAAGGCGCGCGGCGGATCAAAGGCGTTGGTGGCACGCGACATCATCCGTTTCGTGACCGCAGGGACGCTGACCGAGGACAGCCTGCTGGACAGCTGGGCCTCCAACATCCTTGTCGCACTGGCCGAGGCAGGCGGGGAGATCGGGCTGGCAGCCGCCGATATATCCACCGGCTATTTCGAGGTCAGCCATGTCAGCGCGACATCATTGGAGGCTGAACTGGCCCGGCTGGGGCCAAGCGAAGTGGTCGTGCCCGAGGGCTTTGCCGCGCCCTTTGGTGCCATAGAGCGGCCTCGGCCTGACTATGACAGCGAAGGCGGCAAAGCGGCGCTGGCCGCACAATTTGGCGGCGGGGATTTTGGCGCCCTGTCGCGCGCGGAACTGGCGGCGGCGGGCGGCCTGCTGACCTATCTGGCGCATGTCGGCCAAGGAAAGATGCCGTTTCTGAAACTGCCGGTGCGACGCGAGGTGCAGCAATATCTGCTGATCGATCAGGCAACGCGCGATAGCCTCGAAATTACGCGCAGCGCCAATGGCGGCGGGCGGGCGGGATCGCTGCTTGCCGAAATTGACCGGACAATTACCGGCGCAGGCGCACGGTTGCTGGCTGCAGACTTGTCCGCGCCGTTGATGGACAGGGCCGCAATCGAGGCGCGGCTGGCGCTGGTGCAGTGGTTTCATGATGCGCCCCTGCTGCGCGACAGCATCCGCGCCGCATTGCGCCAGATGCCTGACATAGCCCGCGCCCTTGGCCGTGTCGTCGCGGGCCGGGGCAGCCCGCGCGATCTGGGGCAGATACGCGATGGCTTGGATGGCGCGCGAATCTTGCGCGAACGGCTTGGGGCAATGGCCGAACGGCCTGCCTTGCTCGAAAGCCTTTTGCCCAGCCTTGATGGCCATGGCGCGATGGTTGACCTTTTCACCCGCGCGCTTGTGCCAATGCCGCCGACCGAAACAGCAAATGGCGGCTATATTGCCGAGGGCTATGATGCGGCACTCGATGCCTTGCGGCTGGCCGGCCGCGATGGACGTGCCGCTATTGCCGCGATGGAGGCGCGATACCGGGCGACAACCGGGATAGCGGCGCTGAAAATCCGGCATAATGGCGTGCTTGGCTATTTTGTCGAGGTGCCGGCACGAAATGCCGATGCACTCATGACCGCAGGCAGCGGCTTTACCCACCGCCAGACCATGGCGGGCGCGGTGCGGTTCAACTCGCCCGAACTGCATGAAGAAGCGCTGCGCATTACGCAGGCTTCGGGCCATGCGCTTGCTGCCGAAGCGGCGCATCTGGAGGAACTGGTGGGCCATGTACTGGACCGCCGCAGTGCAATTGCGGCAAGCGCCGACGCGCTGGCACGCATCGATGTGGCAGCGGCGCTTGCCGAACGTGCGGCCGAGGGGAATTGGGCATTGCCCTCATTCGCCGCGCATCCCTGTCTGGAGATTGAAGGCGGACGGCATCCGGTGGTCGAAAGCGCTTTGGCACGGGCTGGCGAGCGCTTCGTTGCCAACGACTGCGCGCTATCGCCCGATAAGCGGCTATGGCTGGTCAGCGGTCCCAATATGGGCGGCAAATCCACCTTTTTGCGGCAAAATGCCCTGATCGTCCTGTTGGCGCAGGCGGGAAGCTATGTGCCTGCCCGCTCAGCCCGGCTGGGATTGGTCGACCGGTTGTTCAGCCGCGTCGGCGCGTCGGACAATCTGGCGCGCGGGCGTTCCACCTTCATGGTCGAGATGGTGGAAACCGCAGCCATCCTTGCTCAAGCGACGGAGCGTTCGTTCGTGATCCTTGATGAAGTCGGACGCGGCACATCCACTTATGACGGCCTTGCCATTGCCTGGGCCGTGGTGGAGGGCATTCATGAGGCGAACCGCTGCCGCTGCCTGTTTGCCACCCATTATCATGAACTGACGATGCTGGCCGAAAGCCTTGATGCCCTATCACTCCACCATGTCCGCGCCAAGGAACATAAGGGCGATCTCGTCCTCCTCCACGAAGTGGCAGACGGCCCTGCCGATCGCAGCTACGGCATAGCCGTCGCCAAGCTGGCCGGATTGCCGCCGCCCGTGCTGGCGCGCGCGGCGCAGGTGCTGGAACGCCTAGAAAAGGGCCGCGCAGAAACCGGAGGGATTGCAGCGGGGCTCGGCGAAATGGGCCTGTTCGGCGCCGCACTCGATGCCGCAGAGGCTAAGGTCGACGCTGTGCGGGAGAAGCTAGACGGCACTGATTTGGACGCGCTGACGCCAAGGCAAGCGCTGGATTTGCTTTATGAATTGAAGTCGCTCGCCGACAACTGATCCCATCGCGGATTGGACGTAAAAACGGTAGGACGAAAAGACGGGTAGACGGTGTCGAACCGTGCTCAAACCCCGTCTTTACATCCTTACCGTCTATCCGTTTTTACAAATCTCGCTACGCGAGCGACAAAAACAAACCCGCCAACGCTGCGCTCATCAGGTTGGACAGCGAACCTGCGATCAACGCCTTTATGCCAAGCTTGGCAATCATCGGCCGCTGGTTTGGCGCAAGGCCGCCCGTAACCGCCATCTGGATTGCAATCGAGCTGAAATTGGCAAAACCGCACAGCGCAAAGGTGACAATGGCAACGGTGACCGGTGAGAGCGTGCTGTTTGCGCCAAGGTCGATAAAGGCAACAAATTCGTTGAGGACAATCTTGGTTCCAAACAGCCCGCCTGCCTGCAATGCCTCATTCCACGGCACGCCGATCAAATACATGATGGGTGCAAAGACATAGCCGACAATCTGCTGGAAACTGAGATCAGGCGCGCCAAACAGTCCGCCAATTCCACCCAATATCCCGTTCGCAAGCGCCACCAGCGCAACGAACGCCAGCACCATCGCGCCGACAGCAACGGCAAGCTTCACGCCGGTCTGTGCACCCTGCGCTGCGGCCATGATGATGTTCGCGGGCTTTTCCTCGCCATCATCGTGCGCAATCTCAGGCTCCTCGGTCACGCTGAGCGGTCCCGGATGCGGATTTGGCAGCGCGGGATCAGCCGGTTCAACCGGCGCCGGCGGCGCGTCGGGCATCATCAGCTTTGCCATCAAAATCCCGCCCGGTGC
Organism: uncultured Sphingorhabdus sp.; assembly: GCA_964572205.1. Classification (GTDB taxonomy): domain Bacteria; phylum Pseudomonadota; class Alphaproteobacteria; order Sphingomonadales; family Sphingomonadaceae; genus Sphingorhabdus_B. The sequence goes on from CAZNEO010000001.1 coordinate 88,692, forward strand.
CGACATGAACGCCGCGGCGAGAAGATAATCAATGCGGATGCCCATCGACGCATAAGCGGCAAGAATCGTTCCCGCGACGCCCGCCATCCCGACAGTCATGACGCAAAACAGCTGTTCCGGTTTCAGGCTGGCGAGATAGGGCCGGATAACAAGCGGCGACTCCGATTGCCCAACGAAAATATTGGCCGCCGCGCACAGGCTTTCAACCTTGGAGATGCCAGTGACTTTCTGCAAACCGCCGCCAATCCAGCGGATCACATATTGCATGATGCCCAGATAATAGAGGATCGAAATCAGCGAGGCGAAGAAGATGATGACGGGCAACGCGGCAATGGCAAAACTGCTGCCGCCGATTTCGGGCGAGGCAAGCGGACCGAAGATAAATTCAGTGCCTTTGGCCGAATAGCCTAGCAGGTTGGACACGCCGTTCGAGGCCGCATTCAACGCGACCTTGCCCCAGCTGGTGTAAAGCACAAGCGCCGCTATCGCTGCCTGCAACGCGAAGGCCGCCCCGACCACACGCAGCCGGATCGCCCGGCGGTTCGATGACAGGATAATGGCGATTGCAATGATCAGCGCCATTCCGCCAAGGCTCAACAGGATTTGCATTTTTAACTCCCCGACCGTTTCCTGTACCGTTAGCGCGCACCTCAACCTTGCGCCAACGAAAATAGCCGTTATCGGTCAGCAACGTTCTACCGCAGGGGAGCCTTCATGTCCGACACCAGCGCCAGCGGCGTAACCGTTCCGCGTTCATTGTTTATGTTTTCCATCATCTATGGCGGCATGGTTTGCGTTGCTGGGGTGCTGGGCAACAAGCAGGTGGCATTGGGCCCGCTGGCGGTTGAGGCGGGCATATTCCCCTTCCTGCTGCTTGTCATCCTGTCGAGCGCCGTGGCCGCGCTGCATGGAAAGGCGATCGCCGACGCGCTTGTCAAATATGGTTTCATCCCGCTGATCGGATCGATCGTGCTGGCAGTCTTTGTTTTGGCTCTCCCGGCTTCGCCCAAAATGGATGTCAAATATCTTGACGCGTTCAACACCATGATGGGGCAAACGCCGCGCATCTGGCTGGCCGGGATCGTCGCCTATGGCACGTCACAGTTCCTCAACGTCTTCCTGTTCGACCGGCTGAAGAACAGCGTCGGCAATTATGTCGCCCTGCGCGGGGGCATTGCAGCCGTGCTGTCGCAAATCGTCGATACATTTCTCTTTGTCAGCATTGCCTTTTACGGTGTGTTCCCGATCACCGAACTGCTGCTTGGTCAGATGCTTGCCAAAGTGGTGCTTAGCGCAGTCATGGTGCCGCTTTTGATCACATTCTTTGTGCGGTGGGGGCACCGACTGGACGGCACGAGCGAAATCGCATGACCCGTCACACCCCCGACCAGGCGCTGCTTTCAAAGGCGGAAACGCTGACCGAGGCGCTGCCCTATATGCAGCGTTATGCAGGCAAGACCTTTGTGATCAAATATGGCGGCCACGCCATGGGCGACCCCGAAGCCGCGCGCAATTTTGCGGAAGACGTCGTCCTGCTTAAGGCCGTTGGTATCAATCCCGTGGTGGTCCATGGCGGCGGGCCGCAAATTGGCGCGATGCTGAAAAAACTTGGGGTGGAATCAAGCTTTGTGGATGGCCTGCGCGTCACCGATGCAGAAACCGCGCGGGTTGCCGAAATGGTCCTGTCAGGCGCAATCAACAAGGAACTGGTCAGCTGGATCGCGCAGGCGGGCGGGCGGGCCGTTGGCATTTCGGGCAAGGATGGCGGCTTTGTTATTGCCGAAAAGGTCGAAACCACGACACGCGACCCCGACAGCCATATTGAGCGCGCCGTGGATCTGGGCTTTGTCGGTTCGCCAAAACATATCGACCGGCGGATATTGGACACGATTTCCGATGCTGGCATGATTCCGGTCGTTGCCCCGGTTGGCGTCGATGCCGATGGCCAGACCTATAATATCAATGCCGATACAATGGCAGGCGCAATCGCCGCAGCCTTGGGGGCGTCACGGCTGTTCTTGCTGACCGATGTCGCAGGCGTGCTGGACAAGGCGGGCAATTTGCTGACCGACCTTGACCCTGCCCAAATCGCCGCGCTGCGCGCCGATGGCACAGTTACCGGTGGGATGATCCCGAAACTGGAAACCTGTATCGAGGCTGTCAATGGCGGCACGGAAGCAGCGGTCATATTGGACGGCCGCGTGCCGCATGTATCCTTGCTGGAAATCTTCACGGCACGCGGCGCAGGAACGCTGGTCCACAAATAAGCAATCCACAAATAGGTGTTTTGCCCTGTTGATACAGCGCGCCCGCTTCGCTAATCGGGACAAAAGCTTTTTACCGGAGTGCGCCATGCTTGCCGCCGTCATTGACATAATGGGTTACCTCATCTCGATCCTGACGACGATCATCATCGTCCAGTTCATTTTCAGCCTGCTTCTGGTGTTCAACGTCATCAGCCTGTCGAACAATATCGTCGCCTCTATCTGGCAGTCGCTGAACATCATTCTTGACCCGTTCCTGAAACCAATCCGCAAAATCATGCCCGACACTGGCATGATCGATTTTTCGCCGATGGTGCTGATTATCCTGTTGACGATTGTGCAGCGGCTGCTGGTTGGTCTGGGCAATGATATCTATGCTGCGGGCATGATGTGAACATAGCGCAGATTATTGACGGCAAGGCCTTTGCCGCCGGTCTGCGCGAAAAAATTGGCGCAGGCGTTGCAGATTTTGGAAAAGCCGCGGGGCGCAAGCCCGGCCTTGCGGTCATATTGGTCGGCGATGATCCGGCAAGCCGCGTTTATGTCGCCAACAAGGCAAAGCAGACAGTCGAAGTCGGCATGGCGAGTTTCGAGCATCGCCTGCCCGGCGATACGCCGCAGGCTGACCTGATCGCGCTGGTGCAGCAGCTGAATGGCAAGGAAGCCGTGGACGGCATCCTGGTGCAATTGCCGCTGCCAAAGCATCTGGACGAACTGGCTGTGATCAGCGCGATTGACCCTGACAAGGATGTCGATGGCCTGCATATGGTAAGCGCTGGCCGCTTGGCGTCGGGGTTGCCGGGGCTTGTCAGTTGCACGCCGCTTGGCTGCATGATGCTGATCCGCGATAGGCTGGGCGATGATCTCTCCGGCAAATCCGCGGTCGTGATCGGTCGCTCCATCCTTGTCGGAAAGCCAGTTGCGCAACTGTTGCTGGCAGCCAATTGCACGGTCACCATTGCCCACAGCCGGACCCAGAATCTGCCAGATGTCGTGCGCGGTGCAGATATCGTTGTCGCTGCGGTGGGTCGCCCCGAAATGGTCAAGGCAGACTGGATCAAGCCGGGTGCCTGTGTGATTGATGTTGGCATAAACCGTGTGCCATCCATGCAAGAGGGCAAGACGCGTCTGGTGGGCGACGTCGCCTTTGACGAGGTGGCACAGGTCGCGGCGTCAATAACCCCTGTTCCCGGCGGCGTCGGGCCGATGACCATTGCCTGTTTGCTGCACAACACGCTACAGGCTGCGCAGCGCCGCGCTGGACTGCCCGTGCCAAGCCAGGTTATCTAAAAGGAACAGCTATGCGTATCGCTACCGCTTTTGCCGCCGCATCTTTGGCATTAATGCTGTCCGGTTGTGCGCAACCGTCAGGGCCAGGCCTTCGCGGACCTGTCCAATTTGCGCCAAATCCATCCGTGATATTGGCGCTCGACATTGCCCAGAACCGTTTGGCGCAGGAAAAAGGTGCCTATACTGCGCTTCAGGAAACAGCAGCCGAGAATGCGGTTACCTTTGTGCCAGAGCCAGTCGAAGCAAAGCCGTGGCTAAAGACTCAGGCACCGCTCAAAAACACCAGCTGGCAACCGCATGGCGTTTTTATGTCTTGTGACGGCAAAACCGGCGTAACCACAGGTGCGATCAAATGGGGAGATGTCGACGGCTATTACACGACCGTTTGGCAGTTTTTTGAGAAGCCGGATGGCACAGGGGATTGGCGATGGCTGGTTTCCCACGGCGACGGCGTTGAAACACGAAGGAAAGCGCCGGAATTTCTTCAAACGAAGACGGCCAGTTGTAAAGGCCGCGCAGGCGCTCCACTCAATGCTCCGCCAGAAGGCGCAACGATGAAGATGGGGCTGTCGCGCGACCAGACGCTGAATTTCACCTGGATTGTCAACAAGGACAAAAGCCGCACGTTGGAAGTGGGCCTTTGGAATGGCGATGATTTTGAAAGCGTGCTCATCGACCGGGTGACGGCACCCGAGGCGTCATGATCGAACTTTTCGTCTCTGCCTTCATCACCTTTTTCGTCGTGATTGATCCGCCGGGCTGTGCGCCAATCTATGCCAGCCTGACCAAGGGAGCCACGGCCGCACAGCGGCGCAACATGGCATTGCGTGCAGCATTTGTAGCGGCGCTGATCCTGCTTGTTTTCGCGCTCTTTGGGGAGCAACTGCTGGGCGCGCTGCACATCGAACTCAACAGTTTCCGCATCGCTGGCGGCATCATGCTGTTCCTGATAGCCATCGACATGGTGTTTGAAAAGCGCACCGAACGGCGCGAGGGGCGCGCGCAGAAGATAATCGCAACGCCTGAGATAGAGGATGTATCGGTCTTTCCCATGGCGATGCCCATGATTGCAGGGCCGGGTTCAATTGCTTCGGTGATGCTGCTGATGAGCCAGAATGAAGGGCTTGACCGTTCGCTTGTTGTGCTTGGCGCCTTGGCTGCGGTGCTGCTGCTTACACTGTTGGCACTGATTGCGGCAGGGCCAATCATGCGCGTGCTGGGTGCGAAGGCAGAGGCGGTGATTACACGACTGCTTGGCGTATTGCTGGGTGCACTGGCGGCGCAGTTCGTGATTGACGGGCTGCGCGCTAGTTTTTAGCCAGATTGGGGCGGCCCCGGCTCGGTTCCCAAAAATCGCCGCAAGGCGCGGCGGGCAGCGAACAATCCCCAGATCATGACTGCCAGCAGCAACAGGGCGATGACGGCTGCGACCAACGGATTGGCAAAAGCCATTGCCAGCAGGCTGCCCGTGACCACATCCTCTGCGGTTGACAGAATGACATTGCTGACCGGTTCGGGGCTGGTATTCACAGCCGCGCGGGTAGTCGCCTTTGTTGCGTGGCTGGCAAGTGCTGCCCCGCCACCCAAAAGGAATACGACGACCTGCCAGACAGGATCACCTGAATCCACCACAGCCAACGCCAGCAGGGCCCCGCCCAAAGGCCGGACCAGAGTGTTCAGACCGTCCCAGATGGAATCGAGCCACGCAACCTTATCGGCAAAAAATTCCGCGATTGCGCCCAACCCGGCAATGCCGATCACCCAAGGGTTGGCCAGCGCATCGAGCACGGCAAGATTTTCCGGCAGGTCGACATAGCCGCTGTGCATGGCAAGGCCGGTTGCAAAGACGGTCAGGTAAAGACGCCAGCCAGACAGCAGGCTGACGCTGGCGGCAAGGCCCAGTAATTCGACAATCCCCATCACGCCATGCTGCCATTAATGGCGGGCGGGTGCAATGCTGTTTGCTATCCCGCCGCTTCGCCCACAACAGCGGGCATATGAAGCCGAACACGAGTCACGCGGCGCTCATCAGCATCCAATATCTCTATTTTCCAGCCGCTTTCCGCATGAGTCAGCATTTCTCCCGGTTGCGGCACCTGCCCGGAAATCACAAAGGCAAGGCCGCCGACGGTGTCGACATCCTCCTCCACTTCCTCCAATTTGGGATCGCCCACAGCCTCGGCAATGTCGTCAAGTTCTGTCCGCGCATCGACATCCCAGACGCCAGGTGCGATTTCGGCGAAGAGGGCCTCTGGCTCATCGTCATGTTCATCCTCAATCTCGCCGACGATTTCCTCGACCAGATCCTCAATGGTCACCAGCCCTTCCGTCCCCGAATATTCGTCGATGACAATGGCAAGATGCGTCCGCGTCCGGCGCATTTCCTCCAGCAATTCCATCACGCCCATGCTTTGCGGAACATAGCGCGGCTGGCGGATGAAGGATTCGAGGCTATCGGGCCGCTCACGCCCCTCTGCCAGCACGGCAAAGACATCCTTGATATGGACCATGCCAATGATGTTATCGAGCGTGTCGGTATAGACCGGCATCCGGCTATGGCCATGTTCGGCAAAGGCAGCGACGGCATCAGCAAAGCTCGCAGTATCGCGCAGCCCCAATATGTCACTGCGCGGCACCATGACATCATCAACGCGCGTTTCGCTGAAATGCAGGAGGTTTTTGAGCATGACCCGCTCCGGCGCGGAAAGGTCGCCATCATCCTCGGGCGCCTCGCCCTCTTCGGCGGCTTCCTCTTCATGCTCGATAATTTTTTCTTCCAGCTGCTCACGCAGCGTGGGTTCATGGCTTCGTCCGGTCAGCAGCGCAAACAGACGCCCGATTATCCCGTTATCATCTCCATGTTCGGATCGGTGTCTGGACCCGCTACTACTGTCGCCCTCTGGCATGAAATTGGCTTTGCTGCCTCCGTACGGATTCTCGTTACGCGCTAATATGGATTGGCGATGCCCAGCGATGCAAGCGCTTTTACCTCCAGCGCCTCCATATGCTCCGCCTCAGCCTCATTGATATGGTCATAGCCCAGCAGATGGAGCGTGCCGTGAACGATGAGATGCGCGACATGATCGACGAGAGGAATTTGCTTTTCCGCAGCCTCAGTCACACAAACGCCGTGCGCAAGGATGATGTCGCCAAGCAGTAACTGCCCTGTCGGGGAAGGATTTTTAAGCGCGTCCAGCGCCTCGCCGTCTAGCATTGGAAAACTCAACACATTGGTCGGCTTATCCTTGCCCCGCCATTGCGCATTCAGGGCCTGAACCTCGTCGTCCGTGGCCAAACAAATACTTACAGAAATTCCCCGATCCGGCGGCGCTCCTGCAACCGCAAATGCCTGCGCCACTGCGCGTTCCGCCAGTGCCTGCCAGTCCTTATCGTCCCACTCCTCGGTCTGGTCGAGATCGACCTCAACCATCCCCGCCCTCATAGGCATCGACAATGCGGCCGACCAGCGGATGGCGCACAACGTCGCTGGAATTGAAACGGATGGTGGTGATGCCGTCGACGCGCTCCAGCCGGTTTACCGCGTCGTTCAGACCCGAATAGGTTGCGCCGCCTGGAATATCGACCTGATTGGGGTCGCCGCAGATGACCATGCGGCTGTTCATGCCAAAGCGGGTCAGGAACATCTTCATTTGCGCAGGCGTGGTATTTTGTGCCTCATCAAGGATGATGAACGCATCGGACAGCGTGCGCCCGCGCATGAAGGCAAGCGGCGCTATTTCGATCTCGCCGCTGGCGATCCGCCGCTCTACCTGCTCGACCGGCAAGGTATCATGCAGCGCATCATAGATCGGGCGCAGATAGGGATCGACCTTTTCCTTCATATCGCCGGGCAGAAAGCCCAGCCGCTCGCCAGCCTCCACTGCAGGGCGCGAGAGGATCAGCCGGTCAACCGCGCCCGTGATCAGCATCGCAACCGCCTGCGCGACAGCTAGATATGTTTTGCCCGTGCCTGCGGGGCCAAGCGCGAAGATGATTTCATCGCGCGCCAGTGCCTCCATATAGGGGATTTGCGTGGCGCTGCGCGGAACCAGCGTTTTCTTGCGCGTGCGGATCATCACCGATGGCGCACCATCGCTATCTTTGCGGACAATGCCGTCCAGCGTCGGCTCTGCGCTCATGGAAATAATGGCCTGCACCGCTTCGGGATCAATCGCTTCATTGCGTTGCACGCGGGTGTAAATATCGGCCAGCACATCGCGGGCGCGCGCGGTGGAGCCTGCCTCGCCCTCAATCTGCACCCGATTGCCGCGGGCCGAAATATAGACGCCAAGCCGGTTTTCTATCGCCACCAGATTGCGATCAAACTCGCCGAAAATCGCGTTGATGAGATGCGGCTTGTCGAATGTCATTTCGAGCCGCGACATATCGCCTGCCTGCGCCTGCGCCTTTTTTGCCATTCAGGCTGCTGCCTGCATCGATATTTCTCCCTTTAGACTCAGCGGCCCCGCTTCGACAATGTCTACATCGACAATGTCACCGATGGAAAGGCCCGGCGCAATGATATGCACAGATTGTAACCAGGGCGATTTACCAATGAGTTGGCCCGGCAGCTTACCGGGCTTTTCCAGCAGCACGGCAGTGCGCTTGCCCAGTGTCTGGTGGTTGAACGCAGCCTGTTGTTCGCTGATCAGCGCCTGCAGGCGTTGCAGCCGTTCATCGGCAACCTCAGACGCGACCTGCCCCTCCATTGTCGCTGCTGGCGTGCCGGGACGCGGCGAATATTTAAAGCTATAGGCATAGGAATAGCGGGTTTCGCGTACGATGCTGAGTGTGTCTTCAAAATCGGCATCGCTTTCGCCCGGAAAGCCGACGATGAAGTCGCCAGACAAGGCAATATCAGGCCGCGCCACGCGCACTCGTTCGATTATGCGAAGATAGGAATCGCGGCTGTGACTGCGATTCATGGCCTTCAGGATTCGGTCGCTGCCCGACTGCACCGGCAGGTGCAGATAGGGCATCAGTTTTTCAACCTCTGCATGGGCAGCGATCAGCCCCTCGGTCATGTCATTCGGGTGGCTGGTGGTATAGCGGATGCGCTTCAGGCCATCGATGCGGTCCAGCGCGTGGATGAGCGTGCCTAAATCCTGTGTGCCATCTGCCCACGCATTCACATTCTGGCCAAGCAGGGTAATTTCCTTTGCTCCGGCATCGACCAGCGCCTTTGCCTCGTCGATCAGATCGGCGAAAGGGCGGCTGACTTCGGCGCCCCGCGTGTAAGGCACAACGCAATAGGTGCAGAATTTGTCACAGCCTTCCTGAACGGTCAGGAATGCAGTCGGTCCGCTTTTGCGACGCCGGGGTAACATATCAAATTTGTCGAGCCCGGGCAGGTCAAGATCGACGACCGATTTGCCTTCTACTGCGGCCGCCACCATCGCAGGCAGCGTATGATAGGCCTGCGGTCCAACCACAATGTCCACCTCTGGTGCACGGCGGCTGATCTCTGCGCCCTCCGCCTGCGCAACGCAGCCTGCAACCGCCACAATCGGGCTGGAGCCATCTTTGCGGCGCAGGCGCCCGATTTCTGAATAGACTTTTTCGGCGGCCTTTTCGCGGATATGGCAGGTGTTGAGGACGACGATATCCGCGTCGCTACGTTCATCGGTTGCAGTCAGGCCCTGCGCGCCAAGCAGCTCTGCCATCCTCTCGCCATCATAGACGTTCATCTGGCAGCCGTAATTTTTGATCGTAAAGGTTTTGGACGACTCGTTCTTCATGCGCCGGGCCTATACAGGCCCTCCATCGCTGCGCCAATGCGGGCCCGCACTTCTGCCGAAATCGCCTTGCGGTCGGGATAGTGCGCGGGGTCGAAAGGCTCCAGGAAGTGCATCGTCGCGGTAATCGGCTTGATATAGCTTAACAGACGCCAAAAATTCTCTGTCACCTTTTCGTCGCCAACCCATGCAACCCGGCGGGTATGGCGGCCATAGGTCAAGAATACAGGCTGCACCATCATGCCCGGCGGCGGCGGGACGAGTGCAGCAAAGAGCGATGGTTTGAACGGCAACAATCCCGATCCGTCATGCGTGGTGCCTTCAGGAAAAATCGTCACCGGTTGCTCGCCTGCCATCGCTGCACGCAGATCATCCACCTGATCGCCCACGGACAGGCGATTCTCGCGAGAGACAAAAATCGTGTTGTTCAGCGTACAAAGCCAGCCAATCAGCGGCCAATTTTCTATTCCATCATTGGCCACAAATGTGCAGCCAGTCACACCCGACAGCACCGGAATGTCGATCCAGCTGTGGTGATTGGCGGCATAAAAGACATTTTTGCGGATCCGCGTTCCCGCCGTTGCGGTTGCAATGCCTGCAGTCCAACTGATCGAAAGCAGGAACAGCCGGGGCCAGGGTGACGGCTTGCCGAACAACCGCCAAAGATTGTGGAGAACTAGGCCAAACAGCAACGAGGCCAGCATCAGCAAAAGCCGCGCGCAAAACATCACCTGCCCCAAAAGGAAGAGCAGCGGGTTTCGCCGCTCAATCGTCGCGGTTAATGGCAACGCCGTAAAGCTCCATGCGATGGTCGACGAGGCGATAGCCGAGGCGTTCGGCAATGATTTTTTGCAGCGCCTCCAATTCGGGATCGACAAATTCAACGACTTTGCCGGTTTCCACATCAATCAGATGGTCATGATGCGCTTCGGGTGCGGCCTCATAGCGGGCACGGCCATCGCCAAAATCATGCCGATCCAATATGCCGGCTTCTTCAAACAGGCGGACGGTGCGATACACAGTGGCAATGGATATTTTGGGGTCGATGGCCGAGGCGCGGCGATAAAGTTCCTCGACATCGGGATGGTCATCGGCATCCGAAATAACCCGGGCAATCACGCGCCGCTGATCGGTAATGCGAAGCCCGCGTTCCTGGCACAAAGCCTCTAGGTCAATCCGTGTTTCCATGCGGCAGGATATTTAGTGACATGGCGGCCAAGGTCAATAAAAAGGGCCAGCCGTAACCGGCTGACCCGTTTTTTGCATGGTTTGTCCAGAGGACAGCTGGTTATTTCGCTTTTTTCTTTCGGCCTGATCCCGGCGCGCGGCCAAGGCCAATGGCCTTTGCAAGTTCGCGGCGGGTTTCGGCATAGGCAGGCGCGACCATCGGATAGTCGGCAGGCAAGCCCCATTTTGCGCGATAATCGTCCGGCGTCATGCCATAATGCGTCATCAGGTGGCGTTTCAGCATTTTCAGCTTTTTGCCATCATCAAGGCAGACGATATAATCGCGCTTCACGGAATTGCGGATCGGCACTGCGGGTTCCGGCGGCGGCGCCGCTGCTGCGGTCGCGCCTGAAAGGCCGGACAACGCATTGTGCACATTGCCGATCAGCAGCGGCAAATCGGATACCGCAACGCTGTTGTTGCTGACATGGGCTGCGACGATGTCCGCAGTCAATGTAATCAGCATTTCGTTATTATCACCAGTTTCGTTCGTCATTTTGTTCCCCTTGACGACAATTGTTATGCGACCCTTACCGATGCCTTTTGGCTTTTCGGCTGATGCTTCCTAGCGCTATATTGAACGGGCGTCAAACCAGCGGAATAAAGATAACATTTACGATGTCGCGTTTAACTGTAGCGACATTGTAATTGCATCGCGTTTTGAACCATCACGATTGCAATAATAGCCATTACGCCTACCAACCGGAACAAAACCAGCCTTTTGATAAAAATAATAGGCTGGATTTCCATCGCGCACTTCAAGAAAAACTTCAGTTCGTCCACAATCACGCGCATAAACAATAATGCTATCGACAAGTTTTCGGGCGACGCCTTTACGTTGCATATTTGTCGCAACGGCGATCAACAATAGCTCTTCTTCATCTTGGATCCAGCGGCTTAAGGCAAAGCCCACGATGTTCTCGCCGGTTTCGGCGCAAAGCAGCCGGCTGCCCGGCATTGACAGCGTGGCAAGACATTGTGATGCGGTCCAGCCTTCGGCATATTCGGAATCAAAGGCGGTTTCCATCACCGGCATGATGGCCGCAACATCATTGCCGTCGCCTTGCCGGACGATCATGGCACAATTCCCCCCGGCAATTTTGCATCCGGTGCGCGGGCATAGCAGGCGGACGGCGGCAAAGGGGGAGCCGCTGCGATGGCCAGAAACGCCCGTGCATCAGGAAGGAGCGAAACAGCATCGCCAAAACCGCGCAGGGCAACCAGCCGTTCTGCCATATCGCCGCTGACCCGTTCTGCTTTCGACTGCGCTGCTGCGGCCTCAAGGGGGAGCGAGACGGGCGCACCAAGGGCAAGACCTTGGGCATCAAAGCATTGGAAAAACATTTCGCCATGGCCGCCTGTCATCACGGCATCAACATCGACGGCATCCTGCCCGCGTGCAATCGCTGCGACCAGCGCCAGACAGCCATAGCCATGGCACGGAACGCCCCAGGCCAGCGCCAGCGCCCGTGCAGCAGAAATGCCCACCCGGATACCGGTAAAGCTGCCCGGCCCGACATTAACATGCAGCTGATCGGCCCGACCCTTTTCAGGCAGCGCTGCGATCATCGGCACCAGCCGTTCGGCATGCCCGCGACCAATCTCCTCATAGGCGGACGCAAGGCAGCTATCGCCCTCAAACAGGGCAACCGAACAGGCCGGTGTTGCTGTATCTATGACCAGTCGTCGCACGCCTCGCCGCGTAGACGATCAGATGATCTTGTTAAAGCGTTCAAATTCAGGACGCGGGCTGCGATCAAAAATACTGGCGGGGTCGCCATAGCCAATGGTCGAGATGAAATTGGATTTCACCTTTGTGCCTGCAAAAAATGCCGCGTCAACGGCATCGGCGTTGAACCCCGACATCGGCCCTGTATCAAGGCCAAGGGCGCGGGCAGCCATGATAAAATAGCCCCCCTGCAGGCTGGAATTGCGGAACGCTGTTGACGCAATCAGCGCGTCATTGCCGACAAACCAGCTGCGCGCATCGGTATGCGGGAATAACTCGGGAAGCAGCTCGTAAAATTCCATGTCCATGCCAATGATTGCCGTCGCAGGCGCGCTCAAAATTTTCGTGCCATTGGCCGGCATCGCCAGCGCCGCCAATTTTTGCTTGGATTCCTCACTGACGCACCAGATGATGCGCGCAGGCAGGCAATTTGCCGATGTCGGACCGAATTTCATCAGGTCCCACACCGCCTCCAGCTGGGCATTGGACACGGGTGTATCCAGATAGCCATTATAGGTGCGTGCTTCACGAAAAAGCTGGTCCAGGGCGGCATCGCCAAGCGGCTGGTTCACGGACATGGTCAATCTTTCTGCTTTGGGTAGAGACGCGTTTAGGCAGCCCGCACTTCGGTGACTTCGGGCACATAATGTTTCAGCAACTGTTCAATCCCGTTTTTCAATGTTGCCGAAGACGAAGGACAACCTGAGCAAGCCCCCTGCATTTGCAGGAAGACAACGCCCCGGTTGAACCCGCGATAGACAATGTCACCGCCATCATTGGCAACAGCAGGACGCACACGGGTTTCGATCAGTTCCTTTATCTGGTCCACAATCTCTGCATCGGCGGGGTCGTCGAGCGGATATTCATCATCGACTGCGGGAACCGAAAAACCTGCCGTCGCCGGTTTGAACAGCGGCATATTGGCGGAAAAATGATCCAGCAGGATTGCCAGCACATCGGGTTTCAGGTCGGACCAATTGACCCCCGGCGCCGCGGTAACCGAAATGAAGCTATGCCCGAAAAACACGCCTGTTACATCGCCAAGCGCAAACAGCGCTTCGGCCAGTGGCGAGGCAGCAGCTTCGTCTGCATCGGCAAAATCGCGCGTGCCGCTCGGCATTATCACCTGGCCGGGCATGAATTTGAGCGTCGCGGGATTGGGGGTGGTTTCGGTTTCTATCAACATGCCCGGTAATTTGGGGATTGGGGGACGAAATCGCAAGCGGCATTTGCGCCCATGTGCGCATGGCAAGGCATGATGAATCCAGCTTGATAACAAATCGCCGGACGATAAGGTCAAAGGATGACCTACCGAAACAAGACTGCATGGATCACTGGCGCATCATCGGGCATTGGCAAGGCACTGGCCAAGGCGTGGCTTGCAGGCGGCGGGCATTGCGTCCTGTCAGGCCGCAATATGGAAGCATTGGAGGCAGTCGCCGGGGAAGCCCGGGAACGCTGCCTGATATTGCCCTTTGACACAACCGAACACGCGGCATTGCCCGCGCTGGTCGAGGCAGCGATTGCCTTTACCGGGGGGGTTGATGTTCTGGTCAATAATGCCGGCATCTCGCAACGCTCGCTCGCCATTGATACCGATCTGCAGGTTTACCGGCAGATTATCGATGTCGACCTGCTGGCCCCGATAGCCCTGACGCAGGCGCTGCTGCCCCATTTTGCCGACCGCAAGGCAGGGCAGATTGTGATGATTTCCAGCGTTGCCGGCAAGGCAGGCGTCCCGCTGCGCACAGCCTATTGCGCGGCAAAACATGGGCTGATCGGCTATGCCGATGCGTTGCGCGCGGAAATGGCTGGACAGGGCCTTGGCGTGCTGGTCGTCGCGCCGGGTTCAGTGCGCACGGATGTGTCGCGCAATGCGCTGGCAGGCGACGGAACCCGGCGAGGGGTCAGCGACAATGCCATCGACAATGGCATTGACCCCGATGTGGTCGCGCAAACCATCTGGCAGGCCTTGGCCGATGGCAAGCGTGAGATTGTGATTGCAGAAGGGATGGAGGCACAATTGCCGCTGCTGCGCGGAACTAATCCGGAGCAGCTTTTCGATATGATGGCCGCAATGGTGGCTGCGGGCTATGCCCAAAAACTGAGCGCCAGCACCTAGAGCGCCGAACAGGTGGCCTCAGGGTCGCTGCGGGAAAATTCCGCTCAGGCAAATGGCATAGTTCAAAACCAGAAATGGTTGTCGGTTTTCATGTGGCTGGTCGCCCATCATTCCCGATATGCTGGTCGTATCCAGCGTCGTGTTGGGTACTGCATTTTGTAGAAGGTGGGGGACCAGTTCATGTTGCCCGGCACCGTAAAAATGCGAAATTTGCGCTAGATTGCTGTTGGTCCCGACATATTCGGTTTTCTGGTTCGTTGCCGTCGCGGCTTTTCGCAGCAGCGCATGGCTGTGCGGTGGCACTTCGGTCGATTTCAACGTGACCGTTTCCGCCCCGACACTTTGCCCCAATTTGGTGGCGGGTCCATTGGCCGCGGGCCCAGTCCCCATCGCCACGGAACCCGAAAGATTTGGCAGCCCAAAGGTCAGCTTGCCATCGCCACCAAAGGCAAAGCCAATCAGCGAGAAAAGGGCCGTATTCGCCTTTATGTCCATCACCCGACCATCGCACGGCGCCCAATTTCTCGGAACTATGCCTGCAAAGGCGCGGATTTCTCCGATTGTTCCTTCATAGCTCATGGTTCATTCCTTTCCTGCCGCCCGTCGGCGTCGATCATATCGACGGATATAGTCCCTCAGTCGCGATCAAATATTGAATGCCCAGGCTGGGCATCCGATTTTCATGCGCTGTGCCCGGACCACCCGCAGGCGCAATCGACTTATCCGAAAGAGCATTGATCGGGCCCTGCGCCAGCGTGATGTCGTTATAGGGCTTGATTTGCCCTACAGCCCCATTGCCAAACATGCTCGACGGGCTGGGCACTGAGTCCGTCGCTGGGGCATTGGTCCCATAAAGCGAATGGTTGTGCGCAGGTAGATTATCCACGGTCAGCGTAACAGCCGCGCTGCCCCCGGTTTCGCCGAGGTCGCGTGGCGTAAGGCCGGGGCCAGTGCCGACACCAACCGGAACCCGGTTGCGCAGGTCTGGCACGGCGAAGGTCGTTGAACCATCACCGCCATAGGTTGTCCCGATCAGCGTAAAGAGCGAATTGTAATCCTGAATGCTCAGCAGTGAACCGTCGCAGGCAACATAGCCCACCGGAACAAAATTGCCCGCAAAGAGCATGATCTGGCCTACGAAGACTTCGTCCATTTTCTTGCCCCCTGTTCAGTGCTGGCTCGGGTAATGGCCAACAACGCAAATGCAGTAATTCAGCGCCTGAAAAGGCTGCATATTTTCATGTGCCACGCCGCGCCCGGTTGAACCGATGCTTCCCACACCCATCGCAGCAAGCGCGCCATTGCCAGTGGGAACATAAATTGCCGGTGCCGTGGGCAAATTGGCTGTTGTGCCTGCCGCAGCAATCACCGAACCCGCCGTCGTTATCGAATTGCCAACCAGATTGCTGACGGCAAGCTGATGATAATGCGTTGGCATCTGGCCTGTGTCGATCTTAGCCTGTTCTACGCCGCCGCGCTGGCCAAGGGGATAGGCAGGACTCGCCCCCACAATGGCCCGACCGCGCAGGTCCGGCAGGGCAAAATTGACCTTGCCATCACCGCCATAATATGTCCCCAACAACGAAAATAGCGCCGAATATTGCTGCGTCGACAATAGCTGACCCGAGCAGGCCATCCAGCCTTTGGGTACAAGGCCAAAGGCGAAAAGCCCGATTGCGCCTATGAAATCCTCCATCC
>CAZNEO010000002.1:0-103126 GCA_964572205.1 uncultured Sphingorhabdus sp.
TCCGAACGCCATTGCCATCGAGGTCAAGGATGATCGGCGAGGTGATGTTGACCGTCGCGCCATTTTTGAAGCGCAATATTTCAATCCCGCTGATTGTATCGGTACCATCATTGCCATCGACGCTCGGCTGGTTATCGATGACACGCACGACGCCATTAAGCGTGCTGATCGAATAGCTGGCTTGCAATCCGGCCAGCACCAGCGTGTCAGTGCCAAGACCGCCAGCGACGCTATCGTTTCCGGCACCCGCAGTTATTGTATCATTGCCTGCGCCAGCCGTGATGGTGTTTGCACTGCCATTGCCAGTAATCACGTCATTGCCTGATCCGGTGATGATGTTTTCCATATCGTAAACCGTGTCATTTTCGCCAGCGGCAGTAGCGCTGTTGGTTGTCAAATTAATTGTCCAGCCGATCGTAGCAGCGCCCAGATCAAGCGTATCAATGCCGCCTCCGCCGTAAATCTGGTCATTACCCGCTCCGCCGGTCAGCCGGTCATCGCCGCCATCGCCATATAGCTGGTCATTACCGTCCCCACCAGACAGGACGTCATTGTCCGCGCCTGCATACATCAGATCATTGCCGCTACCACCCGAAAGCGTGTCGGCCCCCGCATCGCCAGTCAATGTATCATTGCCGCTACCGCCGTCAACCGCGTCATTGCCAGCCCCGCCATAAAGCTGGTCATTGCCGTCGCCGCCGCTGATGCTATCATCGCCAGCATCACCGGTTACGGTGTCATTTCCGGAGCCTGCCGCGATCACATCATTGCCCTCGCCGCCATAGAGCTGATCATTGCCTGCACCGCCATCAATCTGGTCGATGCCGGCATCACCCGTAACGGTGTCATTGCCGTCACCAGCGGTGATCACATCGTCTCCAGAGCCGCCGTAAAGCTGGTCATTGCCCGCGCCGCCGTCAATCTGGTCATTGCCCGCATCGCCGGTGACGGTATCGTTGCCGTCGCCGCCGCTGATAACATCATTGCCTGCGCCGCCGTAAATCTGGTCGTTACCGCCAAGCCCGTTAATCGTGTCATTACCCGACGTGCCGTTGATGGTGTCGTTGCCGCCGGATCCTGTGACAGTCCCCGGATTGTTATTCTGGGTGACCGACACCGACACCGTCGCCGTTGAAGTCAGCGCTCCGTCCGTGATGGTATAGGTGAAACTGCCTGTTCCTGCCGCCGTAATGGTTGGTGTAAAGACGACCTGCCCGGCCTCGTTGATCACAACTGTGCCGTTTACCGCACGGCCCACCGATTGAATGATGGGAGCCGTGCCATCAGGATCACTATCATTGGCCAGCAAGGTGGCGGGAGCAATGGTCAGGCTGTTGCCGGATGCCACGGTCAAGCCGCCATCATTAACAGCTACCGGTGCATCATTGATCGGCGTAACGGTAAGCCTGAAAACATCGCTGGCGGACAGCAAGCCGTCCGATGCCGTTACCGCAATCTCTATGCTGCCATTGAAATTCGCAGGCGGCGTGCCTGTGAAGCGGCGTGTTGCCGCGTTGAAGCTGATCCACGATGGCAATGGAGCGCCGTCGGCAAGCTGCGCTGTATAGGCCAGCGCATCACCATTGGCATCGGTAAAGCTGTTTGCCGCCAGCGTGAAATCGAACGCGGCATCTTCGCCCGACGAACGATCTGGCAAAGGCACGGCCACAACGGGTGCAACATTATTATGGCTGACGGTCAGACGGAACACGTCATTGACCGAAAGGTTGCCATCGCTGGCGGTGACACGGATGTCATAGCTGCCCTGCGCGCCAACTGGCGGTGTGCCAGCGAAGCGGCGGGTTGCGGCATCGAAGCTGAGCCATGCGGGGAGCGAATCGCCGCTCAAGAGGCTCGCACTGTAGGTCAGCACATCGCCATCGACATCAGTGAAGCTGTTTGCTCCAAAAACATAATCCAGCGCCGCGCCGGTTGCGACATTCGTATCTGCAAGCGGCGTTACCAATACAGGCGCGTCATTTGCCGGGGAAATGGTGAGGCGGAATTCATCCGAAGCCGAAGATTGGCCGTCGCTCGCGGTAACCCGAATGTCGAACGCACCATGGAAATTGGCGGGCGGTGTGCCGGTAAATCGCTGCGTCGTTGCATTGAAGGCCAGCCATATGGGCAAGGCCGCGCCGCTTGTCAGTGTCGCTGTGTAGGTGAGTGAGGCGTTGTCCACATCAACAAAGCTGCCCGCAGGCAGAGTGAAATCGACAACAACATCTTCGCCCGATACCCGGTCTGCCAGCGCTTGGGTCAGAACCGGCCCATCATTGACGGGATTGGTCGTCAGAACAAAAATATCCGATGCCGACAGCAGCCCGTCATTGGCAAAAATTTCTATCGCAAAACTGCCGTTGAAATTGACGGGTGGCTGGCCGGTCAGGCGGCCCGTGGTGGCATCAATCGATAGCCATTGCGGCAATGCGTTGCCGTTTGACAACCGCGCCGAATAGGTTAGCGGATCGCCATCAGCGTCGGCAAAGCTGCCCGCGGGCAAGGCAATGTCGATTGCATTGTCCTCCGCAACGTCAATGTCGGGCAGGCCCGACACCAATATGGGCGCATCATTGACTGACACAATGCGAAGCTCAAAAGCATCGGTGACACTGGCCGAACCATCGCTTGCGGTAACGGCAATATCGATATTGCCAAAGAAGTTGGCCGGCGGCTGACCCGTCAGGCGACCCGTGGCGGCATCATAGCCCAGCCAGCTAGGCAGCGCGCTGCCATCGGCACGTGTCACTGACAGTGTCAGCGCATTGCCATCGACATCACCGAAACTGGAAAGCGGGATGACAATATCCACAAAGCCATCCTCGGCGACCACGGCGTCTGGAAGCGGAGTCAGCACCACCGGCGCGTCATTGACCGGATCGATGGTCGGGCGGAATATATCGGCAACACCCAATGCACCGTCAGACGCATAGATTTCGATATCAAGCGTGCCATGGAAATTGGCAGGCGGCGTTCCCGTCAACCTAACGCCATCGAAGGACAGCCAGGAGGGCAAGGCTGCGCCATTGGCCATACGCGCCGTCAGCGTCAGCAGGTCGCCATCAACGTCGGCGAAGCTGCCTGCGGGGATGGCGATGTCAACGGCAACATCCTCTTGCGTGGTAATATCGGGCAGGGCCTGCACCAGCACGGGCGCGTCATTGACTGCGTTGATCGTCAGACGGAATTGCTGCGTAACGCCCAGCGCGCCGTCGGACGCAGTGACAGCAAGGTCGATCACGCCATTGAAATTTGCAGGCGGCGTGCCCGTAAAGCGCACACCGTCAAAGCTGAGCCACGCGGGCAATGCTCCGCCCCCCGCCAGCGTTGCGGTCAACGTCAATAAGTCGCCATCGACGTCGGCAAAGCTGCCCGCCGGAATGGCAATATCGACCGCCGCATCCTCCAGCGACTGCCGGTTTGCAAGCGCAAGCACCGCAATCGGTGCGTCGTTCACTGGTGTGATCGTCAGCCGGAAAATGTCGGAAACCGACAAGGCGCCATCGAACGCCGTAACCTCTATATCGAGGGCGCCATGATAATTGGCGGGCGGCGTGCCGGTAAAGCGGCCATCGTCAAAGGCCAGCCATGCAGGCAGCGCCGATCCATCCGCCAGCCGCGCGCTCAGTGTCAGCACGGCGCTATCGACGTCGGCGAAACTGTTGGTCGGCAGAGCGATGCTGATTACCGCATCCTCGGCGGTTTCCACGTCGCCAAGCGGTGAGGAAACAACCGGTGCATCATTGACGTTCACAACATTGATCGTAACGCTGCCGCTAGTGGTAAATTCGCCGTCGCTTGCGCTGAGAGTGACTGTGACCGGTCCGACATCGCCATTGGCAGGCGTGCCGGAGAAGCTACGCGTCGCATCATCAAATGACAGCCATGTCGGCAAATTGTCGGCCGACCATGTCAGGCCTGCGCTGTCGACGTCGCTGAACAGCCCGCTAACATCCAGGTTAAAGGCCTCATCCTCAGTGGCCAGATATTGCGGCACGGGATTGTCGAAGACCGGCGCATCGTTGACGGGGCGAATGGTCAGGGTGAAGATGTCGCTGACGCCCAATGCGCCGTCCGACGCCGTCACCTCGACATCGAAGCTGCCATTATAGTTGGCCGGCGGCACGCCGGTGAAGCGGCTGCCATCGAACGACAGCCAGGTCGGCAGTGCGGAGCCATCGGCCATGCGAGCCGTCAGCGTGAGCGTGTTGCCATCAACATCGGTGAAGCTGCCAGCAGGCACGGCAAAATCAACTGCCATATCCTCGTCACTGAACACATCGGCAAGCAGCTGGGCAACAACAGGCGCGTCGTTGACTGCATTGATATCAAGGCGGAAGCGGCTGGTTGCCGTCAGGCTGCCGTCCGAGGCGACCACGTCAAGAATCAGGCTGCCGTTAAAATTGGCTGGCGGCGTTCCGGTAAAGCGGTTGCCGTCAAAATTCAGCCAGCTGGGCAATACCGAACCGTCGGCCAGCATGGCAGTCAGCGCCAAGCTGTCACCGTCGACATCGCCAAAGCTTCCCGCCGGGATGGTGATATCAATCACCTGATCCTCCAGCAATGTCTGGTTGGTTAGCGGTATCAGAACAGTCGGTGCATCATTCACGGCGTCAATGGCGAGGGTGAAGTCATCAGAGACGCTGGCATTGCCGTCGCTTGCAGTCACGCGGATCGAAAGCGCACCATTATAGTTGGCGGGCGGCGTTCCAGTGAGGCGGCCATCGGCAAAGCTGAGCCAGGACGGCAAAGCTGAGCCATCGACAAGGCTGACCGAAATCGACAGGGCATCGCCGTCGATGTCAGCAAACATGCCGACAGGAATTGCTATATCGGCTGCGCTGTCCTCATTGACGGCAATGTCCGCAAGCGGTGTCAGCAGAACTGGCACATCGTTGCTGGCTTCAATCGTCAGGCGGAACACATCGCTGACGCCAAGGCTGCCATCGCTGGCCGTAACGCGAATATCGATGCTGCCATTATAGTCGGCAGGCGGCTGGCCATAGATGCGGCCATTGTCAAACTGCACCCAGTTGGGCAGCGGTGTGCCATCGGCGAGTGTGGCGGTGTAGACCAAGGCATCGCCATCGACATCGGTGAAGCTGCCTGCGGGCAGCAGGATGTCGAACACGGCATCCTCGGCAACAATGCGGTCCGCAAGGGCGGCGCCAATGACTGGCCCATCGTTGACCGGTGCAATGACAAGATCGAAACCGTCAGAAACGCTATATTCGCCATCGCTTGCGGTAATCAGTAAGCCAACCACGCCGTTGAAATCAGCAGGTGGCTGGCTCGACAATATCCCGTCGGCATAGCTGAGCCAGGACGGCAGCGGGCTGCCATCGGCAAGCGTAACGACATAGCTTAGCGCATCGCCATCAACATCGGTGAAGTTGCCGGTTTGCAGCGTGAAGGCAAAACTCTGGTCCTCGACCCCGCCCTTGTCGGCAAAGGCAGCGGCCAGCACCGGCGCATCATTTACTGGAGCAATGGCAATCACCAGTTCGCGCACAACATCAATCTGGCCGTCGGATGCAAAAACTTCCAGCGACAGCGTACCATGGAAATTGGCAGGCGGTGTCCCGGTAAAGCTGCGCGTGCGCCGATCATAGCTTAGCCAGGATGGCAAGACTGTGCCGCCCACGCCGCGCACTTCAACAAGCAGCGTATCGCCATCCACATCGGTGGCAAAGTCGGCAGGCAGAGTTGCAGAAAAGGGCTGATCCTCAAATCCGCGCAGGGTCGGGATTACCGCAATTACGGGTGCATCATTAATGCTGACAACATTGACCGTCACCCGCGCTGTGTCTGTCGTCCCACTGAAATCGGTGATTTCATAATCGAACCAGGCAGGGCCGTTGAAATTGGCATCCGGCGTGATGATCAACTGGCCAATTCCATTGTCGGTGACCGTGACCCCTTGCATGTCAACGATACGGCTGAAGACAAAAGCCTCATCATCCCGTTCAAAGTCATTTTCCATCAATTCGCTGCGGAAAATCGTCAGCACGGAATCTTCGTTCGTGGCCAGAACATCATCGATGGCGACCGGATTGTCGTTGACCGGAACGACATCGATTTCGACCGTGCCGGTTACCGGGAAGCCGGAGGCATTGGTCACTTGGTAGACCAACAGCAACTTGCCGAAATAATGGGCGTTCGGCGTGATACGATATTGGCCATTTTCCAGGCTTGCAACGCTGGCATTGGCAGGATCGCCAACAAAGCCAAGGAAGGTCAGCTCAGTGCGTTCAGGATCATAGTCATTGGCGATCAGCACGGCTGGATCGATGTCGATAAACGTGTCTTCCAACAGGCCAAAGCCATGGTCGGATACCGCAATCGGAATGTCGAAAGTCGGCAATATTGTTAGCGAGACATAACCAACGCTGTCATCGCCATGGCTGTCTGTCACGCGATAGGAGAAGCCTGCATTACCATAATAGCCAGCCCGCGCGGTGAACACAGCAGTGTTGCCGACCATCTGGACCGTGCCATTGTCGCCGTCGAAGACGGAGACGATGCTGAAACTGTCGCCCTCAATATCCCGGTCGTTGACGAGCAGCGCAGCCAGATCGATGGTCAGCGGCTGGTCCTGGTCACCGACAAAGACGCCGTCAGGATTGTTCAACGTGCCTACGCCATCGCGGTTTGCAATCGGGGCATCGTTCACAGCAGCGATGTTGACCGAAAAGCTTCCCGTTTTCTCGTTGCGACCATCGGTGACCGTATAGCGGAATGTCGCTGCGCCGCTGACATTCTCAGTCGGCGTAAAGACATAGCGCCCGCCGGGCAGCCGCTGGATCCGGCCCTTGCCATCCGACAGCTCCATTGAGACAAAACGCACGGTGTCGCCGTCAAGATCGCTGTCATTGGCCAGAAGATCAGCAGCCGTGAATTCAAAGGCTGTGTCTTCATCAGTCTCAAAGACATCGTTGACGACTGTCGGGGCCCGATTTGTCGAGGCGACGTTGATCAACGCGGTTCCGCTGCGCGCGCCGTCGACATCGTCGGTGATGACATATTCAAAGCGCGCCTCGCCGGAGAAATCAACGCCCGGGGTAAAGGTTATCGTCTGAGCCGCCTCGTCAAAGACAAGCGTTCCACCGACCGGGTTAAGCGCGCCAACAAAACGGATTGGGTCGCCGTCAACGTCGACATCATTGGCCAGCAGTTGCGCAACCGTGATGGTGATCGGTGTTTCTTCAACAGTGTTGAAGCTGTCCGTGCGCGCATAAGGCGCTTCATTGCGCGCCTCAATCTCTATCGTAACCGTAGCAGTGCCATCGCCCTGCAAATCGTCGGTAATCGTATAGGTAAAGCTGTCGCTGCCGGAATAGGCCGCATCGGGCGTATAGGTAATGGTCGCATAATGCTTGCCGTCGAGCAGGCGGCTTGCCTGATAACTCTGGCTGTCGCCGCCCAGCGTGGCAGTCCATGTGATCGCAAAACTTGCGCGTAAATCAAAGGGCACAACCGCCGTGATCCGCCCGCTGACCGCGTCAATGCTCATCCAACTGGGCAGATCGCTGCCATCGGCCAGTTTCGCACTCCATGTTGCGCCTGCAGCCGCCGCCGCAGGGGCATCAATCAAGACCGTGCCATCATTGACAATCAACGTCCCGTGGCCAGCCGTGCCGATGGACTTCACGCGCAGATAGTCGCCATCATCCTCGCGGTCATTGCGAATGAGGTCCATCAGGTTGAATGTAACCGGCTCGTCTTCCAGCGTCGCCAGCGCATCGGCAACAGCGTCGGGCCGTTCAGCAGAGGGCAGAACGTTAAAGACAATCAGGCCGCCATTTTGCGACACACCGCCCTTTTCATCAATGGTGGTGTAGCCAAGGACAATCGAGCCATTATAGTCGCGCGGCGCGGTCAAATTGACCTGTTCCGCCGCGGTGCGGATGCCAAAGCGATCCGCACTGTCCTCAACAACGTGGAAATAGCGGTCAATGATTACATCGGTGATCAGCGACAAATTGGGCAGGCTGCCGCCATTCCCGCTGACGTCGAGACGAAGCGGCAACGCGCCGACATAGCTTTCCGGCGGCAAGCCGTTGAAGGCAAGCGTATCGCCGTCGAAACTGAGCCATGCAGGAAGCGGCGCCTCGCTTTCGCGTTTGGCCACAATCGAGGATGCCGTGCCCAGATCGAGCGCAAACAGCCCTTGCGAGGCAAAGAAGGCATTTTGCTGCAGCAACGCATTGATTGCAGGATCGATGGGCTGCGTCGGGTCGATAACGAATTCAAGCGTGAAGGCACGCTTTGCCGATGTGTAGGTGTCTTCGGGCAGGCTCGCGGCATTGGGAGTGAAGGTGATTTGCAGACGCACATTTTGTGCATCGGCGGCCGGCGGCTCTCCGGTAAGTGCCAGCGTCATTGTTTCAAGGTCAAACTCCAGCCAGTCCGGAAGCGCGCGGCCGCCTTCAAGGCTGGCGGCGAACGCCCCATTGCTGACGTCGAACAGGGCAATCCCGCTTTGATAGGCAAGGCCGCTGGCCAATCCGGTTGCTGCCGGATCGATGCTTAACTGGTCCGTGAACAGCGTCGCTGCCGAACCGGCTTCGCCTGCGCGGCTGAAGGTCAGCGTGACATCGAACCGTTCGGTTGTCCCCTGCGGCGGCGTTCCGCTGAACGACAAAGTGGCCGCGTCGAAATTCAGCCATGTCGGAAGCGGATCGCCATTGGCCAGCGTGGCCGTAACCGTCACGCCAGCGCCCAAATTGTCGGCCCCGAAAGCGATTTCGGAGCTGTGCTGCTGGCGCACCACATAGTTGGACAGAATCGATGATGCTACAGACAACCCGCCAGCCAATGCAGTCCGATCGCTATCGCTGGCAAAGCTGAACCGGTGCAGATAGGATGCACCGCTAACCGATTTCAGGATCACATGGACATTCTGGCTGACGCCAGCCGGCAGATCGCCGATGAACGTCATGCTGGCCGCATCAAAGCTGAGCCAGTCTGGCAGGTCTTCGCCATTGGCCTGTTTGACGATCACGCTGTAGCCTGGCGACAGATAGCGTTCCTGCATGGCACCAATGATGCCTGCACTGCGGAAGAACAGCACATCGCCTTCCGGTTCGATATCATTGCCAAATGCTTCGGCGGGGATCACGAACAGCGGGCGATCCTCTATGCCGCTGACAAGGTCATCGCGCAGGATCGCGCCATCATTGCGCGGCAATATGGTGACGGCAACATAGCCTGTAGCCGTGCCTCCCTTGCCGTCGCTGATGCTATAATCAAACCCGGCATTGCCGTTGAAATCGGGCCGCGCCCTGAACTCAATCTTGCCATCGGCGTTGATTTTTACCTTGCCATTGTCGGCAAAGCGTTCGACCCCGGCAAAGCTCAATATGTCGCCATCGGCATCGGTATCATTGGCCAGCAGCTGTGCCGGATCAATGATGATGACCTGATCTTCCAATATCGTGAAGCGGTCAGTGTTCGCCTTTGGCGCATAGTTGGCGGGCAGCACGCGAATATAATAGGTCAGCGTAGCTGCGGCCCCGCGCGCATCAATCACATCAAAGGCAATGGTGGCAAAGCCCTCTGCATCGGGCGTGAAGGCAATATTGCCCGTTGCCTCATCCAGCACCGCAGTCCCATTGGCCGCAGCATCGCCGTCAAGCGCCTCGTGCAGCCCGGCAAAGCTGAACGCATCGCCCTCTATATCATAAACCCGGCGCATCAGGTCAGCGACGGTCAAGGTCGTCGTACGGCCAAAGCGGACGCTCTGGTCGATGCGGTCGCCTTTTCGCGGCGCGTCGTTGACGGCAGCAAATTGCACCTCGACCGAGCCGTAGGATTGCGCCCCGTCGAGGTCTTCAAGGATGTAGCGGAAGCCGGCAGCGCCATAATAGTCACCGCGCGAAATCACTTCCAGGAAAGCGCCGCTCAGCCGAGCGGAAAGGTTCGTGCCTTCCGTCCATTCAGGACGGCTGCCATCATGATCATAAGGATCAATCTTCGCGCCATTCTCGTCAAGGAAGGGCAGGATGCCGACAATGCGCAGTTCTTCCCAATCATTGTCGATATCATAATCATTGGCTTTGAGCAGGTCGTCGATGCGGATGCGCAGGATCACATCTTCTTCGCCATTTTGCGAAGCATCATCGACAGCGACCGGCGCATCGTTGACCGGAGCGACATTGACACGGACGCGGCCCGTGGACTCGCGGCCAAATTCGTCGCCTACGACATAGTCAAAATAGGCCTGTCCGTTATAATCAGGGTTAGCAACGAAGGCGATCTTGCCATCTGCCGTGATCGACGCAGTGCCGGTCGAAGAGCCGCTGACTGACAGGAGGCGCAGACGATCAACGCCCTCTTGGGCGTCATTGGCCAGCAATGTCGCCGGGTCAATGATCGCTGTGACATCCTCGACGCCGAACAAATAAACATCATCTTCGGCATTGAATCGGCCGGCGCGGGCGAGCGCCTCTATCTTGTCCCGGTCCCAGACGACGCCATTGCCAAAGGTGATTTCCTCAATACCCGTTTCGCGGCCAAGGAAATGGTCCTTCACCAGCACGGTATCATAGGTCAGCACGCCAGCGATGTTTTCCAGCTCAATCAGCAGGTCATTGCCCTGCCGGACAACCGACACATCCTTGGGCAGCACGCCACTCTTCAGGACGACACGGTCAATGTCGCTCGCATCGCCCAGTTCGGTGACGGTATCATTGTCGCTGTCAAAGCCCAGCAAATAGCTGTCCGACCCGAACCCGCCCGATAGCTGGTCCTGCCCATAGCCGCCGTCAAATGTATCAGCGGCGCTGCTGCCAATGAAGGTGTCGGCAAAAACCGAACCAAGCAGCTTTTCGATGGAAATCAGGGTGTCACCCACTGCATCGATACCGGAAAGCCCCTGACCCAGCGCCAGATTGACGGTTACCGCCTCGTCGGCATTTCCATAGTCTGCCGTGTCGAAACCGCCCCGACCGTCGATGATATCCGCCCCAATGCCGCCGCGCAGTCGGTTGTCCGCCGCGTCACCGCGAATGATATCGTCATGATAGGATCCCTGAACGATTTCGATACCGCTGAAGCTGTCGCCCAGTGCATCACCACCGCCTGCTGATGCGTCGGCGAGGTCGATTGTTACGCCTTCCAGTGACAAGCTGAAATCGGCAATATCTTCCCCATCGCCGCCAATCAGCTGGTCTGCACCGCGCCCGCCAATCAGCAGATCGTCACCGCCGCCGCCAATCAGGATATCGTCGCCGCGACCGCCCTCAAGTCGGTTGGCACCGCCATCGCCCTCAAGGCTGTCGGCATAGTCCGAACCAATCAGGTTTTCGATACTGATCAGCGTATCTCCAGCGGCATCTCCGCCGGTGGCTGTGCCATTGGCAAGGCTGATCTGAACGCCTTCGGTCGAGGGCGAACTGGCGGTCGCGTCAAAATAATTCGCTGTGTCAATGCCATCGCCGCCATCGAGTATGTCGGCGCCAATTCCGCCGTCGAGGATATCGTTACCGATCCCGCCGACCAGTGTATCATTGCCGCCGCGTCCTTCCAGCGTGTCGCGGCCGCCTGCGCCCTCAAGCCGGTTATCGCTGCCGTCGCCACCAAGCGTGTCGTTGAAATCGGTGCCAACCAGCGCCTCAATTCCAACATAAACGTCGCCTGCCGCGACGCCGCCCTGCCCGACCCGGCTTTCAAGGTCGGCGCGCACGCCGACGTTGGAACCAGTGAACAGCACGGTATCATAGCCGTCGCCGCCCGTGATATAATCGCCGCCAAAGCCGCCATCGATGATATCGTCGCCAGCGCCTGCATTGATGCTATCATCGCCATCGCCGCCCAGCACCGTATCGGTCCCGTCGCCTGCGTCGATCACATCATTCCCAGCTGCGCCCTCAATCCTGTCATCGCCGCCAAGGCCGAATATCCGGTCAGCGCTGGACAGGCCAAGGATTGTTTCGGAAAGTTCGTTGCCAACGATGTAATCGACCCGCGGTGTGCCGCGCAGCAGGCCGGAATAGGCTGCGTCAACATTCACGGTGATAAAGGCAATATCCTCTAGCCCGGTAGAATCAACGACGCGATATTGCAGCGTGGCTTCACCGCTATAGCCGGGGTTGAAGCGGATAACGGCAAATTGCTGCCCTTCAAACAGCACCAGTTCGACTGTGCCCACACTGACATTGTTGCCCAGCGCCAGCTGATCCGCATCAAGGACGGCATCGATACCGACAAATCGCGGACGGCGTGACGCCGCAGCATATTCAATCTCGTCCGCAGACATGACACCGTCGCCATCGGTGTCGCCTTCATCAACATCATAATCGTTGAGCAGGATATCGCTGACACGCACGACCAGCGGGATTTCAAATGGCGTGTAATAATCGGGATCATCAACGGCTGTCGGATCGTCATTCGACGGTGCAATCGACAGGTCGACATATCCGATGGCCTCGCCGCCCTCTGGCGTGTCGTCTGTGATGCGGTAGAAGAAGCCTGTCGTCGACGTCGCATTGGCGTTGGGCGTGAAGACAATGTTGCCGTCCGCGTCATATTCGAGGCGACCGTTGATATCACGGTCCGCCCAGAAGTTCACGAAGCGCAGGGGATCACGGTCAAGGTCCGTGTCGTTCGCCAGCAACACCGAAATCGGAATGGTCCGGGGTACATCCTCCAGCACGACGACGCTGTCATTGCGCGCCACGGGAGGGGCATCGCTGACATTGGCAAAGAACAAGGTTACCTTGCCGTCATCCACCAGCCCCTGCGGGTCGGATATGAGATAATAGAAAGTGGCCTCGCCCCAATATTCCGCATCGGGCGTAAAAATAACCGTGCCATGGTCGGTAAAGCTGATGTCGCCATTGACCGCGGTCGGCACGCTGTTCTGGTCGGTCAGGAAAGTGACCGTGAATCCTTCGACATCGACATCGTTTTTAAGCAGTTCGATAATCGGGATTTCAAGCGCAACGTCCTCAACCCCGCGCAGGAAACGATTGTCTTCATAATGGTCGTTTCCAGCCACCGGCCGATCATTGACAGGCTGATAAGCGATGGTCGCACGCGCCCAGGCAAAGCCGCCCTGCCCGTCACTTACCCGGTAATCGAACCAGGCGTCGCCGTTGAAATTGGCCGATGGGGTAAACAGGATCGTCTGGTTTTCCAGCAACCGTGCCGTTCCGCCGTGGCTGTCTCCTGTCCCGACGATCGTCAGCACATCATTGTCGGGGTCGATATCGTTCGACAAAAGACCCGGGACAATGACCCCGTCGATATCCTGCGCCAGAGCATTGATGACGATCGGATTGTCTTCGTTGATCGGTCCGCCCAGCTGCGTCGTCTCGATCCGGTCGTTGACGGGCTGCGGTGCATCATTGACCGGCGTGAAGTTCAGATTGACCCGCGCGGTTGAGGTCAGCCCCCCAGCGTCGCTTACCACATAGTCAAAATAGGCATTGCCCCAATAATAATCGCGCGGACGAACATGAACCATGCCGTCTTCCGCGATCGTCACGGTAACATTGCTGTTCGACAACACCTGGCTGACAGTCAGTGCGTCGCCGTCAACATCGCTATCATTGGCAAGCAATGTACGCGGATCGATAACAAGGGTTACGCCCTCGGTTCCGGCTATTGTGCCATTGTCACGCGCTACCGGTGCGTCATTGACAGGTGTAACGGTGATAAACACCTTGGCATTGGCAGCACCGCCCTCGGGCGTGTTGGCCAGATAGCTGAATTCCGCAGTGCCATTGAAGTTGGCGTTGGGTGTGAAGCTGATATTGCCGTCGCTTGACAGGGAAACGACCCCGCCGACAGCGCCGTAAACCTGACCGACAATCATGCGGTCGCCATCAAGGTCATTCGACAACAGGCGTTCGACGCGGATGTTGATCGCGCCATCTTCTGCCACGGTAAAGCCGCGATCCTCGCGCGCAGTGGCCACTGGCCGGACCCGGATATCGACCGAAGCCGTGTCAAAGGCATTGCGCCCATCCGACACGGTATAGGTCAAGGCCGTCGCGCCATAGAAGCCACCGGTCGCGGTGTAGACGATGTTGCCCTGCGCATCGAAGCTTGCAACACCATTGGCGCCGCCATCGACGGCAACAATGCGCACAACATCGCCATCGGCATCAATATCGTTACGCAGCAAATCGATCGCCCGGATCGTAATCGATTGGCCAGTCGTCAGCGTGTAATAACCATCGTCCGCTGCGGTCGGGGCGCGATTGTCGATCAAATTGCGGATTGTGGTCTTTGTCCACTCCACCCCATCGGCAAAAACAATCCGTTCCAGCGCGCGGCCATCGGCGGCCAATGCATCGACAATTGTCAGGCTATCGGACGTTGACGAGGCAAATTTGATGACAACGGTTTCGCTGCCCCGGAACAGTCGGTTGACCGAGGCCTCTTCGGATGTGAAGTCAGCGATGAACAGCACATCGTTTTGATTGGTGGCGGTTGCATCATCCTGGATTGTGTCGTGCCCGCTGCCACGCGCAAAATTATACGTGTCGGCGCCATTTGCGCCAGACAGGAAATCGTCACCGCTGCGCGCTGCAAAAACATCCGACCCATCAAAACCATAGGCCTTGTCGTTGCCCGACCCGTCGATATCGGCAATTGCGCGAGAACGCATGGCAGCAAGGTTCCAGACAGCGCCGTCGGCAAATTCGACCGTAAAGGCATTTCCTGCCGCCAGCGCCCCGGTCAAAACAACACGATCGGTGCTGTCGTTAAACGTCACCACCAGATCAAGATTGTCTGGGCCGCCGCGCACAGCGGTAGCAACATCGTCAAGGGCATAGCCCTCAAGCCGCAACCGGTCGGCTTCGCTACTGAACGCTTCAATCCGGTCGCGGCCATCGCCGCGCCGGAAGATATAACTATCCGCGCCTGCGCCGCCAGAAATCTGATCGTCGCCCAGCCCGCCTGCAAGGATGTCGGCCACATTGGTGCCAAGGATGACATCGTCGCCGTCGGTCGCCTGCGAGGCGACCAGACCGGCACGAATTTCCGCAAGGCCAAGCACGATATCATTGTCGGTCAAAACAATGCGTTCAATGCCGCCATTATTCCCCGCGAGCGCATCAAAGATCGTGAGTTCATCACCGTCCTGCGCAAACAGTATGGTCAGGTCGTTGCCATCGGGCGTCCGCCGGACGAAACGCAGCTCAGCAAAATCATAGCCAGCGATTTCCAGCCTGTCATTGGCGGAGCTTGCGCTGTCATCG
The DNA here is from genome assembly GCA_964572205.1 of uncultured Sphingorhabdus sp. Taxonomy (GTDB): domain Bacteria; phylum Pseudomonadota; class Alphaproteobacteria; order Sphingomonadales; family Sphingomonadaceae; genus Sphingorhabdus_B. The sequence continues at coordinate 15,213 of CAZNEO010000002.1, forward strand.
ATGCTGTCGCGGCCATCGCCGCGTGCATAGCGATAGACGTCATCGCCGCTGCCGCCGACCATCCGGTCGCTACCCGGCCCGCCTGCAAGAATGTCTGCGCCGGTGTCGCCAATAATGACATCATCGCCGGCACTGCCCGCGCGCGCAATCAGGTCAGCCATGGTCCATGACGTTCCATCCGCAAAGCGCACCGCCTCAATCCGGCCCGAGCTGAGGGCATTTTCGATTGTGACCCGGTCGTTGGTTCCCAACACGGCAAGGACAATATCCTTGCCGTCGCTGCTCTGGCTGATACGCAGCATGGCGGGCGTGATGCTGGCGGCAAATTCCAGCACATCACTCGTGCCGCCGCTGTCTGCAATGCGATCCGCACCGTCGCCGCTGGCAAAACGATAAAGATCATTGCCCGCACCGCCCAGCAACCAATCTGCGCCTGCACCGCCTGTCAAACTATCGTTGCCGTCAAGGCCGATCAGTTTGTCATCGCCGCCGCTGCCTGCCAGATCATCGGCCAGCGCCGTGCCCTGAATGACATCGTCGCCTGCGCTTGCCGCGATGCGCATCGCTTCCAGCGTTGCTGCGTTCCACACGCTGCCATCGGCAAATCGCACCTCAGCAATCGTGCTTGTGCCAAAGTCGATCCGGTCGCCACTACCAATAATTTCAAGGACAATATTGGCTTGCCCGGGAACAACGCGCACCTCCGATGCTAGGATTCCGGCACCAAAGTTCAGAATATTGACACCGGATTGATCGTCGATGGCATCCTGCCCGTCGCCACGGTTGAACACATAGATGTCGTCGCCGCCTGCACCAGCCAGACGGTCATCGCCTGTTCCGCCGATCAAGGTTTCGGCCAGCGCCGAACCAGTCAGAATATCATTGCCCGCATTACCGCGCAGTTCAGCATTTGCACCGACCGCAACAAGGCTGTCATCACCATTGCCCCCGCGCATCGAAGCCGCGAGCACATCGGCCCAGCTCCAGTTCACGCCGCCAGCAAATTCAATGCTTTCGATACTTGTCGCTGCGCCGCCGTTCAGCACATTTTTGAACCGGATACGACCGCCCTCGTCGCCAATACGCAGCTCGACATCCGTGCCGCCAATCTGGACAACAGTGACATCTTCGGGCGCAATCCCCGCAGCAAAAATCAGGCGGTCCATGCCGCCTGCATCGGCGAGAACGTCGCGGCCATCGCCGCGCGCAAAATAATAGCGATCATTGCCGCTGCCACCGCTCAGGCTATCGTCGCCCTGGCCTCCTTCAAAAATGTCATCGTCGCTACGCACATTGGTGGCGTCGCCGCCCACAAGAAGGTCGTCTCCCGTGCCCCCAACCAATATGTCGACGCCTTCACCGCCATAGAGCCGGTCATGCCCTTGGCCACCCGAAAGCCAGTCGCTGCCAAAGCCGCCGTCAATGCTGTCGGCATCTGCACCACCCGACAGGCGGTCATTGCCACCCAGACCAGTTAGCGTATCGCCGCCACCATTGCCCAAGATCCGGTCATTCAGCGGCCCACCAGTCAGGACATTGCCCGCATCATTGTCATTGATACGGATTGAGTTATCCTCGTTGATGGGCAAGCCGCCAAAGTTATCGGCAGTCAACAGCGCGATATCAACGCCCTGCAAACGCAGGAGCGTCCGTTCAATCCCATCATCATCATTCAGGATAATCAGCGCGTCTGTACCGTCCTGGCGCAAGCTTACCAGCCCGCTTTCAAACGGGTTTGGATTGCTGATGGCAAAGCGGATGATGTCGCCGCCAGCACCGGCCTGAAAATCAGTTATGGTATCCCCAACATAGTCCGCCGGGAGCCCGGCTGTAGGCAGGAATCGATAGGTATCGCGTCCGGCACCACCAGTCAGCGTGTCTGCAACATTGTCGCGTCCGGTATCACCAAACAGATCGTCGCCAGTACCACCGATCAGGACGTCTGCACCGTCCCCGCCGAGGATGAAATCATCGCCATCGCCGCTGTTCAGCGTTTCACCATCGACCGTGCCGATCAGTTGCGCACCCGTTACCGAAGCGTCCTGCACCAGCTGCGCTTGCACATTGGCCAGTGTCAGCGTGACATTGCCCTCGCTGATCAGGATATTTTCAATCGTGTCTGCAGCAGTGCCAGCAAAGGCATTGCGCACGACAATCCGGTCACCACTGTTGGCGAACCGGATGGAAAGGTCATTGCCCGTGTTTCCGGTACGGCTAAACCGCATCTCTTCCAGCGCGTAGCCATCAATGCGAAGCGTATCGACCGTCGCGTCGCCGCCATCCCGGATTTCGTCAACGCCATCGCCAGCAGCGAAGATATAAAGGTCGCCGCCCAATCCGCCGATCAGCGTGTCTGCGCCGCTGCCGCCTGTAAGGCTGTCTGCGCCCGCACCGCCATCCAGCCGGTCATTATCCGCGCCGCCCAACAGCGTATCATCGCCGGCATTGCCTGCCAGCAAATCATCGCCCGCCTGCCCAGCGATCAGATCGCCGCTGGCAGTGCCGCTATAGTTGTCGGCCCCAGCGGTTCCTGCCATCGACCGGCTGAGCAGGTCGGAATGGCTCCATATCGTCGCTGGATCATCGACAAAGCGGACTTCCTCGATGACATTGGCAGCAACGCTGACCACGTTTGTCAATGTCAGCCGATCGTTTGTGCCGCGTATTTTCAGGATCAATCCGGTTGTGCTGAGCCCGACAATTTCAATGTCGGTGGCCGCAATGCCTGTACCGAATTCGATACGGTCGATGCCAGCGCTGTCGGTGATGACATCCTGTCCATCGCCAAGGTTGAACCGATAGATGTCATTGCCCGCACCGCCGGTAAGGGCATCACCACCAGTTCCGCCGACAAGGATATCGTCGCCAGCATCACCGATCAGGCTGTCATTCCCGGCGTCGCCCGAAAGCATGTCGTTGCCGCCCAGCGCGTACAGCGTATCGTCGCCTGCACCACCGCTTAGCGTATCGTTGCCGCCAGTGCCGTATATCACATCATTGGCCGAGGTCGGGCTCGCCGAAAGCGCCAGCAATTGGGCATGAGTCAACACCGCCGCCGGATCGTCGGCAAAGCGCACTTCCTCAATCATGTTTGCCGGGACATTTTGCGCGCCGTTCAGCGTCAGCCGATCATTGGTGCCGCGGATGATCAAAGTGAGTCCGCTATTGCCGACTTGACGGACCACGATATCGGAAACAGCAATCCCCGCACCGAATTCGATCCGGTCTATACCGCTGCTGTCGGTGATGCTGTCTTGCCCATCGCCCAGATTGAAACGATAGATATCGTTGCCAGCGCCGCCCGCCAGAGTATCTGCGCCGGTTCCGCCGACAAGGATATCATTATCGGCATCGCCCGACAGGCTGTCATTGCCCTGTTCGCCGAATAGCTGGTCAGCACCACTACCGCCGATCAGCGTGTCGTCTTTCCCGCCGCCATAAAGCACGTCATTGCCCGCGCCGCCGTCAAGCGTGTCCGTACCGGTTCCAGTCCCGGATGCCTCAACATACCGGTTCAGGCGAACATTATCGAGCGAGGCGCCACGGCCATCGGCCGAGCCCAGGCTGCGGAAGGCAAGCGTATTGGTCCCTGCGGCTGCCGTGACAAAGAGCATTTTGCCCAGCATCTGTGTGCCAACCGAATTAAAGCTGGCGACGACAGCACCATTCCAGATCACTTCAAACGCACCGCTGGAGGCAGATGTGCGGTTGGCGTGATCAAATTGCAGCATGAGGCGTTCGCCCGCCGTCAATCCGGCAAACTGCTGCGAGATGTTCATATTGCCTACGGAGCCGCTGGCATCCATGTCGAGCCAGTAACTGCCTTCCGACGCCGCAACATTTTCGTGGCCCGAATAGACAATTTCATAATTGGCAGAATTGGTCTTCGTCCAGCCCGGCATCGTCGCCACGCTTTGGCCCCAGCCGGATTCAACCGGATTGGGTCCAAGAATTTCAAAACTGCCATTGACGACCAGATTTTCGCCGATCGGCTGATATTCCAGCGCGGAGTCGCCGATCAGGATATCATCGCCGCCCAGGCCATTCAGGACATCGTTGCCCGTGGTTCCGGTCAATATGTCATCTGCCGAAGCTGTAGTGACGGTTTGTCCCGTTGGCGCTGTCAAACGCTCCAATATGTCGGCACGGTCCCAAATTGTGCCGTCGGCGAAACGGATTTCATTGACGCCATAGCCTCCGTCATAACGGGCCTGGACCAGAGTGATCCGGTCTTCGGTTCCCGCGATCCGAATAACCAGATCATTGCTGTTGTTCTGGTCATATTCGATAATGACCTCGTTCGGCAAAATCGAACTGTCGAAAACAATGCTGTTATAGCCCAGACTGCCGCCAACTTCCTGCTGGCCTTGCTGATCATTGATCGTGTCCTGCCCAAATCCGCGGGAGAAATAATAGGTGTCCGAGCCATAATCGCCTTGCAAAACATCATTGCCGATACCGCCAGTGATAGAATCATTGCCGGTGGTACCAAAGATCGAGTCATTGCCGCCTTCACCGGACAGCACATTGCCCGGACCATCATAATCGCTGTCCGGTCCAAACCCTTCCGGCCCGCCAATGGGACCGGATGATCCAAATCGGCCATAAATTTCATCGTCAAGCGCAGTGCCGGTGGCGCCCAATACAGGATCGCCGCGTTGGTAGGCCGGTTCGATCGTGACAGCGCGGTTGAAAAGTTCACCTGAATCCCAGAATACCCCGTTCGAAAATTCTACTCGGAACGTAGATAATGGTGCTTCCAAATGGATGCGGTCTTCAGTGCCAGCAATACGGATGACGTGATATTCGGTTCCACCGCCTTCAAAATCAGAAATAAAGTGGCGTTCGATGATGACATCGGCTTCGCTGATGGTTTCATCAAAACGGATATAGCTGGTGTACCAGACCTCCTGGCCTTCGATGCCTTCCGAATATTCAAATATGCGGTCCTGACCGAACCCGCGCGAGAAAACATAGGTGTCATTGCTGTTTCCGCCGATCAGTACATCATCGCCAGCGCCGCCGGTCAGGATATCTCGCCCGCCATTGCCTTCAAGCCGGTCATTACCGCCGCTGCCGTCCAGCACATCGTCACCGAAACTACCGGACAAAATTTCGTCGGCTGTCGTGCCCTGATAAAGTCTATCACCTTCGCCGGATAAATATTCGCCGGGCAATTCCACTGCACTTTCGACGATATCTGCATAGGCCAGAATCGTCCCGTCGGCGTAGCGGAAGCTGAATTCGCCATAGACAGTGATGCGGTCGTCGGTTCCCGCGATGCGGATGACTGTTTCTTCATTGTCGCTATCGATGAAGAATTCGACATCGGCTGCATCGATACTGCTGTCTATCTCGATAATATGGCTGTTAGTAGGCGTGGCATAGGCATCGACATAATCCTGCCCAAAGCCGGCCGAGAAGAGATAGCGGTTGGCACCATCTCCGCCATAGAGATCGTCATTGCCCGCACCGCCAGTCAGCACATCGTCGCCGTCGCCGCCATCGAGCCAGTCATTACCGGCACCGCCGCTCAAAATGTCGTTACCAAAGCCTCCGTCAATCTCTTCATCGGCGTCGGTCCCGGTTAGCACATCGTCGCTTGTCTGGCCCGTCAACACCAATCCCGAAGCAGGCATAGCCATTGCCATCAAATTGGCATGCGTCCAGATTGTGCCGTCATTAAAACGGATTTCATCCGGCGCAAAGGCCGGGTCCACCCCGCCTTCGAGCGTAACCCGGTCGTTGCTGTTCGCACGCGACAAAATCAGGCTGAACCCATCGGTTGAGTAGGCGACGCTAATCTCTGCAGGCGCAATGCTGGCGTCAAATTCTATGGCATCGTTGCCACCATCGACTTGCACATTGTTGGGCCGTTCACCCGACCGGATTGCAGAGACGATAACATCGCTGCCAAAACCTGCAGACAGACGAACAACATCGTTACCCGCACCAAGATACAACCGGTCATTGCCTGCGCCGCCATCCAAAATGTCGTCGCCACCTTCGGCATAAATTTCATCGTTGCCGGCACCGCCTGAAATGGCTTCGCCCGTCGAACTGCCATATAATTGATCGTCGGACGCGGATCCGGCAAGCGGTTCTCCGCTGCCATTGGCAAAGAGAGAAACACCTTGCGCAGCTCCCGCCAGCGCCAGCACCTGCTCTGCGGTCCACACCGCTCCGTTGTCGAACCGAATTTCTGGAGGCAGGGAATTTTGGTCATATAGCGCATTATAGACAGTGATGCGGTCTTGGGTTCCGGTAATGCGGATGATCAAATGGCCGCCGTTGACATGCTCTTCGATCTCGACATCGGCTTCATCGATGCTGCTGTCAAAGGCGATGGCCTTGCCGCCAATGCCGTAGTCGCTGATTGTGTCCGAACCGAAACCAGCGGAAAAACGATAAACATCATTGCCGTCACCGCCTTCCAGGATGTCATCTCCTGCGCCGCCAGTCAGATCATCATCACCGTAACCACCGATCAGGATATCGTTCCCATCGCCGCCGGTCAGACTGTCATCTCCGCCCGCACCGTCGATCACATCGTCGGATGCCGAGCCCGTCAATGTGTCGGATATAGCATCACCTGCCAGAATGACTTCATCGACCTGTGTTGCCATTGCTAGCAGATCGGCGTGGGTCCATGTCGGGCCGTTTTCGAACGAGACGCTGGCAATTCTGCTGTCATCCAATGCGCCGTTCTCAATTGTAATCCGGTCGTTTGTCCCTGCTATCCTGAGCCACATTGCGCCCCATGATGTCGTTTGCACAAACACATCGGCTGGAAGAATGGATTCGTCGAAAAGGATGCTGTTAGCGTCAGCCGTTTCACCGTCGCCATATTCATAAATTATATCTTGGCCGAATCCGGCCGAGAAACGATAGGTGTCGCTTCCCGATCCACCTTCCAATTGATCTTGGCCGCTACCGCCATCCAGAATATCCGCGCCGGAATTACCGAAAAGCCGGTCATTACCCGCGCCTCCCGAAAGCTCGCCTGCACCACTGAAGATTTCAAGCGTGTCATCGCCATCACCGCCCGCGAGCGATATGCTAACGGCCGTCGGCTGATCAATGAGTGTGATGTCTTCAACAAAAGCGTTGCTCGCAAGATAGGCGCTATCCCATACATCCCCGTTGGCAAAGCGGACTTCGGCAATGTCGTCCCAACTGGCAATTTCTATCCGATCAGCACCGACGCGTAGGAAATATTGCGCGGTATCAATGCCATAACGTTCGATTAGCTCGACGTCACCGGGCGCAATTGATGCATCAAATTCGATTATGTCAAAAGGACGCGGGCTTTCGTTCCACTGCCAGTCAGTGTTTACAATCCGGTCTTGACCGAAACCGGCCGCAAAGCGGTAGATATTGGTCCCTTCGCCGCCGTTAAGGTTATCATTGCCAGTACCGCCTTCAAGAATATCGTCGCCATCGCCGCCTGCCAGCAAGTCATTATGCGCGCCGCCCGATATCTGATCGTTGCCGTCGCCACCCCGAAGCTGATCATCGCCTGCCAGACCTGAAATTACGTCAGCACCGCGATAGCCGTATATTTCGTCATCGCTTTGTGTGCCGGTCAATATGTCATCCGATGCGATGCCATCGGCGTAAATCAGGTCGCCGTTCAGATAGCCAACGTCAACGGAGCGATTGATGAGTTCGGCAAAGTTCCAAATGGTCCCGTCGGCAAAACGCACTTCGTCAATGGCGTTGCCGCCTGTTGATGAGGAATAGCCACCGGGAATGACAATGCGGTCATTGCTTTCCGCTATACGAATCTGGAATGCCGTACCGCTGGTGTCGGCAAGCCGAACCCGTTCGATGATCACCTGCGCGGGAATGATGGTCGCGTCAAATTCGATGACATTGGTGCCTGTGCTGGCCTCGATGATAGCATCCTGCCCGAACCCGGCGGAGAAACGGTATATGTCGTTGCCGCCCTGACCCGACATAGTGTCGTCACCAGCGCCCCCGACGATAATGTCTGCATTGGCACTGCCCGACATGTTGTCATTGCCGCCAAGGCCGCGCATTTCGGGCGCACCACCGGTGTTGATGATGGTGTCATCGCCCGCCCCGCCCAGAAGCATGGAGACCGCCTGATCACCGTTCAGGACGATCCCAGCCTTTGGCGCAACGGCGCGCGCAAGAAGGTCCGCATGGGTCCAGGTGGTGATCGTTCCGTCCGCAGCCGTGAAACGTACCTCTTCAATTTTGTAACGGATATCCGTGCGTGTATTCTGGATCAGGATGCGGTCGTTGGTGCCGCGCACCGACAGGATCAGGTCGTTGGTGCCTTGCAGGAGAACATCGATATCTTCAGGCGCAATGCTGGCGTCAAATTCGATGCGGTCCTTGTTTGCATCGCTGAAGTGGTAGTTGTTGTCGCTGATAACGTCCTGGCCAAAGCCTGCCGAGAAGCGATAGACATCCGGCTCTTCACCGCCATACAGCAAGTCATTCCCCGAGCCACCGGTGATGACATCCGACCCGGAATTGCCGGTTAGGGTATCATTACCCGCACCGCCCGTCAGCGTGTCCCCATTATAGGTGCCGGTGAAAATATCATCGCCATCGGTGGGCGCGGTCGCCCGGGCCATAAGCTGGGCATGTGTCCAGGTGGTTACCGTGCCATCAGCGGCAGTGAATCGGACCTCCTCAATCCGGTAACGGACATCATTGCGGGTGTTGTAGATATGGATCCGGTCTTCAGTGCCACGCACTGCAAGGATCAGCCCGTCATTGCCCGCCAACAGGACGTCAATGTCATCGGGGGAAATGGTTGCATCAAATTCAATGCGATCCTTGTTCGCATCGCTGTAATGATAGTTATAGTCGTTGATGACGTCTTGGCCAAAGCCGGCAGAGAAACGATACACATCGGGCTCTTCCTCGCCCTGAAGCAGGTCATTACCCGTGCCCCCAGTGATCGTGTCGCTGCCCGAATTTCCATTCAACGTGTCATTGCCATCGCCGCCCGACAGCAAATCACCATTATAGCTTCCAGTCCAAATGTCGTCTTGATCCGTCGGGACGGTCGCGCGGGCCATCAGATCGGCGTGCATCCAGACCGTTACCGTGCCATCCGCAGCGGTAAAGCGAACCTCCTCTATCCGGTACCGGATGTCGTTTCGGGTATTGTGAATATGGATTTGATCGCTGGTCCCGCGGACTTTAAGGATCAACCCGTCATTCGCGGCAAGCAGGACCTGAATATCGCCCGGCGCGATGCTGGCGTCAAATTCGATGCGGTCCTTGTTCGCGTCGCTATAATGATAATTAAAGTCGTTGATGATATCTTGGCCAAAGCCTGCCGAGAAACGGTAAACATCGGGCTCTTCACCGCCTTGCAGCAGGTCATTACCCCCGCCGCCCGTTATCGTATCGATGCCGCCTGCACCGGAAATGGTATCGTCGCCCCAGCTGCCATTCAATTGCTGCGCCGCCGATGTTCCCGCAAGCGTCAAATTGACCCCGGACACAAAGGGGGCACCTGCAAAGTTGGCCTGCGTCAGCGCCGATGCCGTGACATTTTTCAGCCGCAGCAATGCTCTGGCGTCCGATAGCCTTACCGTACCGCTTTGGACGAAATAGATCAGCGTATCGGTTCCATCCTGCCGCGTAACCAAGGATCCCGAAAGACCAGACGCTATGCGGATATCGAGCGCATCGCCCCCATTTCCTGCCTGAAAATCAGTGATTGTAGATGTGGCAGCGCCATCCGGCAGCTGCGCCACAAATAGCCGGTAGGTGTCAGGGCCAGCCGAACCGGAGAGGATTTGCGGAGCCTGCGCAGCGTCAGCCGCACGTTCATCCGAACTGTCACCGCCAGTGCCAATCGGGATATCGAAAACAGGACTTGCAAACGGGTCTTCGCCAACAACCGGTGGGTTCAGGATCAATTCGGCAGCGTCCGCACTGATCGCCGCAGCTTTCACCTCATCGCGGTGCATCCGCGTGCCGTCGGCAAAATTGATCCAGTTCAAATAGCCGTGATAATCGATGGAATTATAGGGCTGCATAACCCCGCGCAACAATGCACGGTCGTTTTCATTCCCCTTAAACCGCAACACCACATCATTGCCCTGACGGACGATGACAAGGTCACTGCGGTTGAGCCCAGCCCCCAGCACCACATCCCAGCGCGAGCGATAACCGGTTGAACCGTGGATATAGTCGCGGCCGTCGCCCAGGTTGAACAGGAAGGTGTTGTCAGTGCTCCACCCCCCTCCATAAAGGGCGTCATCCCCTTTACCGCCGCCAAGCCAAATATTGGCGAAATATTCGGTTGGTGCAGAAAGGACATCATCGCCATCGGTCCCTGAATAGGCCCGGTCCCAGATTTGCGAGCGCGAAACGGTGGTTCCATCGGCAAAAACGATCTGCTCGATGCTGTTTGGCCCGCCGCTATAGCTGCTTTCGAGATAGAAGTTTCGCAATATGACCCGGTCATCACCATTGCCAATCTTCAAAATGACGTCGTTGCCCGACTTCACAAAAGTCAGGTCGGCAAGCGCGATCCCCGGCGCAAAACGCACGCGGTCAAAATTGCCGCTCGTCCCGTCAACATCGGTGACAATGTCCTGCCCATCGCCACGTTCAAAATAATAGGTGTCGTTGCCCGGGCCGCCATCAAGCGCGTCATTCCCCTTGCCCCCGGTGATGATGTCTGCGCCGCGGCCGCCTTCTATCCGGTCGTTGCCTGCGCCGCCATAAATGTCCGAACCGGCACTGCTGGACGGCACGAAAATGGCATCGTCACCGTCGGTCTCAAGCACTGACAGTGCAGCTTCGCGCAAACTCCAGCGGCGTCCATCGGCAAAGCGAAATTCGGCGATAACACCATCGAGGTCGCCGACCGGATCAACCAGCGTCAAACGATCATCGCCACCTGCGATCAACACGATGATATTGCCATCGGCGTCGCGCTTCATGCTCAACTGCTCAAGCAGGATGTCGACGCCAAATTCCACGACAACCAGACCATCGGCGACGGCGCCTGCCTCAATCCGGTCATGGCCATCACCGCGATTGAATCGGACGATATCCGCGCCGCCATTAGTGACGACCACATCGTCGCCCCGTCCGGCTGTAAAAATTTCCGCAGCGCTGGTGCCAACAAGCCGGTCGTTCCGTTCGCTGCCCAGGCCCACGCCACCCGTCAAAAGGCTGGCCACATTCAGTGCAGCAGCGCTTTCAAACAATATTTGGTCAACCGCCGGAACAATCGTCGTTCCCGACAGGGCATGGCGCAGCGTAATCCGATCGCTGCCATCGCCAAAGATCAGGTAGGTTTCCAGACCGTCGGTGCTATGCGAAATCCGCATATCGGCCTGCACATACCCGTTGATGCGCAGGCTATCGCTGGTGCCATTGCCATCAACAATGATGTCATGCCCGTCGCCACGATTGAAGACATAGCTATCGCTGCCCGCGCCGCCGTTCAGAAAGTCGGAGCCGCGCCCGCCCTCAATTTGCTGGTCAAGGACCGATCCTGTGATGATGTCGTCGCCGCTGCTGGCCTGGTCGCGGGTAAGCCGCTCGGCAATTGCAGCAGCATCCAGTGAAGTGCCATCGGCAAATTGCAACATAGGCAGCACAGTCGCGGCGATACCGCCGACAATAACCAGTTCATCCCCTGTGTCCGGAAAGGCCACAACCAGGTCGCTGCTGCCATAAGATGCCGGGCGGAAGACGGCATCCGCCGCCAGAAAGCCGTCAAAATCGATACTGGTTTGCGTGACGCCTGCGGGGATTTCTACCCTGTCAATGCCATCACCGGGGCGGAAGCTGATTGTCCCGCCCTGCGCCAGAATGATGCGGTCATGGCCTTGCCCCGGGACCGTAATGAGATCGCTGTCCAATTCGCGCGCGTCAATCCGGTCTTGCCCAGCATTGGACGCACCCGTCAGGATCAGGCTGCGTACTTCGGCGATGCTCAATGTGTCGCCATTGGCAAAAACGAAATTTTCAACCGGCCGCGTCTTGTAACCGCCAATGACGACCAACCGGTCAACATCGGTTTCGAGCCGGATCAGCAGATCGCCGTCAATATTTTCAAACCGAACATTATCCTTGGTAATGTTCGCTCCAAATAGGATGCTATCAATACCGCCGCTGTCATCGATGCGGTCGCTGCCGTCGCCAAGGCCAAAGGTGTAGCTGTCATTACCTAGCCCGCCAAAAAGCCCGTCGGAACCTTTCCCGCCGGAGAGCCTGTCATTACGCGAGTCAAAGCCGTTGATATTCTCGTCATCATCGCCGCCGGTAAGCAACCGGTCGATCATCCCCTCGATGGTCCGGATTGTGCCATCTGCGAAATGAAACTGCTCAATACGAGTCGTGCCGAGCCCGCCGACGATACGAACAACGTCCTCGCCATTGCCAAGATCAATGACCAGATCGTTGCCGCTGCGCGTAACAATCAGCGTTTCTTCGCGCACGGACGCACCGAACACGATGCGGTCGATTACGCCAGCGGCATCATTTTTCTCTATGATCGTGTCAAAGTCATAGCCCGCGGTGAAAGCATAGCTATCGCCCGCAAAACCACCCTTCAGCGTGTCATCGCCCTGCCGCCCATCCAGCGTATTGGGCTGGTTGATCAACAGCTGGCTAACCTCGATGATATTGTCACCGCGGTTACCGCCTTCAATCTGCAATTCCTGCTCGATATCGCCGGCATCCAGCACGGTTCCATCGGCAAAGCGGAATATCTCGATTGAATCGTCGATGCTGCGAAACTGATTGCGGATGCGCAGGCTGCTGTCTGGGCGGCCGGTGACAGTGATCAGCAGGTCATCGCCCGATTTGGTGAACACGACATTGCGATCATCACGGAACCGTATGTCCGCCCCGAATTCGATGGTGTCATCGACGGGCACACGGACGCCGCGCCGATCCTGCCAATGCGCGCGCGTGCGCCGGTCAACAATGACATCATGGCCATAGCCAACATCGAAAATATAGGTGTCACCGCCGTCTTTGCCGATCAGTTCATCATTGCCCTGACGACCATCGATGATTTCCGCAAAGTCCGACCCGGTAAGTACGTCTGCCCCAGCGGTCGCCCCGCCCGTGAAGCGATCAACCGCCACATCCTCAGGATTAATGTCCGAAAAGGCGATTTCACGGTCGCTAAAGACAAAAAGCTCAACCGCAGCATATTGCGCATTTTCGCGGTAATATTGACCTTCAACAATCAATGTTTCGCCGGTGGCAGCAACGGTGAAAACAAGATCCGTACCGGTGCGCGTAAAGATGATGTCGGCATAGGAAAGGCCGGAGAAGATAATGCGGTCGCCTGAGCCTGCGTCGTCAAAGACCGTGTCATTGCCATTACCGGCGGCGAAATAATAAGTGTCGTTGCCGCTCAGGCCCTCTAGCCGGTCATTGCCGGTGCCACCGCGGAAGACATCGGCGATGCCTTCAAAACCATAGACAATATTGTCACCAGCGGTCTCCGCCACATCGACAAAGCGTTGCAGAAACTGCAAATATGTCCATGCTGTCCCGTCACCATATTCAATGGTTTCAAGCACATTGACATAGCCAAGGAAGGGAATCTCTTCGAGGAAATCGCGCAGCGTTACCTGATCGTCAGTGCCGGTAATCCGCAGCGTCAGCGTGTCGCTCTTGCCCGTGCGCAGGAAGTCCAGATCGGTCCAGCGAATGTCGTCGACAAATTTCAGAACATCCTTGGTCTCTGGCGCGAAAAGGCCATATTTCGGGCCATTATCCTCGATAACATCATGCCCGTAATCGCGGCCAAAGATATAGGTGTCGTCGCCCTGCCCGGCGGTGAGGAAATCATCGCCCTTCCCGCCATCGAGCTCGTCAGCGCCTATGAAACCATAGATTGCATCATCACCCGCAGTCTTGGCGTTGCGCAGCACCTGCGCTGCAACCTCGCTAAACTCCAGAGCCGTGCCATTTTCAAAAATAAAGCGTTCGATGAGATTAGGCGAAACATAGTCCAGCCCTTCGCTGTCGCCGATGACGCCGCCAAATGCCCCCAGACCCAGCGCGATGCCCTCGAAATAGCCCTCAATTTCGATACTGTCGCCCGTTGGATTGCCGTTGGCATCCAGCAGTATGATGTGGAGATCGTCACTGGGTCCATCGCGGCGAAGTAGAAGATCTTTGGTTTCGATGTCGCCTTGAAAACGCAAAATGTCGGTACCGGCCTTTACCGGACCAAAAGAGAATCCTCCCCGTTCGCTGAACACATCCTGCCCGTCGCCACGGGCAAAGATATAAATGTCACCTCCAAGACCGCCGGTCAGGACATCGTTGCCCTTACCGCCCCAAAGCACATCTCCCGAACCCGAACCTGCATAGACATCATTGGTGTCGCGCGGATCGGCCACTTCGAGTGCCATCCGGAAACGGTCCCACACAACTCCGTCTGAAAACACAATCTGCTCAACGCCGGTCTGGAATTGCTTTCCATTGGTCAGGCGGCCATTTAATTCTCCCAAAAACTGGTCGGTAAGCCGGACAAAATTGGTCTCGCCGCGAATTTGCAGAATCAGATCTTGGCCGTCACGGATCGCGACCACATCCTCGGAATCAACATCGGTGAACCGCAACTCGTCATTGCCGCCCAAATCCTGATCATAAATAACGTCATTACCGCTATTCTTGCCGACGAAATAATAGTCCGCACTCATTCCGCCGCGCAAAGTCTGATCGCCGGCGGTCATGTAGAAATAATCAGTCCCACCCGTGCCATTGACGCTGGTATCCGTCGCTTCGTGGGTGACGATCCGCGTTTCATCCACCGACAGCGCATTCGCCACGCCGCGAATATCCAAGTCGACCCCGACATTTTCGAAGGCCTGGATCAGCATCTGCATGATATAGGCCTGATCGATGCCAGCCTTGGCTTTCAGGACGCCGCCATCGTCTTCGGGCGCAAAATCCGGGTAGATTTGCCAGAGTATTTCGTTCCAGTCGGTCAGATAGTCATAAACAGCGTCATTGGTGTTGGAGGCAGGCGCGCCTTCAAAAATCGCCTCGAACATTGGCGCAAGTTGACGTTCACTAGTCGCTGTGAAGACATTGCGCGTCGCGTCATATTCGATACCCTGCGCAAAGTCTTTTAGCCCACCCTGCAATGCCATGCGTGCAGCAAAACGGCGGCTGACGGTGATATATTGCTCCATCACCGGCTGCATCATGGCAATCATCGTCTTGACGTCGCTTTGATACTCCTGCGCCTGTTCAATCGTGCCGTCGGAATAGGTCACGAGTACCGGATTGCCCTGCGCATCGACTTGACCGACATAGCGGCCTGCCTCGCGGATACCGTTGACGGTGTAGCTCAGCTGCCCAGTCACGTTGTTGTAGGTGGCGGTCAGCATTTCGGGACGGAAATCGACCCCGCCCAGCGAGGTCGCAAAATGGAATTGCGCCGGTGTCAGCAGCTCGACACGGAACCGACTGTCATCGGTTGAGCCAACCTCGTCCAATGTTTCAAAATCCACCGCAAAATTGCGAAGGTTGAACTCGAACGCCGTCCCTGTCTTTGCCTGCAATTGCAAGGCGCGGTCGAGGTTGCGCGCCCAGACATAGAATGCGCCGTCGTTGTCGGTAACACGGACGGTATAATCCACGGCCACGCCGTCGATGAAGTTCACGCCGATGTTTTCGACCGTGACATCCGCCAGCGGCTGGACCTGAATATCCTCGATGCGCCATTCAGTGCCTGCGGGCTTGGGCAGCGCGCGGATATCCTCGATCGTGGCGTAGCCGATCGCAGGATCAGAAGCGAGCTTCCATGTCCCGTCGGCCTGCTTTATGCCATAATCGAGGATGACCGCGCGGCCATTCACAACTTGGGTCAGATAGGGCACCTCATCGCGCGCCGGAAGTTGCGCTGAGCTGCGATCCGCTGGCGACCAGCCCTGCTCTAACGTCCAACCGTCTGGCAATAACTCACCGTTCCAGACGGAATGTTCAAGAAGCGAACCATCCGGGCCAAGCCGCACAGCCATCAGCTCGCGGCTGGTCTCCAGCGTCATGCCCCATTGACCAAGCACATCGCCTGCCTGCGCAACCAATGTTTTCAGCTTCGGCGTCGTCATCAACGCCGCCCGTTCCTGCGCCAACGTTGCCAGATCGACATCATTGGCCATCGCCACGGCGAGGTCGGTAATGGTGCCAAAGCCTTTGGCATCGAGCGTGGTTGCATCCTGCCAAGGCGCACGGCCCGCTTCGCCTGCATATTTGGTGTCGACATCGTCAGGGGTGAAAATCGCCTCGAACATGCTGGTTGTGCGGCCGCTGGCAAAGCGCACTTCGCTTCGGCTGAGCAGCCGCGCGCCCTGCGGGGTAATGGCGTTGAGCGCTGTCGTGTTGAGATTAAACTCGACAATGCCGAGCGCGGCGAGCGAGCGCAGTTCGCCTGCATCAGTTTCGCCGTCACGGTCACGGTCTTGCCAGACCTTCAGCTCGCTCCAAACAAGATCGGCAACGCTAATCTTGCCATCGCCATTATCGTCATAGGCGGCAAGCTCGGCAAAGCCACCCTGCCGCGCATCGCCGAACAGTTCCGCAATGCCATCGACGCGGCCGTTGCCGTTTTCGTCGAGCACAAGGAAGCCGTCATCCCCCTTAAGCCACCCCGTCCGCTCGCGGAACATGTCGCCATCGACATCGAAATAGGCACGGCTTTGTTCGAGCGACGTGGTCTCGATCCCGTCGCCATCGAGATCGATAACAAGCGGGTCTTCCGGATTCGACCATTTGAGCGACTCCGCCCAACGCTCCATCGCGGCGGTCGTGCTGATCAACGCGTCGACAAAGACTGTATAATAAAGCGCTCCGCCAATGGCGCCGGGAATCAGCTTGAGCACTGGTAGCAGCGCCTGCAGCGGATTGACCGCGCGGAACACCATGTTGAGGCTGCCGCCGACCTTGCCGTTTGACAGTACAAGCTGATCCGCCTCGCGCTGCAACACGCCCAGACGGCTGCCGACAACGTCGACATTCTCGATCTTCATCCATCCTTTGTGGATTTTGTCGGGCGTGTCCTGCTGGCCTTGGCCCAGCGCCGCGTTCAGCCCGTCGAATATCTGTTCAAAGGCGTTGGTGATATACATGTCGAGGTTGCCATCCTCGTCACGTTTGAAGCCATACATGATCCACGGCTGGATGTGGTCGATGTAGATCTCGTCTTCCCAACCCTGCGCCTCGCCCGAGAAATAGCGGTAGATATTGGCCATACCAATGGCCGCGCCGAACAGGCCATTATAAATCGCATAGCCCGCAAGTCCGCCATTGGCATCGCCGCCTACCAACGGCAGACCGAAATATTTGAGGAAGTCCGAATGCCCGGCGTCCATCAGCGTGGTGTCGGCCCAATACCAGATATTGTCGCTGTTTGACGCGTCGTCGTTGATGCGGACCGTCTCCCCATCAACCTGCGCTTCGCGATGGCCCCCTACGTCGTAGCTGTTGGCGATATCGCCCCAGATTTCGCCGCCTGCGCTCGTGTTGAAAATCCAGTCGCGGCCTAGGCCGCCAGCGGTGATGGCTTTTTCGCCGAGAATTGAAATGACCCAGTCATTACCTTCACCGCCGTCAAGCAAAAGGCGGCTATCAGCGTCAGCGCGAACGACCCCCTCCATTGGTCGTGGCCGTGGCTTCGGATTGGCAGGATCATCAAGACCAGTGTCACGGTCATCTTGCCACTGTTCGGCGGCAGCTTTCTCCATTTCTCGTGCTTCACGGGCGGTCAAGCCGCTTAGTGGCTGCTCAACCCATTCCCATTCGCCGCCGTCATTCTTTTCCCATCGCCCCCACTTTGCATCCAATCCAACGCCAATAATCTGGCCTGCCTTAATTTCCTCTGGAAACCAACCGATCAGGACATCGTCACCTTTTTCACCATAGGCTTCGCCAGCACTGCGGTGAATCAACCAGTTGTCATCATCACTACCGATCAAAAGCGACACATCGTCGCCGATCAATATGTCATTACCTTCGCCTACCCAGACCGCACTCTCCTCGGCTGTCCATTCGATTGCACGACCGGTAATGAACTCCAATCCAAGTTCAGCGCCTTCTTGCAACTCTTTCTTGGCAGCATCCAGATAGCCGCCGATCAAATTCTCGAAGGCAGTTAGTGCGTCGTCAATTTCCTTGACAATCTTATATGTCACACCGTTCCGATCGAGGACGTCGCTGTTGGCAAGGCTACTAACAAGTCCTCGAATGGCAAAATAGCCACCGACCGCTCCGAGCACGAACATACCTGCAGGCCCTGCCATAGCCGCGGCACCGACCATGAGGAGACCAGTAGGAATACTCTCAATCGCATCCTTTGCGGCCTCTTTTAGGTATGCAGCAGACCGCGCCGGATCATAATCGCGCCTTGCAAATTCAACCCAGATATTGGCAAGCGACAATACGCCTGTGGCCAGACCCGCTCCGACGCGCACTCTATCAATCCGGCCGGTGTCAGGATTGGTCAAATACTCTCGAAACTTCCTTGTACCATCATCCAATGCCCGTCGCAGATCGGCGGGAAGGCGGTGTTTGACAGCGTCATAATCTTCCAACGCCAGCTTTGCCCCATTGACTGAATAGTCTGCCCATTTTGTAAGCTTTGTTTCGTCTCCTCTGAATTTGCGAACATAAGCACGTTCGAGTTCTTTCGACGAGTTTGCCTCAAATCTGGCGTTGGGCGATCCCATTTCGCGCAGCATTTCTTCCGTCCGCGCCATCTGTTGGCGAAATTCCGGCGAATTGGCGCGGCGAGTAACAGCTTTCGTATCGATAACTTCGCCATCAGCAAAATAACGATTTACCAGATCGCGTCGCTGCAAAAACGCTGCGCGTTGGCTGTCATCCCAATTAGGCCTTCCACTTGCATCAAAATTTAACAGCCCCTTTTGGCTGGCATCATTGAAAGAGGCTAAGGCACTGAAATTGCTGCCATAGCGGAAACCGCCATTGCCGTCGGGTTCGTAGAATTTAAAATCCCGGTCCAAATCGGCCATAATCCGATCTGCTTCGTTGGGCGCGCGCGGGTCACTATTGTTGAACACCATAAGCGGCTTGCCGTCGGGACCGACGCGCTGGAGCAGTTCGGGTACAGTCGCGATCAGCCGATCAACATCGGCATCCATCGCCGCGCGTATGCCAGCGGCGCGGTCGTCGGCCCATGCACGGGCGGTGAGTTGGTCATCGTCAAGGTCAGGAAATTCTTCTGATAGGGCTGCTTTGATTGGTGCAAGACTACGCTCATGGTGATCACCGATCTCGACGATCTTGTTTGAAATGAATTCAGTGTAACGCGGGTGCGAACCGCGATGCATGCCCGACCCGGCAGCCAGCGCATCGCGTTCATTAGCAGGTACCCAATTGCTGTTGCGGCCGGCATCTTCATAGTCAAAATTGACATAGCCAAGATATCGCGCAGCATCCCTATAAGCAGCGCCGGTCCGTATCTCGCGTGGGACGGTGTGATTTTCCTGCATCGGCCCATGAAAAATGGGGTTGCCGTTGGCATCAAGTGCATTGCCGGGATTGGGATTATTGCCAAAAGTTGTCACTGGTCCAGCCCCCTCAAAGCTCTTCAATGTGCTGGCCGTAGTCGCCAGATTGCGGTCGCCAGCCCGCGCAACCGGCGGCATTCAGCGCGTCCCAAAAACGGTCGCTGAGCATGAAAGGCATTCCCGAACCCATCTTTCGATAACGATATTCAAACCACATTGCCCGGCCAACCACGGCTTCCTTGCGGACAACCAGATACCGGTCATTGGTGCGGTCAGAAATCCAATGTGGATGGTCACGAATGGGAATCACATTCGAACGCTTATAATCCAGCGTTTCCGCACGCGCACAAACATTGAGCATCCAGCGCTGATTCGGATGGACGCTTCCATCTTTGCAGATCAACTCATAGGGCAAATATTGATGCACGCCCGGCTCGATCGACTCGATAATGTCGATCACTTTCTGCGAAATCGCAACAGTTTCAAAGGTGGTGTCTATTATATCGACTAGCCTCCCTTCCTTATGCTTCAGCCTGTCGCGAAATGGCTGGTCAGGTATCGGCCACTTCCAGCCTTTCATTAGCGGAGGGTGAGGATAGGGCATTATGTAAGGATGATAGGGATCATCAAGCATCAGACTTAAATCATAAGGGTTTTTACCGGCAGCCTTGTAGTCGCCGAACAATTTGCGCGAACACTCTTTGCCCAGCGCCAAGAACCGCTCCTGCTCTTCGGGAATCTCTTCTACTTCTGGGCTTAGCAGGGTCTCATCTTCGTCCCCTCGGTTGCGCGAGTCCAATGTGACATACCAAGCCATTACGCCACCTCCTGCGCCACACAACTGCGCACAAATAAATCCAAACAACAAAGCGCAGGCTTCTGGCCCCGCGAATCACCGCAAGACCAGCCACACACCGCTACGCTGCAAAAATCCCCTGAACCCGCGCGACCCACACAGCCTCCCCATCTTACACCGCGCAGAATGCCACCCCTGCATGCGAATACAAGCCGTTTTATTTGTCAAAATGGTGAATAGGCCGAATAAGATAAATATTCGCCATTGTGCGTTGACAGGTGGTGACAGGACATTAGATTTTGGTGCAAATAACCGAACCATATCCGGATGGTTTCCCGGGCCTGCGATAGGATGGAGAGTATAGATGGCGAAGAAGGATCAACCGGTCAAAGCCAATGGGGCGGCCAAGTCTGCCAATGGTGCATCGGCACCCGCTCAGCTGGATATGGCTCAGGCAGCTCCCGCCCCGCAAGCCAATGATGGTGCGGATACGCCCGCATTGGACCCCGCCATTGTCGAGAAAATCGCCGCAGTGCGCAGTCATGTGCGGGAGAGTTTCGGCAAAATCACCATGGCGATGATGATGTTGCCGCGCTATCGCAACCAGACATTGGGCGACCTGCAACATCTTGTTCTCGAACCGTTAATTCGCGACCGCATCGCGATTGCCTATCCTGGCAGCGCCGATTCTCCGGCAGTTGCCGACATCGCCGGCGTTGCCATTTGGGCCAGCGTATCGAAAGAAGTTGACGGCCGCATCCGCGAACAGATTGCGGCGGGAACCTTCCCCCTGCGGCTCAAGGCCGAAGACTGGACGTCGGGCGATATCAACTGGCTGCTCGATGTTATCGCACCCAACCAGCGCGCCACGGCAAGCGTCATTGCCAATTTCAAACAGGTCGTGAAAGAGGGCGGCCTGCGCCTCCATCCGATCATCACCCGTCTGGTCGATGAGGAGACGTTGACCAAAATGGGCGCCGCAAAAATGGACGGAAACGACGCTAAAGCGGCGTAAGTGGCACAGCGCAGCATTAAGTAAAGGAACGTTCCTTTACTTAATGCGCTTTTATCGTTCGCGTCCTGCCTCATCCATGGTTTTCGCTATCGGCGACAGCAGATAGTCAATGATGCGCCGTTCCCCGGTTTTGATCTCTGCCTGCACAGCAAGGCCCGGACCAATCACCTGATCGCGGCCGCGCACGCGGATTGTCGACTGGTTGAGGCGTATCCGCGCCGCATAGACCAGCCCCTGTTGCACTGGTCTGCCATTGGCGTCCTTGGCGATACTCTGCCCAGGCTGGCTCATGTCGATGGCATCGCGGCTGATGCTCTCAACAATGCCCGGGATAATGCCATAATCAGTGAAGTTATACGCCTCCAGCTTGACGCGCACGGGCTGCCCTTCGCGGATGAAGCCGATATCCTTGTTCAAGATCTGCGCTTCGACGACCGCTTGCGCCTCGTCGGGCACAATCACCATGATCGCCTGCGCGGGTTGCACAACGCCGCCAATCGTCGAAATGGAAAGCTGTTGCACCGTGCCGGATACCGGCGCGCGCAATTGCTGAAATTCGGTGCGCCGCGCCGACTTGGTCACTTCCTCGCGCGCAAGGCCAGACTGTTCCTGCGCTTCGGCCAATTCGGTAGCGGCGGTTTTTCCGAATGACCCACGCAGCCGCACCAGCTGCGCATCGATATTGCCGATGGCCGCGCGCGCCTGTGCAGCGTTGGCACGCTGAACCTCAATATTCTGGATGTGCTCCACCTTTAGCTGTTCATATTCCAGCAGGCGGATTTTGGAAAAATAGCCCTTTTCGGCAAGCTCCTGCCGGGCGGCCAGTTGCTTCTCGATCAGCGGCAGAGTCTGCGTCAGCTTTGCAACCTCTGCCTCTGCCGCAGCAAGCTCTGCGGAACGTTCGGCGCGCTGCTGCGTAAGGCTGGCACGCTCGCCTTCATATTCGGCGATGGCGGTGCGGACAAATTCGGTTTGGGTTGCAGCAACATCGGCTGGCGTGCCGGCCGGTGCAAAAAACCGTGCTGGACGGCCCTGCAGATGCGCCAGCAACGCGGCATTGCGCGCCGCAACCACTTCAGCGGTCAGCAGGCCTTGCGAGGCCTGCGACGCCTCTGCACCCGTCAAAGTCGGATCAAGTTCGACCAGCAAGTCGCCGGCCTTTACCCGCTGCCCGTTCTTAACGTGGATTGCCCGCACATAGCCGATTTCAATAGGCTGAATGACCTTCACATTGCCTGCCGGGATCACCTTGCCGCTTGCTGTGGCAACAACATCGATCTTGCCGATGAACGACCATACCAGCGCCAGCGCAAACAGCCCGCACAGGCCCAGCATCAGATAGCGATATCCGGGGCTGGGCGGCTTTTCCATGATTTCCAGCGCGGCAGGCAGAAATTCATGGTCAGAACGCGGCTTGGCATTGGCTTCGCGCGCGTCCTGCTGGCGCCAGCTTTCTTTCAGCACGGCCCCATGCCGCGCGAGGGCGGGGAACCGCTCAGCAAACCAGTCGGCCAAATTCATGATGGCTTCCTCATTTGCCAGTTCCCATCTGCTTGGCGTGCAGCTGTGCGTAGCGTCCGCCTGCCCTTAGTAATTCTTCATGGCTGCCAATTTCGGTCACCTCGCCCGCCTCCACGGTGATGATCCGGTTGCACTGACGGACCGCAGATAGCCGGTGGGCAATGATGATGACGGTGCGACCCGCAGCGATGCTGGCCAGATTTTTCTGGATGATCTCCTCGCTTTCGGCATCAAGCGCAGATGTCGCCTCATCAAGGATAAGGATGCGCGGATCGTTGATGAGCGCACGGGCAATGGCAATGCGTTGCCGCTGCCCTCCGGAAAGGTTGCCGCCGCGTTCCTCGATTACAGTGTCATAGCCATGGGTCA
Organism: uncultured Sphingorhabdus sp.; assembly: GCA_964572205.1. Lineage (GTDB taxonomy): Bacteria > Pseudomonadota > Alphaproteobacteria > Sphingomonadales > Sphingomonadaceae > Sphingorhabdus_B. Next base: position 38,428 of record CAZNEO010000002.1, read on the forward strand.
GCGCAAGGATGAACTCATGCGCGCCTGCAAGCTGGGCGGCGGCCATCACAACTTCCATTGGTCGGGTCGGATCGCCCAGCGCAATATTTTCGCGCACTGTGCGGTTGAAGAGGATATTTTCCTGAAGCACGACGCCAACCTGCCGCCGCAGCCAGGCAGGATCGACCAGCGACAAGTCGACACCATCGACCAGCACGCGGCCCTGTTCGGGAACATAAAGGCGCTGAACAAGTTTGGTGAGGGTGGATTTGCCCGATCCTGATGGGCCGACAATGCCCAGCATTTCACCGGCAGCAATCGTCAGGCTTACACCGCGCAGCGCCTCAGGCGCATCGGGGCGATAGCGAAAGCGGACCTTGTCAAATTCGACCGCGCCCGCAATCGGCGGCAGGCTGGCCCGGCTTGGATTATATTCAGGCTCGGCAGGTGCATTCAACACATCGCCTAGCCGGTCGACCGAAATGCGGACCTGCTGAAAATCCTGCCACAATTGCGACAGGCGCAAAATGGGGGCTGCAACGCGCCCTGCGAGCATATTGAACGCCACAAGCGATCCGACGGACAGATCACCGGCAATTACCGATTTTGCGCCAAAATACAGGATCGCAACGGTGGTCAGTTTGGACACAAGCTGGATCAGATGGCTGCCGGTATTGGCAAGTTTTGCCACATCAAAGCCGACATTGGTATAGCCTGAAAACAGCTTTTCCCAACGGTCGCGCATCTGCGGCTCAACAGCCATGGCCTTAAGCGTGCCAATGCCGGTGACGCTTTCGACAAGGTAGGACTGGTTTTCCGCGCCCCGCCGGAATTTTTCTTCCAATAGGTCGCGCAGCGGCGGCGAGATGAACACCGAAATGGCAACATAAAGCGGAATGGAAAGCAGCACGACCAAGGTCAGCAGCGGCGAATAAAGATACATCACGACGAAAAACACGATCGTGAAAAACAGGTCGATCACAACGGTAACGGCGTTGGATGTCAAAAATTCGCGTATCCGTTCCAACTCGCGCACACGCGCAACGCTGTCGCCGACGCGGCGCGCCTCAAAATAGGAAAGCGGCAAATTCAGCAAGTGGCGGAACATCCGCGACGATAATTCGCTGTCCACGCGGTTTGTGGTGTGGGCAAACAGCCAGTTTCTGAGGCCTGACATGGCGGTTTCAAATATCAGGACAACCGCAAGGCCGAACGCCAGAACATCCAGCGTCGTCAGCGATTGGTGAACAAGAACTTTATCGATAACCAGTTGGAAGAAAATCGGCGAAACAAGGCCCATGAGTTGCAGGAAGAAGGAGGCAATCAGGACATCGCGCAACGGCTTGCGATATTTTACCAGCGCGGGAATGAACCAGCTTATGTCAAAGGGGCGCTTTTCGCCTGCCATCGCTTCGCGGCTGGTGAGCAGCAGCAGGCGGCCGCCGAACTGCTCATCGAGCTGTGTTGCCGTCCATACTTCAGGCCGCTCTGCATCGCCGCGTTGGATAAGATAGCGGGGATTGACGCTATCCTCCTCAATTTTAAGGAGAATAACTGCGTCGCCGCCGCTGCGCTCCAGCAAGGCGGGAAGCGGCAATTTGCGAAGCTCGGCCGCTTTTGCAGGGCGAAGCCGGGCAATCAGCCCCAGCTTTTTGGCGATGCGCGATAGATCCTCAAGACTGTAGGGATCATCGCCACGGCCGCGATCATGCGCGATCTGGTCGGGGTCCGCAGGCACGTCCAGAAATTTGGCGAGCAGGACAAAGCAGGCCAGCGAAGGATGCAAAAATCGCTGCGCCGGACTAGCATTGTCTGGCGCGGGCTGGTTGTCCGGCGTTTCGTCCTGGGGCGATGCAGCCATGTATTTCAAATAACCTTATAATCAGTCGGCGCTCTTATCAGCGGGTCTGGTCACGGCAAAGAAGATTCGGGGACGCCCTTTGCGTGACGGGACGCTTGTCGAACGGATTCGGCGTTTTGCCGCCTGAAACCCTTGCGCCGACCGTTAAAGGTCACCACAACCCCCGCATGGCAAATATTATCGCTTTCATCTTTGGCATCATCGCGCTGCTTTTCGCAATCATCGGCTTTATCCCGCTGCTCGGATGGATGAACTGGTTCATCATCCTGATCGCAGCCGTTGGTGCTGCCTTTGGTTTTGCTTCGTCCAGCAACAGCGGACGCAATTTCTGCCTTGTCGTCATGGCGATTTGCGCGATCCGGTTGTGGATGGGCGGCGGCATTTTCTGAACGCGCCTGAGCCCCGCCCTTCATTACAGCTTGACCGGGCTGGCCTCGGCGCGGCTGTTGGTGCCTATACGGCTTGGGGCTTCATGCCTGTCTTCTTTAAACAGCTTGCCGCTGTTCCGGCGCTGGAGATCATAGCCCACCGGGTAATCTGGGCCGTGCCGCTGCTGATCGCGATCATGGCTGTGCGACGACAATTGGGCGAATATGTCAATGTCCTTGCCCGGTGGAACATGCTGCGCTGGATGCTGGCAAGCGCAGCCCTGATTTCCGTTAACTGGCTGATCTATGTCTGGGCGGTCAATAATGGCCAGATTTTGGCGGCCAGTTTTGGCTATTATCTCAATCCGCTGTTCAACATCTTGATGGGCACGTTGTTCCTGAAAGAGGCGCTGAACCGTACGCAGGCAATTGCAGTGGGCATCGCCGCGCTGGGCGTGCTTGTCATGGCAACAGGATCAGTCGACACGCTGTGGATTGGCATTACCCTTGCCGCCAGTTTCTGCGCCTATGGCCTGGTGCGCAAATTCGCCCCTGTTGGCGCCGTGCCCGGCCTCGCCATTGAAACCAGCTTGCTGCTGCCTGCGGCCGTCGCCGGCGCGTTCTGGTTCGGTGTTGATGGCCAACTGCATGGTTGGGGAAGCGATACGCAAACAGGCTTGCTTTTGGTTGCGGGCGGTGCCGTCACGGCGATACCGCTGCTGCTATTCGCAACGGCGGCCCGGCGGATGAGCTATACCGCGCTTGGCTTTGTGCAATATCTTGCGCCGACCATACAATTTCTGTGCGGCTGGCTGCTATATGATGAGGCGCTGACCAATGCCCGGTTGTTCAGCTTCATGCTGATCTGGGTGGCGCTTGCCGTGTTCAGCTGGGATGCGGTTCGGCGGCTTCGAACCGCCAATTGAGCGTTTCTCCTGCATGAAATGGCACAACGGGCGTTCCTGCACAGTCAATGCTGGCCGGAACGCTGAACGCGCCTTTGCGCAGGGTGACCCTATCCTCGTTCACCGGTAACCGGTAAAAGGCCGGGCCGTGAAGCGAGGCAAAACCTTCAAAATTGTCGAGAGCGCCTTCCTCCTCAAACACCGTTACATAGCTTTCAAGCGCGTAGGGCGCATTGAAAATCCCCGCACAACCGCAGGCAGATTCCTTTGCCCCTTGCGCGTGGGGAGCGCTGTCGGTGCCGAGGAAGAATTTGGGGTTGCCGGACACCGCTGCCTTGCGCAGCGCGAGACGGTGCACTTCCCGCTTTGCCACCGGCAGACAATAGGCATGGGGACGGATACCCCCGGCAAACATCGCGTTGCGGTTGATGTGGAGATGCTGGGGCGTGATTGTGGCGGCAATGTTGGGGCCCACGCTTTCAACGAAATCGGCGGCATCCTGCGTGGTGATATGTTCAAAAACTATGCGCAGTTCCGGGAAATCATCAACCAGCGGCCTTAAGGTACGCTCGATAAAGACTGCCTCCCGGTCAAAGATATCGACGTCATGATCGGTAACCTCGCCATGGATCAACAACGGCATGTCGACGGCCTGCATCGCCGCAAGCACGGGACGGATATGGGCAATATCGGTGACGCCATGGGCACTGCCTGTGGTCGCATGGGCAGGATAGAGCTTTGCCGCTGTAAAGACCCCATCACCATGGCCGCGCCTGATTTCATCAGGGTCGATATGATCGGTCAGATAGCAGGTGATCAGCGGCTCGAACGCCATCCCGTCCGGCAAGGCGGCCAATATCCTCTCCCGATAGGCAGCACCAGCCGCAGCAGTGGTCACCGGCGGCGAAAGATTGGGCATCACAATGGCCCGGGCAAATTGCCGCGCGGTGTGCCGGGCGACGCCTTGCAGCATCGCGCCATCGCGCAAATGCACATGCCAGTCATCGGGGCGGCGGATGGTCAGTATATCGGTCATGGCTTTCCTTTAGCCAAGCTTGCCCCTATCTGTCACCCATGTCCGCACCCCGCCTGTTTGATCGCGCCATAATTCGCCTGTCTGCGACCGAGGAGGGCGAGGATGTGCGCAGCTTTCTGCAGGGGCTGGTGACGCAAGACAGCAGTGCACAATTGCCGCTATGGGCCGGGCTTTTGACGCCGCAGGGCAAGGCTCTGTTTGATTTTATCCTGTGGGAGGACGGGCGGGATATCCTGCTCGACTGCGAAGCGGCACAGGCCGATGCACTGGTGCGGCGGCTTTCAATCTACCGGTTGCGGCGCAAAATCGACATTGCCGTGGACAAAGCGCTTGGCATTTTCTGGGCAATGGCGTCGCCGCAGGGGGTCAGCGACCCTCGGTTGGCCGGGCTTGGCGTACGCTGGATCGGCCCGATAAAGGATGATGACGCTGATGTTAGCGCGCTCTATCGCGCGCATCGGCTGTCGCTGGGCGTGACCGAAGGCTTGGCTGAGCTGGGCAGCGATGCAACGCTGTGGCTGGAGGCCAATGCCGCTGAGCTGAACGGCGTTTCCTTTACCAAGGGCTGCTATGTCGGACAGGAAAACACCGCACGGATGAACTGGCGGCAAAAGGTCAACCGTCGCCTGATCGTTGTTCCAATTGATCGTGCCGACCCAAAGCGATTGCGCATTGCCTATGCCGAACTGGGCCTGGCCGTCGTGCATATGCGCGTTGAAGACATCGACAAAGCAGCGTTGCCCAGCTGGTTGTCAGATTGCGGGGCACAATGAAGCCTGTTCATCGTCCAGCCATGGCTGCCACCGCATAACATGGCCATGATCAGATTTTTTCCGCTGCTGCTCGCCTGTGCCGCCGCCCCGCTTGCTGCGGAGGAACAAGGCGAGCGCGAAGAGGTCTATGACGCCATGATCAGCTGCGCGGCCTTTCATACGATAGAAAGCACCTATGTAACCGGCAATGCCGCAGAGGCGCAGCTTGCCGTTGCCTATGACTTTGCCGAAACGGCTACCGCCCTTGCGCCCGATGGGCTGGCCGCAACGGCCAATTTGGCCCTTGAAGCAAAGCTTGCTCAATATCGCAAACAGCTGGACGAAGGCGATGTCCGGGAAATGGCGGAGGATTGGACTGCGTTGGAAAGCGCCTGCCGCGAAATTTACCCGCTGCTCGACGCCATCGGCCGGTCGACGAAGCTGGATGACAAACAAGCGAGCGACGGCGGTTAGGATCAGGACGATCCCTTAGCCGCGCAGCTTTGCCCCCGTTTTCGCGGCAGCCGCAACGACAGTGTCGGAAATCTGCTTGAGGTCCGCTTCAGAATAGCTTTTGCCAACCGGCTGCAAAGTCACCTCAACGGCAAGGCTCACCTGCCCGTCGGGAAGGCCCTGCCCGGCAAAGCGATCAAACAGACGCACAGCGACGATATTGTCCTTGTCACTTCCGCGAATGGCGCGCACCAGCTCTCCTGCAGGGCGGTCGGCAGCAAACAGGAACGCAAAGTCCCGCTTTACCGCTTGCAACGCAGGCGGGGTATAGGGCGCACGCATGAAATTCGCCTTTTGCCCAGTTGCCGCGCCACTGCCCTTTTTGACGGGTATGGCATCGAGATAAAGCTCGGCCCCCATTACGCCGCCATCAAGGCCAAAGGCCTTCGCGGTCAGCGGATGCAGCGCACCAAAAGCGGCCAGGATATTTTTGGGCCCCATACGTAATGTCGCCGACTGGCCGGGATGATAGTGGCTCCCGGCTTCATCCATGACCATCAGGCTATCGGTGGCAACGCCGCCCGCTGCCAAAAGCACCAGAATGTCCGCCTTGATATCATATACGTCGAACGGCGCGGCCTTGCCCGTTGCCCAGCCACGCGGATATTTGTCGCCGGCAAGCACGATAGACAGCGTCAGGCGCTCCGCATCAGCGAGATAGTGCCGGCCAATTTCAAACAGGCGCACCGACGATGCGCCGCGGTCCATGTTGCGCTGCGCCGCTGAGAGCAGGCCGGGCAGCAAGCTGGGCCGCATCACCTTCATATCTTCACTGATCGGGTTGGTGACGCTCCAATGGCCGCCGCCAAAGGCAGCCGCCTCTTTTTCCGCGATGAAGGACCAGTTGATTGCCTCGTTCAGGCCCCGCGCTGCGGCAACTCGGCGCACTTTCCGCTCCAGCCGCTGCATGGGCGTAGCGGTTGGCTTTGCCACACCATCAGCGCGCGGCAAGGGCGTGGAGGCAACCTGATCAAGACCGACTATGCGAACGACCTCTTCAACCAGATCAGCCGAGCCATCAATATCGCGCCGCCAGCTTGGAATCGTGACCAGCCAATTGGGATCGACGACAAAGCCCAGCCGCGACAATATCGCCTTTTGCGTATCATCATCGACCGATACTCCGCCAAGCGTGACGGTTTGCATCGGAACAAATTGGATGCGCCGGGGTTCAAGCGGCGGTGTCCCGGCCTTGACGATTTCGCTGGCAACGCCGCCGCAAATTTCAAGGACCAGTTCGCTGGCCAATTCCAGCCCATAGCCAAGGAATGCAGGATCGACGCCGCGTTCAAAACGCGCGCGTGCATCCGAAGTCAGACCCAGCGCCTGTCCGGTTTTTGCAATGCGCTCAGGGTCAAAATAGGCGATTTCAAGCAGCACATCAGTGGTGGTCTCGGAACAGCCCGAATGCGAACCGCCCATGATACCGGCAATGTCGTGCACGCCCGCGTCATCGGCGATGACCGTCATCTCGCTGCCCAGCGTGTAAAGCTTGTCATTCAGCGCCATCACCTGCTCGCCATCCTTGGCGCGGCGCGCAACCACTGCGCCGGTCAACTTGCCAAGGTCATAGGCATGGGCCGGTCGGCCAAAGGCAAGCATCAGATAGTTGGTGATATCAACAAGCGCAGAAATGGGCCGCTGTCCGGCACTGCGCAGCCTTGCCTGCATCCAGCCAGGCGACGCGCCATTGGTGACGCCCTTGATCACCCGGCCATAAAATGCCGGGCAGCCCTGCGGATCGTCGGTGCGAATTTCAACCGGGCATTTGTAGCTGCCAGCCACCACCGGCGTCTTGAGCGGTTTCAATGTACCAAGGCCTGCGGCAGCCAAATCGCGGGCAATGCCGTAAACGCCCATGCAATCCTGCCGGTTGGGGGTTATCGACACATCAATCACGGGATCGTCCAGCCCGGCCCAATCGGCGTAGCTCGCCCCTTTGGGCGCACTGTCGGGGAGTTCTGCGATACCATCATGGTCATCGCCAAGTGCCAGCTCGGCGAGCGAGCACATCATCCCGTTGGACATTTCGCCGCGGATGACCGTTACTTTCAGTTCCATGCCGTTGGACGGGACAATCGCTCCGGCTGGGCCAAATATTCCGGTCATGCCGGCACGGGCATTGGGGGCGCCGCAGACGACCTGCACCGGCCCGTCGCCGGCATCGACAACCAGCACCTGCAATTTTTCCGCTTGCGGATGGCGGGCGGCCTTCAACACCTTTGCCACGCGAAAGGCGCGCAGCGGTTCGGCTGGATTTTCAATCCCCTCAACCTCCAGGCCAATTGCATTCAGGCATTCGGCAACCTGTTCAATGGTCGCATCGGATTCGAGATAGGCCTTAAGCCAGCTTAGTGAGAATTTCATGCGCTCACTCCCCCGCTCAGCGTCGGGACATCCAGCGCGCCAAAACCATAATGGGCCAGCCAGCGCACATCGCCGTCAAAAAAGGCGCGAAGGTCATCCATCCCATATTTCAGCATCGCCAGCCGGTCGACGCCTGTGCCAAAGGCAAAGCCTTGCCATTCATTGGAATCGAGCCCGCAGGCCTCGATCACCTTGCGGTGGACCACGCCGCTGCCCAGCACTTCCATCCAGCCCCCACCCGATTCATCAGGGCTGCCGCCGATGACGCGCTTGCCGTTGATGATCGAATAGCCAACATCGACCTCTACCGAAGGCTCAGTGAAAGGGAAGTAGCTTGGCCGCAGGCGAAGGACGACGTCGTCCCGTTCAAAAAAGGCCTTGAGGAAGGTTTCCAGCGTCCATTTCAGATGCCCCAGATGGATGCCCTTGTCGATTACCAGCCCCTCAATCTGGTGGAACATGGGCGTGTGCGTCGCGTCGCTGTCGCTGCGATAAACCCGCCCCGGCGCGATAATGCGGATTGGCGGCTCCTGCGAGGTCATTGTGCGAATTTGCACCGGCGAGGTGTGCGTGCGCAGCACCTTTGCCTCCTCACCTTCCGCTGCATTCATATAGAATGTGTCGTGCATCGCGCGCGCAGGATGCGTTTCCGGCATGTTGAGCGCAGTGAAGTTATGCCATTGATCCTCAATCTCCGGCCCCTCAGCAACCGCAAAGCCCATATCGGCAAAGATTTCCGCAAGCTCCTCCATCACCTGACTGACAGGATGCACGGTCCCACGCGGTGCCTCGGCGGCAGGCAGCGTCAGATCCAGCCGCTCGGTTGCCAGACGCTGATTCAGGATGGCAGTTTCCAATGCCACTTTCTTGGCAGTAATACCGTTGGCAACGGCCTCGCGCAGTCCATTGATCGCAGGCCCCTGCACCTGCCGTTCTTCAGGCGACATGCCGCCCAGCGTCTTCAGCAGCGCAGAAACACTGCCCTGCTTGCCCAGCGCATCAATCCGCACGGCCTCCAACGCGTCAGGCGTGTCCGCCGCGTCGATGGCGGCGAGGAGTTGGTCCTTCAAATTGGCAATGTCAGTCATATCGGTCGCCTGCATAAGCAAATGGGCGCGAACGGCAAGTGCCGCTCACGCCCATTTGCGCATTACTCGAAGTCTCAATCGGGAGCGCTTTGGGCCCCCGCAGCTTTACGCTGCCTTCGGAAGAGCTGCCTTCGCCTGCGCAACGATGGCGCTAAACACTGCGCCTTCGTTCATCGCAAGATCGGCGAGGGTTTTGCGGTCAAGCTCAACACCAGCCAGCTTCAACCCATGCATGAACACGCCATAGGTCAGCCCCTCGGCGCGGACAGCGGCGTTGATACGCTGAATCCACAGAGCGCGGAAATTGCGCTTGTTTACCTTGCGGTCGCGGTACGCATATTGGCCAGCCTTTTCGACTGCCTGACGTGCGATACGGATCGTGTTTTTGCGGCGGCCATAATAGCCTTTGGCCTGCTCCAAGATGTTCTTGTGCTTGGCGCGGGTGGTTACACCCCTTTTGACGCGTGCCATTTCCTAGCGCTCCTTATTTCAGGCCATAAGGCGCCCAGAGGCGCACATGGGCTACATCGGAATCGCTGAGCACATCGGTGCCGCGGTTCTGGCGGATATATTTGCCGGAGTGGCTGATCAGGCGGTGGCGTTTGCCAGCGACGCCGCATTTCACTTTTCCGGTCGCGGTGAATTTGAAGCGCTTCTTCACACCGCTTTTGGTCTTCAGCTTGGGCATTTTGGTCTCCTTTTTGGAAATCCGTATCGAGCAAACATGGCAGCCCTTTTAGCCAGCCTGCTCATTCGGAAGGCGCGCCGTTAGTCGGATTCGCGCAGCAATGCAAGCAAATTGGCGCTATTTGCCCATCGGGGCATGCAATCCCTGTAACGGATCACCCAATGCGGCCATGCGTGCCATAGCGCCCGCCAGCACGATAGGCTTTTCAAGTTCAAGGTAGCGCGAAGGTGCCATCCCGAAAAAGCGCTGGAAATCCCGATTGAAATGCGCCTGATCGTGATATTGTGGATCAAGCACGCTGGCCCATTTCGCCTTGGGACTGCGCATGAAGGACGCAAGCGTGCGCAAAAAACGCTGCCTGCGGATAAGCAGCTTTGGCGGAAATCCAAACACGCGCTTTGACAACCGCTCCAGCTGAACCGGTGTCATGCCCAGCCTTGTGCCAATTTCGGCAACGCTTTGCACATCGACATCAAGCAGGGCCTGATGCAGCCCGTCAATCAACGCCCGCTCATTTTCTTCCCCGGGGGCAGGCGTCATCAGATGCGACAGCAAGGTTCGATCAAAAATCGCTCCCACTGCTGCGACATCGGCAGCCGCCGCAATTTCCTCATGAATCGCGGCAAAATCTAACGCGGATGGCAATCCCCTGGCATCTGCGGACTGATCGGCATAGCGATGGGCCGGCAATCCCACAAAGCGTTGCCAGCCCAGCGGCAACAGGCCAAAACTGGCGATACGCATTGACACACATTCGATGCGCGTTGCCCGGCTGCTGTGGCCAACAAGCGTGACCGGTGGAACTGGCGCAACAGGATCGGGTTGAACGCTGCCTTTGACTTCGCCCGCACAGATATAGCGCACGCTCCCCCACTCAGGGTGCAGCAGGTCCGTCACCTTGTTGCCATCCGCGCTGGTAACCTCAGCCAGATAATAGGTGGTGATATAGGGACGCAGGTCCGGATGCGGCGCTATAAAGTGCGCGCGGGTAATGCCGCCTGATGACTGCATGACTTGCTTCCCGATTTGCGGGTCCCCTTGACTTTCGCCCGGTGAAATCCCTTTTTAATTATCGGATTAGTCTCGCAAATTTTCAAAGCGGTTGCAAGGTCGGTGCGCAACTCAATGATTGCAGGCCAGCCCCTCCAGCACATCGTCCAGCCGCGCCGGATCGCCCAGCGCAATGACATGCCCTTCCGATGCGGCATGGAGCGGTTCGCCATTCCAGTCGCACATCGTTCCGCCCGCGCCCTCTACCACCGGTACCAGAGCGGCAAAGTCGTGCAGTTTCAGGCCGGTTTCGACCACCAGGTCGATATGTCCGGAGGCCAGCAGGGCATAGTTGTAGCAATCGCCGCCCCACACCGTGCGGCGGTTAGTTTTGGCGGCCAGCGCCATAAAATGTTCTGCGCTATGGGCGTCGAAATATTGCGGTCCGCTGCTTGCCAGGGCGGCATCGGCCAGACTGCGGCAGCGGCGCGTGGCAATTTTTTGCCCGTTAAAGGTGGTTCCCTGCCCCAAAGCGCCTAGCCAACGCTCGCCCGCTACACACTGGTCGATCACGCCAAGGACCGGAAAACCATCTTGCAGCAGGGCAATCAGCGTGCCGAAAATCGGACGGCCAGCCATGAAACTGATCGTTCCATCAATCGGGTCGAGCACCCAGCACCTGCCCGAACGCCCCTCCTTCTCTCCATATTCCTCACCGATGATGGCATCGTTGGGACATTCCTTGTCCAATATGGCACGGATGGCCGCCTCGGCAGCACGATCGGCTTCGGTCACCGGCGAAGCATCGGCCTTGGCCTCATGCGCGAAATCAGCACGGAACAGCGGACGGATCGCAGCCCCTGCCGCATCGGCAAGACGGTTTGCAAGGGCAATGTCAGACGATGTCATCAATCGAACAGCGAGCTGACCGAGCTTTCATCGGCAATGCGTTTGATCGCTTCGCCCAGCAGGGGGGCGATGGGCAGCTTGCGGATTTTGGGGCTGTCCTTTTCCGCACCATAGGCCAGGATCGAATCGGTGATCACCAGCTTGCGCAGCGACGATGCGTTCACCCGGTTCACTGCCTCGCCGGACAGCACACCATGGGTGATATAGGCGACGACGTCCGATGCGCCTGCGGCCTTCAACGCGTCAGCCGCGTTGCACAGCGTGCCGGCGCTATCGGCGATGTCATCTATCAATATGCAGAAACGATCCCGCACATCGCCGATGATGTTCATCACCTCTGACACGCCCGCTTTCTCCCGGCGCTTGTCGACTATTGCCAAGGGGGCGTCATTGATCCGCTTGGAAAGCCCGCGCGCGCGCACCACACCGCCAACGTCGGGGGAGACCACGGTGATGTCCTTATCGCCATGGCGTTCCAATATGTCGGCGCTCATCACCGGTCCGGCGAAGAGATTGTCGGTCGGGATATCGAAAAAACCCTGAATCTGGCCTGCATGCAGATCGACCGTCAGCACGCGGTCGGCTCCCGCCTCGGTAATCAAATTCGCCACCAGCTTCGCTGAAATCGGCGTGCGCGGGCCGGGTTTGCGATCCTGCCGTGCGTAACCGAAATAGGGCAGGACCGCCGTGATCCGTTTCGCCGAGGCGCGGCGCAGCGCGTCGATCATGATCAGCAATTCCATCAGATTGTCGTTCGCCGGATGGCTGGTCGACTGAATAACGAACATATCCTCGCCACGGACATTTTCGTGGATTTCGACGAAAATCTCATTGTCCGCAAAGCGGCGCACGCTGGCGTCCGTCAGCGGCAGGCCCAGATAATCGGCAATACCCTTGGCAAGCGGAAGGTTGCTGTTGCCTGTGATCAACTTCATGGCCGCGCCGTCCCCTCTTGCCGCGTTACAGAATCATGACGCCGCACCTAGCGAAGGGGGGCGAGGCTGACAATCACTCGAACAGCATTCCGTTGTGGGTATTTTTCATGCGCCCCAGCCGGACAATCTCGTTCACCAGCGGCATCAGCTTCTTTGGTTGGTTGCAGCCGATATTGACCGAGGAAAAACGATAGCCGTCTGCATTTGCGCGCTCCATTTCCAGGAGCTGACAGTGCATGTAAATAGCCATTTCCTCGCCATCATCGCTGAGTTGATTGTCCCATGTGCCGACCTCGAATTCCCATGCACCGGCCTCGTCAGCCCGCGCGTTTATCGCGCTGATAACGTCAGGCGAAAGTGCGCGTCGGATCGCGCGGATTTTCTGCTCCTCGCCAACACGACCACGGGGATTTCGCGTCCCCGAAACCTTCAGCTGATTTGTCCCATCGTCGCGTTCGGTAATGGTAACAACGCGGTAGAATAGCCCATGCCCCTGCGTAAAGATAAAGCGCGTGACCTGCTTTGTGCCCGGTGGCAATCCATTCCAGATCGGCTTTTGATCGGCGGCGCGCATGGCACATGCGGACCAGCCTGCATATAATAGGCCTTCATGCACATTGGGGGGCAGCATTCCGCAATATGGGTCGTCATCCTGCTCTTCGGCGCGCGAGGAAGCAGGCACCGCAAGGCACAGCAAAACGGCAAAGCAAAAAAGCCATTTTGAAAGTCCGCCTTGTTCCACGGCTTCGCTTCTCCTCTTGCGCCAGCATAACCTGATTTTGCTGCTTTTCCAAATAGCGCCGCTGTTGCGCATCAGGCGGCGGAGGCATAAACATAGGCGATGACTGACAGCCTGAAAATCGCAATATGCCAACTCAACCAGCGCGTGGGCGACCTTAGAGGAAATGGCGATGCAATGCTTGCGTGGCGCGCGAAAGCGGTGGCTGAGGCTGGCGACGTCGATCTGATCCTTTTTCCCGAACAGCAGCTTATCGGCTATCCCGCCGAGGATCTGGTGCTGAAGCCTGCATTCCAGGCTGCCGCAGCCACAGAGCTGGAACGGCTGGCAGCGGCAACGGCCGACGGCGGCCCTGCCATGCTGGTGGGCTCAATCCTGAAAGAGGGTGATGCGCTCTATAACATCGTAGCCTTGCTTGACGGGGGAGAGATTGCCGCCATCCGCAAAAAGCATGAGCTACCCAACTACGGCACTTTTGATGAAAAGCGCATCTTTACCAGCGGGCCTTTGCCTGCGCCCGTCGAATTTCGCGGCGTCATGCTGGGCCTGCCGATTTGCGAGGATGGCTGGCTGCCTGCGACCTCCAAACATCTGGCCGAACAGGGCGCGGAGTTGCTGATCTCCGTCAATGGCAGCCCCTATGAGATCGACAAGGACGACCGGCGGTTGGAGCAGGTCTTTGCTGCACGGGTTGCGGAAACCGGACTACCGCTGATTTTCCTCAACCGCATCGGCGGGCAGGATGAACTGGTTTTTGACGGCTGTTCCTTCGTGCTGAATGCCGATGGCAGCGCGGCGCACCGCTTGCCCGACTGGGAAGAGCATCTCCGCATAACGCAATGGACACGAGGCGAGAGCGGATGGACCTGCGCACCCGGAGACTGCGTGGAATGGGAAGAGCATCCTGCCGACATTTATTCGGCAATGGTACTTGCCTTACGCGACTATGTAGACCGCAACCGTTTCCCCGGCGTGGTGCTTGGCTTGTCGGGCGGGATTGACAGCGCGCTGTGCGCCGCGATCGCCGCCGACGCGCTGGGACCGGAGCGGGTGTGGTGCGTGATGCTGCCAAGCCGCTTTACCGGCCAGCTGAGCCTGGACCTGGCAAGCGAATGCGCCAGAATGCTCGGGTGCAGGCTCGATACCATTCCGATTTCGCCCGCCGTGGATGCCTTTGACAAAATGCTGTCGGGAAGTTTTGCCGACGCGCAAGTTGATATCACCGAGGAGAATGTCCAGTCGCGCATTCGCGGCGTCACGCTGATGGCGCTCAGCAACAAGTTCGGCCACATGCTGCTTACTACCGGCAACAAAAGCGAGATGAGCGTCGGCTATGCCACCATCTATGGCGACATGGCGGGCGGCTATAACCCGCTGAAAGATGCGTACAAGATGACGGTGTTTGCCATTTCGCGCTGGCGCAACGCGCATAAACCGCGCATCGGTCTTGGCCCAGATGGCCCCGTAATCCCCGAAGCGATCATCACACGCCCGCCTTCGGCCGAGCTGCGTCCGGACCAGAAGGACAGCGACAGCCTGCCCGAATATCCAGTGCTCGACGATATCCTGCTGGGGCTGATCGAACAGGAATTGTCGGTTGATGAAGTCGCCGCGCGCGGCCATCCGCGCGAGGTGGTCGAGCGGATTGAGCGATTGCTCTATATTGCGGAATATAAGCGGCGGCAGGCCCCACCCGGCGTAAAGCTGGGAACACGCAATTTTGGCCGCGACCGGCGCTATCCGATTACCAATGCGTTTCGGTCAGGCTAGCCAACATCTCTCCCGCAGGGAGAAACATCCATGCGAAGCATGCCAGAAAGGGACGAGCCCTTTCGATCCTCTCCGGTAGCCCTTCGGGCTACCTCCTGTCCGTTCCGGAGAGGTGTTGGAACATTGCTTCCAACCAATCGCCATTGGAGGCACTTGGCCTGACCGGCGCCCCGGCCACCAGTGCGCATTCGATACAGCGGACCTGCGCGCCCTGTATGCCGCTCAACATTCGGATGTCCGATGCCATGCGGGCAAGCATTGCCTGCTGTTCCCACGCCGCGCGCGCAAACAGGTCCATTGGCGCCTCGCTATGGGCAGGCTGTGGCAACAGCCAACCAAGAAGCCCGCTGGCAAGATCGGCCTGCACGTCCAAATAGCGAACATGCCATTCGCCCTTGCCAAGCTTTGCCAGCTGCGCCGCTTCGGCAATGGCGGCATCAAGGCTGCCCAGCTGATCGACAAGCCCATTCTGCCGCGCTGTGCCACCGGCCCACACGCGCCCCTGGCCGATTGCATCGACCTCATTCAGGGTTTTGCCGCGCGATTTCGCCACGCGCTGTAGGAAATCGCCATAGCCCTTTTCGATCACGCTTTGCGCGACACGATCAAATTCCGGGCTGACCCCGCCCAGCACATCGGGCTCCCCCGACAATGGCGTTGTCTTTACGCCATCACTGGTCACGCCCCATTTGGCGAGCGCCTCCCTCCCCGAAGGCAGCACACCGAATATGCCAATCGAACCCGTGATCGTCGCCGGATCGGCGAAGATCCTGTCGGCGGGCGTTGAAATCCAGTAACCGCCGCTTGCCGCCAGATTGGCCATTGAAACAACAACGGGCAATTTGCGGGCCTTGGCCGCTTCGACCGCAAGACGGATTTGTTCGGACGCCGTCACCGACCCGCCGGGCGAATCGACCCGAAGCACCAATGCCTTCAGCTCATCCTGTTGCAACGCAGCGTAGATCAGTTTCGACACGCTGTCGCCCGCGGCAGTGCCGGGCCCAGCCTCGCCGTCAACGAGGTCACCAGCAATGGTTACAACACCGATGGGCGCGCCGTCATCAGGCAGGCTATGCGCCGCCAGCAAGGCATCGGGGCTGATCGCTGCAAAGCCGCCGATACTCTCTTCCCGATCCTTGCCCACCTTGCGGGCAACATAGTCGCCAAAGGCAATCCGGGTGCCCAGCCGGTCAACAAGACCATTGTCCAGCGCCAGCTTTGCAAGGTCACCCTTGGCTGCCTCTGATTGACCAGCGGCGTCGGACAGCAGCGCGTCCAATCGCGCCTTGGGCCGCGCCGCAGCCACATCCGCGCGCCATTGGCCCCAGACTTCGTCATAAAGAGTGCGCGCTGCTTCTTCCGCCTCTGGCGACTGGTCGCTGCGCAAATAAGGCTCCACCGCACTTTTATAGGTGCCCACGCGATAGACATGGGCCTTTATGCCCACCTGGTCGAGCAGGCCGCTATAATATAGCCGCGAACGCCCCGGCCCAGTCGGCAAGACACCGCCCAGCGGATCGACCCAGATTTCGCTGGCATGGGCAGCCAGTTGATAGCCGTCGTCGGCATAGCCCGTGGCAAAGGCATATACAGGTTTGCCTGCCTTGCGTACCGTATCTAGCCGGTCACCAATGGCTGCAAGGCTTGCCTGCCCGCCGCCCATGAACCGGTCGAGATCAAGCACAACAGCCTTCACCCGGGAATCCGTGACGGCAAGGTCAAGCGCCCGGACAATGTCGCGCTGCCGAAATTCGCGCACGGGCACGCTTTGCGAAATCAAGGCGTTGACCGGATCGACAACGGCAGGCTGTTCGGACACCATGCCGTCAAGCTTTAGGTAAAGCGCCCCGTCGCGGACTGCACCGGGATTGGGCCCGCTCGCCAAAAAGGCATAGAGCAGCCAAAAAAACAGCAACAGGGCAATCAGCGCCAGCCCGTCCTTGACGGCGACCAATATCCGCCATGCGCCTTTGAGAAATGCCATTGATTTGCCCTCTTCGCTATACGACCACCTATGTAAGGTTGCGGCACGATGTTTCCAGCCACAAAATCCCGAGGCGGCCTGTCAGGAAAAAGCGAAAGGGGCCACTCCGCGCTGGAGCAACCCCTTTCTGACATGGGTCAGCAGCCAAGGCAGCCGCTGCCGGGAGTCCTGTTTATGCTGGGTTTAGCAGCCGATCCCCCGAACGGAAATGCCCGACCTCTTAACTGAACCATGAGACATCGGATCACCTCCTTTCGGCTGTTGAATAAGAAACGCGTTATGCATGTGCTTGCCCTCCGCGATTCAAATTTGAGTCAAAGTTTTTTGCGAAACAAGACTTGTTTTTGGATTTTTTTCTGGCAAATCTATCGCCTCTTGTGCGGGGGCCGACTGGCCCCTCTTTTTTTCGCCTGAGGCCTTCGTCAGGATCGGCAATCCTCGGTTATCCTGCCGACCTCAGCCCAGACCGGAATGGCAATGTTCAGCAATCCCGGCACTTCCAGCGCGATGCGGCCGCGGCTATAGGCCATGGCATCAAGCAACGGATCATTTGGTTGCAAAAAAGCAGCGACATAGGCCGGAATTCCGCCCGTCGATTGAATGGGCACAGCCTTTGATGTTGAACTGGTGCGCACGGTAAGCGTGCTGCCGGTCGTGCCGCGCCGCGACAGATAGACAAGACCTACGCGGCGGTCGCAACGCAATGTCACCAGCGCATCGGCGTTGGGCGGCCCGAACAGCGCAATCGAACCGCGCTCATCCCGCCGATACACCCAGACGCCTGGCGCAATCGGCCAATCCAGCCAATGACCCGTCGGTTGGACCAACGGCGGCGGGGCAGGCTCGACCTTTTCGATAACGACGCTGTTGATCGGCGGAGCCACAGGCTTTGGCGGCTCAGGCTGCGGCGACGAGCAAGAGGCAAGCAACAGCCCAGCCAGCGTCAAGGGGACAAAGATACGCATCCCGCACCTTATGGCCAAACTGCTTCGACCGCGCTAGGCCCGATTTATCATGAAAATGTCCAAAATCCGGATTGACCAGTTGCTTGTTGACCGCGGGCTTGCCGACAGCCGCACCCGCGCGCAGGCATTGATCATGGCGGGACTTGTATTTGTGGGGGACAAATGCGCCGACAAGCCAGGGATGCAGGTTTCCGATGACAGCGCGCTGACCATCAAGGGGCAGGATCACCCCTGGGTGTCGCGCGGCGGGGTAAAGCTCGCCCATGCGCTGGAGACATTCGGCATTGATGTGACGGACGCCATTGCCATTGATGTCGGCAGCTCGACCGGCGGCTTTACCGATGTACTGTTAAGCAAGGGCGCAGCGAAGGTTTATGCCGTCGACAGCGGCACCAACCAGCTGGCGTGGAAATTGCGGCAGGACGCACGGGTGGTGGTGCACGAACAGACCAGCGCGCGGATTTTGACGGCGGAACATATCCTCGAACCGGTGCACCTGATC
Organism: uncultured Sphingorhabdus sp.; assembly: GCA_964572205.1. GTDB lineage: Bacteria > Pseudomonadota > Alphaproteobacteria > Sphingomonadales > Sphingomonadaceae > Sphingorhabdus_B. The sequence continues at coordinate 56,779 of CAZNEO010000002.1, forward strand.
GTCTGCGATGCCAGCTTTATCAGCCTGTCCAAGGTGCTGGAGCGACCGATGAGTTTTGCGAGGGTTGGCGCGCAATTGGTCGCGCTGATCAAACCACAGTTTGAGGCAGGCAAGGCCGAAGTCGGCAAAGGCGGTGTGGTCCGCGATGCAGCCGTCCACACCCGCGTCTGCGCCGAGGTGCAGGACTGGCTGGAAAATACCGGTTGGCAGGTCAAGGGCCTGACGACCAGTCCGATCACCGGGCCCAAGGGCAATGTGGAATTTCTGGTGTGGGCTGAAAACAGCAATTAAGGGACAGTCCCCCAATTAAATGCGCGATGAATTAGGTGACTGTCCCTTAATTTGCTTGATTTGCGAACCCAACAAACACCGCAGCCTCATCAACTGACTTCCGCTCGCTCACCACAGCGTTCGCAGGGAAGCTTTCTTCCGGCCAGCCGAGCGCGATGCTTTTCATGATGACCTGATCGTCGGCAATCCCGGCATGTTCGCGCACCACGGGGGATTGCATGATGCCCTGGCTGTTGATCACGCAGCCAAGGCCGCGCGACCAGGCAGCGTTGACCAGCGCGGTTGCCACTGCGCCGCAATCAAAGGCGGTATCGTCGCTATCGGCGAGGACCTTGTCATAGGTGATAATCACGCACACCGGCGCGTCGAACTGACGAAAGCCGCGCAGCACCCAATCCTGCCGCGCCGGCGCATCGTCGCGGGCGATGCCCATGGCAGCGAAAAGCTGTTTGGCAACGCCAATCTGTCGCTCACGGTGGACCCCGCCAAAGGCGCTGCCGGTGCGAAACTCGCGCGACTGGGGGACGCCAGCAACCATGCGTTCGGTATTGCCTGCGCGAATACGGTCCAGCGGTTCACCGGTGATGACATAGAAGTTCCACGGCTGCGTGTTCATGGACGACGGCGCACGCATGGCAAGGGCCAGAATTTCCTTGATCAGTGCTTGCGGCACTGGATCGGGTTTATAGCCGCGAATGCTGCGGCGGCCCATGATCACATCGTCAAATTCCATATATCCCCTCGCCTTGCCTTTTTGGGGTCGATAGGGCGGATGGACAGTGTTGGAAAGAGGCGTGTCGAATGCCGCCCCAACAGGTCCTGACCCCAAAATGGCATCAGCTGGCATAAAGGCCCGCATAGGCCTGCGTCTTTGTGTCCTCTGCCTGCGCTAACCCGCCTTACGCATGACCGCTGCCAGCGCCTTCAGCTTTGGTGTCACGACCGGCACAGTCAGCATGGTGGAGGCAACTGCCATCAGCAGCAGTGCGGTAAAGGTCTCATTGGAGATGATGCCTTTATCCAGCAGCACATTGGCAAAGATGATCTCGATCAGCGCCTTGGTCTGCAACAGCCAGCCGACAATCGATGCCTCGCCCTTTTCCCATTTCAGGATGCGCCCGGCGATATGGATGCCAAGCAGTTTGCCCGAGACAGAGGCAAAGAGCAAAAGCCCCGCCGCGCCAAATACCGCAAGCCCACCCAAATCCCATTGTGTGCGCAGCCCTGTCGAGAGGAAGAAAACCGGCATCACGGTCAGCAGCACAATGTTGCGGAAATTATCCATCTTTTCATGCCCGAACCATTTATGATCCAGCACCACGCCCGCCAGAAACGCGCCGACCATATAATGCAGGCCCGCCCAGTCCGCCACGAGGCCAATCAGCGCCAGCCAGATCAGGCCGACATACCAGCGGTCACGCTCGGGCAGGCGCGCCATCAGCTTGCGGATGCCCCACGAAGCAAAGACGAACAGCACAAGAAATGCTGCCTGCCGCTCAATCCGCGCCCAATCGAGCAAAATCAGCGCCAGCACGCCCCAGATCGCAATATCGTCAAGGCTGGCATAGCGCAGGATGCGCTGGCCCATGGGCAGGCGCAATATGCCAAGCTTTTCCAGCAGCAGCACAAGGATCGGCAATGCGGTGACCGCGCAGGCCATGCCAATGCCGACAATCATCTGCCATGGCGCGCCCTTATCACCGGCCCAGCCCGGCCCGCTATGAACAAGGATAAAGGCAGCGGCGCAGCCAAACAGCAGCGGCACAAACAGCGCCAGCCCCGCCGTCACCCCGCTTTCCCGCCGCCGCGCCCATGCCTCTTTCAGATCGAGTTCGATCCCAGCGACCCAGACGAACATCATCACTGCCCACCAGGCCACACCATTCAGCGCAGCGATGACATCAGGTTTAAAGATGAAATCATAATAGTCGGGATAGGCCGCACCCAATATGCCGGGACCAAGAAGCACGCCGCCAACAATCTGCACCACCACCAGCGGCATGAAATAGTCCGTCTTTAGCAGCCGCCAGAACAGGTAGGGCAGCGTGAACACCATCAGCATGGCGATCAGAAACAATTCGGTCGTGGTGACGGTCGGCATGATGTCTCCCCTGCCGCGCCCCTAGCGGCAACGCAATACACCCTCAAGCCGTCATCAGCCTTTACCAACGCTATTCGCAATGTCCCCCAAACGGACACTATAGCTCAGCCGTGGTTAACCGGCTGGCGCTAGGCGGGATTATTGCCTAATTTTGCGCAGACTGGCCCTGCGGTCCAAGTCGCGGACACATAAGGAACCACCATGCGCCCCACGCTGATCACCATGCTTGCCCTTGTTGCCATTTCGGCCAGTGCTATCGCCCAGGGTGGCGGCGGGCCGTTTCAGGTTGCCGAGACTGGCCGCAGCTATGGCCGCCTCGCCGATGCGGTCAACGCCATTGGCGACGGGCAGGGCACAATTGTTATCGCGCCTGGAACCTATGGCGAATGCGCGGTGCAGTCAGCTGGTCATATCAGCTATCGCGCCCAGCTTGCGGGCCAGACGATTTTTGATGGTGGCATTTGCGAGGGCAAGGCAGCATTGGTGCTGCGCGGACGCTCCGCTGCGGTTGACGGCATTGTCTTCCAGCGCATGGCTGTGCCCGATGGCAATGGCGCCGGTATCCGCCTTGAAAAGGGCGACCTTAACATTACCCGCTCCGTTTTTCGCAACAGCGAACAGGGCATATTGACCGCGCAAGACCCGGCCAGCGACATCATCATCGACCAGTCGACCTTTTCGGGCCTAGGCCGCTGCGACCGGGGGCTGTCCTGCGCGCACAGCATCTATATTGGCGACTTTGCCTCGCTGACCGTCACGCGCAGCCGGTTTGAACGGGGCAATGGCGGCCATTATATCAAAAGCCGCGCAGCCCGCGCGATCATCCAGAATAACGCCTTTGACGACACACGCGGCAAGGCAACCAACTATATGATTGATCTGCCCGGCGGCGCCAGCGGCATGATCGACGGCAATGTCTTTGTGCAGGGTGCCGACAAGGAAAATTACAGCGCCTTCATTGCGGTCGCGGCCGAAGGGGCACAGCGCAGCAGCAATGCCTTGGCCATCAGCGGCAATGACGCCAGCATCGCGCCGGGGGTGGACCGCAATACCATCTTCGTTGCCGTATGGGGCAATGACCGGCCGACATTGGGTTCAAACCGGCTGGGCCGGGGGCTCACTCCGTTTGAAAAACGATAGCATTGGGTGACTGCCCCGGCCGCCTTTCGTGGCCGGGACAGCACATTGGCCTAATCGGCAGCCAGCTTGAGCCGCGCCGATGCCTTGGTCAGCCGCTGCGCCTTGTGGAGGGCAATGCGTTCTGTCACCTGCTGCTGCGCGCGCGCCAGCGCATCAGCCTCACAGCGGGCAACATCGCCTTTTTCGGCAATGCTGCGTGAGCCTTTGCTGCGGCACACATTTTGGACAGCGCGGGTGATACGCTCCTGCAATTTCGCCTGCGCCGAAGGGCGGGCCAGGTCAAGGTCGCTGATGCGCACTTCGACGCTGCGCATATGCGGATTGTCACTGGCAAACGCAGGACCTGCAAAGGCAATGCTTCCCGCAAGCGCCGCTAACGATAATAAGGCAGTTTTCTGTGCCATTTTCATCATCCTTTTCATGGTCATAGCCGTGCTTTTGCCCGGTCCATGACGGAGGGAGAGGGTGCAAGCCGGCCACATAATCGAAAACTGGGGAGTCTCTCGTGCTGGTCGGCTTGCAAGGCACTGAATGGCAGGACTGTATTACTGGCGCACGACAGTTTCGATAAGGTTCGGTGACTATCGACGGTTCGACGAACGGCACGACAAAAGGACCATGACGCCAGACAAGGCGCAACGCAGCATGCAGCGCCTTCGACGAACGACTATCCGCACCGGGGAGTGAGGCCCTTACGGCGTCAGATCAACCCGGCAAGCGGGCTGGACGGGTCTGCATACATGCGCCGTCCCATCCGCCCGGCAAGATAGGCTTCGCGCCCCGCCTCAACCGCCAGCTTCATCGCCTGCGCCATGCGGACGGGATCCTTCGCCTCGGCAATGGCGGTGTTCATCAATATGCCGTCACAGCCCAGCTCCATACCGACGGCGGCGTCGCTCGCCGTGCCAACGCCCGCATCGACCAGCACTGGCACCTTTGCGCCTTCGACGATCAGGCGGATGGTGACGCGGTTCTGGATGCCAAGCCCTGAGCCGATTGGCGCGCCCAGCGGCATCACCGCAACGGCGCCCGCATCCTCCAGCTGCTTCGCCGCGATTGGATCGTCAACGCAATAGACCATCGGGGCAAAGCCTTCCTTGGCCAGCACTTCGGTGGCGCGGATGGTTTCGACCATATTTGGGTAAAGCGTCTTTGCCTCGCCCAATACTTCCAGCTTGACCAAATCCCAGCCGCCCGCCTCGCGCGCCAGCCGCAAGGTGCGGATCGCATCCTCGGCAGTGAAGCAGCCTGCGGTATTGGGCAGATAGGTGTATTTTTTGGGGTCGATATAGTCGGTCAGCATCGGCGCGTTGGGATCGGACACATTCACCCGGCGCACGGCCACAGTGATGATCTCAGCACCCGATGCGACCAAAGCCGCCGCGTTTTGCTCAAAATCCTTATATTTCCCCGTCCCGACAATCAGCCGCGAGGTGAAGGTGCGACCGGCGACGGTCCATTGGTCGGTGCTGCTCATGAACTGGCCCTAGCCGCCGCCGACGAAGTGGACAATCTCCAGTTGGTCGCCATCGGCCAGCATCACGTCGCCATGCGTCGAACGCGGGACGATCTCCATATTGCGCTCGACCGCAACCTTTTTGGGATTAAGGCCGAGTTCGGCGATAAGGTCCGCGACCGTCCAGCCCAAAACCGCGCGGCGCGGCTCGCCGTTGAGGGTGATTGAGAGGGGAATGGCATCGATAATCATGATTAGGGCAATATTATTGACATTTTCGGGACTCAAGTATATAAAAATTATAAATGGACTGGAAATGTCTGGTCGGCGCTGGGCTCTTGGGGAACCGAGGGCCTTTCGCTTTTAGGGGAATGACCAAACTCTTCGGTAGACTTTCTCTGCAAGAATCTCAAATGCACGATTTGGTTGGTCCGGCTTGAGGTAGTTTCGACCAATCGGCTGGCCGACCAAATCCGCAAATTGCAAGCCTGCGGAATTGATCTTCTTTTCCACGAATCTCAAGCTCATGGGTGTTTCGTGAATGGGGAACCGCTGTGCCATACCCCAATTGTAATCCGCGTCTTGAATGCGCCGAAATTCCAGCTCCAACGCGCGATCTTCTTTCGCGCCCCTCGACTCGGCAATTATGTGAGTAAGTTTGCCCGACTGCTTCTGTTCCCTAAGAAAGCAATTGAGCTGCTCAAGGTTCATGCGCAGCGCGATATGATATGGATCGAACGGGCTGCGATATTTCGCGATCAGCTTCTTCTTATCAATCACATGGGCGATGATGTGGAATTCGGCGGATGATAGTGTTGCGTTCAGTCGATCCAGAAATGCCTTTCGTTTGACGGGGTTCAGCAGAAATTCGAAATCGCCTCGTGGCTTTCGGATTTCGTGGCCATGTAGAACCGCCATGTCGTGGCCAAAAAAATCAAACTTCAGTCGCTTAATTGCTGGCTGAATTTCGTCACAATAGGCGGATTTCTCGAAGACACAGAACACCAACGCGAAGATGGGGTAATCTGGGTCCATTGGTGACAGGGTGGGCGAACCACTTTCATCAACAAAGACGATATAGTCGGAAAATGCCGTTTGCCCCGCTTTCATGATGAGTTTCTTTACATGCTCGCTTTCAATTTCCTATAGGCTATTCATAATTTAGCAGCATGGATCACCGCTTGGCTGATAATCCCATCATCTACGTCCTAAACGGCCCCAATCTGAACCTGCTCGGCACGCGGGAGCCGGAGATTTACGGAACCGATACGCTTGATGATATCGCGGGCCGCCTAGACGATCAGGCGCAGGCGCTGGGTCTTGATATCGATTTTCGCCAGTCGAACCATGAGGGCCATCTGGTCGATTGGCTGCATGAGGCGCACAGTATGGGCGCAAAGGCAGTGCTGCTGAACGCCGGGGCCTATACGCACACGTCAATCGCGCTGCATGATGCGATCAAATCAATCACCGTGCCTGTTATCGAGGTGCATCTGTCCGACCCCAAGACCCGCGAATCTTTCCGCCATATCAGCTATGTCGGCATGGCCGCGCATTCGTGCATCGCTGGTCATGGCGCAAAAAGCTATGAACTGGCGCTGGACGTAGCGGCGGGTCTCTGACTATAGCAAAGTCCATAACAGGGTTTAGCGGAGTAAAAACATGAACGGCAAAACCGGCGGAATGCAGGTCGATACCCAATTGGTGCGCGAACTGGCGGAGTTGCTGAACGATACCGGCCTATCCGAAATCGAGGTTGAGGATGGCGACCGCAAGATCAAGGTTTCCCGCACGATGACCGCAGTTGCCGCCGCTCCCATGGCGGTTGCCGCGCCAGCGCCTGTTGCAGCGCCGGCATCGGCTCCAGCTGCCGCACCTGCCGCAGCCGAGGCCGGGCCGCCTGCAAATGCGGTCAAATCGCCGATGGTCGGCACAGCCTATCTGTCGCCCGAACCGGGTGCAGCGCCCTTCGCCGCGGTGGGTGACAAGGTATCGGCGGGTGACACGCTGCTGATTGTCGAGGCGATGAAGGTGATGAACCCGATTGCAGCACCGCATGGCGGTACGGTGAAGGCCGTGCTGGTGGAAAGCGGCCAGCCTGTCGAATTTGACCAGCCCTTGATGGTCATTGAGTAACACCATGGGCATTGAGAAAATCCTGATCGCCAATCGCGGCGAAATTGCGCTTCGCATCCACCGCGCGGCGCATGAAATGGGCATAAAGACGGTGGCGGTTCACTCCACCGCCGATGCCGATGCAATGCACGTTCGCCTAGCCGATGAAGCTATTTGCATTGGCCCGCCCTCGGCCACCGACAGCTATTTGAACATCCCGGCGATTATTTCTGCAGCGGAAATCAGCCATGCCGATGCGATCCACCCCGGCTATGGCTTCTTGTCGGAAAATGCCCAATTTGCCGAGATAATTGAAAGCCATGACATAGCCTTTATCGGCCCAAAGCCGGAGCATATCCGCACCATGGGCGACAAGGTGATGGCCAAAAAAACCGCAGGCGCGCTTGGCCTGCCGCTGGTTCCGGGTTCGGATGGCGCCGTGTCGGACGTGGCCGAGGCAAAGGCAATTGCCGAAGCCGTTGGCTATCCCGTGATTATCAAGGCAGCCAGCGGCGGCGGCGGGCGGGGCATGAAAGTGTGTAATTCGCCCGATGACCTTGAAAGCCTGATGCAGCAGGCAGGCAGCGAGGCAAAGGCGGCGTTCGGCGATGCCACCGTCTATATCGAAAAATATCTGGGCAATCCGCGCCATATCGAATTTCAGATATTTGGCGATGGCATGGGCAATGCGATCCATCTGGGCGAGCGGGACTGTTCGCTGCAACGCCGCCACCAGAAAGTTCTGGAGGAAGCGCCGTCCCCGGTAATCTCTGCGGAAGAACGGGCGCGGATGGGCGGCATCGTGTCAAAGGCAATGGCCGACATGGGCTATCGCGGCGCAGGCACGATCGAGTTTCTGTGGGAAAATGGCGAATTTTATTTCATCGAAATGAACACGCGCATTCAGGTTGAACATCCGGTGACTGAAATGATCACTGGCTTTGATCTGGTCCGCGAACAAATCCGCGTTGCCGAAGGACGCGGGCTTTCAGTGACGCAGGATATGCTGGAATTTCGCGGCCATGCGATGGAATGCCGGATCAATGCAGAGGATGCGCGCACCTTTGTGCCGTCACCCGGCCTTGTCGATTATTACCACCCGGCAGGCGGGATGCACGTGCGTGTCGATAGCGGCCTTTATGCCGGATACCGCGTCCCGCCCTATTATGACAGCATGGTCGCAAAGCTGATCACTTATGGCCGCACACGCGAATCGTGCATGATGCGGATGCGCCGCGCTTTGGAGGAAATGGTCATCGGCGGCATCAAGACCAATATTCCACTACACCAGGCGCTGCTGCGCGACCCCGATGTGATCAATGGCGATTACAGCATCAAATGGCTGGAAGAATGGCTTGAACGGGAGGCGAGTTGAGCTTTGAATTTTTTGCAAAGCACCCCAAACTTACCGATGTTTAAGTTTACATCAATGATAAATTCTCAATCATAGTAGGTAGAAATAGTAATTTCTGAGAAATAGAAAATTATCTCAAAATATAAGGTCAATATTTAAAAAATATAAAAATGTTTTTATGATAGAGTAGTATCAGGCTGTAACATGCAAGCGCAAATCCAGCGGCGATAGTTGCATATATAGAGATATCAATTGATTGTTTAAGATATTTTGCGTTTTCTTTCATGTCGATCGTGTTTTTCTGGATCGCTTGATTCAGTGTGTAACATTGTTCAACGAGTGCATGCTTGATCGTGCGCTGTTTTAAGTTTTCGAAATTCCACTGCGTAGTTACCCAATTCTGTGGTTCATTCCCTGGGAAACTAAATGCTTTCGGCTTGAAAACCTTAACAGCTTTTGAGGCAGAGAACATCAAAGCGGCAGCATATAAATAGGCTATACAAAGCAAAGTGATATCTGGCCTCTTAGAGAGAAGCACTACTACCGCAGCGCCAATTACGGCTGTCGCAGCTCCGACCAAAAAACCTAAAAAAGAAATGGCTCTTTGGTCCGACGCAGTGGCTACATTAAGCTGTGCTTGAAGTTTAGCCTCCCCTTCTTGCACGATCCTTTCCAAAACGGCTTGATTGAACTTCAGAAAATGATAGAAATCTGCAAAGGGAATCATGTAATTTGGATAAATTAAATTGGCAAAAGAGCCAGAGAGAAATTACCGATCAGGCGATAAAAAGGGTAGCAAAGCGCCTTCGACGCAACCAAAACCTGTGCCACCCACCCCTCCAGTTAAACCTTCGCATGCCGGAAAGAATCGAAAGTAGGTTTTGAAATGGCAAAAGAACCCGAGCGGTTATTAAGGTCTGGCGTTGAAGACGATGATGGTATCGCTGCGAGAGGCGCGGCTTTATCCAAATTTGAGGAATACTCCGAGACAACAGGCATGCACAGGAAAAAAAACATGCCCAGAATGGAGAAATCAATTGCCCCTAAGGCAAATTTATTTAAAATACTTGCGTTGTTATGCTTAATTATTTTAGCTTTTTATTTAATTTATATTTAGATTAGAAAAATTTTTAGCATGTGTATTTGGGAGTGGGGAAAGGCGGCTCTCCTACCCTCGATAGGCAGGGATAGCCCAACCGCGCGATATCGCCAGCGCCCGCAAGGCAAAGCCCGCCGCTGCGCTTATCGTGCCTGCCATCAGGGCAGGAGCGCCGAACGCCGACAATAGCACAAACAGGCCTGCCGCCAGCGCGGCTGCCGTGACGTAAATTTCAGGCTTCATCAATATCGATGGCTCACCCGCCAGCACATCGCGGATGATGCCGCCAACACAGGCAGTAACCACGCCCATCATCATCGCAGGCAAGGGCGCAATCCCCATGCTGAGCGCTTTCCACGCGCCAAATACCGAATAAACGGCAAGGCCAATGGCATCGAACCAGTCCAACGCACGCTCATTCCACACCGATTGCGGCGTAATCCACACCAGCAAGGCAGTGCCAAGACAGGTTGCGGGGAATGTCCAGTCATGCACCCAGAAGACCGGCGCACCGATCAGCAAGTCGCGCACAGTCCCACCGCCTACGCCAGTGACCAGCGCGAAAAAGGCGAAGGTCACCAAAGTTTGCTGCCGCTTTGCCGCCGCAAGCGCACCCGATGCGGCGAATACGGCGATACCGAACAGGTCGAGCGATGTGATGAGCGCAGGGGCCAGTTGAACACTTGTTTGCCCCATCACCGCGCCAATCACATATGAATAGGCTTGCCCGTCACTGCCATGGCCGCTTCCTTCAGCGCTTCGGCATGGGTCGGGTGGGCGTGGCAGGTGTAGGCGATGTCTTCGGAGGTTGCACCGAACTCCATCGCTTGCGCGGCCTGCGCGATCATTGTGCCGGCAAGGCTGGCGATGATGTGGACGCCCAACACGCGGTCGGTTTTCGCGTCGGCGACAACCTTTACAAAGCCATCGGTGTCGCGGTTGGTTTTGGCGCGGCTGTTGGCCATCATCGGGAATTTGCCGACCTTTACCTCATGCCCTGCCGCCTTGGCTTCTTCTTCCGACAAGCCGACATTGGCAATTTCGGGCATGGTGTAGACGACGCCGGGGATGACCGCATGGTTGACAATGCCCGTCAGACCAGCAGCAAATTCAGCAGCAGCAATGCCTTCATCCTCTGCCTTGTGCGCCAGCATCGGGCCCGGCGTGACATCGCCGATGGCGTAGATGCCCGGCACATTGGTCTGGAAATCATGGCCGATTTCGATCTGGCCGCGGGCGTTGACGGCAATGCCTGCCTTGTCGAGCGCCAAGCCTTCGGTATTCGGGCGGCGACCAATGGCAACGAGGACGCAATCGGCCTCGATCGTCTCCGCCGTGCCTCCTGCCGCAGGTTCGACCGTCAGCGTTGCCTTGCCACCCTTCACGCTCGCGCCGGTCACCTTGGTGCCAGTGCGGATTGTGAAGCCCTGTTTCTTGAAAATCTTGGCCGCTTCCTTGCGGACTTCGCCGTCAAGGCCGGGGAGGATCTGGTCGAGATATTCGACAACGGTAACCTCTGCGCCCAGCCGACCCCAAACACTGCCCAGTTCCAGGCCAATTACACCGCCGCCGATGACAACCAGTTGCTTGGGCACCTTGGGCAGCGCCAGTGCGCCGGTGGAATCGACGATGACCTTCTGGTCAATCTCTACCCCCGGCAGCGGCGTGACCGAGGAGCCAGTGGCGATCATGATCTTGTCGGCAGTGTAGCTTTTGCCCGCGACGTCGATGCTGTTTGCGCCGGTGAAGGCGGCATGACCCTTCAGCCAATCGACCTTATTCTTCTTGAACAAAAACTCGATACCGCCCGTCAGTTCGCCAACGGCCTTCGCTTTTTCTGCATGCATTGCGTCGAGGTTCAGCGACACGGATTTGAAATCAACGCCAAATTTCGCCAGCGCCCCGGCATGTGCCTCATGATAAAGTTCCGATGCGTGCAGCAGGGCTTTTGACGGGATGCAACCGACGTTCAGGCAGGTCCCGCCCAGCGTCTCGCGCGATTCAACGCACGCGGTCTTCAACCCCAGCTGCGCCGCGCGGATCGCCGCGACATAGCCGCCAGGTCCGGCACCGATAACGATCAGGTCATAATCTGCCATAGCCAATTCCTTACAGGTCGATCAGCAAACGGGTGGGATCCTCGATCGCTTCCTTGATTGTTTTCAAAGCGGTCACGGCCTCGCGACCGTCGATGATGCGGTGGTCATAGCTGAGCGCGAGATACATCATGGGCCGCACGACGATCTGGCCATCGCGGACCACTGGGCGATCCTCAATCCGGTGCAGGCCAAGCACGGCGGACTGCGGCGGGTTGATGATCGGGGTGGACATAAGGCCGCCGAAAATCCCCCCATTGGAAATGGTGAAGGTTCCGCCCTTCATATCCTCAACGGTCAGCGCGCCATCCTTGGCCTTCTTGCCCAGCGCGCCAATGGCTTTCTCAATATCGGCAAAGCCCATCTGATCGACATTGCGAACCACAGGCACGACAAGGCCATTGGGCGCAGAGACCGCCACCGACAGATCGACATAGTCATGATAGATAATTTCGTCGCCGTCGATCTGCGCATTCACCGCGGGAAAATCTTTGAGCGCAAGGCAGGCGGCCTTGGCGAAGAAGCTCATAAAGCCAAGCTTCACGCCATGTTTTTTCTCGAAGCTGTCCTTATAGCGTTCGCGCGCGGCCATCACTTCGCTCATGTCGCAATCGTTGAAAGTGGTGAGCAAAGCTGCCGTATTCTGCGCCTCTTTCAGCCGCTTGGCGATGGTCTGGCGCAGCCGCGTCATCTTGACGCGCTCTTCGCGGCGGTCCCCACTGGCGGCAGCCGCGGCCGGAGCCGCTGGCGGTGCTGCAACAGCGGGCGCAGGCGCACCTCCCTTGGCGGCGGCAAGCACATCTTCGCGCGTCAACCGCCCATCCTTGCCGCTGCCCTTCACGCTGGTGGGATCAATGCCCAGTTCCAGCACGAGGCGGCGGACCGCTGGCGATAGCGGCAAGTCACCTGCATCAGCGGCCAACACGGGCTGAGGCGCAGCAGCAGCTGCTACATTGGTAGAGGCAGGGGCGGATGCCGGAGCTGAGATTGCCGCCGCCGCGCCGCTGCCTTCAATCATGCCGATGACTGCGCCCACATTCACGGTTGCGCCTTCCTCGACCAGATAGGTGCCCATCACGCCAGCCGCAGGCGCGGGCACTTCAACGGCGACCTTGTCGGTCTCTAGGCTGGCAATTGGCTCGTCGGCGGCGACTGCCTCACCCGGCTTTTTCAGCCATTGGCCCAGTGTTGCCTCGGCAATGGATTCGCCCAGAACGGGAACTTTGATTTCGGTGCTCATGTCCGATCCTCTTAATCAGGGACAGTCCCTATTTAAATTACCAAATTAAAAACATTTAATAACAACATCATTTTAAATAGGGACTGTCCCTATTTAATGCCGCGCTGGCGGCGGATTTCGCTGCGCACGCCATGGCCCAGCGCGTGCGCGATAAGCGCTGCCTGTTCGGCCTGGTGGCGCTTCATCAGCCCTGTCGCCGGTGACGCCGCAGCGGCGCGCCCGGCATAGCGAGCCGTAAGCGCCAGCCCAGCCTCCTCAAGGCAGGCGTTTATCTGTTCGCCGACAAAGAACCATGCGCCATTGTTGCGCGGCTCTTCCTGTGCCCAGACCACATCCTCCAACGCGCTCATCCGCTTCAGCCGCACGGTCAGCGGCTCGCCGGGGAAGGGATAAAGCTGTTCCAGGCGGACAATCGCCGTATGTTTGTCGCCAGCGGCGTTGCGCGCCTCCATCAGGTCATAGGCAACCTTGCCGCTGCACAGCACCAGCCGCTTCACTTGCTTGTCCGCAGGCGCCCATGGGTCGGACAGGATCCGCATGAAGTGGCTTTCGCCCTGGAAATCCTCTGCCTTTGATATGGCCAGCTTGTGGCGCAGCAGCGATTTGGGCGTCATGATCACCAATGGCTTGCGGAATGACCGGTGCATCTGGCGGCGCAGCAAGTGGAAATAATTGGCAGGCGTGGTGCAATTGGCGACCTGGATATTATCCTCTGCGCACAGTTGCAAAAAGCGTTCGAGCCGTGCCGAGCTATGTTCCGGCCCCTGCCCCTCAAAGCCATGCGGCAGCAGCATGACAAGGCCATTTGCGCGCAGCCATTTGCTTTCACCCGACGCAATGAACTGGTCGATGATGGTCTGCGCGCCGTTGACGAAATCGCCAAACTGCCCCTCCCACAACACCAGCGTCTTGGGATCGGCCCCGGCAAAGCCATATTCATAGCCCAGCACGCCAAATTCGGAGAGCGGGCTATCATACACCTCAAACCGGCCGTGCGGCAGCGTAGTCAGCGGAATATATTTCGCTTCGCTGGTCTGGTCGACCCAGACGGCATGCCGCTGGCTGAATGTGCCGCGCCCTGAATCCTGGCCGGACAGGCGAACGCCATAGCCTTCGGACAGCAGTGAACCGAAAGCCAGCGCTTCGCCGGTTGCCCAGTCAAAGCTCTCGCCGCTGGAAAACATTGTGCGCTTTGCATCAAGCACACGGTTCAGCGTCGGGTGAATGGCAAGGCCATCGGGAACCGTCGTCAGCGTGCGGCCAAGGCCGTCGAACAATTTCTTCGCGATGCCAGTGGGCACATTACGCCGCGCACTTTCAGGGTCAGCGGGTTTGGAAAGCCCGGCCCAGCGACCACCGAACCAGTCGGCCTCATTCGCCTTGTAACTTTGCCCTGCCTCAAACTCCTGCTCAAGGATTTGGGTAAAGCGCATCATATGCTCGCCCGCCCAGTTCGCGTCGATAACGCCTTCTGCCTGCAACCGCGCGGCATAGACCTCGCTGACCCCCGGCTTGCCCTTGATCGTCTTGTACATCAATGGCTGAGTGAAGCCGGGCTCATCGCCCTCATTATGGCCGAAGCGGCGATAGCACCACATGTCGATCACAATGTCGCGATGGAAACGCTGGCGGAATTCGATCGCCATTTTGCAGGCAAAGGTCACGGCCTCGGGATCGTCGCCATTGACGTGGAAAATCGGCGCCTGCACACCCTTGGCCACGTCCGACGGATAAGGCGAGGAGCGGGCAAATTGCGGCGAGGTGGTAAATCCGACCTGATTGTTGACGATGAAATGGATGCAGCCACCGGTATTGTATCCGCGGATTCCTGAAAAACCGAGGCACTCCCAGACAATGCCTTGGCCCGCAAAGGCGGCATCGCCGTGCAGCAGCACCGGCAGCACCTGTTCATGCTTGCCCAGATCGTCGCGGATCGTCTGGTTAGCGCGCACCTTGCCCAGCACCACCGGGTTGACTGCCTCAAGGTGCGAAGGGTTGGGCACAAGGCTCATATGCACCTTGATCCCGTCAAATTCGCGGTCAGTGCTGGTGCCAAGATGGTATTTCACATCGCCCGACCCGCCCACATCGTCGGGGTTGGCGCTGCCGCCGGAAAATTCGTGGAAGATGATGCGATAGGGTTTGGCCATCACATTGGCGAGCACGTTCAGGCGTCCGCGATGCGGCATCCCATAGACAATCTCGCGCACGCCCAGCGAGCCGCCATATTTGATGATTGCCTCCAGCGCCGGGATCATTGCCTCGCCGCCGTCCAGCCCGAACCGCTTTGTGCCGACATATTTTTTGGCGAGGAATTTTTCGTATTGTTCGGCCTCAATCACCTTGGCGAGGATGGCCTTCTTGCCCTCGGGTGTGAAGGAAATGGCGGCGTCCTTGCCCTCCATCCGCTCCTGCAGGAAGCGGCGTTCCTCGACATCGGCGATGTGCATATATTCAAGGCCAACAGTGCCGCAATAGTTGGCGCGCAGCGTTGCGACCAGCTCGCGGATCGAAACCCAGTCAAAGCCCAGCGTGCCGCCAACATAGACTTTCCGGTCCAGATCTGCCTCGGCAAAGCCATGATAGGCAGGATCAAGGTCAGCCGGGATTTCCTGCTTCGACAGGCCAAGCGGATCGAGATTCGCAGCCAAATGCCCGCGCACACGATAGGTGCGCACCAGCATCATCGCGCGGATGGAATCGCCTGCGGCGGACACAGCATCGGCATCGCTGACTGGCTTGCCTGCGGTCTTGGCGGCCGCCTTGATCTCGACGGCCATTTGCGTGGGATCAAGCGCCGCGGTCAGATCGTCGCTGATATCAGCGCGCCAGTTTGCCCGCTGCCAACTGGGGCCGGTTTCGGTCTCGAATTCGTGGTTTTCGTAACCCATGACTTGCTTCCTTCATCCTCCCCAAGCCCCGCTTGGGGAGGGGGACCGCCGCGAAGCGGTGGTGGAGGGGACTGCGACGGTGCAAGGCCCCTCCGTCATCGCTGCGCGATGCCACCTCCCCATTCTGCGAATGGGGAGGATTGGCGGTCACCCCTTCAAAGCCTCAACCAATGTCTTGCCCAATTCGCTGGGTGACGCCGACATGCGGATGCCCGCAGCTTCCATCGCCGCAATCTTGCTTTCTGCATCGCCCTTGCCGCCCGACACAATCGCGCCAGCATGGCCCATGCGGCGTCCCGGAGGCGCGCTGCGACCGGCGATGAAACCAGCCATCGGTTTCTTGCGGCCACGCTTTGCTTCGTCGATCAGGAACTGTGCCGCCTGCTCCTCGGCATCGCCGCCGATTTCGCCGATCATGATGATCGACTTGGTGTCCTCATCGGCGAGGAAAAGCTCAAGGCAATCGATGAAGTTGGTACCATTCACCGGATCGCCGCCAATGCCGACCGCGGTGGTCTGGCCCAGCCCTTCATTGGTGGTCTGGAACACCGCTTCATAGGTCAGCGTGCCCGAACGCGATACCACGCCGACTGAGCCTTGGCTGAAAATGCTGCCGGGCATGATGCCGATCTTGCATTCGCCCGGCGTCAGCACGCC
Source organism: uncultured Sphingorhabdus sp. (assembly GCA_964572205.1). Classification (GTDB taxonomy): domain Bacteria; phylum Pseudomonadota; class Alphaproteobacteria; order Sphingomonadales; family Sphingomonadaceae; genus Sphingorhabdus_B. The sequence goes on from CAZNEO010000002.1 coordinate 73,219, forward strand.
GGGGCAGTTGGGGCCGATCAACCGCGACTTGCTGCCGGACAGCGCGCGCTTCACCCGCACCATGTCGAGCACCGGAATGCCTTCGGTGATGCAGACGATCAACGGCACTTCGGCATCGATTGCCTCAAGGATCGAGTCAGCCGCAAATGGCGGCGGCACATAGACGACGCTGGCGTCCGCACCCGTGGCATGCTTGGCCTCTGCTACCGTATCAAAAACCGGCAGGCCGATATGCGTCGTCCCGCCCTTGCCCGGCGTAACCCCGCCGACCATCTGCGTGCCATAATCAAGCGCCGCCTGGGTATGGAAAGTGCCGGTATCGCCGGTCATTCCTTGGGTGATAACCTTGGTGTGTTTGTTGACTAGGATGGACATTCAAACTTTCTCCTTGCGCCGGTAAAACCATCGACCGGCGCAAAAGCCGAAAATGGCTGGCAAAACGGAAATCAAAAAAACTTTTGGGCTTCCGGCCGAGATCGCCCAAATCGGCAGCGAAATCACGACTGCAACTAGTATCAATGCCAGACCTAAATAGCGGTGCGTGAAGCTTGCGGCTGCGCTTGTTAACCCAACACCGGCTATCCAGATCGTGTCGATCATGTCACGCCAAACCCGGCTCAATCGCCTCACACGCCACCAGCAGCTCCTTCACCGCATCGATGCTGACCTGCAAATTACCCTTGGCTTCATCATCCAGGGCAATTTCGACAATCTCTTCAACGCCGCCAGCGCCGATAATGCAGGGCACGCCGACATAAAGGCCATCGAGGCCATATTTGCCCTCGACATAGGCGGCGCAGGGCAGAAGGCGCTTCTGGTCGAACAGATAGGCTTCGGCCATTGCGATGCCGCTGGTGGCCGGAGCGTAATAGGCAGATCCGGTGCCGAGCAGTGCGACAATTTCGCCGCCCCCGCCACGGGTGCGCTTGACGATGGCGTCGATCCGCTCCTGAGTCGATTTGCCCATCTTGATGAGGTCGGGGACGGGGATGCCGGCAACGGTTGAATATTGCACCACGGGCACCATCGTGTCGCCATGTCCGCCAAGCACGAAAGTGGTGACGTCACGCGCCGAAACGTTGAATTCTTCGGCAAGGAAATGGCTGAAACGGCCTGAATCGAGCACGCCGGCCATGCCAACGACGCGATTGTGCGGAAGGCCGGAGAATTCGCGCAGCGCCCAGACCATCGCATCCAAAGGATTGGTGATGCAGATGACAAAGGCGTCGGGGGCATTGTTCTTGATGCCTTCGCCAACGGCCTTCATGACTTTCAGGTTGATGCCGAGCAGGTCATCACGGCTCATGCCCGGCTTGCGGGCGACACCAGCGGTGACGATGATGACGTCCGACCCGGCGATGTCCTTATAATCGTTCGAGCCGATGATCTTCGCGTCAAAGCCTTCGATCGGGCCGCACTGCGACAGGTCCAATGCCTTGCCCTGGGGCACGCCTTCGACCACGTCAAACAGGACGATGTCGCCCAATTCTTTCTGTGCTGCGAGGTGGGCAAGCGTGCCGCCGATATTACCGGCGCCGATCAGCGCAATCTTCTTGCGGGCCATTTATTGTCCTTCCATTGGGCCAATGCCGTAACGGCTGCGCCGCCACGTTCTTAAGGGAATTGCCGCTCCGTTAGGCGGAATCGACAGCCTCGGCAACCCCATAAAGGCCCGAAGTTAAGGCTTTTTTTGATAACAGTTCGCAATAGCAATTAAGCTGCAACAATTGGCTATTTTTGGTGTCAGTTTTGTCAGTTTTGCCCCGCCAGTCGGCGCAGCATTTCCATCCAGATCGGAATCTGGTCATGGAAACCATTGGCATAGACCCGCTCATCAAGGCCGTGCACGCCTTCCTTCTCGCCAACTATGCCCCACAGCCCGCCAAAGCCATAAACGGGGATGCCCGCTGCGCGCAGGAACGCGCCGTCGGTCGCGCCGTTGGACTGGTAAGGGATCACCGGCGCATCCTTAAAGCGGATTGCCACCGCCGCCTTGTAAGCGGCAGTCACATCATCGCGCAGCGGCGACGGCGCGGTTTCGGGGGTTTGCGATCCTTCGATGGCTGTGACCGTCACATCCGGCCCCGAAAGCGCCTGCAATTCCAGCCGGACCTCCTCGATCTTCACCCCCGGAAAGATGCGGCAATTGACGTTCGCTTCGGCCTTTTGCGGCAAGGCGTTGGGGGCATGCCCCCCTTCCAGCATCGTCGCAACGCAGCGGGTGCGCGTGCTGCCCGGATCCATCGCCTCGAGCAGGTCGGCAGTCTCGCGGTCCTTGGGGTCAGCCAGAAACCGTTTAACAAGCTCACCATATTGACCGCTATCCCCGGCTGCCAGCGCGGCATAGGACGCCCGCGTCGCATCGTTGATCATCGGCGCAAAACGGTGCTTTTCGAGCGCAGTGATCGCGTTCGCCAAAGCATAAATGGCATTGTCGGGTCTTGGCTGACTGCTATGCCCGCCGCGATTGGTCGCAGTCAGTTTGAAGTCAGCATAGGTCTTTTCGGCAATCTGCATCCCAAAGGCCTCGACCCGGCCATCGGGATAGATATTGCCGCCGCCCGCATCGCCATTGAGCGCATATTCGGCATCGATCAGGTCGCGCCATTCGGTCCCGGCACGGCGGGCGCCATTGCCGGTTGTTTCCTCATCCCCGGTGAACAGGACAATGATATCGCGGGTTGGTGCAAACCCCTCGGCCCGCAGATATTGCAGCGCCAATACTATCCCGGTCAACGCAGCCTTATTGTCGTTGGAGCCGCGCCCCAGATAATAGCCACCTTCTTCGCGGAACTGGAAAGGCGGATGCTTCCAGTCGCTCTCCTTCGCGGCAACGACATCCATATGCGCCATCAGCAAAATGGGTTTCTTGCCCGACGGCTTTGCGGCGGGCCAGCGCGCGATCAGCGTCTGCGTGCCGTCATGGTCCTTGACCACAACATTGGTTATCCCGGCCCTGCGGAATTCAGCGGTCAGCAGCGCAGTCAGCTTCCTGAATTCGGCAATCTTCCCCTCTACCGTCTGCATCTCCACAATTCTGGCAAACAGATCTTGCTCTGCTGCCCGCTTCGCCCCGCTCTGCCCCCATGATGGGCTGGCCATCAGCAGCGCTGCACACAATGCGAGATGAACTTTCATAGCCTTCCCCTCCATGCCGACGTCCCGGATTACGAGCTGTTGATTGGCCGCCTGCGCAACAAAAGTCTGGCAAGCATCGCCATGATGCAAGCCATTTTTGGGAGGGTCGTAAAATTTGGGAGCACAGCAGGCAGTAACGCGCTGCCAATTACATCAGAATGCGTCGCGCCTTTTGGCAGTCGGTTTTGCGCTGCGGCGTTGATTCGGACATGGATCGAATCGCGGGCTTGCAGGCATCGGTGACCTCTGACTGGACATCTGGCCGCTTGTTGCGTTCCTTATTCTGGGCAGACGCAGGCTGCGCGGCGAGCGCGATCAGGCCCAAAGCGGCGTGGAATGCGATAAATGACCCTGCTCTCATAACGCCAGTCTGCCTTTCAAAAGCTTTCTGCACGATCAATAAACCGGCGTGGTGGGCGCTAACGGGCTCGAACCGCTGACCCTCTCGGTGTAAACGAGATGCTCTACCAACTGAGCTAAGCGCCCACTCCGGTTATGCAGGCGCTTTGCCAAATGCGCAGCCGCTGTGCAAGCTATATCGGGAAAGACCGGCGGTCGGCAACATCGACAAAATAGGCCTTCAGCCTTCGCTCGCTGTCGTCAGACAATCGGATGAAAACGCGGCGCGCATCATTAGGGTCCTGTTCGCGGACAAGCGCGCCATGTTCAGTCATGCTGGTGATCCAGCGCAATGCGGTTGTCGGCGGCACGGCTGCGGCAATGCACAGGCTGGACACTGACACCTGCTTATTCTCCAGCTTTGCCGCATAAAGATCAAGCAATATGTCCCAGGCCGGATCGGCAAAAAGGCTGGAATCGAAGTGGCGCTCGCGCAATCGGCGTAATTTGATTATGTGTCGCACTTTGGCGGCTTCATCATCTTCGCCCATGTCGGAGATCAGCTGCTTGAACACATCGGCCGGAGCGGCGCGATAGGATAATGGCTTGTCGCGCACAGCCGATGGCGGCGTCTCTTCCTGCTCGGCTATACGGGCCAATGTCCGGGCAAAATCGGCGAGTTCATCGCTGATCTTGTGCAGGGCGCGATACTCTCCATCGCGGCTGGGATCATGAAACTGGTCAAGCGACATGTGACGGTCCATCCACGCTAAGATCGGCATCGCATCAATGTCACTGGCATCGACCATGAAATGGCACTGGTCGGCAGGCAAAACAGCATACGCCTCCTCGAGCAGTTCCAGATCGGTCCACAACAGCAACTGGCAGCGATCATCCGCCAGATATCCCGCCAATTCGGACAAGTAAGCGCCTGCTTGCTCCAGATCGGACAAAAGCTCGGCAAGGACATAGTCAACCGATGGCCATTCATCGACCGGAGCGGCAGCAAACAGATAATTTCCATCGATAATCTTTGCACCATCGGCCGCCGCGATCTGCGCCAGATCGGCACGGCGCTGATCATGCTGCGCCAGCACAAGGCAACGCCGAGCAGGTGGTGCAGCATAGTCGATCATGGCCAGCGGCCCTGAAAACCCACGCCGCAATCGCGTGACAAGATCATGCCGCACATCAATGGTGGATGCATAAGGCGTAATTCCTCCAAAACGGATTTGGTTTGCACCGAATCTGACATTTGCCAGAAACTATGCAAGCCTCTATCTGCGGTGCATGACCAAAACCGGCGTCACCAATAATGGAGAAAATTGTCATGAAGCCAAGCCTTTTTGCGCGTGTTTCGTTGCTGTTGCTTGCGGGGGTAGCCATGCCCGCTACGCTTGAGGCAAAACCAGTCGCCAAAGCCGCACCAGCGGGCTCGGTAATTCTTGAGCCGTGGAGCGGCCCCTATGACGGCGTGCCGCCATGGGACAAGGTAAAGCCAGCCGATTTTCCTGCGGCCTTTAATCTGGCCATGAAGCGCACAAAGGCCGAGTTTGAAGCGATTCTGGCAAATCCGGCGCCGATCACATTCGACAACACCATCCGCGCGAATGAGAAATCCAGCGCACATATGGAACGTCTGTTTGCCATCTGGGGCGTGCACAGTTCCAACCTGTCGAACGCGGAAATCCGCAAAATTCAGGCAGAATATGAACCAAAGATCAGCGCGTTTTTTAACGAGCTCAATCTGGACGCCCGCTGGTTCCAGCGTGTGCAATATCTTCATGGCCAGCGCGACACTCTGGGCCTCGACAAGGCGCAGATGCGCTTGCTTGAGCGCACCTATGAGGGATTAGTGCGCAATGGCGCGCAGCTGAACGCGGCTCAAAAGGCCGAAGTGATCAGCATCGAGACATCACTGGCGAAAAAATTCTCCGAATTTCAGGGTAAGGTTCTGGCGGATGAGGAAACCTATATCCTGCTGACCGACCCGGCCGATGTTGCTGGCCTGCCCGACAGTTTTGTTGCGTCGCTGAAATCGGCGGCAGAGGCCAAGGGCAAGACCGGCTGGGCAGTCGCCAACACCCGTTCGGCAATCCAGCCATTCCTTGAAAATTCACCCCGCCGCGATTTGCGCGAAAAGGTGTGGCGCGCATTCATCTCGCGCGGCGACAATGGTGATGCAAATGACACCAATGCGACGATCGCGGACATATTGAAACTGCGCCAGCAGCGCGCCGAAATACTCGGCTTTCCGACCCATGCCCATTTCCGCATGGCCGACACGATGGCCAAAGACCCAGAAAAGGCGATGGACCTGATGATGCAAGTCTGGCCCGCAGCAGTGGCGCGGGTCAAAGAAGAAGTCGCCGACATGCAGGCGATTGCCGACAAGGAAAATGCAGGCATCACCATTGAGCCATGGGATTATCGCTATTATGCCGAGAAAGTCAGAAAGGCGAAATATGATCTCGACCAGAATGAGATCAAACCCTATTTCCAGCTCGACAATATGGTTGCCGCAATGTTCGATGCGGCAGGCAAGCTTTATGGCATGAGCTTTGCCGAGAATACCGGAACGGTTCCGGTGTTTGAAAAGGATGTCCGCACATTCGAGGTAAAGCGCGATGGTAAGGTCATCGGGCTTTTCTATCTCGACAATTTCGCGCGTCCGGGCAAGCGGTCAGGTGCATGGATGACGACCTATCGCAGCCAGAACCGGCTGAATGAGGCCGACATGGTGCTCGCGTCGAACAACAATAATTTCGTCAAGGGCGCGGACGGAAAACCGACGCTGATCAGCATCGATGATGCGACCACATTGTTCCATGAATTCGGCCATGCCATTCACTTTCTGAACTATGATATCTACTGGCCCGGCCTTGGCGGCGTTCCCCGCGATTTTGTCGAATATCCCAGCCAGGTGAACGAGAATTGGCTGCTGACGCCCTATATTCTCAACACCTATGCCAAACATGCCGAAACGGGTGAACCAATCCCGCAGGCCCTGGTCGACAAGATCAAGGCCAGCGACACATTCAACCAGGGTTTTGCAACGGTGGAGTTCATGGCGAGTGCAATTCTCGACATGAAATTGCACAATCGCAGCGAACCGGTGAGCGATATCCGTGCCTTTGAAAAGGCTGCGCTTGCTGAAATCGGGATGCCAAAGGAGATGGTGATGCGTCACCGCCTGCCGCAATTCAATCACCTCTTTGCCGATGATGGCTATTCGGCCGGTTATTACAGCTATCTGTGGTCCGAAACGATGGACGCCGATACTTGGGCCGCCTTTACCGAAGTTGGCGATGTCTGGGACAAAAAGACGGCGGAGCGGTTCCGTTCCATGCTGATGGCAACGGGCAATGAAACCGACCGGGCTGAGGCCTATCGCGCGTTCCGCGGGCAGGATCCCGATGTGAAATATATCATGAAAAAACGCGGCTTCCCTGTGCCGGGGGAGGGTAATTAGGAGGTAATCGATGCAGCCTTGAGCCTGTGGCGCTTCAGTTCAGAAACGCCACAAGTTCAGGGCTACGGGTTTTCAGAAAGGACCAGCTTTTCCAATGATCGAAGCATTGCGCACCCCCGACGAACGGTTCGCCAACCTCCCCGACTTTGACTTTCCCGTTGAATATGTTGACGATCTGCCCGGATATGAGGGGTTGCGTATCGCGGGGGTTGACGCGGGGCCGAAAGATGCGGAACGCACTTTCCTGTGCCTCCATGGTGAACCGAGTTGGTCCTTCCTCTATCGCCGCATGATCCCCGTTTTCCTTGAAAGCGGCGCGCGGGTCGTGGCCCCCGACCTGCTTGGCTTTGGCCGGTCGGACAAGCCGGTCAAGCAGTCTGATTACAGCTTTCATTTTCACCGCAATTATCTGCTCGCGCTGGTCGAGCGGCTGGACCTTAAAAACATCACGCTTGTTGTGCAGGATTGGGGCGGGCTGCTGGGGCTGACCTTGCCCGTCGATCCGTCGTTCAAAGCAAGACTGGAACGGCTGATCGTGATGAACACCGGTTTGGGCCTTGGCCGGGGGATGACCGAGGGGTTCAAAGCGTGGAAAAATTATGCACTGTCGACGCCCGATTTGCCCATCGGCGCGCTGATCGCTCGCGGAACGCCGCACCTGACGCCTGCGGAAATCGCTGCCTATGATGCGCCCTATCCGGGACCGGAATATAAGGCGGGCGCGCAAGTGTTCCCTGCCCTGGTCCCCGTTGAACCCGATATGGAAGGCGTCGATGTCTCCCTCGCGGCGGCCAAATTCTGGTCGGAGGAATGGTCTGGCAAAAGCTTCATGGCGATTGGCATGGCCGATCCCGTCCTTGGGCCACCAGCGATGATGAGCCTGCACAAGGTCATCCGCAATTGCCCGCCCCCCATGGAAATCGCCGATGGCGGCCATTTCGTGCAGGAATGGGGTGAACCGATTGCGAGGGCCGCGCTGGCCAGCTTTGCCGGCTAAAGGTGCATGAAATCGCGGGGGAAGCTTTTCAGGTTCGCCCCGCCATCGACGAACAGGATTTGGCCGGTCACATGGCGTGCCTGTGTAAGATACAGCACCGCATCGGCTACGCCTGCGGGATCAGGTAACTGTCCCAAGGGCATATCAGCATTCAGCCGCATCATCATTGCCGCATCATAATCGTCGGTCGGGATGACCAGACCCGGCGCGACGCCATTGACACGCGCGCGCGCGCCAAATGCCATTGCCAGCGTCCGCACCGAACCTGCAAGCGCCTGTTTTGTCAGCGTATAACTCAGCTGATCGCCATTGGGGTTGACGATGCGCTGGTCAAGGATGTGGACGATCACGGGTTGCGCCGACGCGCCTGCACGCTCCACAAGCGATCGCGCAAGCAGCACTGGAGCAAACATGTTCAAGGTGAAATGTTCCGCCAGCGACACTGCGTTCAATGTCGGCCATTCGTCCTGACCAAACATCGCCGCATTGTTGACGAGAAGGTCAGGCGCGCGGCCGAAATGGTTATGCGTGTTATCCAGCAATTGATCGGTCGCCCCGTCGCAGGAAAGATCGGCGGTCAGGTGCACCCAGCTGGTTTTGTGCCGGTCTAGAGCCTCTGCCAATTCGCCCTGCGGCTGGCCTCCGCCATGGCTGCTCAATGCCAGATCATATCCCGCCTCAGCCAGTTTTGCGGCAATCGCCGCGCCCAGCCGACGCATCCCGCCGGTCACGAGGGCAAGCGGCTTGCTCACCGCCTGTGCCTCGTCATCGTGATTCCGATGGACTCACCATCCTCCGAAATCGCAAGCTTGATAATCTTTACGGTGATTGAGGTAAAACGGGCGTCGCTGGCAAAGAGGCGATCCATGATATGGTCGGCAATCGCCTCAATCAGCGTGAAGTGCACGCCTTCGGGAAATTCGGTGGCTGCGCGCTTGATATCCATATAGTTTTTGGACGCCGAAAGCGGCGTGTCCGGCGCATAATGGGCGGCGATTTCCAGATCGGCACTGACCGAAATATGCAGCGGCTGAGGCAGGTGCGTTTCCTGGCTGTAAATGCCGGTAAGGACATTCACGTGCAGGTCGTGGACTTCAAGCGTCAGAAGGTCAGTCATCCGCTGCCCCTAGCCGTTAGACCAGCGCGCGAAAAGAGCCGTTGGCAGCAACAACCCGCGTGCCTGCTCCCGGACTGCAAGTTCGCCAAATTCAACTTTGCCCGGCAAGTCAGCAAAATGCGCCGAAAGCAGATTGCCCAGCGCCAGCGCCGACATGCGCACGGCATAGACCGTCAGAAACAGGAAGCGCGATTCGGCATCGAGAAGGCGGCAGCAATCAGCAATCAGACGGGGAAGATCCTCTTCCAGCCGCCACACCTCGCCATCGGGGCCGCGGCCATATTTGGGGGGATCAAGAAGGATCCCGTCATAACGCCGCTCCCGCCGCACTTCGCGGGCAACAAATTTGGCGGCATCATCGACAATCCAGCGGATCGGCCTGTCCGCCATGCCCGATAGCGCCGCATTCTCCCGCGCCTGCGCCACCGATTTCTTCGACGCATCGACATGGACCATCTGCGCACCCGCAGCCGACATGGCCAGCGTGCCAACGCCGGTATAGCCGAAAAGGTTCATCACCTGCGCGTCAGGCTTTGCCGCGATCAGCCCGCGCATCCAGCGCCACACCGGGTCCATATCGGGGAAATAGCCCAAATGGCGAAAAGGCGTGCAGTTTGCGGTAAAGCGCACCTCTTCCCATGCCAGCGGCCAGCCCTGCTGGGCTGCCTTGCTGTCGATATACCAGCGGCCGCCGCCGTCCTCATCAGAGCCGGGCACAAACTCACCATCTGCCTGCCAGTCGCTGGTCGCTGGTTCCCACATTGCCTGTGGTTCCGGACGGATGAAGCGATAGGGGCCATATTGCTCCCATTTGCGCCCGCCCCCGCTATCGAGCAGCGTATAATCGGCGCGCGGCTCACTGATCAGCGTGACGAATTCAGGCGCGAACGGCATGGGTCAGCACGAAATCGCGCACAGCGGAATAGTCCCCCGGCAACACGCTGAACCGCTCTTCGCGGTCGAACAAATTGCCGACGCGCGCGGGCAGTGACGGGCGGATGCCAGTTGCGCGCTCCACCGCCTCGCGGAACTTGGCGGGATGTGCAGTGGCCAATGTCACCACGGGAACGTCCGCCGATATGGGGGCTGCGCGGGCTGCGTGTAGCGCAATCGCTGTATGCGGGTCGATAATCTGTCCGGCATGATCTTGCGCCCAGCGCATTGCGCCTGCCATTTCATTGGCGTCGGCTCGGGCGCTTTTGAACAGCTCAGCCTTGCGTCGCATGTCCGACGACAGCACCATTTTGCCCATCTGTTCAAACCATTTCATTCGTGCGGCAGTGGTTGAACCGTCACGGCCTTCAAGGTCGAACAGCAGGCGCTCGAAATTGCTCGATACCTGGATATCCATCGACGGCGCCGCAGTGGGCGTGACCGAGCCGATCGAATAATCCCCTTTCGACAGCGCCCGGTGAAGAATATCATTGACGTTGGTTGCAACGATCAAGCGCTCGACCGGTAGGCCCATATTGGCCGCGACATAGCCTGCAAACACATCGCCGAAATTGCCCGTTGGCACAGAGAAAGCAACAGGCCGGTCCGGTGCGCCCAGCCGCAGAGCCGCCCAGAAATAATAGACCACCTGCGCCATCAACCGCGCCCAGTTGATTGAATTGACCGCCGAAAGCGTCAGCGCGCCGGTCACTTCAGCATCGCCGAACATGCGTTTGACCATCGCCTGGGCATCATCAAAGCTGCCCTTTATCGCAATGTTGTGCACATTCGGCGCAAGCACAGTTGTCATCTGCCGCCGCTGCACATCGGAAATACGCCCTTCGGGGTGCAGCATGAAAATCTCGACCCGCTCCCGGCCTGCCACAGCATGGATCGCGGCGGACCCAGTATCGCCCGAGGTTGCGCCGACGATAGTCAGCGCGGTATCGCTGCCGGTCAAGAAACGCTCAAACAATTGGCCAAGCAGTTGCAGCGCCACATCCTTGAAGGCCAGCGTTGGGCCATGAAACAGTTCGAGCAGCCAGTGTTGGTGATCAAGTTGCACCAGAGGCGTCACGGCATCATGCGAAAAACTGCCATAGGCCGCCTTGCACAGGCCCAGCAGTTCAGCCTCGCTCAACACGCCGCTGGTGAACGGGGCCATCACGCGGGCAGCAAGCTCCGCATAAGGCAAAGGCCGCATCGCAGCGATTTCGGTCGCGCTGAATTGCGGCCATGCGCGCGGCACATAAAGCCCGCCATCGCTGGCAAGCCCCGCAAGCGTCACCCCGCGAAAATCGAGATTGGACGCATTCCCCCTGGTGCTGAGATATTGCATGTCGCCGCCGCCGTTAGCGGCGTGCAGCTTTTCACGCAAGCACAGGCTCTTGCATGCAGGCAAAGCGACCGATAGTTGTTGCGCCATGAAACAAATTTACATGATTGCGCTGTCAGCGCTTGCCATCGCAGCCTCCGCTCCAGCTGTCGCCCGGCCAATGACCGAAACCGATCTGGTCACCATGAAACGGCTCGCTGCTCCCACCGCTTCTCCCGATGGCACGCTTGTCGCTTACCAAGTGCAGGAAACCGATCTGGCTGCCAACAAGCGGCAAGCCGACATCTGGCTGCTACGCACTGACGATCCGGAGGCCGCGCCATATAAAGTTGCGTCGAAGCCGGACAAGAATGAGCATAGTCCCGCATTTTCTTCCGACGGCCTTTCGCTTTACTATCTGAGCAATGACAGCGGATCTGACCAGCTGTGGCGCTATGATTGGAAAACCGAAGAGGCGAGCCAAGTCAGCAGCTTCAAAACAGACATCGCCGGTTTCAAACTGTCACCTGACAGCAAAAGCGTAGCAGTCTGGGGCGACATTGCCCGCGACTGTGCGGAATTCGGCTGCGACAAGGACGGCGACCGCTCCAAACCCGGCCCCGGCACAGGCCGTGAATATGACGAACTGTTCGTTCGCCACTGGGACGCATGGGAAACGCCGGGCAATTACAGCCGCGTCTTTACCTTTGACATTGGCGCAGACGGTAAGCTGACGGGCGGCAAGCCAGTCGATGGCGGCATAACCGGCGATTCGCCCAGCAAGCCAATGGGCGGGGCTGAGGAAATCGCTTGGGCTGCTGACAGCAAATCCGTCTATTTTACCTTGCGCGAGAGTAATGCGCAGGAGCCTTTGTCGACCAATCTCGACATTTATCAAAGCAGCGATGGCGGCGATGCAATCAACCTGACAGCGGACAACAAAGCCACCGATACGCTGCCCACGCCCTCGCCCGATGGCAAATGGCTGGCTTGGGCCGCAATGAAGCGCCCCGGCTATGAAGCCGACCGGCAGGTGGTGATGCTGCGCGATGTGGCCAAGGGCACAGTTACTGCGTTGACCGAAGGCTGGGACCGCTCAGTGGGCGCGCTTGCCTGGGCAAAGGACAGCAAGAGCCTCCTCGCCGTGGCGCAGGATGGGCTTGAACATCCGCTGTTCCGCATTGACTTGAAAGGCAAGGTCACGCGGCTGACGCAGCAGGGAAATGTTGCCGAGTTTGTGCCGCTGGCAAAAGGCGGGGCGCTCTACGCCATGAACAGCATAACTGGCCCCAATGACCTGTTCCTGCTGGATGACAAAGGCCGAAACCGGCAGCTCACCAATGTCAACGATGCGGTCTACACCCAAATTGATGCCGTCAATTACCGGCAATTCGACTTTGCCGGTGCGGGAGGCGCACGGGTTCAAGGACAGATTGTGAAGCCATCGGATGCGACCGGCAAGCTTCCTGTTCTGCTCCTCGTCCATGGCGGACCGCAGGGGTCTTTCAACAACAGCTGGTCATGGCGCTGGAACCCGGCGGTCATGGCCTCACAGGGCTATGCCGTGGTGACGATCGATTTCCATGGCTCGACCGGATACGGCCAAGCCTTCACCGACAGCATTAACAAGGATTGGGGCGGCAAGCCGCTGGAGGATCTGAAGCTCGGCATGGCAGCGCTGCCCGGCATTGACCCGCAGCTCGACACCGCCAATGCCTGCGCGCTGGGCGGCTCTTATGGCGGCTATATGATGAACTGGATTGCCGGTAATTGGCCGGACGGCTTCAAATGCCTCGTCAACCATGCCGGGATTTTCGACCTGCGCGCCATGGCCTTTACTACAGAGGAATTATGGTTTGACGAATGGGATCATGGCGGGCCTTGGTGGTCTCGGACCGACGCAGAGAAATGGGACCCCGTGAACCATGTCACAAATTGGAAAACCCCTATGCTGGTGATCCACGGGCAAAAGGATTTCCGCGTTCCCTATACGCAGTCCATTGCCGCCTTTACCGCGCTGCAAAGACAGGGGATAAAATCGAAACTGCTGAATTTCCCGGATGAAAACCACTGGATATTGAAAGCGCAAAATTCAGTGCAATGGCATCGGACTGTGTTTGACTGGGTAGGCGAGCATTTGAAGGGCAAATAGCCAAACCCTGGGGAGGGACAATAATGACCGATATAGCAGCAGCCGTCGCAAGCGACAAAGGCGGCGGCGCGGAGCTTTCGCGCAGCCTGAAATCGCGCCACGTCTCCATGATCGCCATTGGAGGCATCATCGGCGCGGGGCTGTTTGTCGGCTCCTCCACGACGATCAGCCAGGCTGGACCAGCGGCGGTATTCTCCTTTGCCATTGCAGGGTTCATCATCCTGCTGGTGATGCGGATGCTGTCCGAAATGGCGATTGCATTGGACGGTGTGCAGACCTTCCCCGATTTCGCCCGCGCTGGGTTGGGCCATCTGGCCGGTTTTATGTCGGGCTGGCTCTATTGGTATTTCTGGGTCGTCGTGGTGGCGATCGAGGCGATCGCAGGTGCGCAGATCATCCATGGCTGGTTTCCGGGCGTTCCTGAATTCGGCATTGGTATCGCGCTGATGGCGATTTTAACGGCCGTCAATCTGATGTCCGCCCGCGCCTATGGCGAGTTTGAATTCTGGTTCTCCTCGCTAAAGGTCGCAGCGATAATCGTGTTCATACTGCTCTGCGCCGCGTGGGTGTTCGGGATCACCTCGCCGGGCGGGGCATCCTTTGCCAATCTGACTGCGCATAGCGGCTTTGTACCCAATGGCTGGGGCGTGGTATTGGCTGCCGCGACCTCGACGATTTTCACACTGGTGGGCGCAGAGATTGCAACGATAGCAGCGGCGGAATCGGAAGAGCCGTCGAAGGTCATCGGACGCATGACAGTGTCCGTCACGCTGCGCATCCTGATATTCTATGTGCTATCGATCCTGCTGATTGTCGCGGTTGTGCCATGGACCAAGATCGTTCCCAAGGTTTCACCCTTCGCCGCGACGCTTGCCTATATGGGCTATCCCTCAGGCAAGTTGATCATGGAGGCAGTTGTGCTGGTTGCAGTGCTTTCCTGTCTGAACTCCGGCCTTTATGTTACCAGCCGTGCGCTCTTTGGCCTTGCCAAGCATCAGGATGCGCCACAATGGCTGGTTCAGGTCAATGCCCGCAAGGTCCCGGCGCGCGCGATCCTGATCGCCAGCCTGTTCAGTTACGTCGCGCTCGCCGCCGATGCGGTGTCGCGCGACGTGGTGTTCAGCTTCCTCATCAACAGCTGCGGCGTCATCATGCTGCTGCTTTATCTGATGACCGCCGGTGCGCAGCTCAAACTGCGCCGCCAGTTTGAGGCGGAGAACCCAGCACGGTTGCAAATCAAAATGTGGTTCCACCCCTATGGTAGCTACATCGCCATTGCCGCGATGCTGGTGATTTTGGTGGCAAAGGGCCTCGACCCGGCGGCTTCGCAGGAATTGTGGCTCAGCCTTGTGGTGGCCGCAGCCTTTGTTGGCGGTTTCTTTGTCTTCCGGCGCGGCGCAACCTAAGCGCCGCGGGCTGTGTTGATAGATTGCGCCATGGGTTTCACACAAAGGGCGCAACCGCTCAAAGCCCGCAAAGCTTGCTGAATCGCGCTCCCGCTGGCAAAGGCGCAGCCCATGACTATCGACAAGACTTTTGACCCCGCCGCCATTGAGGCGAAATGGTATCAACATTGGGAAAGCAAAGGCGCGTTCCGCCCGGCGCGACCCGATGCCGAGCCCTATACGATTGTCAACCCGCCGCCGAATGTGACTGGCAGCCTGCATATCGGCCATGCGCTCGACAATACATTGCAGGACATATTGATCCGCCACGCCCGTATGCAGGGCAAGGATGCGCTTTGGGTGGTCGGCATGGACCATGCAGGCATCGCCACGCAAATGGTGGTCGAGCGGCAGATGGAGGCGCAGCAGGACAAGCGGACCAATTACACACGTGAGCAATTTGTCGAGAAAGTCTGGCAGTGGAAGGCGGAAAGCGGCGGGCAGATTACCGGCCAGCTTCGCCGTCTTGGCTGCTCAATGGATTGGGAAAACGAACAGTTCACGATGGACCCGCATTTTTCGCGTGCTGTCATCAAGGTGTTTGTCGATCTCTATAACCAAGGCCTGTTGTATCGGGACAAAAGGCTGGTCAACTGGGACCCAAAGCTGAAAACCGCGATTTCGGACCTTGAGGTCGAGACCACAGACGTGCGCGGCGGCTTTTGGCATTTCCGCTATCCGCTGGCTGATGGTGTCCGGCTTGATGATGGCGCAGACCATATCGTCGTTGCGACCACGCGCCCCGAAACGATGCTGGCGGATATGGCGGTCGCAGTGCACCCCGACGATCCGCGCTACAAAAGCGTGATTGGGAAGTTTGTTGAGCTTCCTATCGTCAATGGGCGCATACAAATAATTCCTGACGAACATGCCGACCCCGAATTGGGTAGCGGCGCGGTCAAGATAACGCCGGGACATGACTTCAACGACTTCGAAGTTGGCAAACGGGCTGGCATCCGACCATCTGAGATGATCAACATGTTCGATGCTGAAGCAAATGTAATCCAGAGTTGGGATCATCGAATTCCCGATGAATTCATAGGCCTACACCGCTTCCGCCGCGATGGCGTGGATGGCGCGCGCGAATTGGTGGTCGCGCGGATGAAGGAGCTGGGTTTCCTTGTGCCATATATCGATAAAGACGGCGTCGAACATGACGCCGAACCCCGCACCATCGCCACGCCCTTTGGCGACCGCGGCGGTGTGGTGATCGAACCCTGGCTGACCGACCAATGGTATGTCGATGCTGCGACCTTGGCGAAACCTGCGATTGAGGCTGCGCGCAAGGGCAAGGCCAATGGCGGTTTCGACATCGTGCCCAAATCTTGGGAAAAAACCTATTTCAACTGGATGGAGAATATCCAGCCGTGGTGCGTCTCGCGGCAGCTTTGGTGGGGACATCGGATACCAGCATGGTATGGGCCGGACGGTCAATGCTATGTTGCCGAAGATGAAGCAGCGGCGCAGGCGCTGGCCGGTGAAGGCGTTGAATTAACCCGCGACGAAGACGTCCTCGACACATGGTTCTCATCCGCGCTCTGGCCGTTCGGCACGCTGGGGTGGCCGGAAGATGAATCCCCCTCCCCTTCAGGGGAGGAGTTAGGGGTGGGGACTGTCAGCGATGGCGCTGCCCCGACAAGCCCCACCCCAACCCCTCCCCTGAAGGGGAGGGGCTTATTGGCCCGCCATTACCCCAACGACGTCCTCGTATCCGGCTTCGACATTCTCTTCTTCTGGGACGCACGCATGGCGATGCAGGGGCTGCATTTCATGGGCGAAGTGCCGTGGAAGACGCTCTATCTCCATGGCCTCGTGCGCGCCACAGACGGCAGCAAAATGTCCAAGTCAAAGGGCAATACCGTCGACCCGCTCGGCCTGATCGACCAATATGGCGCCGATGCCTTGCGTTTCTTCATGGCGGCAATGGAGAGCCAGGGCCGCGACATCAAGATGGATGAAAGCCGCGTCGCCGGTTACCGCAATTTCGCCACCAAATTGTGGAACGCGGCGCGCTTTGCCCAATCAAACGGCATTGGCGGATCGCACTCGATTTCGGCCCCGAAAGCCGAACTTGCCGTCAACCGCTGGATCATCGGCGAGGTCGTCGATTGCCTCGAGAAGCTCAACAAGGCCTTCGCCGAATTCCGCTTCGACGGCATGGCCGATGCGATTTACCATTTCGTCTGGGACCAGTTTTGCGACTGGTATCTGGAATTGATCAAGCCTGCCTTTGTCGATGGCGAAAAGCAGGAGATGGACGCGGAGTCAAAGACCGTCACGGGTTGGGTGCTCGACCAGATATTGGTTATGCTGCATCCATTCATGCCGTTTATTACCGAAGAGCTGTGGCATTCGATGGGTGAGCGGAAATACGATTTGATACATGCCAAGTGGCCCGAGCCGAATGCTGATGTTGATGTAGAAGCCAAGGCAGAGATCGAACTAACAACCAAGATTGTAAGCTCGGTTCGAACGGCCAGAAGTGAGCTTAACATCCCACCGGGGACACGCATGGAAAGTTATGCTCTTGGCTTTGACGAGCAAGCCGGAGCAGCGATCAAACGCAACTGGGCTAACATCAGTCGACTGGCTCGGATCAACTGGAGCGACTTGCCAAGCGATAAGCTTGGGCAAGGCAACACACTGCAAGTGGTGGTTGATGACATCACTTTTGCATTGCAACTCGAAGGCATCATCGACCTCGACGCCGAACGCACGCGCATTACCAAAGCCATTGAAGTCGCCGTCAAAGAACGCGACTCGCTCGCAGGCCGCCTCTCCAACGCCGCCTTTGTCGAAAAGGCCAAACCCGAGGCCGTCGAAAAAGCCCGCGCCGACCATGCGGAAAAGGCCGCCGAGGCAGAGCGGTTGCAGGCGGCATTGGACCGGTTGGGGTGATGCCGTGGCGCGCTTTTGCCGCTGTGCTGCTTGCCATGCTGGCATTGCCCGCCATGGCGGTAACGGCGCCCGACACCGTTGAGTCGCACCCCGAAGCCCGCCCCTATGACGCCAAGGCCGATGCAAAGGCCGAGGTGAACGCCGCCCTGGCCCGCGCACAGGCCGCAAACAAAATGGTCCTGATCGTCATGGGTGCGAACTGGTGTCATGACAGCCGCGCGCTCGCGGGCTGGTTCGCAGAGCCGCGTTTTTCCGCCATGATCGCATCGCGCTATGAACTGGTCTATGTCGATGTCGGCCAGCGCGACCGCAATATCGACATTGCCCGCCGTTTTGGGATCAAATCCATCAAGGGCACGCCAACTGTGCTGATCCTGAACAGCGAGGGCAAGTTGCTCAACAAAAAGGATGCGCCCACTTGGCGCAACGCCGCCAGTCGCAGCGAGCAGGAAATTTATTCAGCCTTCGCCGAATTTACGCCTGCTTAAGCGGGCTCATGTAAATCCGGCGGCCATGTGGAAACAGGTCGCGCCCTTGTTCGTCGTCGCAGTGCTGGTTGGCTGGTTCATGCCTGCCGCCGACCCCGTGGCTGCGCCAAAGCCGGGTCGGGCCATGAAAGTAACGCCGCAGACCGCCACCACATCGGTTGGCAAGACCCAATCTGCCTTTGCGACGCCTGGCGAAGTCACGATCAGCCGCGCCGATGATGGGCATTTTTATGCGCAGGGCCAGGCAGATGGCGCTGCGGTCAACTTCCTGTTTGATACCGGTGCATCGCTGGTCGCGCTGACGGAAAAGGATGCGGAACGATTGGGCCATTTCACCCATCCGGGCGAGCTATCCATCGTTGGCCGCGGCGTGAATGGAGAGGTTGCGGGCAAGGCGGTAGTCATCAGGCGGCTGGCCGTGGGCGACATATATGCCGACAATGTGCCCGCCGTGATCATTCCGGAGGGCCTGCATATTTCGCTTTTGGGCCAGAGTTTCCTGTCGCGCATTGCGCATGTGACGATATCGGGCAACCAGATGACGCTGAAAAACTAGGGTCAAAATTTAAATAGGGACTGTCCCTATTTAACTGCCTGACCCTAATTGCGCTCCAGCAGGAATACCGCATGTTCGGCCAGTAGGTTGGCGATTTCTGCCCCGCGCGCCTTGTCACCTGCCAGATACCATTCGCCCACAACCCGATAGCCGCGCTCGTCGACAAAGTTTTTAAAATCACGTATCGTCACATGGTGGATATTGGGCGTATCATACCAGCGATCAGGCAATTGCTTCGTCACTGGCATCCGCCCGCCAAACATGTGCGCAAAGCGAATTTTCCATTGGGCAAAATTGGGGAAAGAGACAAAGGCCTGCCGCCCGATGCGCAGCAAATGATCCATGACAATGTCGGGCCGCCTGGTTGTCTGCAACGTCTGGCTGAGGATCGCATAGTCGAACCCGCAATCGGGATAGTCGGCAAGGTCGCTGTCGGCATCGCCCTGCACCACTGCGAGCCCCCGTGCGACGGCTGCCGAAACATTGGCGGCCACAAGTTCCAGCCCGCGCGCATCAACGCCCTTGGAATCGCGTAACGCCGCCATCAACGCACCATCACCGCAGCCGACATCGAGCACACGGCTTCCAGCGCGCACATTTTCGGCAATGATTGCAAGATCGGGACGAAGCGCTGTCACAGACCACCTGCCTTCAAAAAGCCATCAACGATGCGGTTCATTTCGGGTGCGTCTAACAGGAAGCTGTCATGGCCATAAGGGGCAGACAATTCGACAAAGCTGGCCGCCGCTCCGGCAGCGTTGAGTGCATGGACGATCCGGCGCGACTCCGACGTGGGATAGAGCCAGTCGGTATCGAAACTGATAAGGCAAAAGCGAGTCTTTGTGCCTTGAAATGCCTTTGCCAGCACGCCGTCATGCGCCTCGGCCAGATCATAATAATCCATGGCACGAGTGATATAGAGGTAGCTGTTGGCATCAAAGCGTTCAACAAAGCTAAGGCCTTGGTGTCGCAAATAGCTTTCGACCTGAAAATCGGCGTCAAAGCCAAAGGTCTTCGCCTCACGATCCTGCAATTGCCGCCCGAATTTTTGCGTTAGCCCTTCTTCGGACATATAGGTGATATGCGCAGCCATTCGCGCGACCGCTAGGCCCGCCGAGGGTTGGTCAACCGAGCCGTAATAATTGCCGCCCTGCCAATGAGGGTCGGCCATGATCGCTTGCCGCCCGACCTCGTGAAAGGCAATATTCTGCGCACTGTGCCGCGCGGTGGAGGCAATGACGATGGCCGACTGCACGCGCTCAGGATAGAGCGAGGTCCAGGTCAGGGCCTGCATCCCCCCCATCGAACCGCCTATCACGCAGGCAAGCCGTTCGATGCCCAAATGATCGAGCAATATCGCCTGCGCGCGGACCATGTCGACAATGGTGATGACGGGAAAGCTCATCGCATAGGGAGCATCGGTGCCCGGGTCGAAACTCGCCGGGCCTGAACTGCCCATGCAGCTGCCCATTACGTTGATACAGATCACGCAGTGCCGGTTGGGGTCTATCGGCTTGCCCGGGCCAACCATCGACAGCCACCAGCCGGGCTTGCCCGTGACCGGATGCCTGGAGGCGACATATTGGTCCATGGTCAACGCATGGCAGATCAGGATCGCGTTCGATTTGTCGGCGTTTAGTTCGCCGTAGGTCTCATAAGCATATTCGACTGGCGCAAAGCTTGCTCCGCTGTCCAGCCGCACTGGCCCCAGCAGCTTCGTCCGCCTATCCAGCCCGAAACGCCCGTCTTCAGCCATGCCCATTTTTGCCCATGGCGGTCGCCATATCAGCGTGACCGCCTAAAACAATAGCTTGGTTGCGCACCTTACACCCCATCGCTATGGCGCGCGGCATGACACAGCCTTTAGCCAAACCATGGATTGAAGCCATTAACGCCTATACGCCCGGCAAGGCGAAGAGCGATGACGGCCGTGTGCTGATCAAGCTTTCTGCCAACGAAAACCCGCTGGGGTGCAGCCCCGATGCAACGCAGGCGCTGGTCGAGGCACGGGCCACATTGGCGCGCTACCCCGACCCGGCGTCCAATGCGCTGCGCGATGCGCTGGGCGCGGCCTACGCGCTGGAACCGGAACAAATCGTCTGTGGCACAGGGTCGGATGAGCTATTGAACCTGATTGCGATGGGCTATGCCGGGGCCGGGGACGAGATTATTTACGTCCGCTATGGCTTTTCCGTCTATGATATCGCGGCACGCAAATGTGCCGCCACGGTCATTGTTGCTCCTGACAAGGACTATGGCACGGATGTCGATGCGCTGTTGGCGCTGGTAAACGAAAAAACACGTGTTGTTTTTGTCGCCAATCCGAACAATCCCACCGGCACCTATATTGACGACGCAGAGGTCGCCCGGCTCCATGCAGGGCTGCCATCGGACTGTGTTCTTGTGCTCGATCAGGCCTATGGCGAATATCTGGATGATGACGGCCCGGCGGCATTCAACCTTGCCCGCAACCATGGCAATGTCCTTGTCACCCGGACTTTCAGCAAGATTTACGGGCTGGCCGCTGAACGCATTGGCTGGGCCTATGGTCAGCCTGGACTGATTGCCACGCTGAACCGCATCCGCGCGCCCTTCAACGTCACCGCAGCAGGTCAGGCGGCGGCAATTGCCGCGCTTGCCGATACCGATTTTGTCCAAAACAGCCGCCGCCACAATCATGTTTGGCGCGACTGGATGGCAGGAGAGATTACGGCACTTTCCAACCACGGGCTGAAAGCCATCCCGTCATGGGCCAATTTCCTGATGATCATGTTTGAAGGCAAATGCAGTGCCGAAACGGCATATAAAGCGTTGATGGATGAGGGCTATATTGTCCGCTGGCTGCCCGGGCAGGGCCTTGCCAACGGGTTGCGCATCACCATTGGCAGCGAGAATGAAAATCGCGGGGTGATCGCGGCGCTACGCAAAATTTTGGCACAAGAGGGCTGATGCTGCCCTTTGCGCGCCTTTCAATAATCGGCCTTGGCCTGATCGGGTCGTCGGTTGCACGTGCCGTGCAGGCGACGATGCCCGCCGTGCGGATTACAGGATATGACGCCGACGAGAGCGTCCGCGAACGCGCGCGCGCCATTAATTTGTGCGATGATGTTGCCGACCTTTCAGGAACGGCCGTTATCGACGCCGAACTGGTGCTGTTTTGTGTGCCCGTTGGTGCGATGGAACAAGTCGCGCGCGATCTTGCCGCCGACTTGCCCGCCGATGCAATTGTCAGCGATGTTGGCAGCTGCAAGCAAAGCGTGGCCGAGGCCCTTGCGCGCGCGCTGCCGGGTGCAACGATCATCCCAGCGCACCCTGTCGCAGGCACGGAGAAAAGCGGCCCGGATGCAGGCTTTGCGTCGCTGTTCAAAGGGCGCTGGTGCATTTTGACCCCGCCCGATGGCGCGCCAGAGGCAGCAGTCATCGCGTTATCGGCCTTCTGGCAGCAGTTGGGCGCGCAGGTAGAGATCATGGATCCGCGCCACCATGACCGCGTGCTTGCCGTGACCAGCCATTTGCCACATTTGATTGCCTATACCATTGTCGGCACGGCCGACGATCTGGGTGAAGTCACGCAAAGCGAGGTCATCAAATATTCGGCTGGCGGGTTCCGCGACTTTACCCGCATTGCGGCTTCAGATCCGGTCATGTGGCGCGATGTGTTCCTGAACAACAAGGATGCCGTGCTGGAAATGTTGCAGCGTTTTTCCGAGGACCTGACTGCGCTGCAACGCGCCATCCGCTATGGCAAGGGTGAGGAGCTGGAGGCGTTGTTCCACCGCACCCGCAACATCCGTCGCTCGATTGTCGAACAGGGGCAGGATGATGATGCACCCGATTTCGGGCGGCGGCACTAGTGTCAGATTCCGGGATCAACTGTTCAGCGCGTTGATGGCGCTATGCACCCTGCGCTCCACCTCTTCGCGCGGAAGGCCGGGCGGAATGATCTCCCCTACCTTATAAGTCATCACACCTGAATACCACCATGGCTTGCCCTTGGGGGTCAGCACGCCGCTATCCACGGCAATCGGCACGACGGGCAGCCCCAGCAACTTGTAAAGCCCAGCGAAACCGGATTGCAAAGGCGGGCGCTCGCCATGGGGCACGCGCGTGCCTTCAGGAAAAATGACAATCGGCCGATTTGCTGCCTGCATTTCCCTGGCCAGCGCAATCATGGAACGCAGGCCCTTTGCACCAGCATCCCGGTCGACGGGAATCATGCCATAAGCCTTGGCAGCGGTCCCCCAGCAGGGAATGTCAAACAGTTCGCGCTTTGTGACGACGGCAGGCAGGCGAAACAGCCGGGGCATGTCGATTGTTTCCATGAAGCTTTCATGCTTGATCGCATAGAGGACCGGTCCATCCACCAGCTCTCCATCAAGATGAAAACGAATGCCCAAAATCCAGCGCATGGCGCATCGCTGAAAAATCGCCCAGCCGCGCACCGCCCTGCGCAGCAAAGGCGTAGAGACGTAAGTGCCGATAAAAGCAGCGACCACATAGGGGACGGAGCCGAGGTAAAAAAAGATCGTGAACAGCATTGAGCGAATGACAAACATCACACGCCAACCAAAGCCGCCGCACCGCGCAGCCAATATTTATGATATTCCTGAAACAGCACAAATAAGGATGGCTTTGTGCGAACGGCATCTTCAACCACGACAACGCCATCCGGCAGCGCCAGTTTCAGTTCCAGCCTCGCCCGTCGCATATGCCAGTCATGCGTGATCAGACGGAGCGATTTAACCTTGTTTCGCGCTACCCAGCGCGCCGTTTCCAGCCCGTTGGAGCGCGTATCGACCGCACGAAAACCAAGATCGATGCAGCAATCAAACAATTTCCGGGGGCGCTTATATTCAGCGGCCAGTTCGGCGGGCTTTACGTCAAGGTCGACCCCGGAAATCAACATGCGCCGGGCCTTACCCTTTTCCAAAATCTCAAGCCCGCGGTCGATCCTGCCTGCCCCTCCAGTCAAAACGACAACGCCGTCGGTTTTTGTCAGTTCGGCGGGCTGCGGCAGCAGCAGCGCAAACCAGACAAAGCCGAGCACCCATAGGAGCAGCAGAAAGGCGAACAGGCGTTTGATCATAACGTCTTCTTCAGCGCCGTTAACACCGTCCAGCGCGCGGTCAACATGGCAAGCGCAGCGACCGCGATAGGGATGAGAACAAGGATCAGCCACCCATAAAGCGGCATGGCAGCGTCCGCCAGCAGGCCGGGTTCCACAGCGGCAAAACGGCTGCCCAAAAGCCAAAGCACCAATATCGCCGCCAACAGTCCAACCATTCCGCCAAATAGCGCATCCAGCGCGACGCGCCGTTGAAACAGCCGTGCGGCCTGCACATCGGTCGCCCCCATCATGTGCATGATTTCAATCGTGGTCCTGTGCGTGTTTAGCGCCCCACGCACTGAAAGCACCACCGTTGCCGCAGTGGTCGCCAACAGCAGTGCCACGACCCCAAGCGCCACAAAAAAGAGCGTCTGCATCAGCGAGACAAAGGGCGCCATCCAGCTTGCATGAGAATCGATCTTCACCGTCGGAGAAAGTCGGCGAAGCTGCTGTTGCAGATTTTGCAGGTCACGCGCCGTCGGCGGCCCGGCAAAGGTGACATCAATCAGCGCGGGCACCGGAATGTCAGCATCGCTTGCCGCATCGCCCAGCCATGGCTCAATCAGCTTACGCGACTCCGTTTCGGGAACCACGGTCACTGACGTGACCCCTCGCGCGTCTCGCAATCGCACGGCAAGCGATTTCTGCTGCGCCGCACGCGCTGCCGGGTCAGGATCAAGGATCTGCACCGTCGCTTCGCTGGCCAGCATTGCGCTGCCCTGCACGGCTGCATTGCCAAGTGAAATAGCCGCCGCAGCGGCAAGCAAGGTCAGAAACAGCATGATTCCCATGACCCACGACATCGTCCCTGAAAACCGCCCGTCGGGAATCAGTTTTCGGTCGTGTGCGGGGATCGCAAAGGCAAAGGGTGCAGCCATGCTATCAGTTTTTCAGGATCAGGGGCCGTGGCGGATGTTTAAGCGAACCGGTGGGGTCGGACAATCTGCCCTTTTCCAGCCGCATCATCTGCGCGCCCTCAATTTCTTGCAGCAGGTGGATGTCGTGCGTTGCCACAACCACCGTCGTGCCTAACCGGTTGAGCGCAGCGAACAATTGCAACAGCCGAACCGCCATTTCGGGATCAACATTGCCCGTCGGTTCGTCGGCCACCAATATTTCCGGCCGACCGATGACCGCACGGGCAATGGCAACACGCTGCTGCTCCCCGCCCGACAGCGTGGCAGGGCGCGCCTCGGCGCGTTCGGAAAGGCCGATCCAGCCAAGCATCTCACCCACCGGGCCTTGCAGGTCTTTCTCACCAATGCCCGCAATGCGCAGCGGAAGGGCAATATTGTCAAAGGCGGACAAATGCTGGACCAGCCGAAAATCTTGGAAAACAACGCCGATCCTCCGGCGAAAACCTGGCAAACGGTCGCGGGTCATGGTGACAGTGTCGCTGCCAAACATGCGAATGGCGCCGCGACTAGGCCGATGGGCAAGATAGAGGAGTTTGAGCAGCGAAGTTTTCCCCGCGCCGGATGCTCCTGTCAAAAAATAGAAACTGCCGGGAAAAAGCGTGAAGCTAAGGTCGGTCAGGGTTTCCGAACCCGTGCCGTATCTGAGGCCCACATTGTCAAATTCGGCAACGCTCTGCATTGCCGCTGCGCATTGCACATTAGGCCGTGGCACGCAATTGTTTCACCCCGTTGGTTGTAACAGTTTATCACCCGTCCACAGCTATTTTGGCCTCGCAGGGTTGCATCACCGACTGTGCTGATGTTTATGCGCTCGCATCATGTTGCTGGTCTGCCCCTCCTGCCGCACAAGATATGTTGTTCCCGACAGTGCCATTGGCGCTTCCGGACGACAGGTGCGTTGTGCCAGCTGCCGTCACAGCTGGTTCCAGGAAGGTGCGACAAGTGTAGCGCCCCCGCCGATTGCGCCTATTGTTCAGGCTGCACCACCGGTTCCGCCACCGCCTTCGCAGGATCGACCGGCAGCCGCCTACCCCGCTCCGGGCTTTGGTGCGCTTGACGATGCGCCTCCGCTGGTCGAACCTGTGGCCGCTGCGCCGGAGCCTGCCTTGCCGCCAGGCATTGGTTTGCAATCCCCATCAGCCGATGACCTTCCCGAACGCAGCCAGTTTGCGCATGAACCACCATTCCGACCGCGCCGGAACCCAGCAAGGATCATGACTTACGCTGCGATTGCCTTTGCCCTGTTGGTGGCAGTGGGCGGAGGCGCGCTTTGGTATAGCGGGATATTGGCCAACAGCTTCACGGTCAGCAGCGAAGAATCAAAGCTGAAAATCGTGCTGCACGACAATTTGGAATTGGACAAATCCGCCGACGGCACACCCTTTTTCATCGCCAGCGGTTCTATCGTCAATCCAACAGCGCAGCAGCAGCCAGTGCCGAACATGCTTGTGACGCTGAAAGATGCCAGTGGCCGGGCCATCTATAATTGGGAAATGAAACCGCCGGTGAAAAACCTTGCTCCCGGGGCGCAGGCGGATTTCAGCCAGCTGAAACGCGACGTGCCCATGGCGGCCGCGGACATCAGCGTCGTGTGGATATTGGGCGGCTAGGGTCAGGACCTATTGAATATCCGTTCGAGGCGTCAAAATGGCTTCGATCTCAAAGTGAAATGCCCTTTCAAGCAGAATAACTCCGCATTGCCTTGGTTCAGTAAAACTCGATCATTGGCATTTCGCCGCGGACTCGCATTTGCGCCTGTTTTTGGGATTGCCGCTGCACTCGTCCGGGCACAGCAAATTCGGTAAAGCGGATTTCCTCTGCCGCCACAATTTCGACCGAGACCGCCACTACCTGCCGGGAAGGCAAAGACGGCGATTGCACCGTAGCGGCCAGCAATAATGGGAGGGCAAGGGTCAGCATGACCATGTTTAACGGCCCGTTAACTGCAAACGGCAAGCGGACAACGTGGTTAACAGGCAGTTATTTTTGCATTGCGATCCCCGTCCACAACCGATCGGGCAAGTCTGGCCCAAAGCGGGACGGGCGGGGCGTCAAATATGGAGATGCAAAGCCTGTTGCGCGAGGCAAACCCTTTTGCTAGTGGCCCGCTCCTACCTGTCAGGGCGTGTGCGGTCATGGCGGAATTGGTAGACGCGCAACGTTGAGGTCGTTGTGGCCGAAAGGCCGTGGAAGTTCGAGTCTTCTTGACCGCACCAAGCAGTAAAAAATCGTTCTAAATCAATAGTTTAGATGGATTGCGAGGCGTAGAATGGCGCGCTTCCGCGCCGTTTCGGGAGTCTACAATTTCTCACTGCAGTCTGTTAGGTCTCTGTATCGTGAGAACCGCGTCCAAATTCCGGGCCTGTCTCTGTGCCACTAAATTCTGACTGCAATCCGAAGTTGCGATTTGCGATCTACCGAAGGGTATCAGGACTGTTTGGTCGTGCTTGGAGTCAGAAGCAAAATTGTCTCTCAACCAGCATCGCTCATTTGTAGGCGCACAACCCTCGGGATTCTGCGCATAAAATCTCCACCAAATGGCGGCTGCGCTGGAACTAGAGAGAATTTCGAGTTTTCTTGAGAGCACCAGACAGTCCAAGCGGCCACCTAAAAATTCAGTTGGCAGATGGCTGCGGTGCAAAACCGCCCCAAACCGCGCCCTTTTGGGGAGCCAGTGTTCCAGGCTGCAGTCAGAGACACGCAGGGTTTGGCGCAGAAGCCAAAAATTATAGGCCCCGTCTCTGGAGCCTGTAATTCTGACTGCAGTTGGTTTTGGAGGTGGGGATCAGGCAAACCCGAGCATGGCACGTTGTTCGGTCCAATCCGCCGGAAGCGTAAGTTGCATAAGCGACCTCGCGTTCAACGTTGGCGGCTGCTTGCCTTGCACAATGGCAGTAACGATGTCCGGCGCGAGACAGGACAGAGCAACCAACTTCCCAAGCCGCGTTCTGCATTTACCCTGCTGTGCACCGATCTTGGCTAGCGACAGTTCCGGATTGGACAATATAAGTTCGGCAGCAGCCTGCGCCTCGGCAAGCAGACCGATCAGCTTTTCGTCTCGTGAAGCTGCGATCTTAGGTGGCGCTGAAGACGGGATGATAAGCTTCAACTCATGACCACGCCTAACTCGTACGGCTTCGCAGGTGATGATGTACTGACTGCTGGCAGGGATGGCATTTTGATCCACCTCGAGTGCTTCAGCAAGTTTGTCCATGTTGATAGCTATGTCGATCCTGCCTTCATTGAGTTTAACGCCGCTCAGCAGCTTCTGTAGCACTTCCTGCTTTGCTTGCGGTTGTCCTGCATCTATCCGCTCCGCCAGATGTCTTGCCTGCAAGATCGCCTTTTCGGTCTGTTGTGCATCTGCAGGTCCGACCAGACTGCATATCGTTTGAGCATCGGATAGAAGCGCCGCCAACTCCGCGCAGACGATGCGCTCCAAGTCATGGGCGTTGACCCTCCATGCTCTTGTACCCTCCACCTCATCAGGCCGTGTCACATAGTAGCGGAACCGCCTGTTGCCCTTGGACGTATGCGACGGCGTCATCAACCGGCCCTCGCCGTCACGGACCAGTTGGACCAGAAGGCTCGGATGCTTTGTGCTATGCTTGGACGTCCCACCTTGGCTGCGTGCTGCGAGCGCTTGTTGCACTTGATCCCACAGTTCCTTGGGCACGATGGGTTCATGCTCACCCGGGTAGCCCACGCCCTTATGGACGATCTCACCCACATACACGCGGTTCGACAGCAGGTGGTAAAGCGTTCCGCGCCTGAACGGACAGCCACCCTTGTTTCCGGTGCTCGTTCGTATCTGAACCTTTGTGCGGTATCCGTCGCGGGCTAGTTCTGCGACCAAAGCCTTGACCGAACCCAAGGCAACATACCGACGCATAATATGTTTGACGGTTTCGGCTTCGGCTGCATTGGGAACGAGCTTGCGGTCGACCACATCATAGCCAAGCGGCACCGGCCCGCCCATCCAGATGCCCTTGCGCTTGGACGCGGCGATCTTGTCGCGGATGCGTTCGCCAGTGACCTCCCGTTCGAACTGGGCGAACGACAGCAGCATATTGAGCGTCAGCCGACCCATGCTGGTGGTGGTGTTGAACGACTGTGTGATCGACACGAAGCTCGCACCCGCCTTGTCCAGCACATCGACTATGCGGGCAAAGTCGGACAATGACCTCGTCAGCCGGTCGATCTTGTAGAGCAAAATGATATCGACCTTGCCTGCTTCAACATCAGCCAGCAACTTGTTCAGGCCAGGTCGGACCATATTCCCACCCGAGAAGCCGCCATCGTCATAGCGTTCGCTTAACACCGTCCAGCCTTCATGACGCTGGCTCAGCGCATAGGCTGCGCAGGCATCATATTGGGCATCGAGGCTGTTATACTCCTGCTCAAGACCATCCTCAGTCGATTTGCGCGTGTAGATGGCGCACCGCACTGTTTTGCGTTGCTCAGCCATGTGCCCTGCTCCTCAAACCGAAGAACTTTGGACCCGACCAATGCGTGCCGGTCACCACACGTGCGATCTCTGACAACGACCGGAATGTCCGGCCCTGCCACTCAAAACCTTCGCCAACAGCGACCACTTCGATTGTCTGACCACGCCACTCGCGGATGAAGCGAGTGCCATCATGGATCATTACGGGTGTCGGTGCACTAGACTGGCAGTCTTGCTGACCGCCAGCCCTTAAGGCGAGCTCGCGCACGACAAGCGCTGGCAATCCTCCATAGCGTTTAATCTGCAGCTGCTGCGCGACCAATCGTCGTAACAACGATGCAGGCACATTGGGCGGTTCAGACTTTGTTATGCTCTGCCAACATTCGCGCAAGTGCACTGGCGACATCGTCGCCAGTGCGCCCAGTTGTTCGTCAAGCTTGGACTGCTTTGTCATTGCGCAGCATTCTGTTCTGCGCGGTAGTGCCGAACACCTTCGATCTTCTCGCTGGTGATAGTATAGCCCTTCTTCTTCAGGCCGGTCATAAACGCCCGTGTCGAATGCGGCAGCCAGCTGGCGAGCGTCGACA
>CAZNEO010000003.1:0-91584 GCA_964572205.1 uncultured Sphingorhabdus sp.
TGGCCCGCTGCGCAAAATCGCTGAGCGCGGCCACCCGCAAAAAATGCATGGCCTCGCTGGAAAAAAGCGCCAAGGACTTGGGTGTACCGGGCAAGGATGCGGTTTACGGGCTGGGCTATATAGGCTGAAGCCGAATAGCCGCTACTCTTCGCCCATCCGAAGAGCCGCAATAAACGCCTCTTGCGGGATGCTCACCGAGCCATATTCCCGCATCCGCGCCTTGCCCTTCTTCTGCTTTTCCAGCAGCTTTTTCTTGCGCGTGATGTCGCCGCCATAGCATTTCGCGGTCACATCCTTGCGCAGCGCGGCGATGGTTTCGCGGGCGATGATCTTGCCGCCGATCGCCGCCTGGATCGGGATTTTGAACAGATGCCGGGGGATCAGGTCTTTCAGCCGTTCGCACATGCCGCGCCCCCGCGCCTCCGCAGTTGAACGGTGTACAATCATGCTCAGCGCATCGACCGGGTCGCCGTTGACCATGATCGTCATCTTCACAAGGTCGCCCTCGCGGTGGCCGATCTGATGATAGTCGAATGACGCATAGCCGCGGCTTATGCTCTTCAGCCGGTCGTAAAAGTCAAAGACCACTTCATTGAGCGGCAGTTCATAGCGCAGCATGGCGCGGCCGCCGACATAGCTCAGATCCTTCTGGATACCGCGCCGGTCCTGGCACAGCTTCAATATGCC
Organism: uncultured Sphingorhabdus sp.; assembly: GCA_964572205.1. Classification (GTDB taxonomy): domain Bacteria; phylum Pseudomonadota; class Alphaproteobacteria; order Sphingomonadales; family Sphingomonadaceae; genus Sphingorhabdus_B. The sequence goes on from CAZNEO010000003.1 coordinate 688, forward strand.
GCCCAGATATTCGTCGGGGCAATAGATGGTCGCGTCGATCCATGGCTCCTGAATTTCCTCGATACGGTTCACATCGGGCATGTCCGCCGGGTTGTGCAGCTCCATATCACGCGCATCCTCGGTCTTGCTGCGACCGAGTTTCAGCTTGTAAACCACCGACGGAGCGGTGGTAATCAGGTCAAGATCATATTCGCGGGACAGCCGCTCTTGGATGATTTCAAGGTGAAGCAGGCCCAAAAAGCCACATCGAAAGCCAAAGCCCAATGCGGCGCTGGTTTCCATTTCGAAGCTGAAGCTTGCGTCATTGAGCCGCAGCTTGCTGATGCTCTCGCGCAATTTCTCAAAATCCGCGGCGTCGGTCGGGAACAGGCCGCAGAAAACCACAGGCTGCACTTCCTTGAAACCGGGCAGTGCCTCTGCTGCGGGGCGTTTGGCGTCGGTGATCGTGTCACCGACGCGGGTCTGCGCGACTTCCTTGATCTGGGCAGTGATAAAACCGACCTCGCCGGGGCCAAGTTCGGGCAGATTCTCGATCTTTGGGCGAAATGCGCCGACGCGGTCGACCAGATGCGTCGTGCCGGCCTGCATGAACTTCACTTGCTGGCCCTTGCGGATGCTGCCGTCGATCACGCGGATCAGGATGACGACGCCCAGATAGGGGTCATACCAGCTATCGACCAGCATGGCTTTCAGCGGCGCTTGCGCGTCGCCCGTGGGCGCAGGGATGCGCGTGACGACGGCCTCCAATATCTCGTCAATGCCAATGCCCGACTTGGCGCTGGCAAGCACCGCGTCGTCGGCAGGCAGGCCAATAATCTCCTCAATCTCGGCCTTCACCTTGTCCGGTTCAGCAGCAGGCAAGTCGATTTTGTTGATTACAGGCACGATTTCATGATCATGCTCAATTGATTGGTAGACATTGGCGAGCGTCTGCGCCTCCACCCCCTGCGCCGCGTCGACAACAAGCAGCGCGCCTTCGCACGCGGCAAGGCTGCGCGACACTTCATAGGCGAAATCGACATGGCCCGGCGTGTCCATCAGGTTAAGGACATAGGCCTTGCCATCCTGCGCGGTGTAATCAAGGCGCACGGTCTGCGCCTTGATGGTAATCCCGCGCTCTTTCTCGATCTCCATATTGTCGAGCACCTGCGCCGACATCTCCCGATCGGACAGGCCGCCGGTGCGCTGGATAAGCCGATCCGCCAGCGTCGATTTGCCATGGTCGATATGAGCAATGATGGAGAAATTGCGGATGCGGGAGAGTTCAGTCATCGCGGCCCCCTAGCAGGCTGCTTGAATAGCCTCAAGCGCCGCCTCAAAGCGCGCTTCGCCTTCGCCGCTGACCAGCGCGAAATGGACGCTGCGCGTCTCCAGTTCGGCCTTGCACAGCGCGAAGAAGCGCTGCCGCTCCGCCGCCGCCGCATAGACGCGCAGGCCATCGTCCACAAATGGCAGGTCGATATCAAGCAGCAGGTAAAGATCGGCATAGTCGGTGAAGCCCGCAAACCACTTATCCGCTTCGCCAAACATCATTTGCGCCCAAACTTCCGTGATCAAGGGGTCGGTATCGAACAGGACCCAATTCGTTCCAGAGGTGCTTCCGCCAAGCTCCCTCGCCCTGCCCGCTGCCGCAGCGTTCATCTCAGCCTGCACCTGCGCGATATGGACCAGCTCGGCCATGCCAATGTCCGTGCCATGCGCTTCACAATAGGCCCGGCCATATTCGGGAACGACTTCGCAATGCAGATACGCCGCCAGCCGCGTGGCAAGCGTGGATTTACCTGTGCTTTCAGGGCCATGCAGGCAGATGCGTTTCATGGCTGTTTCGCCCGCACACGCCGCCATTCGATCAAGCCTGCAACCGCCAGCGCAAGGAACAGTACATAAAGCGCCGCTGTCAACTGGATGTCCTTCACGATATAGAGCGGGATCGAAATGACATTGACGGCAATCCACCACCACCAATTTTCAAGGTAACGCCGCGCCATCAATATCTGGCCGGCAATGGAGAGCATCGCCACCGCAGCGTCCCAATAGGGATGGCTCGCATCGCTATTCGCCGCCATGAAGCTGCCCCAGCCGATGACCGCTGCTGCCGATCCCGCCAGCCAGGCTGACAGCGCCGCCCTGCTGAGCCGTTCGACCATGATCTCGCCCGCCGCCGCCCGGTTCTGGCTCCACGCCCACCAGCCATAAAGGTTCACCGCGAAAAAGAAGATTTGCAAGCCTGCATCGCTATAGAGTTTCAGGTCGCGGAAGATGAAAAAATAGAGCGTCACCATTGCCAGCGCGAACGGGTAATTCCACACAGACCGGCGGATGATCAGGACGATATTGGCAGTGCCCAGCAGCACTGCGGCAACTTCAATGGCGCTCATTGCGCCAGCCAGTCGCCCAGCAGGCGGTTGACTTCCTCCGGCGCGTCCTGCTGCACCCAATGCGAGATGCCCGGCAGCCGGTGGAGCGTCAAACGGGGCACCCATTGCTCCATCCCGTCGAGCAAATGGATGTCCAGCGCCAGGTCATTTTCGCCCCAGATAACCAATGTGGGAATATCGACCATGCCATCGCCTACAGCCTCTGCCTTGCGATATTTCAGCAGCGCGCGGTAATAATTCAGCATTGCGGTCATCGCCCCGGGGCGCTGCACGGCGCGGGCATAAATATCCATCTCGGCGCGGGGGAAGCGATGCTTGTTTGCAGCGCTGCCTGCGAAAATCTGCCTTATCGGTTCGGCATCGCGGCGCAGCAGACCCCATTCGGGAATGCGCGGCAGCTGGAAGAAGAAAATATACCAGCTTTTGCGCAATTGCCGCCATTTGCGGATTTCCCGTTCGGCGCATTTGGGATGCGGCACATTCATGATGACCAGCCGGTCCAGTGGCCTTGTTTTGCGAATGGCGAAATTCCAGGCGACGACCGCGCCCCAATCATGCGCGACCAGCATCACTTCGCGCACAGGATGCTCTGCCTTTGCAAGGTCGATCAGCGCACCGACATCCTCCAGCAACTGGCTAATCCGATAGGCCGCAACGCCCTGTGGCTTTGACGAGGCGCCATAGCCGCGCATGTTGGGCGCCCAGACCCGCCAGCCCTGCGCCGCCAACACTGGCATCTGATGCCGCCAGCTATAGTGCAGTTCGGGAAAGCCATGCAGCATAATCGCAAGCCGTTCGCCGCTGCCGGTTTCGGCAAGCTCAAACCGTTGGCCATTGGCCTCGATAAAACGAGTGGTGATGCCCGTGGCGGGATCGGGGTTCCAAGAGAAGTCACCATTGGCCGCTTGGTCGTTCATTGGCGCGGCATATCCGGCGAAAAGCCAGCCGTCCAGCATTACACTTTGCCCAATTCCCCACCTCGTCACCCCGCACTTGATGCGGGGTCCCGCTTGGTAGCGCAACCTCGAAGGAAAGCGGGACCCCGTGTCGAGCACGGGGTGACGGCCGCTTTTGCAGATTGAGTTTGAATTCGCTCCCGGTCTATCCGATTGACCAATCGCGCTCCCCTGTGCATTCTGCGAAAAAAGAAACAGGAGAGGTTTCAGCATGGCAACCAAAAGCGAAAAGCCGAAAAAGGACAAGTCGGCCAAGAAGGGCGCATTCCCCGATTTTGGAACAGGCGCATTTGACGCCGCCAATGAAGCGACGATGGCTCTTGGTCCGCTTGCCGGATTGGCGCGCGAAGATTTTGCCGGTGCCATCGGCATGATGCTGCGCCAGACCGCTGCCAATCCGCAAAGCGCATTCAAAGCAGCAAGCGGGATCATGGAGGATTCCGTCAAGATCATGACTGGCCAGTCGGACCTTGCGCCTGATCCAAAGGACAAGCGGTTCATGGACCCCGCCTGGACGTTCAACCCCTTTTTCAAGGCGGGCGCACAATATTATCTGGCTGTGCAAAAGGGAATAAAGGGCTGGATCGACGAGATGGAGCTGGACGCGCTGGAACGCGATCGCGCCAATTTCATCAGCCAGATGGTCATTGACGCACTTGCCCCGACCAACAGCCTGATCGGCAATCCGACCGCGCAAAAACGGCTGGTCGACTCCGGCGGGCTCAGCCTGATCAAAGGCCTGCAAAACGCCTATAATGACATGGTCAACAACGACATGATGGTCAGTCAGGTCAACAAAAAGCCGTTCAAGCTGGGTGAGAATATTGCAACCACCCCCGGCAAGGTGGTGCACCGCGAAGATATGTTCGAGCTGATCCAATATGCGCCCGCGACCGAGGAGGTCTATGCCATCCCGCAGCTGACCATCCCGCCGCAGATCAACAAAATGTATATCAACGACCTGAGCCCGGAAAAAAGCATCATCAAATGGCAGGTCGCCCATGGTTTCCAGACATTTGTGATCAGCTGGCGCAACCCCAGCCATGAACATGGCATATGGGGCATGGCCGATTATGTCAGCGCCTGCCAGCGTGCCGTCGATGTCGTCTGCGCCATCACCGGCAGCGACAAGGTGAATGTGTCGGGCGGCTGTTCGGGCGGGCAAACAATGTCAGTGCTCTGTTCCAAAATGGCGGCGTTGGGCGATGACCGGATTAACGCCATCACCATGATGGTCTGCGTGCTCGAACCCAAGCAGGGCGACACCGAAGCATCGGCTATGGTTAGCCACAACGGCATTGCGCTTGCGCGTCAGCGCGCCGCAAAGAAGGGCGTGATCGAAGGCAGCAGCCTTGCACGCGGTTTTGCCTGGCTGCGTCCCAATGACCTGATCTGGAATTATGTCATCAACAATTATCTGCTGGGCGACGATCCGCCAGCGTTCGACATATTGTTCTGGAACGCCGATGCAACCAACCTGTCAGCCAGCCTGCTGGGCGATTTCCTTGAGCTGTTTGAGGCCAATGCATATGCGCAGCCCGGAACATTCGAGATTGCCGACCACACGCTCGACCTGACCAAAGTAACCGGTGACATGTTCATCCTGGGCGGCACGACTGACCATATCACCCCATGGCAGGCCTGTTACCGGTCCACGCAATTATTTGGCGCGAAAAATGTGGAATTCGTGCTGAGCCAGGCCGGGCATATGCAGGCAATCCTGAACCCGCCGGGCAACCCCAAGGCAAAATATTGGCGCAATGCAAAGGGCAAGACCCCAGCCGATGTGCGCGAATGGCAGAAAGGCACCGAAGAAATAGCCGGAAGCTGGTGGCCGCACTGGACCGCGTGGCTTGCCGAACGAAGCGGCAAGAAGGTGAAGGCACCGGGCTGCTGCGGCAGCAAAGACCACCCGCCAATGGAGAACGCGCCGGGATTGTATGTTTTGGATTGAGGTCTTTGCGCAAGGCAAGATGGTTGAGGGAAAAGACCTATTTACCCCGCCCAATACCCAAAACCGCTCCTGCCTTCCCGCTTTGCACAATGACGACAGTGTTCCACTGGGTGTCCTTTGCGGCGGGGAGACCAAAGCTAGTTTGCCGACCATTCCAGCTGCCTAGCTTGGTCAGTTCACGCACGATGTTGCGGTGGGGCAAGGTGCGGCCGCCATTTTCGCCGCGTTTGATGGCGACATTGTGCGTGCGCGGATCGTAGCGGACTAACCAGACCGTACCGCTGCCTTTTGCGGCACCGATACTGACTTTCGCGCCACTCAGGGTAACCGTCGGCCCACCGCTGATGCCCTTGCTACCGGCTACCGCACCCGCCAGTTCGCCTTTGCCATTGCCAACCAGTTCGCGTGTGCCATTTATCACCACTTGCGGCGTGTAGACCGATCCACCTTTCAACGCGGCGGCATAGTCGCGCTGGCGCTGGGTGGTGGCGGGACTGGCGAATATGTCTTTCCAGCCAAGCCGGTCCCAATAATCGACGGCATAGCTGAGGGCGATCACATCCTTGCGGTCGGCCAGTTTATTCAGCGCGGCATTGGCGGGTGGGCAGGAGGAGCACCCCTGACTTTGGAACAATTCCACCAGCACAGGTGCATCGGCGCTGGCGAGGGCAACATTGGGAGCAGCGTTGGCGGCAGTCTGGCTTTGTGCGCTGTCGCCGCAGGCGGCCAGTAACGGCAAAAAGAGGGCGAGGCTGTAAAGCGATGCATGCATATTGGGGGTCCTGTGTTGCTCCCCGCTATTCGCGTGTTCCCGCCCTTAAGTTACATCAACCGCTCTTCACCGCCGTAGAGGCTGAACCTGCATTCGCGCCAGGCTGCGCCACAGCCATTCCAGCGGGCCATAATGGAAACGTTCCAACCATGGCTTTGACCAGAGCAACATCAGCGCCCATCCGCCCAAGACAAACAGCCACAGTTCAATCCGCCCGACATGGCCATAAAGGCCAAGGCCATAACCATAGAAAATGGTCGTCATGACGATGGTCGTGCCGAGATAGTTGGTGAAGGCCGCGCGCCCGGCCGCTGCCACCCGGTCCAGAAACTCGCTACCGGCAAGGCGTTTGATCCACAGGATGAGCAATGCGGCATAGGCAATGGTGAGCATCAGCCGCGGGATCATGCTCCACGCCAGAAATGCGGCCACTGTCGTCACCAGATCGAACCCGCTTACCCAGACCCATGCCCCCACGAGGACCATCAGCACCAATCCGGGCAGCAGCAAACGGCGCACCCAATAGCGATAGTCCGCGCTGCCCCATTCGCCTGTCAGGAAACCATTTTTCTTCATCGCCATACCGAGCAGCATCAGCGGAAGCGTTTCGGTGATCGACTGGATGATCAGGCCAAAAGGCGCATACCATTCATCCAATTTCGACTGCGTAATGCCCCACCAATCGCCGCGATGGAGCGCCAGCTCTGCCGCCACATCGACGTTGAAATCGGGGCTGGCCATCATCTCTTGGTAGCTTTGCTGCAAATCGGCGCTGGCCGACGGTTGCGTGGCAAAAAATTGCAGCACTTGCATTCCGCCATACAGGGCGGCCCAAAGGAGAAAACCCAATCCATAAATGATCAGCGCCCATTTGATCAGCCGTTTCGGCTCCCAATGGTGCATCAAAAAGGCAAGGCTGCCGATCACGGCATAGAGAAAAAGAATATCGCCAAACCACAGGAAGAAATAATGCGCGAGACCGAACAGCGCCAGCCAGAAAATCCGGGCATAATGCACGCGCGCGGGGCTTTGCTCTTTTGCCGAGGCGCGTTCGATAATCAGCATCATGCTGGCCCCGAACAGCAGCGAAAACAGGCCGCGCATCTTGCCATCGACAAAGACGAAATTGAAAAACCAGCTGATCTGGTCCGCCACTGTATCGCCGCCATAAACAGCCGGCGAGACATAGGCCCATTCCGGCATGGCGAAACCGATGATGTTCATCGCCAATATGCCCATCACAGCAAAACCGCGCAGCGCATCGAGGCTGATATGGCGCTGCACCATCGCTGTGTCGGTCATTGCACTTCCCCTGTGTATTATGAGACTACTACAGCCAGCTTGCGATCTGGTCCAGCGGCTTCTTGATCGTGGCGTGCACCGGCACGGTGGCACCAGATGCAGGATAGCCGACGACCAGAACCATCATTGGCTTTTCATGCGATGGCCGATCGCAAAGCCGGTTGAGAAATTTCATCGGGTTGGGAGTATGGGTGAGCGTCGCAAGGCCTGCATCATGCAGTGCGGCGATCAGAAAGCCGGTGGCGATGCCCACACTTTCATTCATATAATAATTCTGCTTGTGATCGCCCGGCTGCATCCCGCCACGGCGCTGCCCGAAAATCACGATCAGCCATGGCGCAATTTCCAAATAGGGCTTTTCCGCATCCGTGCCGAGCGGGGCAAGTGCATCGATCCATTCCTGGCTGGCTTTCCCTGCATAAAAGGCGGCTTCCTCCGCCTCCGCGGCTTTGCGCAGCGCGGCCTTTTTCTCGGTCGTCTCGATTACCGCAAAATGCCATGGCTGATGGTTGGCGCCGCTTGGTGCCGTGCCCGCAGCCAGCAGCGCAAGTTCAATTACAGCACGCGGGACCGGCTTGTCCGAAAAATGGCGGCATGTCCGTCGTGTTTTCAGCGCATCATAAAAAGACTGCGCCCGCTCTATCTGCGTCGCAGGATCATAATCGGGAAGCGCGGTATAAGGTATGGCAGGATGGGCTTTCATCCCCATAGGCTAGCGTAGCAAAATGCCTATTGAAAGCAGCTAGTCAAAGTGTTATTAACACTGTTGTAGGTAAGAAGCGCGAAAGCGAATCATTTTTTGAGGTTTCTCCCATGACCATGAATACAGCCATCCCCTTTCACCACCCCGACCGCCCGGGCAGCGAGTTCCGTCCGCTCAAGGCGTGGCACCATTTCCGCAAGCTGATTGCCGACAAAGAGGATACAGAGCAGGTATTTCACATCATCGCCGCACTGCGCGGAAAGGCATTTCGCCGCGTGGCGAAGAAATTCTGGTTCAGCGAAAAGGGCCAGCAGATATTGGGCACCAGCCAGCGGCTGATCGACATTCTGGACGACCATGAGACAATCAAGAAACTGCCTGCCGGAACCGTGGGCCGCGCTTATGTCGATTTCATGGAGCGAGAAGGGCTGACCGCTGCCGGTCTGGAAGCGGAATATGGCCGCTTTGAAGCCAGTGGAAAGCGTTTCAACGACGGCATCGACCGTTATGGGGACCGGCTGCGCGATACGCATGACATGCTTCATGTGCTGACAGGCTATGGCCGCGACGCGCTGGGCGAACAATGCGTGCTGGCCTTCACCTATGCACAGAACCGCAATCTGGGCGTTGGTTTCATTGCCTATGCTGGCGGCTTTGAGCTGAAGCGCCGGGTTGCGCCCAAGGCGTCGATCATGTCGGCGATCCGCGAAGGCCACCGGATTGGCAACGCCGCGAAGAATATCGTCCATGAGGATATTGTCGCATTGCTGCGCGAACCGCTGGCCGATGCACGGAAGCGGCTGGGCATTGCTGAACCGGTGACCTACAAGCGTGCGCATAAGGAAATGCGCTCGGCTGGCGTCGATCCCTATGATTTGCTGGCGGCGGTCGCTTAACGCCGCTCTTTGCGGATCACCAGTTTCAGGCCCGACCAGACGGAATCAACCGCGCAGACCTTGACATCGACCAGATCGGTCGATGGCAGGATGACTGCGCGGATCGTGTCTTCGGTAATATCGGTCGGCACTTTTGATGCCTTTTTGGGCCAGCTGACCCAGATGAATCCAGCGGGCTGAAGCAGCGGGCGGAGCATGATGAGCTTCGCCTCCATGTCGGCGCGCTCGGTGACGAAGATATGTGCGGCGTCGAGACCAAGTTGCGGTCCTTTCAGATGGATCAGGCCTGGCATGGCAATTTCGGCGCGCGCACTGTCCGGCATGCCGTCAAACCAGACGCGCATACCATCCTTCAGGCTCAATTTCTTGGCGAGCGGCGTGCCGGAATAGCCTGCCGACGCGGGCATTAGCGTTCCATCCAGTCCTTGAAGAAGCTTTCATGCGCGGCGCGGAGGTCGGTGAGGGGGACGTTGCAGACTGCATGGCCCTCCTCCACCCGCAGCAAGACTCTATCGCCCCCAATCCTGCCGATACATTCTAACGCCAACCCAGCTTCGGCACCAAATCGGCCTAACGCTTCACCAGACATCGGTGTGTCGGGTCTAACGGTAAAAACGTATCGGCTTTGTGTTTCGGAGAAATACCAGCGGTTGAACGAAAGGTAGCGATGCACATCACATCCCAAATTTCCGGCTAGCGCCATTTCGGCCAAGCAGACGGCAAGACCACCGTCTGACACATCATGGACTGCTGTAAGCGCGCCCATCTCGATTAATTGACGAATTGCGGAACCGTTTTTCAGTTCTTTTTCGAGATCGACATTCGGCGCATCGCCGTCTTCGCGACCTTCGATTTCACGAAGCCACAATGACTGGCCAAGATCATTTCGACCGTAAATTGTGTCGCCCAGCAGCCAGATTTCATCCCCCTCACCCTTAAACCCAATCGTCGCCATCTTGTTCACGTCATTAAGCAAGCCAACCCCGCCGATCGCAGGCGTCGGCAGAATCGCGCTGCCGCCGCCGGTGGCCTTGCTTTCATTGTAGAGCGAGACATTGCCGCTCACGATCGGGAAATCGAGTGCGCGGCAGGCGTCGCCCATGCCCTCAAGCGCTCCGACCAGTTGCGCCATGATTTCGGGGCGTTGCGGGTTGGCGAAGTTCAGGCAGTTGGTGATCGCCAGCGGCTTTGCGCCGACCGCGCACAGGTTGCGATAAGCCTCCGCCACGGCCTGCTTGCCGCCCTCATAGGGGTCGGCATAAACATAGCGCGGCGTGCAGTCAGTGGTGATGGCAAGCGCCTTATTGGTCCCATGCACACGCACCACGGCAGCGTCGCCGCCCGATTTCTGCGCGGTGTCTGCGCCAACCTGACTATCATATTGCTGCCAGATCCACGCGCGCGACGCGAGATCGGGGCTGGCCATCAGCTTCAGCAAATCCGCGCCGATGTCAGTCGATTCCGGAATATCGCCCAGCGGCTTCACATTGGCCCAGACCTTATATTCCTCGCGGCTCATCGCGGGCCGATCATATTGCGGGGCATCGTCGGCAAGCGGACCAAGCGGGATATCGCAGACCACCTCGCCATTCCATTCGAGCACCATATGGCCCGTATCGGTCACCTCGCCGATCACCGCGAAATCCAGTTCCCACTTGCGGAAGATTGCCTCGGCCATCGGTTCCTTGCCGGGCTTCAGCACCATCAGCATGCGTTCCTGAGACTCAGAAAGCATCATCTCATAAGGCGTCATGCCGGTTTCGCGTTGTGGCACGGCATTCATGTTCAGCCTGATGCCGCAGCCGCCCTTTGACGCCATCTCAACCGACGAGCTGGTCAGCCCCGCAGCGCCCATATCCTGGATCGCAACAATCGCATCGGTCGCCATCAGTTCAAGACAGGCCTCGATCAGCAGCTTTTCGGTAAAAGGATCGCCGACCTGCACGGTGGGGCGCTTTTCCTCGGCATCCTCACCGAAATCCGCCGACGCCATGGTCGCGCCGTGAATGCCATCGCGCCCGGTCTTTGACCCGACATAAACAATCGGATTGCCAACGCCCGTCGCCGCCGAATAGAAAATCTTGTCCTGATCGGCGATGCCTACCGTCATCGCATTGACGAGGATATTGCCATCATAAGCGGGATGGAAATTCGTCTCGCCGCCCACGGTCGGCACGCCCACGCAATTGCCATAGCCGCCGATGCCGGCGACGACGCCCTGCACCAAATGCTTCATTTTCGGATGATCGGGATTGCCGAAACGCAGGGCGTTCATATTCGCCACTGGCCGCGCGCCCATAGTGAAGACATCACGCAATATGCCGCCCACGCCTGTGGCCGCACCCTGATAGGGTTCAATGTAGCTGGGGTGATTGTGCGATTCCATCTTGAAGATCGCCGCCAATTTTCTGCCATCGGGGCCGTCGCCGATATCGATCACGCCAGCATTCTCGCCGGGACCACAGATGACCCAAGGCGCCTCGGTCGGCAGTTTCTTGAGGTGGATACGCGAGCTTTTGTAAGAACAATGTTCGGACCACATCACCGAAAAAATGCCAAGTTCGACAAGGTTCGGTTCGCGGCCCAGCGCATTCAGGATGCGCGCATATTCTTCTTCATTGAGGCCGTGGTCGGCGACGATTTGGGGAGTGATCTCTGGCATTCGCGCCCCTTAGCGAGATGGCCGGTTTTGCGCCAGACTTATTGCCGCGCTTCGCTGCGCCCGACCCACCAACCAGCAGCCGTAATCAGTCCAAAGGCAAAGAAGGCCAGCAGGCTGGTGCCAACGCTCACCTCCGCCTCGACCGGGCCGAACCAGTTAATTGCCTGTAGCAGCAGCATGACTGCCCCCAGGCCAAGCAGCGGTCCCAATTTTGGCCTGCGCACCCACGCATAGAAAGAAAGCGCGCCAAAGGTCAGCGACAATTCCAGCGGCATTGCGATCATCGGATGATTCCATAGCCCAAGCCCCAGTTTTTCTGTGCCGCCTGCCAGCGTCAGGTCGGGCACGTGCACCAACCAGTCAAGAAACCAGTGCGACAGAACGACAGCGCCTGCAATCAGCCCGGCGCCAAGTGCCCGTGGCCAGATGACGATCGTGTTGCCATTGCCATCGCGCGACGCTCGCGCCCATATGACGATGGAGTGACCGCAGCATTCGCTGCGCATGATGGCCCAGATATAGGCCGCAACCCCGCCTGCTATTGCCGCAGCGCCCAACAGGCTGTGGGTGAAGGGCATATGGTAAAGGTCCATCGGATTCATCACCGAGATACCGGGCGTAATCCGCATATGTTCAACGCCGACGATCAGCAGGGCAAAAAAGACCCAGTCGACGAGCTGGGCCGCCACCAAAAGCGCGGGCAGGCTAGGCGCATCCTTATGCGTTGCAGCGACAAAAGCTGGCGCGAAATGACCAATGAACATGAAAATGGCGCCCTCCCCTGCGCTACGCCAGCCTAGCAAAGGAAGATCAGAAGTAAATGTCGATATAGTCGGTCAGGCTGTCGCACCATTCAAAGTCGCGCAGCCGCCAATATTTGCGGTTCTGGGTGATGGCAAAGCGCCAATCGCCGCTTTTCTGGCATGTGCGGCCAGCGTCTGGCGTATCGTTGATGATAATCGTACCGTTCAGGATAAATTCGTTTTTGGCGATGCGAACGATGCGGCCTTCGACTGATACGTAACCGTTTCCTGTTTTCGCGCGTTGTTCGCCCTTCAGGATGAGCGTCTTTTCAGCCCAGCGGAAGTCAACAGGCCCGCGTTCTTTGTTGGTCCAGCTGATCCATTGCAGCGTCATTCCGCTGTTGCCGAGAAGCCGCTGCAATGCGGTGCGGTTTTCAACCTTTGTCGGCGGCGGCAAAGGGGTGGTGGCCGCCGCGCCGACCGCCAGAAATGGCAGGACCAGCGCGGCGAACACCCGTTTCATAATCAGTTGCTCTTACAGGTCTGGCCGCCCTTGTCGGCGAGTTTGACATTGATCGACTGGCCGCTGCCGGTCAGCATGGTCTTGCCATCCTCTGACTTCAGCGCGCCCGCAGGCTTTTCGGCGGCCTTGTCGCCAGCAGCAGGAGCAGCGGCATCAGCCGCTGGCTTAGCGGCGGCAACGCGCACGGCAGGAGCCGCCTTGTCACCGACACGGATGTCCGCTGCCTCATTGGCACCAAGGAAATCGACATAAAGGACGGTATTGTCGGCGCAGCGATACACGCCTGACGCGGTAATCGCCGGGGGCATTTCGACAGGCGCAGCAGCCGCATCTGCGGTTTTGGCCGCATCGGCGTCGGCATCTGCCGCAGGGGTTTCAGACTTGTTGCATGCCGCTAACGCCAGCATGGACAACGGGGCGAGGATAAGGAGTGTTTTTTTCATGAGGTCTCTTTCTTGCCCCAGCTTCGGCTGGCAGCAAAGTAAAATTGCATAGCCGGAGTGCCAGCGGCGATAAAATGAGGCCGCGGTGCCCCGCGCAGGCAAAGGCCGGAGGTTGTCTCCATCCGAAAGGCTTGACCGGCAAGGGCGGGCGCGCCATGGCTTTGCGTCATGACAGAGCCTGTTTCCAACCAGCCTACATTTGAAGAAGCCCTTAAAGCGCTGGAGGAAGTCGTGCACCGGCTGGAAAGCGGCGATGCGCCGCTGGATGAGTCGATCAGCCTGTATGAGCGCGGGCAGCAGCTGCGCAGCCTGTGCCAGGCGCGGCTTGACGCAGCGCAAGCGCGAATAGAGGCGGTCATCCTTGGCCCCGACGGCGCGCCGCAGGGCACGCGTCCATTTGATGCCGAATGAAGCCGTGACCACCGACGCCTCCGCCCCATCCGCCGCGGTAACGATCCTTGAGGCAGCGATAGAGCGCATCGCAGCGGAAATAGACGCCGAATTTGACCTGCTGCTGGCTGTGCCTGCCGATGCCCGTGCGCCGCTCTATCGGGCCATGCGTCATGCCGCAATTGGCGGCGGGAAAAGATTGCGGCCGTTGTTGCTTGTCGCCACTGCCGAGCTGTTCCACGTCGCCCGCCCTGTCGCGCTTCGGGTGGCAACGGCGGTTGAGGCCATCCATGTCTATTCGCTGGTGCATGACGATCTGCCCTGCATGGATGATGACGATATGCGGCGTGGCAAGCCGACGGTGCACCGCGCCTTTGACGAGGCAACAGCCGTGCTTGCGGGCGATTCCCTGCATGCGCTGGCCTTTGAGATATTAAGCGATGCAGGCACGCATCCCGACCCCTTTGTGCGCAGCGAACTGATCGCCACCCTTGCGCTGGCCAGCGGACCGGAAGGCATGGCAGGTGGGCAGATGATGGATTTGGAGGCGGAGAAGGCATGTTTTGACTTGCCCACGGTAACGCGGTTGCAGGCGCTGAAAACCGGCGCACTGATCGCGGCCAGCGTTGAGATGGGCGCAATCCTTGGCCATTTGCCAGCCGAAGGCCGCACCCATTTACGCGGCTATGCCCGTGATATCGGCCTCGCTTTCCAGATTGCCGACGACATATTGGATGTGGAGGGTGACGAGGCGCTGGCTGGCAAGGCACTGCACAAGGATGCAGCAGCGGGCAAGGGAACGTTCGTATCGCTGATGGGGCTGGAACGCGCCAAGCAGCAGGCAGCCATGCTGGTCGATCAGGCCATCGGCCATCTGGCCAGCCATGGCAGCGAAGCAGACCTGTTGCGTGCGATAGCGCAATATGTGCTGGAGCGGGATCGGTGAGGTTCATCGGCCTGCCTCTGTGATGTTGGATCCTCTACCATTTGCATTTTTCGTCACCCCGTGCTTGACACGGGGTCCCGCTTTTTTCGAGACGGTGTCAGAAAGCGGGACCCCGCATCAAGTGCGGGGTGACGGGGAATTACACTGCCGCGCTGGGGAGCCTCTATGACCAAAAGAATAGGCGTCTATCCGGGCACATTCGATCCCATCACGCTGGGTCATATGGACATAATCGCACGCGGGGCGAGGCTGGTGGATGAACTAATCATCGGCGTCACGACCAACATCGCCAAATCGCCCATGTTCAATGACGATGAACGTATCGCGATGGTCGAACGCGAAGTGGCAGCCATCGGCAATCCCAATATTCGCGTCGTCGGGTTCAATTCATTGCTGATGGATTTTGCCGAGGCGCAGGGAGCCTCGGTCGTGATCCGTGGTATCCGCGGCGTGACCGACTTTGAATATGAGTATCAACTGACCGGCATGAACCGGCAATTGAACGACCGTGTAGAGACCGTGTTCCTGATGGCCGACATTGCATTACAGCCGATTGCCAGCCGATTGGTCAAGGAAATCGCGCTATATGGCGGCGATATCGGCAAATTCGTGACGACAGCCGTGAAGAATGATGTCGTATCGCGGGTGGGAGCCAACAAGCCTTAAACCGCAGCTTAGCTTAGCTTGGCCTGGACCGTCGCCGTCGTTTCTGTTCCGGCGGTAGTTCCAGAAATTCCTCCGGCACATAAATGGCGTGCGTTGCCAGCCGGATTTCGCGGACGAATTGGAATAGGCAGGCCGCGAGCAGCGCTATTGCCAGCATGAAGACTGCGGCAGCGATCCATGCGGCGGAAAACAGGTTGAGTCCCATTGCGAACAAGATGCCGATCATCACACAGACGGTGATGGCCGACAGAACAGCCAACAGAATGGAAGAGCCCACCACATGCATGCGCCGCTCGACAATGCGCAATTCGTTGACCACGCGCTCATGCGCCGCGCCTTCGGTCTCGGCGTGGATTTGCTGCAAATCGCGCGAGCGATCGACAATCCGCGATAGTCGCCCGGTAAGCACGTTAAGCAAACTACCGACCGCGACCAGCAGAAAGGCCGGAGTCAGCGCAGTCTGCAAAACCGAGATCACCAGAACGAGTTCAGGGCCAAGCCTATCCTGCATGGTGAGGCTCCATCACCATTGCGCGCAGCTCTGTCTTCAACAATTTCCCAATATGGCTTCTCGGCATTTCGTCGATGGCATGGAGCGCGGACAGTCGCTGCGTCTTGCCAAGCTGGGCGTTGGCCGCTGCCAGAAGCGCGTCGGTATCGAGCACCGCGTCTTTTGCAGCCGTCACAAAACCCACCGGGGTTTCGCCCCATTTGTCCGACGGCACGCCGATAACGGCGGCTTCCGCGACGCCGGGAAGGGTCAGCAGCACCGCTTCCAGATCAACCGGATAGATGTTGAAGCCGCCCGAAATGATCATGTCTTTTGACCGGCCCAAAAGCTCCACAAAGCCATCGGCATCGACGCGGCCAATGTCGCCCATGCGTTGCCACACACTGCCATCGTCAGGGTCAATCCAATAGCCTTCGCGGGTCTTTTCCGGCTGGTTCTGATAACCCGACATCATCGTGGCAGAACGGCCGACCAGTTCGCCTGTCGCTCCAGGGGGAAGGCGGTTGGCGCCCTCATCAATGGTGAAAACCTCGCTGCCTTTCCACGGGATACCAACCGTATGCAGCTTGTCCGGATGGTCATGCGCAAGCAGCAGGCAGACCACGCCGCCTTCGGTCATCGAGTAGATTTCCACCAGCCCACCCGGCCAGCGTTTGAGCACATCGGCCTTCAGCGCGGGCGCGAATGGCGCGCTGGTGCAATATTTCAAGCGATAGCTCGACAGGTCATAATCGTCGAAACCTTCATGCTCCATCAGGCGCTTATATTGCACCGGGACCAGCATCGTGTGGGTTATGCGCTTTTCCTGCGCGCGCTCCAGATAGCGGGCAGCATCGAATTTGGGCATGATGTGCAGCGTGCCGCCATAGGCCAAAGTCGGGATGACCATCGCCAATGTGGTGTTTGAATAAAGCGGCGTTGCCACCAGCGAGGCGGCGTCAGCCTCGCCATAGCCGGTATTGCTGCCGACGGTCGCATGGCGCCAACGCATCAGACGCGAATGGACAATGCCCTTGGGCGTGCCGGTGGTTCCGCTGGAATAGATGATGTTAAATGGGTCATCCGGGCCACTATCATGCGGTGCGGCGATGCTGCCTGCCGGGGCCATCCACCTGAACAGGTCGGGATGCGCGCCGTGGGCGGCATCCAGCATGATCGTTTTGACAAGAGGCAAGTCGCGGCCTGCAAGATCGGCCAGCTTGGGCGTGTCGATGAACAGGTGGATCGCGCCTGAATCCTTCAGCATTGCTTCCAACTGCGCGGCGCTGGCCGATGTGGTCAGCGGCGCGGCACAGCCGCCCGCCCGCACCGCGCCCAGATAGACAAGCGCATAGCGCACCGAGCTGTTGCCAAGAATGGCGACCGCCTGCCCTTTTTTCAGGCCGTCAGCCTGCAACTGCGCAGCGATGCGTTCGACGAGCGCCGAGGTTTCGGCCCATGTCAGGCTTTCACTTCCGTCATCGAGCGCGATCCGGCCGGGGCGGTCCCTGCCCCATGCGGCGATCAGGGCGGTGTAATCGCCAAAGGGTTGTTCAAGTTCGGTGTTGGGGTCGATGGGCATTGTGTCACTCTGGCAGAGTTCGGGTCAGGAGACAGTGCCATATTTTTCGTTAGAAGAAAGAAGGAAAGAAGAAAGAAGAATTTCATTCAACGCAGGTGGTTATTGATCACACGGTGTGCACCTTCTTTGAACCATTGCTCACCGAAATTGATAATCAGCCCTACGGGCTGGTTAAGCAATTTTACGTAGGTCAGTGCTTGTCGCATATGCAGACCCGTGATTTTTTCCACCGCCTTCAACTCGACGACCAACCAGTCTTCTACGAAAAGGTCCACTCGATAGGCATCTGGAAACCGTATGCCATCCGCGACAATATCGACTGATTTTTGCCGGACTACCCTAAGCCCAAGGCGCTGAACCTTCGTTGCCAATATCGTCTCGTAAACCGACTCTAGCAAACCCGGCCCCAACTCCCGGTGAATTTGCAACCCGGCGTCATAAACAGTCGAAAAAACCCGCTCTCGTTCGACGTCCATCCCGCGCCCTTCTTTCTTCTTCTCTTCTATCTCCTAACGAAAAAATGGCACGAGCTTACTGCGCGATCAAAACTCTCGATTCCCTAGGTAATTAGATGTGGAAAACGGGCTGAAATGCTTGGGTTTTGCGCGGCATGGGCCTATATTCCGGCAATGAACGACACCCCCGAAGAGCGCACCGGCGACAGCGCCGCCAACCCCAACCAGAATGAATATGGCGCAGATAGCATCAAGGTGCTGAAAGGCCTGGATGCTGTGCGCAAGCGCCCCGGCATGTATATCGGCGATACCGATGATGGCAGCGGGCTGCATCACATGGTGTTCGAGGTTTCGGACAATGCCATTGACGAAGCGCTGGCCGGGCATTGCGACCTGGTGCTGATCGAGCTTAACCCCGATGGCTCCGTCAGCGTCGAGGATAATGGCCGCGGTATTCCGACAGGTATGCACAAAGAAGAGGGCGTATCGGCCGCCGAAGTCATCATGACACAGCTGCACGCGGGCGGGAAGTTTGAGAATACCAGCGATGATAATGCCTATAAGGTGTCAGGCGGTTTGCACGGCGTTGGCGTGTCGGTGGTCAATGCGCTGTCCGAATATCTGGAACTCACCATCTGGCGCGAGGGTAAAGAGCATTGGATGCGCTTTCAGCATGGCGATGCTGTCGCCCCTCTAACGGTGCGGGGGGATGCGCCGCTTGTCGATGGCCCGGACGGGCAGAAGCGCCCGAAAAAGGGGACGCGCGTCACCTTCCTTGCTTCAACCGACACATTCAAAAATGTCACCGAATTTGATTTTGACAAGTTGGAGCATCGGTATCGGGAGCTGGCCTTCCTCAATTCCGGTGTGCGGATATTGCTGCGCGACAACCGCCATGCCGATGTGAAGGAACATGATCTTTATTATGAAGGCGGGATTGCCGCGTTCGTCAAATGGCTGGACCGTAACAAAACGGCGATCATGCCCGACCCGATTGCGATTTCATCCGAACGGGACGGCATTGGCATCGACGTCGCGCTGGAATGGAATGACAGCTATTATGAAAATGTCCTCGCCTTTACCAACAACATCCCGCAGCGCGATGGCGGCACGCATATTCAGGCGTTCCGCACTGCGCTGACCCGCACAATCAACAATTATGGCGAAAAATCGGGGATATTGAAAAAAGAGAAGGTATCGCTGACCGGCGATGACATGCGCGAAGGGCTGACTGCGATTGTTTCGGTAAAGCTGCCTGACCCCAAATTTTCATCACAGACCAAGGACAAGCTGGTATCCTCTGAAGTGCGGCAACCGCTGGAAAGCCTGATGGCTGACAAGCTGGCCGAATGGCTGGAGGAAAATCCGGGCCATGCAAAGACGCTGATCCAGAAAATCATCGACGCTGCGGCAGCGCGCGAGGCGGCCCGCAAAGCCCGCGAAGCCAGCCGGAAAAGCGTGATGAGCATTGCCTCGCTGCCCGGAAAACTCGCCGATTGTCAGGAGAAGGACCCAGCAAAGTCAGAGCTGTTCCTGGTGGAGGGCGACAGCGCAGGGGGCTCTGCCAAACAGGGGCGCGACCGGCATTATCAGGCGATCCTGCCGCTGAAGGGCAAGATATTGAATGTCGAGCGCGCACGATTTGACCGCGTCATCTCATCAAAGGAAGTCGGCACGCTGATACAGGCGATGGGCACGGGCATCCGTGATGATTTCAACATTGAAAAGCTGCGCTACCACAAAATTGTGATCATGACCGACGCTGATGTCGACGGCAGCCATATCCGCACCTTGCTGCTCACCTTTTTCTACCGCCAGATGAAGCCGATTATCGAGGCAGGGCATCTCTATATCGCGCAGCCCCCTTTGTATAAGGTGGCAAAGGGCCGGACCGAGATTTACCTGAAAGACGATACCGCGCTTGACAATTATCTGGTCGAAACTGGGCTTGGCGGGCTGCTTCTGGAGGGCAAGGCGGGTTCACGCGGCGGCAGCGAGCTGGCCGCCCTTGTCGAACATGCCCGGCGGATGAAAAGCTTGATGGCTTATGTGCCGCGGCGCTATGACCCAGCAATTATTGAGGCGCTGGCGCTGAACGATGCGCTGGCACCTGACCTTGACGGCAGCGCGCGCGAGGCGGCAGTGGCCAAGGCAGCGGCATGGATGGACGGACAGGATGGCGAAAGCAACTGGACCGGGCGCGTTGCCGAGGAAGGCGGCTATCATTTTGAGCGACGCTGGCGCGGCGTATCGGACCACCATATCATTGAACGCGGCTTTCTGGTCAGTGCCGAGGCGCGCAAACTGCACCGGTTGGCAATGGAGGAAGCGGCAAGTTATGCCGAACCGGCGCGGCTGGTAAAGGCCAGCGGCGCTGCTGCCGAGGCCGAACCGGAAACCGACGAGGCGGCAGAGGCTCAGCCATCCGCCGCCAAACGGCCCGCAGGCGACCGGCTGGTCACGCGCCCGTCCGAGCTGCTCGACGCGGTTCTTGCCGCTGGCCGCAAGGGCCTGTCCATATCCCGCTACAAGGGGCTGGGCGAAATGAATGCGGAACAATTGTGGGAAACCACGCTTGACCCCACGGCCCGGTCGTTGTTGCAGGTAACGATTGAGGACAGCCAAGACGAAGGCGAGATTTTTGAAAAGCTGATGGGCGACGTGGTTGAGCCGCGCCGCGACTTCATTCAGGAAAATGCCTTGAATGTCGCCAATCTGGATGTCTGACCGACCCTGACCCTATGCTTCACATGCAGGTCGGTAAGACCGCGAATGATGAAGCTGGGGTCAAAGTGGAAATGACACGCGCCCACCGTGCCATGGCAGCTATCGTCAAGGCTGATATGCGCGCTGTACTTTAGGAATTTTTCTTGGATCACGCGCACTTCCACACGCGCCAGCGGTGTGGATCGCGGATGGCATTGCCGAGTATTTGGCACTGATATCCTGCCCCGCGCAAAGATGAAAACGCCCAGCGTCATCAAGTCCTGAATGATCGCCGCGTGCCATCTAGATATTCAGGTTGAAAGCGCACTCCACAACAAGCGAAGCCCCACGGCAACCATCAGCAGATTGATTGCAATCAGGAAGCGCTCTGGCGATATGCGGCGCACCAACCACACCCCGGCAAGCGTGCTGGCAATGGCCAGCGGCAGCAAAAGCCCGGACAGCACGGCATTGCGTTCAGAAAAGCTGCCCAGCGCGATGAAGGCGGGAATTTTCAGCCAGTTCGATGCCGCGAAAAACAGGGCATTGGTGCCTACGAAAACATCGCGCGGCAATTTGCGGCTCAGCGCCCAAATCTGAAATGGTGGCCCGCCCGCCAGCGCAATCTGGCTGGTAAAGCCGGATACCCCGCCCCAGAACAAGCCAACAGCATCAGGCTGCGCCTTGCGGACGGACAGACCGATGCCAGCGCGCATCGCCAACTGGTTCAGCCCAAATATCAGCGCAATGGCCCCGACCGTGGCCTCGACAGCATGGACATGCACATTGGCCGCCATTAGCCAGCCAAGCACTATGCCCAGCGCGCATCCCGGCAAGGTCCAGGCAAGCATCGTCCAATCGGTGCTTTTGCGGAATGACCATGCACCGACAACATCCTGGACGATAAACAAGGGTAACAGAATGGCAGCGCCATTGATCGGATCGATCGCCAGCGTCATCACCGGCATCGACGCAGAGCCTAGGCCAGAGAAACCGCCCTTTCCCAATCCGACGAGGATAACCGCTATACCTGCGAGCAGGTAAAATAGCGGATCGGCGGGAAGGCTCAAGCGCCTGCCTGCCGCCGCCGCACAGCCAGCACGAAAATCACGGTGGCAGCAGCAGCAAAGAAAAACCACTGAACGGCATACATCAGATGGTTGTTGGGAATGCTTTGCGTCGATGGCGGTGCGAGCCGTTCCAGCCCCGCGGGCGCTGTGTCCGCAACAAGTTTGATAAGACCAGCATTATCGGGTGCGATCATCCCGCTCACTTGCCCGCCAGTCCAGTTCGGCGCATCAGGACGTGCTGACCAGCCAATGGCCACTTTCGCCCCCGGCCCCTCGGCCCCGCTCAAATGGCAATGCGCGACATGGGCATAGCCTGCCTTACCCGCGACATTCTTGCCCGCCACGGCGTCCCATTTTTCCACCCTGACACACATTAACGCAGATTTGCGGAACAGCGGCAGTTCGCCCACAATCGGGACAGAGGGCCAGGCAATTGCGGGCTGGTTGGCGGCAGCGGCGTAGACATCAAGCAATGCCTCTTTCTCCGCCTTGCGCTGCAATTGCCAAATGCCAAGGCCGATCATGGTGGCAACAGCAACCGCAACAATGATGGCAGGGATCAGGGGCAAGCGCATGGTCATTGTGCCTCCTCCTGCTCCGCCAACTGCCCCTCGCGCGCCTTGTTGCGATGTTCTGCAATCAGCAGCGCTCCCTTTGCAAACCGCAGACAGGCAAGCACCATCAGCCCGGTCAGTGGCACCCAGATAATGGCATGGACCCAGAATGGCGGACGCACCGCGATATCAAGGCCAATGGCAGCCGCCACAATCAGCGCCCCAATGAACATCGTCAACAGCGCTGCGGGGCCATCGCCGACATTGAAGCTGCCATAGTCAAGGCCGCACTGCGTGCAGCGTTCGGCAAATTGCGCCGGGCCATCGAACAAAGATTTTGCCCCACATTCGGGGCACAAGCCAAAAAGGGCAGCCGCGACCAGGCCGGGCTGCCCTTTTTCAGATGGCGTGCCGGTCATCCGACCGCGCTCCTATCAATGCACCGGTGCTCCCCAACCGCCCCAGACATAGACAACGGCGAAGAGGAAGAGCCAGACGACATCGACAAAATGCCAGTACCAAGCGGCTGCCTCAAAGCCGAAATGCTGCTTTGGCGTAAAGTGCCCCTTATAGGCGCGGCCAAGGCACACTGCGAGGAAGATGGTCCCGACGATCACGTGGAAACCATGAAAGCCCGTCGCCATGAAAAAGGCAGTGCCATAGTTCAGCCCGGCAAAGGGGAAGGGCGCGATAGCATATTCATAGGCCTGCACGCAGGAGAAAATGACGCCAAGGATGATCGTGACCCACAGACCGTTGATCAAGCCCTTGCGATCATTGTTCAGCAGCGCATGGTGCGCCCAGGTCACGGTCGTGCCAGAGCATAGCAGGATCAGCGTGTTGAGCAGAGGCAGCGAGAATGCGTCGAACACTTCCATGCCCTTGGCGGGAAACTGTGCAGCCGCCGCAGCGCCTTCCTGACCGAACAGGTTGGTGATTTCAAATGTGTGCGCGACTCTGTCATAGGCCACTTCCAGCGGCACGGGGAACAGCGCAAAATCGAACCAAGCCCAGAACCAGCCGACGAAGAACATGACTTCAGAAGCAATGAACATGATCATGCCGTAACGCAGGTGCAGCTGCACCACGGGTGTGTGGTCGCCAGCATGGGCTTCCTTGATGACGTCGGCCCACCAGGTCCAGAATGTGTAGAGCACGCCGATCAGGCCCGCACCGAACACCAGGCTGCCATATTTGCCGAAATATTCGTCCTGGAACATCATCACCAGGCCGAAAAACATCGTGAAGGCGGTGATGGATCCGAGCAGCGGCGTGATGCTGGGCGGTAAGATATGATAATCGTGGTTCTTGGCACCGGCCATGGCGAAATGTCCCTATTCCCTGAAAATTCTAGCCTTAAACTCTATATTCAGCCTTAGCTGCCCTTTTTCGCCGGGTCCACCGGATAGAAAGTATAGCTAAGGGTAATTTCCTCAATATCCTTGGTCTGCGGATCGGTGAGTATCTTTGGATCGACATAATAAAGCACCGGCATCCGCATTTCCTGCCCGGGCTGGAGCTCCTGCTCCACAAAGCAGAAGCATTGTATCTTGTTGAAATATTGCCCTGCCAGCGCCGGTGTGACGTTGAAAGTGGCACTGCCGGTAATCGGAACGGCAGCATTATTCTTGGCAATGAAAATCGACATGTCACGCGCGCCGATGGTGACCTTGTCGGTTGGCCGTTCCGGTTTGAAATCCCACGGCAAGCCGCGCTGATTTGCATCGAAACGAATCACCATTGTCTTGTTCACCGGAACGACGGTTGCGGCCTGCGCCTCGCTGACCTTCATGGTCGTCCCGCCAAACCCTGTGACCTGACAGAATATGCGATAAAGCGGTACAGCCGCAAAGCCCATACCGACCATGCCAACAGCGATTGCTGCGGCCATCAGGCCGGTTTTCACATTGGAACGTCCGTCTGGACGCGGTTGCACTGCGGCGACACTCATCCCCAAACTCCAACTTTTACAATAGTGATTGCGAAAAACAGCACGCAAAGCGCGGCAAGCGCCAGCCCCATCATGCGTGCGCGGCCTTCCTGCCGTGCCCGCATTTCGCGGCTTTGCGCCACGTCGAGATCGCCAACTTTCTGCGGCCCCATATCCTCGGTCATGCTGTCACCATCCGGTCAAAGGCCAAAAGGCCAAACAGCAGGAACAGATAGATGATCGAATAAGCAAAAAGCCGCTTTTCTGGCTTCATCTGGGCGGCATCGACAGCATCGTTTCGCCACACCAAAAAGGCAAGTGCAACAAAGCCGACCGTCAGGGCAAGCGCGGAATAGCCATAAATCACCCCTGTCAGTCCAAGCCACCACGGAGCAAGCACCGCAGCAGCCATCACCCAGCTATAGCCGAAAATCTGGTTCCGCGTTGCCTTTTGTCCAGCGACATTGGGCAGCATGGGGATGCCTGCCGCGCCATAATCAGCCTTCATGAACAGCGCCAGCGCCCAGAAATGCGGCGGCGTCCACAGGAAAATGATCGCAAACATCGACGCAGGTAGCAACGTCACATCACCTGTGACTGCCGCCCAGCCGATGACGGGAGGAAAAGCACCCGCCGCACCGCCAATGACGATATTCTGCGGCGTGTTGGGCTTTAGCCACATGGTGTACACGACGGCATAGAAAAAGATCGAAAAGGCCAATATGCCAGCGGCCAGCCAGTTAACGGCAACCCCCATGATCCCGACGGAAAAGGCCGCAAGGCCAATACCGAATTGCAGTGCAGCGGGCCGTTCCATCCGCCCGTCAGGCAGCGGGCGCTTGGCCGTACGCTTCATCTTGGCATCCAGCTCAGCCTCATACCATTGGTTGAGCGCGCCGCACGCACCGGCCGCGACAGCAATGCACATTATTGCAGTAAAGCCGATCACTGGGTGGATATCACCCGGCGCGGCAAGCAGGCCGCACAGCGCCGTAAAGACAACAAGACGCATGACGCCGGGCTTGGTCAGCGCCCAGAAATCGTGCCACTCGGCGGGAAGGGAGACGTCGTGCGTTGCTGTGCTCATTGCCTATAGTCTCGACACCGGAGCGCCGAGCCTGTCGAAGCACGTCTCAAGGCATATCCTTGCCTTCAAGAAGCGCCCTTCGACATGCTCAGGGCTGCGGTCTTTAATCAACGCAGCGGCTATTTGATAACCGGCAGCGTTTCAAACTGGTGGTAGGGCGGCGGGCTGGACAATGTCCATTCCAACGTCGTCGCGCCTTCACCCCAATAATTGTCTTCGGCCTTGCGACCGGCCAGCAAGGACCAGAACACATTGACGAAGAAAATCAGCACGCCCACGCCCATGATCGCGTAACCGAGCGAGGCGACCTCGTTCCAGTGGGCATAGGCCTGCGCATAGTCCGGATAGCGGCGCGGCATCCCCTGGTTACCCAGGAAGTGCATCGGGAAGAACAGCACGTTCACGCCGATGAAGAAGACCCAGAAATGCAGGTGGCCCAGAAACTCGTTGAGGTGGCGACCCGACATCTTGCCAAACCAGTAATAGAAACCGGCAAAGAGTGAGAAGACCGCGCCCAGCGAGAGCACATAATGGAAGTGGGCAACCACATAATAAGTGTCATGCAGATTGTCGTCGATGCCGCCATTGGCGAGCACAACGCCAGTCACGCCACCAACGGTGAACATGAAGATGAAGCCCATGGCCCAGACCATCGGCGTCTTGAAGCTGACCGAACCGCCCCACATGGTGGCAATCCAGCTGAAAATCTTGATCCCCGTCGGAACCGCAATGACCATGGTGGCGGCGGTGAAGTACATCTTCATCTCGACGCTCATCCCGATGGTGAACATATGGTGTGCCCAGACGACGAAGCCGACCACGCCAATGGCCACCATCGCATAGGCCATGCCAAGATAGCCGAAGACCGGCTTGCGGCTGAAGGTCGAGACGATCTGGCTGATGATACCAAATCCGGGCAGGATCATGATGTACACTTCGGGATGGCCGAAGAACCAGAAAAGGTGCTGGTACAGGATCGGGTCACCGCCAGCGGCGGCATCAAAGAAAGCCCCGCCGAAATTGCGGTCAACAAGCAACATGGTGATCGCCGCCGCCAAAACCGGCAGCGCCAGCAGAAGCAGGAAGGCCGTCACCAGCACTGACCAGACAAAGAGCGGCATCTTGTGCAGCGTCATGCCCGGTGCGCGCATATTGAAAATCGTGGTGATGAAGTTGATTGCGCCCAAAATCGACGCAGCCCCGGCAAGGTGAAGCGAGAAAATCGCCATATCAACTGCTGGCCCCACCGAGCCCGATGTCGAAAGCGGCGCATAGACGGTCCACCCCGTGCCTGCACCCAAGCCCGTGCCCCCCGGCACAAAGCTGGAGCCAAGCAGCATGATGAAGGCAACAACGGTCAGCCAGAAAGAGATGTTGTTCATCCGCGGGAAGGCCATGTCAGGCGCGCCAATCATCAGCGGCACGAACCAGTTGCCAAAGCCGCCGATAATCGCGGGCATGACCATGAAGAACACCATGATCAGGCCGTGCGCCGTGATCAGCACGTTCCACATATGATAGGCTTCATCCATGGAGGCTTCTTTGCCTGCCATCATCGAGGCCCAGCCTTGGAGATACTGGATACCAGGCTCCGCCAGCTCAAGCCGCATGAGACCGGAAATGGCACCGCCCACGACGCCTGCGAAAATGGCAAAGATCAGGTAGAGCGTGCCGATGTCTTTATGGTTGGTGGACATGAACCAGCGGGCAAAAAAGCCCGGCTTATGGTCCGCATCATGCGCATGATCGTGAAAATCCGAAGGATTGGCAGCAATGGTTGTCATGGCGTTTCGACCTCTTACTTCGCGGGCACGGCAGCGGCGGGAGCGGCAGCTGCCTTGTTATCGGTTGCAGGCGCGGCAGGCGCAGTTGAATCAGCAGCGGGAGCAGCATCGGCTTCACCCGGCATGGCGCCCCCCTTTGCCTTTACCCATGCGGCAAACTGCGCAGGCGGCAATGCCTCAATAGCAATGGGCATAAAGCCATGGCGCGCGCCGCAAAGTTCGGAACATTGGCCGAAATAGACGCCCGGCTTGTTTATGATCAGCTTTTTCTCGTTCAAACGGCCCGGGACCGAGTCCAGCTTGAACCAGAGCGAGGGGACGGCAAAGCTGTGAATAACATCAGCAGCGGTCGTCTGGATGCGCAGCGGTACACCAGCAGGCACGACCATACGATTGTCGACCGCCAAGAGCGCCGGACCATCACGGTCCGTGCGATACCGATCCCCGGCCTTCACCTTGTCCTTTTCCTGAAGCATGTTTGAGACGACCTCAAAGCCGCCATGATCAGGATAGGTATAGCCCCAATACCATTGATAGCCTGTCACCTTCACAGTCACGGCGTCGGCAGGGGCGGGTTTGAACTGTTTTGCCAACAGATCAAGCGAGGGATAGGCAATGCCGAGCAGGATCAGCACGGGAACCAATGTCCAGACCACCTCGATAAAGGTATTGTGGGTGGTCTTGGACGGCACGGGGTTGGCCCGGCGGTTGTAACGAACAATGACCCAAAGCAGAAGCATCAGGACAAAAAGCGAAATCACAACGATGATCGGCAGAAGGATCGCGTTGTTGATCCACTTGGCATATTGGCCATTGGGGCTGAATTGTTCCTGAAAATCAACGCCGCGATCAACGGGCATACCGATTCCCGGCGTGGGCGCCATGGGCGTATATCCCGGCAGCGATCCATCTTTTGCGGCCTCAGGCGCGGCAGTCGCATCGGCGGGCGTCGCGCTTGCCGTAGCGTCAGCTGCAGGAGCCGCCGCAGACGCGGGCGCAGCGGCATCGACCGCAACCGGTGCAGCAGCCGGAGTCGCAGCCTGCGCACTGGCCAGCAACGCGCCCATCACCAAACCACATGCAAGAATGAATTTCTTCAAAACTTTCATTACGTTAGCCCCGTAATTTTGCTTCTGCGACACCACCATAGATGTCTGGACCAATGCCGGAAATACGGCATTTCGCGCGTCCTATAGGCGCGCTTGGCATAAGCCTCAAGCGCCTAGGCACAGATTTTATGGATTTATTTGTGCAGGAAATCCACCTATTCGCGTTGCAAAAGGCGCAACGACGATTGCGCGTAACAACAGGACGTTCCCTCCCCCATGACCGAAGACGAAATCCTCTCCGAATTCCGCGCCGCAGATGCCTTGCTTGAGGGGCATTTCCTTCTTTCCTCTGGCCGCCACAGCGCGCATTATCTGCAATGTGCGCGGCTTTTGATGAACCCGGAGCGCGCCGGCCGTGTCGCAATGGCCATCGCACAGAAAATCCCGCGCGAAATCCGCTCGCAACTCGGCGCAGTCATTTCGCCGGCAATGGGCGGCCTCATC
Source organism: uncultured Sphingorhabdus sp. (assembly GCA_964572205.1). Taxonomy (GTDB): domain Bacteria; phylum Pseudomonadota; class Alphaproteobacteria; order Sphingomonadales; family Sphingomonadaceae; genus Sphingorhabdus_B. The sequence continues at coordinate 29,233 of CAZNEO010000003.1, forward strand.
ATCGGCCATGAAATGGGCCGCGCGCTGGGCGTGGATGCGATGTTCGTCGAACGGCCCGAAGGCGTGTTCGGCCTGCGGCGCGGCTTTGCCATTGAGCCAGGCACAAAAATCCTGCTGGTCGAGGATGTTGTCACCACTGGCCTGTCCTCGCGCGAGGCGATCAAGGCGATCGAGGCCGAAGGCGGTGAAGTAATTGCGGCGGCATCGGTGGTCGATCGATCAGGCGGCAGTGCCGATCTGGGCGTGCCGTTCTTCCCGCTGATCGAACTGAATTTCCCGACCTATGCGCCGGATGAAGTGCCGGAAGAATTGGCCGCGACACCGGCGGTGAAGCCGGGGAGCAGGAAGGAAGCCGCTTGAACGGCCGGGTTCTTCTTTGCGCGGTAATACTGTTCTTTGCTGTTATCGGATCGGCGACCGGACAGCCGTTGGCACCAGAACGGGAAGATGATGAAGAAGTGGTGCCCATACGCTATGGGCCAGCGTTCCTAATCCAAGAGGAACCCATCGTAGAGCTTTTTGACAAGCTGGGGCAAGGCGCCCTAGCGTACTACATCGAACGTGATGGCGTTGAACTGGCGGGTGGATCGCAGAAAATTTTTGCGCGCGACTATCAACCTAAAAGGGAGCATGATTTTGTCTTCCGTTGGGCGTCGGTGACCAAGCAAGTTACTGCCGTTATGATCATGCAAGAAGTGGTCAAGGGCCGCATCGTGCTAGACGAACCCGTTGCCCGCTACCTTCCAGGATTTGCCAGCAACAATGCCACGACCATGACTGTGAGGCAGTTACTCAGGCATCAATCAGGCCTACCCAATCCCGACAATACGCCGACCGGCCCGGACGGCATGGCAAGCTATTACATGACCGACTATAAGGGCAACCGTTCCGCGCTGACCGGATATTGTGCCGGCCCCGTCACCGGAACCCCGGGCGGGCAGTGGTCCTACAATAATTGTGATTATGTCGTTGCAGGCGCATTGCTTGAAAAAGTAACTGGCAAGAAATGGGATCGGTTCGTCAAGGAGCGCATTGCCCGGCCATTAAAGCTCAAAAGCCTGCTTGTCCTGAAGGATGGAGAGAATCCTGACGCTGTGCAGGGCGAACCGCCAATCGCCTTTTCGGCCTTCGGTAGCGCTGGCGCGCTCGCCGGTTCGCCAGAAGACCTGATTCTGTTCGACCGAGCCCTGATGAACGGACGCCTGCTTCCCCGTGCTCAATTGGCCGAGTTATGGGACGGTCAGCCGGAGCTTGGCTTTATCGCGCTTGGGCAATGGGTGTTTTCAGTGCCTCTTGAAGGCTGCGATGCACCTGTGAAGATCGTCGAGCGCAGGGGAGGTATCGGCAAGATGCAGGTGCGCAATTTCATTCTTCCTGAGAAAAAAGTTGCGGCTGCGGTTTTCGTGGAAGGGCCCAATTTCGATTTTGGCGAGGTCTGGCAAGGTTCTGGTTTTTCTTACGATATGCTCAGTATGGCTGCGTGTGTGAAAGAAGGCGAATGACCACTCCCCTCCGCCTCGGCGTCAATATCGACCATGTCGCCACCATCCGCAATGCACGCGGCGGGGATCATCCCGATCCGATGCGCGCCGTTCGCATCGTGCAGGCAGCGGGGGGCGATGGCATTACCATCCATCTGCGTGAGGACCGGCGGCATATCCGCGATTCTGATCTCGATGCGATCATGGCCGAGGCGCAGCTGCCGGTGAACCTCGAAATGGCTGCGACCGAAGAGATGCTGGCCATTGCGCTCAAACACAGACCACATGCCGCCTGCATCGTCCCCGAGCGGCGCGAGGAACGCACGACAGAAGGCGGGCTGGATGCGGCGGGGCAGCATAATCATCTTGCGCCCATTGTTGGTCAATTGCTGGACGCAGGCATTCGCGTCAGCCTGTTCATCGAACCCGATGCCCGGCAAATAGAGGCAGGGATGCGGCTGCGCGCACCGGTGGTTGAATTTCACACCGGTCGCTATGCGCATCTGTTTCTTGAACAGGATGCCGCCGGTGTTGAAGCCGAACTAAAGCGCGTCGCCGATGCCGCTGCGCTGGCCGCAAAAAACGGGATCGAACCCCATGCCGGCCATGGGCTGACCTTTGAAAATGTGCAGCCCATTGCGGCGATCCCGCAGCTCGCCGAACTGAATATCGGCCATTATCTGGTCGGTGAGGCGATTTTCATCGGACTGGACGAAAGCGTGCGCCGGATGCGCCGCCTGATGGATGAGGCGCGGTAAGGCTGGGCCAGCACTCGCCCGACTTGCCCCTCATCCCGTAAGCACCGTTTCCTTGTCTTTTTCAGCCTGCTGGCGCGCCCACATTTCGGCATAAAGACCGCCGCGATACAGCAATGCAGCATGGCTTCCGCGCTCTGCCACCCGGCCACCATCCAGCACGACAATTTCGTCGGCATTGACCACTGTGGACAGCCGATGCGCGATCATGATCGTGGTCCGCTGGCGCGAAACCTCGTCAAGCGTTGCCAGTATCTCGGCCTCAGTGCGGCTGTCGAGCGCGCTGGTCGCCTCATCAAGGATCAGGATGGGCGGATTTTTAAGGAGTGTCCGGGCAATCGCCACGCGCTGTTTTTCGCCGCCTGAAAGTTTCAGCCCGCGTTCGCCCACTTGCGTCTCATAACCATCAGGCTGCGCAGCGATAAAGCCGTGGATCTGTGCGCCGCGCGCCGCTGCCTCAATCTCCGCTTGCCCGGCCCCTTCGCGGCCATAGCCGATGTTATACCCAATGCTGTCGTTGAACAGCACGGTATCCTGCGGGACAATGCCGATGCTTGCGCGCAAGCTTGCTTGCGTCACGTCCCGCAAATCCTGCCCATCAATAGTTATCCGCCCACCAGTGACGTCGTAAAAGCGATAGAGCAGCCGCGCGATGGTCGATTTTCCCGCACCTGATGGCCCAACCACGGCAAGCGTCTTGCCCGGCGCAATTGCAAAACTGACACCGTTCAAAATCTGTCGTTCCGGCTCATAGCCAAAAGTCACATCTTCAAAGACAAGGCCGCCGCCACCGACTTTCAGCGCGGGGGCACCGGCCTTGTCCGTGATTTCCGGCGCAGCATCGATCAGGTCGAACATCGCCGCCATGTCGGTGATCCCCTGGCGGATCGTGCGATAAACCATCCCCAGCATATCGAGCGGGCGGAACAGCTGCATCAACAGTGTGTTCACCAACACCACGTCACCCGTTGAAAACTGCCCCTGCGACCAGCCCCAGACGCTATAACCCATTGCGCCTGCCATCAGCAGATTGGTGATCAGCGACTGGCCAATATTCAGCCATGCCAGCGAATTTTCAGATTTTATTGCCGCTTCCTGCCAGCGCGTGGCAACGCGGCTGTAATAAAGACTTTCGCGCGCCTCGGCGTTAAAATATTTGACCGTTTCATAATTGAGCAGGCTGTCCACCGAACGCGCGACGGTTGCGGTGTCCAGCGCGTTCATTTCCTCACGCAGGGCGTTGCGCCAGTCCGTCACTTTCTGCGTGAACAGGATATAAAGCGCGACCATCACAAAGGTCGCGACCACCAGCCCCGCACCAAATTTCATCCAGAATATGACGGCAACCGCAACCAGCTCAATCACCGTCGGGCCGATGTTGAACAGCATGAAATACAGCATGATATCAATGCTTTTCGTGCCCCGCTCAATCACCTTGGTGACGGCGCCGGTCCGCCGGTTCATGTGGAAACGCATCGACAGCCGGTGGAGATGGCTGAACACATGCTCGGCAAGCCGCCGGGTCGCATCCTGCCCGACCCGTTCGAACACCGTATTCCTTAGATTATCGAACAATACCCCGCCAAAACGCGCCCCGGCATAGGCACATACCAGCCCGATGGCCAACCAGACGCCATCCTCCATCGCAGGCTGCATCCGATCAATGGCTGCCCCATAGACAAAGCCCATCGAAAGCTGGACTGCCTTTGATACCAGCACCAGACAAAGTGCGATGACGATCCGCGCCCGCAGGCCCGGCTGGTCCTTTGGCCACAAATAGGGGAGAAAGCGCGCGAAGGTCGCCCCGAAAGGAGCCTCGCTTCCTGTTGCTTTAGAATCCCCCGTCGGTGGCATGGGCGCGCTATAGGCGGCAAATGCCGTTTCAGAAAGTCCCGCTGATCGTCAGCCGTCCAATCGCGCCATAACGGAACTCGGACTCGCGCGAAAAATCAAGCGGGCCGTTGCGACGCCCGACATAGAAAAGCTCTTGCGACTTCTCCTTTTGACCAATCAGGTTCAGGAGCGAGACCCGAACCTTAAGGCCGAGCACGTCTTTATGCTCGATATAGGCAAGGGTGAACGGTCCAGTGGTGAAGCCGCGTCCGAAATAGTCGAGCCGGTAAAAGCCGTTATTGCGGGAATCCTCGGCATAGACGCCCCAGGCCCATTGTGTCCCGGGTATGTCATGTCTGAGGTCAAGGCTCCAATAGGTCCGCCCCCTGTTGCTCAGCTGGCGGTTGGACAGGAACAGCGGATCGCGCACGCTGGTTTCCTGCATGGCAAGCACGGCATCCAGCTTGGCTCCCTTGAACCCGATCACATCCAGGACAAAGCTGCCATTGATTTCGCCGCGTATTCTTTTGGCCGATCCGGCAAGGTTGCCAACCGCCTCTTCGGTGGCGCTGATCGGGATCTGGTCGACAAGGTCGCTGATGACTTCGCCGTCCAGTTTGAACTTGATCGACCCCGCCTTGCCCAGCGACCAGTTGGCTTCATTCTCCCAAAGCCAGCTTTGCGGTGGCACAAGTTGCGGATTGCCTGCATTATTGTTGTTATTCTGCACGTCGACAGAGGCAAGGAATGAAAAGAAGCTGAGCTGCCCGACCTTGCGCTGAAACTTGCTGGACACAGTAAAGCGCGGCGATGCTTTCCATGTCAGCGCCAAAGAGCCCTTGGGCCGCCAGAATGAGCGCGCCAGACCATTGGCTCCGGTCTGGCTCAATTGGCTATATTCGCCGCCAAGGCTGACCTGCAACGACAGGCTGTCGGTCAGCGGCCGCCCATAGGTGACAATGGCCTGCGCCCGCTTTTCCTCAACACGCGCGGTAGCATCCGGCAGCGGCTGCACGACATATTGGCCATTTTGCAGCGTCGCAAATTCGGATTCGGCATCAAGATAATTCAGCGCCCCTTCGAGCGAGACCTGCCAATCATTCTTTCCCGATTTCCAGCGATATTCCCCGCGCAAAACGCTTTCACCTTCGTCCACAATCTGCTCAAACCGCTGCCCCTCCGGTGGGCGCGCATCGGCATAATCGCGGCGAAACTCGCTGCCGACGGGGCTATGTTCATAACGGTGGAACCCAATGATCTTCAGGCGGCCCTTGCCAAGCCCGAATTCATAATCACCGCCCAGTTCATAATTATATTCATCCTCCAGGCTTTTTTCGCGCTCAAAAATATCCGGCACGCCGACTGCATAGCGGTCGAAATCAGCACGGCGGCGGAAACGGAAAAATTCCAGCGCCGCATTGACATTCAATAGCTCGCCGCCGTCGGACTTCAGGGCATAGCTGCCTGCGATACGCGGCCTGTCGCCGACATTGAGGGTGGAAATATCCCGAGTATAAAGCAGGTTACCATTAGGATCGAGCGTGAATTCTTCGCCCCAGCCGCCGCCTTTGAAGGCGCCATTATTGTTTGCGCCAAGCGTGAATGTGCCTTTGCCCAGCTTTCCAGAAATGTTGATTTCGCCCTGCCGGATATTGGTTCCGATCCGTCTGCGCACTTCGCCTCGCCAGGTGAAATTGCCTTTCAGCCCGCCTTCGGTAGCGATCACATTGACGACTTGCCCGTTCAGCCCGGATATGTTGAAACCGGCGGCATCGGCCACCTCCAGCCGGATGACCGATGAGACAGGGATGCGGGACAAGGCGGTTTCGGCATCATTGCTTTTGCCCGTGACGCGCTGACCATTGATCAAGACATTCTGGCTCGCCTCACCCAACCCGCGATCGCCGCTGACTTGCGTGATCGAAAATCCCGGTATCTGCCGCACCATGTCAAGCGCGGTTTGCGGAGCGAAGCGCACAAATTGCGTTGCTTCATAAATTTGCCGGCCATTTTCTGTCCGTGGCTCCAGCGTGGCTGTGGCGGTGTCCGCCGGGCGGTTTTCCGCCGGCGTCTGCGCACTGACAACCGAAGGAAACACGCAGCTGGCAAGCAAAAGCGCAGCCGCGCTATGGCCAAATTCGTTCACCTGATCCCTCCATCTGGTTCAGCGTGCACGATAGCGTTTACAATTGTTTTCGTTCCAGCGCGCTTCGACCAACGCCGTCAGGCCACTGATAAACAGGGTAGCCTTCGACAAACGACATGTGCCGGGCGATCAGAGCCAGATGAGTAGAGGTAGTTAGACCCGCCCGCTGAGGAACAGCCAGGCGGCAAGGCCATTGAACAGCGTATAGGCAAAATAGCCCAACACCATCCATGCCGACCCGTCATGGGCCATCAACATGGTTCCGGCCAGAATGATGAACTCAACGGCATAGCCGCCCCGCCCGAAATAGCGGCCAAAATATAATGTGGCATCCTCCACAAATGGATGCCCCGATTCCACCACAGCCTTGTGCATCGCAAAATTGCCGACGCCCATCAGGAAGCAGGCGATCAGGAACATGATGCCGCCTCGTGCATAAAGGCCATCGCACTGATCATTTGGCAGGCGGCCCAGGAATGCGTTCGGGGCGCAGGCTGGTGCCAGCGCGCTCACCACGTAGCGAGGCAAACCAGGTCATCGGATTCCAACTGGTCGTGCCATCAACCGAGAAAGTGATGATTTCCGCGCGTCCGCCGATCCGGTCCCATGGCACGGGGCCATCAAGCCCGCCAAGACGCCCCGGAACACGGCTGTCGGAGCTGTTATCGCGGTTGTCGCCAAGCAGATAGACATGACCCGCCGGGATTTTTACCGGCGCAATCGTATCAACCTCGCTGCGCCGTGCATCAATCACATCATAGCTGACACCATTGGGCAGGGTTTCGCGCACCACCTGCACATAACAATGCAGGCGGCCGTCGCGGTCTGGGGCAAGAGCCCCTGGAAAATCGAGCTCCGAACAGGGATTGTTGGGATCAACGGCCAGGTCCTTGGCGGGTTGGGCCTCTTGCTTGACTGGCTTTCCATTCAGCCAAACCTGCCCATCGCGCATTTCAAACAGATCGCCGGGAAGGCCAATGACACGCTTGATATAATCCTGTGCCTTGCCCTTGGGCGTCAGGATGACGATGTCGCCGCGCTTGGGCATACTGCCCCAGATGCGCCCCTCCGATTCGGGCAGCATGAAGGCATAGCTTTCAACCTCTTCGCCAAGCACCAATCCGCGAAACATCGCAAGCGGATTGGGAATGGTTGGCGACACATGGCTCCAGCCATAGGCATATTTGGAAACAAACAGGCGGTCCCCAACAAGCAGCGTCGGCATCATGGAGATTGACGGGATATAAAATGGCTTCGCAATGAAGCTGTGAAAAGCCAACACCGCCAGCAGCAACCAGAATAACCCCTTTATCTCTGCCCAAAGCGAGGCTGCCCATCCAGAGCTTTCGGCTGGCGGGGCGGCGGTGGCCATATCCTGCTGGTCAGAATTCGCGTCGCCTTGCATATTGGGGGTCAAACTGGTCATGCTTTCAAAACTGCCTCGATAATCACAAAGGCCTGTGCCCATGGATGATCGTCGGTGAGCGTCAGGTGAATATGCGCCTCATAGCCATTTGGCACCATCGCGTCGAGACGTGCTTTTGCGCCGCCGGTCAGCGCAAGGGTGGGCGCACCTGACGGCGCATTGACCACCCCTATATCCTTCATGAACACGCCGCGTTTGAACCCGGTGCCAACAGCCTTGCTGAACGCCTCTTTCGCGGCAAAGCGCTTGGCATAGGCCCCTGCCCGTGTGAACGGCCGTTTTGCCGCCTTCGCGCGTTCGGTTTCCGTAAACACCCGCTGTTCAAAGCGTTCGCCAAAACGGTCGAGCGAGGCCTGGATGCGCTCTATATTACACAGATCAGAGCCAAGGCCGATGATCATGTCAGCATTTCTCCGCAGACAGGCATGATGTCGGCCCGATCATGCGCCAGACATGTCCGCGCCTTTGCGCTGCCCAAGCAGCAGCTCAGCAACGCCATAAGTGCGTTCATTATCGACATCGATGGCAAAGGCGCCATCGGGGGTAATGTGCGGGACAACGCGCACGCCGAAGCGGCGGCTGATCGCCTTGAACGCCCCGTCCAAAGTCCACCAGCCCAGGCGGAAGCGGACAAGATTCCATAGCCCGAAGGCCTTGGCGATGCGCGCCCTGTTCTTTGCAAACTGGCCGCCCTCACGAAATGCTTCGGTCGCGGCAAGCGCGCGGCTGCTGCGCAGCCAGAATAGGTTGCAGTTCGAAATCGCCACATCGCTGAATTCATAAAATTTTCGCTGGCCGTCGGGATGGGCTGCGCGGATTGCCTCGCGCGTCGCAAGCACCACAACGGCATCGCCTACTCCGGCCAGCGCCGCTTCATGAACGCCGCGCAAATAATCAGGCTCAGCCAGCACATTGTCGGCGGTGGTAATCATTAACGGAAATGCCGCCTCGCCGCCCGCAGCCGCAATCGCTGCCTCCACGCTTTCGACAATTCCGGCCTGTGCGGGGCACAGCAACAGGCGGCCTGATGCCGTCAGTTCGGCAACGCCCGGCAGATCAGCAATCACCGCCGGATCGTGGATAGAGATCAAGACACGGGAATCGGGAAAGGCTGGCAACACAGCCTCCAACACCCATTGCAAAAGCGGTTTTCCTGCAATCGGCACGCGGCATTTGTGGCTGACGCCCGCACGCTCGGCCAACGGGTCAAGCTTGCCGTCGCGCTTTCCGGCGAGGATCAATAAAGTGGGCTGCTGTATCATTGCGCTGCCTATAGGTGGCCTGCGGTTGTGCGGCAAGCTTGGGCTGGTCAAAGCTATGTCTTTGGCCTAGGCGCTCCGGCATTATGGCAAAACCGCTTCGCATTGCACTCGCTGGCCTTGGCACTGTTGGCACCGGCGTCATCCGTCTCGTTGAGGAAAACCGCGCCCTGATCGCACGGCGTGCCGGACGGCCCATAGAGATTAGCGCGATCAGCGCGCGCGACCGGGCCAAAAACCGGGGAGTGGACCTGTCGTCCTATCGCTGGGTCGACGATATGGGTGAACTGGCAAGCGCCGATGACGTTGATGTTGTGGTTGAACTGGTTGGCGGCTCCGATGGTCCCGCACTCACGCTGGCGCGCGAAACGCTGGGCAATGGCCGCGCGCTGGTAACCGCCAACAAGGCGATGATCGCGCATCACGGCGCAGAGCTTGGCAAGCTTGCCGAAGACCGCCATGCACCCCTGAAATTCGAAGCGGCGGTTGCCGGCGGGATTCCAGTGATTCAGGGCCTGCGCGACGGGGCAGCCGCGAACCGGATTGACCGGGTCTATGGCATATTGAACGGCACGTGCAATTTCATCCTGTCGGCAATGGAGCGCGACGGACGCGACTTTGCCGCGGTGCTTGCCGATGCGCAGGCGCATGGCTTTGCCGAGGCTGATCCGAGTTTCGACATTGACGGCGTTGATGCCGCCCATAAATTGTCAATCCTTGCCTCTTTAAGCTTTGGCACGACGATCGATTTTGCCGGGGTTGAAATTCGCGGCATCCGCAAGATTTTGGCTGCTGACATCGCGCAGGCGCAGGCGCTCGGCTATCGCATTCGCCTGATTGGTTTTGCCGAAATCGACGGCGAAAATGGCCAGGAAGCGGAAAAAGGCGCCCGGATTTTTCAGCGCGTTCACCCCTGCCTTGTGCCCTTGGAGCACCCTCTTGCTCATGTGACCGGTGCAACCAACGCCGTTGTTGCCGAAGGCAATTTTTCGGGCCGCTTGCTGTTTCAGGGCGCAGGTGCAGGCGACCGGCCAACGGCCTCTGCCGTGGTCGCCGATATTGTCGATATTGCGCGCAAGGACACTGGTCCAGCCTTCGCCATGCCAACCGCCGAGCTTGAAAATCTGCCTCGCGCACCTTCTGCGCATCGCATCGGCAAAACCTATTTGCGACTGCTGGTGGCCGACCGTGCAGGCGTGCTTGCCGAGATTGCGGCGGCCATGCGTGATGCCGGGCTATCGATTGAAAGCCTGATCCAGCGTGAGGTCACGGACGGCTCCGCGCTGATCAGCATGGTCACGCATGAAGGGCCAGAGGCCGCGATCCATGCGACGCTGAAAACATTGTCGGGTTCAGACAGCCTACAGGGCGAACCGATGGTGATGCACATATTGCAGGGCTAATCAGGCGTTAAGGCTCAGGATCGGCCAATGGCGGCGGCAAGGTCGCCGGATCAAAATCGGCCGTTTCCTGTGGCCCTTTCGGCGGCAAGTCGCTCTCGCCTTCGGCCTCTGCAGCGACGGCCCCCGGCTCGGGCAGCCCCTTCAGAAATTCATCATAGGGGATGGCGGGTGGCCGCCTTTTGCCAAAGCCAAAGGTGACACCCCCCGTTGGATGTGGACGGCAGCCCGTTCCCGGAATGCAGGCAGCCGCGTCGGCCTGTTTTTGCGCAGCTGAGCTTTCGGGAACGCGCTGGTCGTCAAAGATCAACTGATCCTCGCCGCGATCAATTTCGGCGCAGACGACAATCCCGTCATCGCCGGTCACCTCCGGGCATTTTCCCGGTTTTTCAACCGTAATGATGTCCTCGCTTTTGGTCTTTACCAGCGTTGCGGCATCTGAGGGAGCTGCGGGGGCAGTCTGCGCAAGGCAAGGCGTCGCGATCAACATCAGGGCGACCATCACTGCTCTCGACATCGCGCCTGTCCTTGCCTATCGAGCCTGCGGCGATTCACATGATGCTGCGGCGACAACAAAAGGCCTATGTCTCCGCAACTGTCTGCAACATTAACAAATCCGTGCCGGAGAATTTATGCAGCCCCCCAGCGACATTTTAGACCGCGTCCTTGTGCTTGAAATGGTCCGCGTGACCGAAGCCGCAGCCATGGCGGCGGCAACCCTAATCGGCAGGGGGGACGAAAAGGCCGCCGATGCCGCTGCTGTAGAGGCAATGCGGGCGGCGCTGAATTCCCTCTATATGGATGGCACTGTCGTCATCGGCGAAGGCGAACGCGACGAAGCACCCATGCTGTTCATTGGCGAGAAGGTCGGCATGGCCCCGGGCAAGGGACCGAAAATCGACATTGCGCTCGACCCGCTAGAGGGGACGACAATCACCGCCAAGGCAGGGCCAAATGCGCTTGCCGTGCTTGCCGTGGCAGAGGAAGGCAATCTCCTCAATGCACCCGATGTTTATATGGACAAGATTGCCGTCGGGCCGGGCTATTCGCCGGGCATCATTGATCTCGACAAAAGCCCAAGCGACAATGTGCTTGCGGTCGCAGCCGAAAAGGGCGTGCCGCCCGGCGAAATCATTGTGTGTGTGCTGGATCGCCCCCGGCATGAAAAGCTGATTGGTGAATTGCGCGCGCTGGGCTGCGGCATCATGCTGATCCCCGATGGCGATGTCGCAGGCGTGATTGCGACCACTGATCCTGACACCAACATCGATATCTATATGGGTTCAGGCGGTGCACCGGAAGGCGTGTTGGCAGCCGCGGCGCTGCGCTGCGTCGGCGGCCAGTTCAAGGGGCGGCTGCTGTTCCGCAACGATGATGAACGCGGACGCGCCCGCAAATGGGGTATCGAGGACCTCGACAAGATTTACGATCTTGAGGAACTGGCAAAAGGCGACTGCATCTTTGCCGCAACCGGGGTGACGCATGGTTCCCTGCTGGAAGGGGTCAAGCGCCACCGCGACGGTCGGATCACCACCGAAAGCGTGGTTATGCGCGCGTCATCGGGCACAGTGCGCTGGGTCAAGAGCGAACATCGCAAAGGGTGATTTATGCCGGTAAGGGCCCGCACTACGCTCCCTTGTCCCGGAAATCGGCAGGATAAACCGATATGGCACCTACATAGGCGATATGGCGAGCTGTCCGCCACGGGCGCTGCAATTGCATAATTGCCTTCAAAGGCAGGGTAAGGTCGGGGCGGGTTGGCGCTAGGGTCAGGACCTATGCTTTGCGTGATTTCCGAGTGTTGAAATGCTCGGTTTCACGCGAAATCACGCTAAGCTCTGACGCCCGCCTCCTCCACACCCGCGCTGTTGTGGCGCAGCGCCTTCAGAACGGTTTCAACGATGTGCGGCGCGTTAAGGCCCGCCTCGTCATATTGCTTTTGCGGGGTGTCCTGGTCCTGAAACATGTCCGGCAGGCGCATCGTGCGGATTTTAAGGCCTGTGTCGACCAGCCCAAGATCGCTGGCCAGCGTAAGCACATGCGCGCCCAGACCGCCGACGGCGGCTTCCTCAACGGTCACCACAACTTCGTGGCTGGTCATCAGGTGGCGGATCAGTTCCTCGTCCAGCGGCTTGGCAAAGCGCAGGTCGGCGACTGTGGTCGACAGCCCCTTGGCATCCAGCGTGTCGGCAGCCTTCAATGCTTCGCCAAGGCGCGTGCCCAGCGAAAGGATGGCAACAGCCTTACCTTCTCGCACGATGCGACCTTTGCCGATTTCCAGCCGCTCCGGCGTTTCGGGCAGGGGCACACCAATGCCATTGCCGCGCGGATAGCGGAAGGCAATCGGGCCGCTGTCATGGCAGGCAGCAGTATAGGTCATATGCACCAGCTCAGCCTCGTCGGCAGGGGACATGACGACCATATTGGGCAATGTGGCAAGATAGGTGATGTCAAATGAACCCGCATGGGTGCTGCCGTCCGCACCCACCAGACCAGCCCGGTCGATGGCAAAACGCACCGGCAAGTTCTGGATCGCCACATCATGGACAACCTGATCATAGGCGCGTTGCAGGAAGGTCGAATATATCGCGCAAAAGGGCCGCATCCCCTGCGCCGCCAGCCCGGCGGCAAAGGTGACGGCATGTTGCTCTGCAATGCCGACATCGAAACTGCGCGCGGGATGGGCCTGAGCAAATTTGTCGACGCCGGTTCCGCTGGGCATCGCCGCGGTAATCGCAACAATCCGATCGTCCGTATCGGCCAGTTTGGCCAGCGTTTCGCCAAAGACATTCTGATAGGCAGGCGGACCGCCGCCGGGGCCCTTATCCTGCTTGCCCGTGACGACGTCGAACTTCACAACGCCATGATATTTGTCCGCGGCGGCCTCCGCCGGGGCATAGCCATGGCCCTTTTTGGTCACGACATGGACCAGCACCGGCCCCTCTGCATTGTCGCGCACATTTTCCAGAACCGGGATCAACTGGTCCAGATTATGGCCGTCAATCGGGCCGACATAATAAAAGCCCAGCTCCTCGAACAAGGTGCCGCCCATCGCCATGCCGCGCGCATATTCCTCGACACGTTGCGCTGCATTATGGACTCTGCGCGAAAGCTTTGCGGTCAGCTTGCTGGCGATTTTCCTGAGGCCCAGATATTCACTGGAGGATACCAGCCGCGCCAGATAGGCGGAAAGCCCGCCCACAGGCGGCGCAATCGACATATCATTGTCATTCAGGATCACGACCAGCCGGTTACCCGCCGCCTCGGCATTGTTCATTGCCTCATAGGCCATGCCCGCCGACATCGCGCCATCACCGATAACCGCAATGCCCTTGCCCGGTTTGCCCGCCAGCCGGTTGGCAACGGCAAAGCCCAGGGCCGCCGAAATCGACGTCGAACTGTGCGCCGCGCCGAACGGGTCATATTCGCTTTCGCTGCGTTTGGTGAAGCCTGATAGCCCGCCACCAGTGCGCAACGTGCGGATGCGATCGCGCCGTCCAGTGATAATCTTGTGCGGATAACATTGGTGGCCCACGTCCCAGACCAGCCGGTCTTCGGGCGTGTTGAACACATAATGGATGGCTGTGGTCAGTTCGACCACACCCAGCCCAGCGCCAAGATGTCCGCCGGTAACCGATACCGCAGCGATGGTTTCAGCGCGCAGCTCATCAGCAAACTGGCGCAATTGTGAAGGGTGAAGCGCCCTCAGGTCTGCCGGATATTTGACCGTGTCAAGCAACGGCGTCGTCGGTATATTCGTCATGCACCACAGCTTTAGCGATGTTTTTTGTGCCTGTCGAACAGGTTAATTTCGCATAGTCCGTCGTCGCTCGATGCTGGCTGTGCGCGCGTTTCAATCGCAATCGGCACAGGTGCCGCGCACCTCAACCACCGGGCGCACGGCATTGAAACCAGCGGCCTCCGCAGCCTTGCGCACATTGCGCGTGACGCTGTCGTCATCGATATGCGTTGCACTGCCGCAACTGTCGCAGATCAGGAAGATGCAGTCGTGCAGGCAACCGGGATGTGAATTGGCGATAAAGGCATTGGCGCTTTCCACGCGGCGAGCCAGATTGTTGGCAACAAACAGGTCGAGAATGCGATAGACGCTGTTGGGCGCCACCCGCTTGCCGCGTCGCTGCGAAACCAGATCGGCAATGTCATAGGCCGAGGCAGGCTTTTCAAAGGTCGCCAGTACAGCGAAGATATCCGCACGCATTTCAGTCCACTGCTCACCCGCCGCCACCAGCGCCTTTGCAGCAGCATCGGCAAGGTCATCGCCCGCATGTTCATGATGATGATGTGTGGAAACCATGTTTTGAATTTAGGCCTTTGCAAGGGGAATGGCAAGGGAAGGGAGTATTTGCCCATTCTTGCAAAATAGGAAATATCCTGCTATAGCTTCGTTTGCACATCGCAAACCGCCCAATAGCTGCAAGGGCCGCCACGCAGCATGTGTTGCACCCCACCTTTCGATCTCGCCAGCCCAAATTGACACGGCGGGACATAAAGCGGTGCGATTAGCGATAATCGTTTCAAGTTGGTGTCAGGTTAATGTCAGTTTTGCCCTCAACCTGCGCCGCTTAGGCTGCCGGATTATACCAGATGGGTGAGCTATAGGCGCGTTCCTGCGATTTGAGTTCGGTCCCCGGCAACAGCTTTGCGCCATAGCGCAACGCATCGAACAGCACCCAGCGCGGCGTCGGTATTTCGAGCACGCGGACATAATAAAATGCGCGTTCGCCCGCGTTAAACTCTGGATCGCGCCAGACTGCGCGCAATTCAGCTGCACCAATGCTGTTGCTATAGCTGGCCTTGGCAATATCGACCGTATCACCAACCGGCGTCAATTTTCCGCCAACAAGCGCTCGCTTTTCAGGCGATGACCAGACGACATCGAACACCCGCTCGTTCAGCTTGCCCGATGCGTCGATCCAGCCTTTGACCACTTGCACGCGGTCGAGATTGGCGCCTTCCGGGTCTTTTAGTGCAGAGATCATCAGGCACGGCGCGCCGCTTGCATCCTTGGCTCTTGGTTTCAGGTCCGCGCCCATGGGCACGCCACGCGCATAGCCCGCCTTTACCCAGTCGCCTGCCCAGTCCGCATCGCTAAAGTCATAGCCGCCGAATACGCGCAGCTGCATTCTTGGCCCAGTGGTCGCATAGACTTCGCGGCGCATCATCGCGTCGAAAATGGCAGCGCGGGTGTTGGCGGTGGCCCAGACAGCGGCATAGCCACCCGCCAGATAATGCCAGCCGATCCGCCCCTGCCGCGTCCCCAGATTCTGTTGCTGCGAGGCGCGCTTTGCATTGGGTTCGCCGTCGCTATGCTTGCCAAAGAAGTTATCCTCGTCCGCTGTGGCAAGGCTGGTGTGGCTGTCTGTCGAACCGATCAGGCCGAATTTATAGGGGTTCACTCCCGTCTTGGCCTCCAGCGCAAGCCCGCGTTTAAGCGCTTCGCGGACATAATCGCCGCCCAGCATGTCAGGCGTTTTTGCGCGCTGCATAGTCAGGTTGCCAAGATCCCATCCGGCATCGCCAAAGCCTGCAAATTCATCATTGGGGGAGAGGAACGGATGGCTTTCGCTGTCACCCTTTATCTGCGTCACTTCGACTAGGGGTTCGCGCAAGGCCCGCCGCCGGGCGTAATCCGCTGTCACCGGACCGCCACCGGGCGCGACCATGTCGAACATCAGGCCATTGGAAAGATTGCTGTTATGCGGGATGGCCAGCGCCTTGCCGCCCGTTTTCTTTTCATAGGCATCCATATAGTCCCACAATTTGTCGACTGTCTCGGTGCCTTCGGTGGTGGGATCATAGGGTAGCACCTGATCAGCGCGCAGTTTGCCGTCGCGGAACATGACAACACGGTGCAAATTGTCGCCCTGCGGCATCAACGTATATTCAAAGCCCATGAAGGCTGTAAATTTGCCCGGCTCATTATAACGCTCAACAATGCCGGTGTGGGATTTCCAGATTTGCTCGGTGCCCTTGCGGCCTTCTTCACGCGGCAGGATTTTGGCCAGAGAGCCGTCTCCCGCCGCATTGATCAGCTCCATCGTCGCGCGCTGTCGTCCCTGATGCCCTTCGTGCATCATGTCGTGCCAGCGGCGCAGCGTCGGGTCCGAAATCAGGAAGCGTGGCGCATCATAAAGCCGCTGCGTTGCCCCAAGCCCGCCGCTGTGATCAGCAATGACAAGGAAATCGAGCGGACGTTCCAGCTTTGCCTTCAAACCCCAAGTCGAGGTCACTTCCTCACCACGGGCAAAGCGCAGCGCCTCTTCCGGACCCAATTTTACGCCAAAGCCAAAGGCGTCAATGGAGTTGCTGGTGTGAAGATGCGTGTCGCCCCACAGCAATTTGGTGGCAATGCCGCTGGTGACTTCGCTGTCGCCTGCCTCCTGAAACGCGGCAGCCCGTTGGGCGATGCGATAGTCGCCAATCCGGCCCCAGCCCCAGTAAAGTCCCGCGCCGATTGTAACAACGGCCACGCTGCCCAATGCGATTTTGCGCCATGATGCCATGACTGTTCCTCCCTCGGCGACAAAACTGCGTCATTTGGCACGATGCGTCAATATCGCTACCTCAGCGGCAGTTTGGCGCTCCACAGAAAGCCGCCGGGCCGCGCGTCCTGCGCCTGTGCCAGACCGATGGCCTGCCTGTCGCGGCCAGCGGCAGCCTCTGCCCGATAGGTTCCAAACAGCCTGTCCCAGATGGTAAGGGCAAAGCCATAATTGCTTTGTTGCTCGGCTGGATCGATGCTGTGGTGCACCAGGTGCATGTCCGGCGTGACCAGGAAAGGCCGGATCGAACGGTCAATCCGGCGCGGCAAGGCGATGTTGCCATGGTTGAACACGGCATTGGCCGCAAGCCAAGCCTCAAACGCCAGCGCGACCACAAGCGGCACGCCCAGCAACGCGACCCACATGGCTTTCCACAAAGTCGACAGGATAATCTCGAAAGGATGGAAACGGATCGCAGTCGACACATCAAGATCGCGGTCGGCATGGTGGACACTGTGCGCTCTCCACAAAAGCGGCACCCTGTGCATAGCCAGATGTTGCAGCCACATGATGAAGTCGAGCACCACAAAGGCGATCAGGATTTCGGCCCAGATTGGCCAGTCGAGCCAGTTCAGCAACCCTGCATCGCGCGCGCTTGCCCATGTCGCGGCGGAGGGAACCGCCACTGCCCATGCCAGTATCCAGCCCGCTGCGCCATTTGCGCCAAAAAACAGTGCTGCAGTCCGCCAGCGTGGATAGCGGCCAAGCATCAGATCGCGGCGCGGCCGAAGCCATTCGGCCAGCGCCACCGCTGCGAAGATGAAAACGGGAAGCGCAGCAATCCAGAATGTGACGCCGCGCTCCATCGGTTCAGGCTGCCTCAGTCTCCAGCGCAGGGTAATCGGTATAGCCCGCTGGCCCGTCTGAATACCAGGTTTTGTAATTGTCGGGCGTCAGCTCGGCTTCACTGGCGAGCCGAGCAGGCAAGTCGGGGTTGGAGATGAAGGGCCGCCCAAAACTGATCGCATCGGCAAGGCCGCTCTCCACATCTTCCTTGGCCGTTGCCAGCGTATATTCCTGATTAAGCACCAGCGGACCAGTAAAGACCTTGCGAATGTGCGGCGATACACGCGGGACATCGGTGGTACCGAAATTGCCGAACGTCTTGACCTCGCGCAGTTCAAGAAAGCCGATGCCGATATCCTGCAGGGCCTGCGCAGCAGCGGTGAAAAGCGCAATGGGGTTCGAATCATCCGCGCCCTGCGTTGCGCCATTGGGCGACAGGCGCACCGAAGTGCGCTCCGCACCCACTGTGTCGGCCACTGCCTGCGTCACCTCGCGGGTCAGGCGGATACGGTTCTCAATCGAACCGCCATAGTCATCATCGCGGAAATTGCTGTTGTCGCGCAGGAACTGGTCCAGCAAATAGCCATTGGCGCTGTGGATTTGCACGCCGTCAAAGCCAGCGGCCATGGCGTTCTTCGCCGCATGGGCATAATCACCAATGATACCCTGGATTTCATCCAGCCGGAGCGCACGCGCCTCTGCATAGTCCTTTTTCCCCTCTGCCGTGTGCGCATAGCCGGGGGCCTTGGTTGCTGAAGACGAGACCGGCTGGGCGCCGCCAAGGAAATCGGGGTGCACAAGGCGACCCATATGCCATAATTGCAGGATGATACGGCCATCGGCCTTGTGGACTGCTTCTGTGACAGGTTTCCACGCCTCCACCTGCGCATCGGACCAGATGCCGGGGGCAGACGGCCAGCCTAGGCCTTCCTGGCTGATGCCGGTTGCTTCGGCAATGATCAGACCTGCGCTGGCGCGCTGCGCATAATAGTCGGCTTTCAGCGCCGTTGTCGGCACATGTCCCGCCGTGCTTCGCCCGCGGGTGAGCGGGGCCATCAAGACACGGTTTGGGGCGTGTATCGAGCCCAGAATAATTGGATCAAAAAGGCTGGTGGTCATGTGGCAACGCTTTCCCTATTGGCTCATTTGAACCGCAACATGCGGACGACAGTTTCAAATTGCAACGGGGGTTTATGAGGGGAAAGCGAATCTATGCGGCTCCCTCGCCATTGATCCTGCTGGCGTTGCTGGGCGGCAACCTCGCCCTTGCGTTCGGGCCGATGCTGGTCCGGCAAGCAGATGTTGGCCCCAGCGCATCAGCTTTTTGGAGGATGGCGCTCGCTATCCCGTTCTTGTTCCTGATCGCACGACACATGCGCCAACCGCTCAGGCTGCCCAGCCGAACGCTTTATTGGACTATGGCGCTATCAGGCACTTTCTTTGCGCTTGATCTTGCCGCCTGGCATATTGGCATCCTCCAGACAAAGCTTGCCAATGCGACGCTGTTTGCCAATGCGGCCAGCCTGTTTTTTCCGCTATGGGGCTTTTTGGTGGCGCGGACGCTGCCGACGCGGATGCAGGGCGCAGCTTTTGCTCTGGCGCTGGCTGGAACGGCGCTGCTGCTGGGGCGATCAGCGGAACTTTCACGTGAAACACTGATTGGCGACCTGCTCTGCCTTGCTGCCGGAATTTTCTACACCGGCTATCTGATTGTCATCATGCGCGCGCGCGATGCCATGCCCAGCTGGACTTTGCTGGCCTGGTCGACGCTTGCAACAGCACCCCCGTTGTTGCTCATAGCCTTTGGCCTCAGCGAACAGATTATGCCATCGGACTGGACGCCGGTAATCGCGCTTGCCATTGTCAGCCAACTGATTGGCCAGGGGCTGATGGTTTATGTGCTTGGCAAGGTAACGCCGCTGCTGTTCGGCCTCGCCCTGCTGACCCAGCCGATCATCTCTGCGGCCATTGGCTGGCGGCTATATGGAGAGGCGCTGGGGCCAGTCGACGCCATTGGCGCAGCGCTTATCGCAGCGGCATTGGTAATGGTGCGGGTTGCGGAAAGGCCTGCTGCACCTTAAGTTGCCAGAATGCCAACCGACCCGCTCCCCGCCGATCCAACGCTTGATGAAATCCGCGACGCGCTTGCGCCGCACCTTGCTGCGAACGCAGCCTTCGATGGCTGGACGGATAAGGCCGTTGAGGCTGCGGCGTTTGAGGTCGGCGTCGATCCGGACATTGCCAAATTGGCGCTGAAAGGTGGCGCGATGACCCTGATCGATGCGTGGATCGCCAGTGTTGACGCCGAAATGGCCCGCCGCCTGCCGCCGGAAAAGCTGGAAACCATGAAAATCCGTGCCCGCATTACAGCATTGGTTACAACGCGCCTTGAGATCATGGCCGCCGACCGCGAAGGGCTGCGCCGCGCGCAGGCGATCATGGCGGCCCCACAAAACCTGTTTCGATCATCCCGCATCGGCTGGCGCAGCGCTGACCGGATGTGGCGTCTTGCCGGTGATACCGCGACCGATTTCAACCATTATACAAAACGGATGACCTTATCGGCGGTATATTTGTCCACGCTCACCGTGTTCGTGAATGACGACAGCGAGGATTTTGCCGACACCCGCGCCTTCCTTGATCGGCGGATCGACAATGTGATGCAGTTTGAAAAGGTCAAGGCGCAGGCGAAGGCACGACAAGACAGGCTGCCAAGCCTCGCACGCTTTGCCGGACGGCTGCGTTACCCGCCAAGATAATCCCGTCCCGCCGCAGACAAACGGGGATTTCCCTACTTGCCTTTGTTGCGAATCATTTGCAAAAGGCCCAAGTGAATCTCGACACTCTCCCTATTGGCCAGCCCGCGCGAATCAGCGCAATAGACTGGACCGCCATTCCCGAAAGCGAAGGCCACAGGCTGCGCTCGCTTGGCATTGATTCAGGCGTGCAGGTGGAGGCACTGCACAAAGGCATCCTGTTCTGGCGCGATCCTATTGCAGTGCGCGTCGGGCGGATGACGGTGGCCTTGCGGCGCAAGGTCGCGCTGGCAATAAGTTGCGAGGTGATGGCATGACCGCAGTCGCACCGCTCATTGCGCTCGTCGGCAACCCTAATGCCGGCAAATCCGCGCTGTTCAACGCGCTGACCGGCGCGCGGCAAAAGATCGGCAATTATCCGGGCGTGACCGTTGAACGAAAGGCTGGACGGGCAAGCCTGCCGGATGGCCGACCTATTGAGTTGCTTGACCTACCCGGCGCATACAGCCTCACCCCTGACAGTCTGGACGAGGCGGTGACCCGCGACGTTGTCTTGGGGCAACTGGATGGGCAACGTCGTCCCGATGCGCTGGTGGTCGTGGTGGATGCGGGCAACCTCGACAATCATTTGCGCTTCACACTGGAACTGCTTGGCCAGGGCCTGCCGGTTGTTGTTGCGCTCAATATGGTGGATCTTGCGCGGCGCGATGGCCTTGAACTTGACGCAGCGGCCCTGTCCCACGCGCTGGGCGTGCCGGTCATTGAAACGGTCGCGGTGCGAAAGCGTGGGCTGGATGCGCTTGTCGCCGCGCTTGCCGATAATATCGATAATCCCCAGCGATCGCTGATATCGGCCAAGCAAGATTTCAGCGCGGAGGCAAAGCGCATTGCCCGCGCCGCGGTCATCAGCGAAACCCAGACACGGCAATGGACGCGAACGCTCGATTCGGTGATGCTTCATCCCGTCGGCGGCATAGCAATATTGCTTGGCCTGCTTTTCGTCATGTTTCAGGCCGTCTATGCTTGGTCAGAAGCGCCCATTGGCTGGATCGAAAGCGGATTTGGGTTGGCAACCGAAGCGATCAACGGGGCAATGCCGGACGGCCTTTTTCGTTCTTTCCTGACCGATGGTGTCATAGCGGGCGTTGGTTCCGTTGTGGTGTTCCTGCCGCAGATCCTGATCCTGTTCCTGTTCATTCTGATCCTTGAGGCAACCGGCTATATGACCCGGGCTGCTTTCCTGATGGACCGCCTGATGGCCCGGGTGGGACTGTCGGGGCACAGTTTCATTCCACTGCTCTCCTCCTTTGCCTGCGCCATTCCCGGCATTATGGCAACGCGATCCATCATGGATGAAAAGGAGCGGCTGGCAACGATCCTTGTTGCGCCACTGATGACCTGTTCGGCGCGATTGCCTGTTTATACGTTGATCATTGGGGCATTCATTCCCGCCCAAAATGTTGGGCCGGGCATTGGTTTGCAGGGGCTGGTGTTATTCCTGCTATATCTGGGCGGCATCATCGGCGCTGTGCTGTCAGCGGCCGTGATCCAGCGCTTTGTTACAAAAAGCCGGGGCGGCAGCTTCCTGCTGGAAATGCCGCGCTATCAATTGCCGCATATCAAGGATATCGCCATTGGTCTTTGGCAACGCGCATGGATCTTCCTGCGCCGTGCCGGGACGATCATCTTTGTCGTCAGCATTGTTTTGTGGGCGCTGCTGACATTCCCCAAGGCCCCAGAGGGACAATCGCAGATTGAATATTCCATTGCGGGCAGGATCACCGCGGTCATCGAGCCGGTTGTGCGCCCCATTGGTTTCAACCATGACATGGCGCTTGCCATCATTCCGGCGATGGCCGCGCGCGAAGTGGCGGTGGCGGCGCTCGGCACGGCCTATGCCATTGAGGCTGATGACGATGATCAGACCGCAATGGCATTGGGCCCGAAACTGGCGGCTGACTGGTCTATTGCCATGGCGCTTGCGTTCCTTGCTTGGTTCATTTTTGCGCCGCAGTGCATTTCCACCATTGCCGTTGCCCGGCGCGAAACCAATGGCTGGAAATGGCCAATGGTGATGATCAGCTATCTCTTTGTGCTGGCCTATGTTGCTGCCGGGATAACCTATTGGACAGCCAGCGCCTTCGGCCTATAGGCTTTGGCCAGATAGATGAATCAGGCGAGGGAAATATGGCGGGCAGCGTCAACAAGGTAATATTGGTCGGCAACCTGGGCGCGGACCCGGAGGTAAAATCCTTTCAGAATGGCGGGCGCATCTGCAATTTGCGCATTGCGACATCCGAAGACTGGAAAGACCGCCAGACCGGCGAAAAGAAGGAGCGCACCGAATGGCACAGCGTCGTGCTGAATTCGGACGGGCTGATTGGCGTTGCCGAACGGTTCCTGCGCAAGGGCAGCAAGGTTTATATTGAGGGCCAACTGCGCACCCGCAAATGGCAGGACCAATCCGGCAACGACCGCTATTCAACCGAAGTTTCCGTTGCGGGCTATGATGGCAAGCTGGTGATGCTGGACGGTGCAAAGGGCGGTCAGGGCGGCGGTGGCGGCTGGCAGGGTGGCGGATCAGGCGGCGGCGCGCCCGCTGGCGGCGGCCAGTCGGGCAATGGCTGGCAAAGCGGCTCCTCAGGTTTTGGCGGCGGCGATTTTGGCGACGACCTTGACGATGATGTACCGTTTTGATCGCGGTGGCATAGCGTGCAGCCTTTATGATCAAACGCCTTATCCTCCTCGCGCTGATAGGAGCGGCCATTGCGGCCTATTTCCTGTTCGATCTGGGCCAATATTTCAGCCTTGACGCCTTCAAGGCGCAGCAAGCCGAGATCATCGCGGCAAAGGACAGCAACCCCGCGCTGTATATAGGCGGCTTTTTCCTGATCTATGTCGCGGTCACTGCGCTTTCCCTGCCCGGCGCGGCGATCATGTCCTTGGTCGCAGGCGCATTGTTCGGACTGGTCACTGGCACAATCATCGTGTCTTTCGCCTCAAGCATTGGCGCAACGCTTGCCTTTCTTTCGTCGCGCTTCCTGCTGCGGGACTGGGTTGCAGGCAAATTTGGGGAGCGCATGCAGGCGATTGACGACGGCCTTGCCCGCGACGGCGCATTTTATCTGTTCACCCTGCGGCTGATCCCGCTTTTTCCCTTTTTCGTCGTCAACCTGCTGATGGGGCTGACGCGCATTAAAGTTCCTACTTTTTATTGGGTCAGCCAGGTCGGCATGTTGCCCGCCACCATCGTTTTTGTGAATGCCGGGACGCAGATCAGCCAGATCGAGTCAACCGCTGGACTGCTGTCGCCTGCGTTGATTGGGTCGTTTGTCTTGCTTGGGATTTTCCCATGGATTGCGCGGGCTATTGTTGCCGTGGCGAAACGCACCAATGCCCGCTAAATGGACAAAGCCGGGCCGGTTTGACCGCAACCTGATCGTTATCGGGGCCGGGTCGGCGGGGCTGGTTTCATCCTATATCGCTGCGCTGGCGAAGGCGAAGGTGACCCTGGTCGAGGCACATGCCATGGGCGGTGACTGCCTGAATACCGGCTGCGTGCCGTCGAAGGCGCTGCTGAAAAGCGCGAAAATTGCCAATGCTGCCCGCGATAGCGCGCGCTTTGGCGTGGAAACAGGGCCAGTCCAGATCAACTTTCCGGCGGTGATGGAGCGGCTGCAACGGGTCATCACCGATATCGAGCCGCATGACAGTGTGGAGCGCTTCACCGGGCTGGGCGTCGATTGTGTGCAGGGCTATGCCCGCTTCATTGACCCATGGACCGTGGAGATCACGCAAGCCGAAGGCGCGGTTCACAGGCTGACGTCCCGGGCCTTTGTCATTGCGACCGGCGCCGCGCCGATTATCCCGTCGCTGCCGGGTATTGAGGACAGCGGCTATTTGACCAGCGAAACATTGTGGGATGCCATGGCGGAGCGCATCCATGCGCCAAAGCGGCTGGTCCTGCTGGGCGGAGGGCCCATCGGCTGCGAACTGGCGCAGGCATTTCAGCGATTGGGATCGCAGGTCACACTTGTTGAAATGGCCGACCGGCTGCTGCTGAAAGAAGATGGCGACGCCGCTGCGTTGGTCGAGGAGAGCCTTGGCAGCGACGGCGTCGACGTGAAGCTGGGACACAAGGCGCTGCGCTTTGATGGACCAGGGCAGCTGGTTGTAGCTGGCCCTGATGGGGAAAGCACCCTTGCCTATGACGATATCATCATTGCCATTGGCCGACGGGCACGAGTCACAGGCTTTGGGCTGGAGGAATTAGGGTTGGTCAGCGATGGCAGGCTGTCGGTCAGCCCGCAGCTGGCGACGACAATGCCGCATATCTTTGTCGCAGGCGATGTCGCCGGGAACCAGCAACTGACCCATGGGGCCAGTCACGAAGCCTGGTATGCCACCGTCAATGCGCTTGCCCGGCCATTCAAGCGCTACACCGCGGATTACCGGGTATTGCCGCGCGTAACCTATACTGAGCCGGAAGTAGCAAGCGTCGGCCTGACAGAGGCGGAGGCACAGGCGCAGGGCATTTCATACGATGTCACCCGCTATGACCTTGATGATCTGGACCGCGCCATTGCCGATGGCGAGGCGCATGGCTTTGTCAAAATCATCACGCGAAAGGGCAAGGACGAAATTCTGGGCGCAACCATTGCGGGGCATGGGGCAGGCGACATCATTGCCGAGCTGGTGCTGGCGATGAAGCACAAAATGCCGCTGCGTAAAATCATGCAGGCGGTGCATAGCTATCCGACATGGGCAGAGGCGAACAAATATGCGGCCGGCCAATGGGGACTAGCCCGCCAGCCAGAGCGGCTGCAAAAGATCGCAAAATGGTGGTTTGACCGAATGCGCGGATAAATTTTTGCCGGATAACGGGGTTAATATGGTGGACGTTACATTTGCGCGCCACTAAAGGGCTGCCCGGGCGAAGGGGCCTTTCACGATAAACCAGCAAAGACACGCAAGCGACCAGCATGACTTTTGCGCAAACCTTTCCTTACGCGATGATGACCGCGTTGCTTGCCTTGCTGCTTTGCATTCGCGCGCGCGCCATTGGCACGGCTCTGGGTCTGATGGATATTCCGTCGGGCCGGAAAAAGCATAGCGCCGCAACCCCGCTGATGGGCGGCATTGTCCTGCTGTGCGCCTTGCTGCCTGTCTCCATGGCAGCAATCTATGTGACGGCATCGGAACGGTGGCTGCCCAGCTTCTCGATCTGGTTGGGGGCTGTTGCTTCGATGGCCCTGATCGGCATTGCCGATGACCGTCATTCGCTCTCGCCGAAAATGCGGCTTGTCTTTTCATTCCTTGTTTTTGGCACAGCCGCTGCGCTTGATCCGACCTTCAACGTCCGGATTCTGGACTTTGAACATCCGCCCTTTGCCTTTGGCCTTGGCAGCTGGGTGACGGCGATTATCTTCACGGTGATTTGCCTCGTCGGGCTGGTCAATGCGATCAACATGGCGGACGGGAAAAACGGACTGGTCATTGGCCTGTGCATTGGCTGGCTGTTGCTGCTGACAATGCGTGCGCCGCCATCCATGCTGCCGCTGATCCTGATCCTGTGCGTTGCGCTGGCTGTGCTGCTGGCCTTTAATCTGGCTGGCAAGCTGTTCCTTGGCGATGGCGGGGCCTATGGCATTGCTTGCGCCATCGGCCTGCTGGCGATCATGATCTATAACTCGCCGGGCAGCCATGCCCTGCGCGCCGTGGCGGCGAATGAACTTGTTATCCTGTTCATCGTGCCCGTGGCCGACAGTTTCCGCCTGACCTATACAAGGATGCGTCAAGGGCGCTCACCGATGGATGCAGACCGCGACCATTTGCATCATCATCTGCAGGACCGGTTCGGCTGGCCAAAGGGGCTGTTCCTATATTGGGCGCTGGCGCTTGGGCCGGCGGCCATCTGGTTCACAGTTCTTTAGCCCATCCTGACACCGCCAGAGAAGCGCGCATTTCTGCGCAAGTTGATAGTGAAACGCGCATTTTCTGACCGACCGAATCGTGCCTTGGAAACCCTCTAAAAGCGCTTACTCTCCGCGGCTTTTATGTCACGGCTGACGCCGCGCCCGGGCGCGCCTGGCACTGTGTAGACTGATTTCTACTGGAATTCGAAATTACCCTAACGTCCGCGCCACACAGGTTTGCGCTTTTCGGCAAAGGCCCGTGGCCCCTCTTGCGCATCTTCGCTGTTATAGGCCGCCTCATGCGCAGCCCAACCTGCATCAAGCGCGGCAGCGCGGCCCATTTCGGTTGCCAGCATCACCGTCTCACGCGCAGCAGCAACAGAAAGCGGCGCGCCTTCGATCACCTCCCGCGCCAATTGCAGCGCCGTTTCCATCAGCGCCTCCGGTTCTGATACGCGGTTTACCAGGCCGATTTCATAGGCGCGGTTCGCAGAGATAGGCTTGCCCGTTAGCACGATTTCCATGAAAATCCGCTGCGGGATCATGTGGATCAGCGGCGCGGCCCAGGGCGAGCCGCGCCCCACCTTCACCTCAGTTATGGCAAATTTGGCAGTCGTTGCGGCAACGCACAGATCACAGCCTTGCGCAATCATCCAGCCGCCAGCAAAGGCCACACCATTGACTGCAGCAATGGTCGGCTTTGACAAGGCGATTGTTTCATAGGGCACGGGGAACATATCGCGCGGCGGCACTTTCAGGCCGGTTTCCACCATTTCCTTCAAATCGCCGCCGGCGCAAAAGGCCTTGTCACCGCTGCCGGTCAATATGGCGATTTTGGCAGCTGCATCCGCCTCAAACCGGTGCCATGCCGCAAACAGGCCTTCGCGCACTTCCCTCGACAGGCAATTGCGCTGCTCCGGGCGGTTGATGGTAATGACGGCAATGCCTTCCTCATTCACATCATAGAGCACGGCGTCAGTCATGTCAGAACCCTCGTCTTTCTATTTCGTAGGCAGCCTTTGAAGGCGTGTCACTGAAATCCGGATGCGCGATTGCCACCATCCGCACGCCCCGCTGCGACTAAGCTCCCTGCGTCCGCCAAGTCTCGTTTGCCTCCCGCAAACGGGCGGTCGAGCATCCCGCCATCATGTTGGATCGCGCCGACGCCGGGCTTGGCAGCAAACAGCACAATGGTTTCAAGCGCCGCAGCACAGGCTGCGCTGTCGGCGGCCTTGGCCATTTTCTTTTCGCTGTCGCCGGGGGCGAGCAGCCAGCTGAGGGTTTTGAGTATTTTCATTTATTTTTTCCTTCCCCCAACCCTTCAGGGGAGGGCCTATGCAATCAATAACTCTTCGGCAATTCCAGCACCTTTTCCGCGATGAAATTCAGGATCATATGCGGGCTGACCGGAGCGGTGCGGGTGATCAGCACTTCGCGCAGGTAACGCTCCACATGATATTCCTTGGCATAGCCCATGCCACCCATGGAGATCATCGCAGTATGGCAGGCCTCAAAACCTGCCTCTGCCGCCAGATATTTGCCCGCATTGGCCTCAACCCCGCATTCCTCGCCCCGGTCGAACAATGTCGCGGCCTTCATCACCATCAGATTGGCAGCCTCCAGCTGCGCCCAGCATTTGGCCAGCGGGTGCTGGATGCCCTGATTCTGGCCAATGGGGCGGCCAAAGACTACACGTTCGCGGGCGTAGCGCGCCGCGCGCTGGATGGCGGCGCGGCCAATACCGATGGCTTCGGCGGCAAGCAGGACGCGTTCGGGGTTCAGCCCATTCAGAATGATCTTGAACCCCTCTCCTTCGGCCCCAATCCGGTCTTCCTCCGGGATGAAAAAATCGTTGATGAACAGCATGTTCGATCCCACCGCATGGCGACCCATTTTTGGAATAAGGCGGTTTTCGATGCTGCCGCGATCAATGCTGGTATAAAATAGCGACAGCCCTTCTGTCTTGCGCTTCACCTGATCCAGCGGCGTGGTGCGTGCCAGAATCATCATCTTGTCAGCGACATGCGCGTTGGTGATCCAGATTTTCTCGCCATTGACCAGATAACCGCCCTGCACAGCCTCTGCGCGGGTTTTCAGGCTGGTGGTATCCAGCCCGACATTGGGCTCGGTAACAGCAAAGCACAATTTATCCGCGCCGCTAATAATGGGCGGGATCATCCGTTGCTGTTGCTCTTCATTGCCGAACAGGATCACCGGTTCCATGCTGAAAACCGGGCCATGGATCGCCGATGCAGCCGTCATGCCGCCACCCGCCTCTGCCACGGCCTGCATCATGATCGCAGCTTCGGTTATGCCAAGACCGGCTCCGCCGACACTTTCGGGCATGGCAATGCCCAGCCAGCCCGCCTGCGCCATTGCGTCGTAAAAGGCTCTCGGAAACTCGCCATCGGCGTCGCGCTCCAGCCAGTAATCATCGCCAAATTGCGCGCAGACCGCGCTGACAGCATCACGAATGGTTTGCTGGTCGGGAGTGAATGAAAAGTCCAATTTTTTGCGTCCTGTTGCCTGCTGAAATTGTGCCTAGCACCCTCATCATGCGGCCCGCAACGCAGCGCGTCAACGATATCGGCATCTTCAAAACTGTCGAAACGGCATCTGACCCGGTCCGCTATCCGGGCGTTCCGATGTGGTTCTCACGCATGCCGGGGCGCTGGCGGCCGCTACCCGCGCAAGCCGTTCAAAAATGCAAAACCCCTTTGCCGCTGCATCGATGCGCGCCATTGTGAAGGGCGGCTCCTGCTCGACATAATGATGTCCGCAGCTCGACGAGCCGCTGGCCTGTGGCTCGGTGCAAGGGGGTGCTAACCCTTTAGCTCACTGCCCAAGGCGCCATATTTTTTCTCAAACGCCTTGATGTCGCCTGCGCGCAGCAATTTTGCCTGTTCGACCCAGTTATCGCGGCTGATGCGCCCCGCAAATGTGCCAAGCTTGGCATCGATTTCGGTGATATCGCTGGCGCTCCAATTTGCGACCTGTTCAAAACTGGTGACACCCAAGGACTTCAGCAGCGCATTCAGCTTCGGACCTACGCCTTTCATCAGTTCCAGATTGTCGGGGATAGCAGGCTTTGCCGCTGCCTTTGAAGGCACAGCTTTTTTGGGCTCTGCCTTCGGCTTGGCCGCAGCCTTGGCAGCAGACGCCTTTGGCTTGGCAGGTGCCTTTTCTGGCTTGGCGGCCACAGGCGTGGGCGCGGGCTTTGGTGCAGCTGCGCTCTTTGGCTTGGCCGCGGCAGCCTTGGCTTTGGGGGCGGCCTTGGGTTTCGATGCGACCTCGGGTTCAGCTTTCGCAACCGGCGCCCCGTCGACAAGCTCCACTGGCACCGTGGCCTTGGGCATTTCCTTGGCGAGATCGACGACTTCGCGCGGGGCAGATGGGGCGATTCTGGGTGGCTCACCATCAGCAGGTCTGTTTTGGCCGGGCCACGACAGCCAGCTTGCAACGACCCCAGCCAGCAGGATCACAATCACATACCAGTAAGACGCAATCGTCTCGACCATCTTCATTCTCCCCAGATCGCCTTTAGGCGCATGTTCCTGCCAAAACTCTAGCGCTGCATCGGCAAATGTCCAGTTACCGCGTTAATCACACAGATTGTGCGGCTGCCGGTCCGACCTGGGGTCAGCGTCCATAGACCGGGCCCCTAAACGAAAAGGGCCACCGACTGCATTCCCGTCATCATGGGTGCGCCGCCGCTGTTCCAGACGGTCATAAACTGGCTGCTTGCCCCATGGATAGCGTGGTGCGTTTCGCTTTCAAGGAACCACCAGCCATTTTCGGTGTGCGGGCTGTCAGTCAAAAGATTGAATTGCCAGTTGATTGAGCTGATCATCCCCTCTTTCTTCATCAGCCCCATGGCAGAAGGCGGCAGTGCATCGCCCATGCAGATAAGATCGGTTACCGGATCGACACCGCCGCGATCCTTTAACCGATGCCAGTTGGCAAGCCGCGCCTTGTTCTGTCCCAGGATCAGGCGCTTTTCGGGATAGTCTATATTGTGCGTGAAAAATTCTGGCGGCCCGCTGCGTGTTGCACCATCAGCTGGGATCGCAGGAAAATCAGGACACACGAACGCCTCAAAATCAACATGGCTTTCGCGCCGCGCCATGAACACAAAGGTGCAGCTAAGGCCAACATCCCCGCCCTGGACAATTTCGCTCTTCACAAAGGCGCTGTTTCGGCCGCGACGCAGAATTTGCGTTCTTATCTCAACATCACCGGACAGCGGGCCGGAAAAGGCAACCTGCCCGCTCAACAGGGGCGGCAGGTCATCCGCAACAAGCGAAGCGGCATGATAGGCCAATGCAGCGCTCAGCCCGCCATAAACAGTGCGTCCCTGATGCCATGTTGATGGAATTGATACGCTGTGCGTTGCTTCGCCGCGGCGCATCTGCGCCAATATGTCTGAAAGCTTCATTTTCAGGCAATTACCATGCTATGCCCCGCAGGCAAGCCCCAGGCACCAATGCGCAGGGCCGATGCCAAGTGAGCACAAGACGTCAGGGGCAGGACAAGGGACATAATGACGATCCGGCATTGGGCAGAAGAGCTGGTTCCCCAAATCGGGGTACTGGAAAAAGACACGGTGAGCGCCAATTTCGTCGATCGCCTGGTGCGCGGTGCAGTGTCAATGGGGGCCAACCGCCCGCGATTATTGTCGGCGATCCACTGCACTGATGCTGCGCTTCGCAATCCGCTCGGGAGATGCTCTAAAGCTGTGCTGGTCAATTTATTTGCCGCGATTGAGCGCGAATTTGGCGAGCGCAGCGCTGGCATGAAACTTTCCGAAGTGGCGCGGCCACGCTGCTTTTCTGACCTTGGCTTTGTCGCCCTGTACGCAGCAACCGTTGGAGACATGATCGCCACCACCGTCGATATTCAGTCATTTCGCCAGAATGTCTGGCAGACGCGCTATGAACCCGATTCTGACCCAGCACGCCTGACATGGATTTTGCCAACGCAGGAAATGACATCTCTGGATGCGGCGATTGAATTTTCGATGGCAAGCTATGCCAATCTTTACCGCAACAGCCTGCCGACACCGATCCGGCTGGAAGGCGTGCAATTCCGCCATCAACCGCGCGTGGAAATTGCCATATATGAAAAGATTTTCGGCTGCCCTGTTGTTTTCGGGGAAGCGGACAATGTCCTGTTTTTTGATCGCAACAAGCTGCGGCTACCCTCTCCTGTAGCAAATCCCGATCTGCAAGGCCGTTTGCTTGCCGCCTACGCGCAGCCCATGGTTTGGCTGGACAAAGGATTGAAACACAGCGCCTTCAGCTATCTTTACATCGCCAGCGAACTGAACAAATCGCCGCTCACGCTTCCCAGAATGGCGGCTTCCTTTGGCCTGACCGAGCGAACATTGCGCCGGAAACTGGTTGACGAAGGTTTTGCCTTTCGGGACCTGTTGGAAAAGGTACGGCGTGACCTGTGTGCACTTTATGCGCTTGAGGGTCGGCGCAATCTGGGGGAGGTTGCCGAATTGCTGGGCTATGCAGAACTCAGCGCCTTTACGAGGGCCTATCGCCGTTGGACCGGTAAGCCGCCCAGCGCGACATGGCACAAAGAAGCCAAAAGCTGACAATGAGGGGAAAATGGTGGGCGTAGCAAGGATTGAACTTGCGACCCCTGCGATGTCAACACAGTGCTCTACCACTGAGCTATACGCCCACGCTGCGCGCGCCTTAGCGGGGCAATGCCAAAGGTTCAAGAGCGAATTAGGGCTTTCCGGATGCTGTCCGGGCGGCGCATTTGCCCTGCGCATTCGGCAAAATCACCTTCATTCGGTCAGCCTAACCTCTGCATGCCAAAGCGGCATCCAGTCGAGCGAACCCCGGCATTCCTCCATCCCGATGGCGCTCGATAGGCGAAACATGGCGCCATCCCAGACATAGCTCAACGCCCGTCCACAATCGCCAAGCCCCCGGGCCTTGCTGAAACTGTCCAGCGACTGGGTGGCAGGATCCCAGCCAGCGTTGATCAGGATGGGCACGCCGCCGCTTTCTGACGCGTCATTGGGGACAAAATCCATCGTCGCCGGCATGAAATCCCATTTCTTGCCCGCATTCTGGGACGCGGTAAAAATGGCCGATGCGAAATTATAGGCCCCCGAGCCGCAGCTTATCAGGACCAGCGCGCGGGCTTTGCCATCGACAATGCCAAGACTGTAGGCGCTGTCTTCCGTCACGGTGAACCGTTCACCCTGACAAATCGAATTTTCGGCAAGCGCGACCAGCGCCGCGGCATCCGGTGTTGCGTCGACAGGCTTTATCCTGCGTGCCGCGATGATCGGCGGGGGCGCCGATTTTGCCCGAAGCTGCTTGCGCCCGATGACAGCAAGCCCGCCCATCGTGCCCGCCCGATTCTGCACCTGATCGATATGGGCAAGCGCTTTGCGCGATCCATCGAGCGAAACACGCCCCAGTTCTTTTCCTGCCGCGTCTTTCAATATCGCGTTCTTGCCCTTGGCCAGCGCCCGCGCCAGCCGCAGGGATTCCTTGCCTGCCAGAGTTATGGATTTGTCGCTCCCGGCCGGAATGGTCCCGGTATCTGCGACTCGCCCGTCAACCAGCAAACGATAACGATCGCTTTGCGTATCCGGGGCCGAAAGCACGACCTCAACATCACCAGTGCTCGAATCGCGCTTCACGATGATCGAAAACGGCATGTCGGACTGTGATTCGACTGGCATTGAAACTGCCTGACATGACAAGCGATTGTCGCAAGCAACAGCCCAATCGCCATGAAACATCTGCGTTCCAAGCCTTGGCGCAGGGTCGGCAAAAAGCGGCGCTGATATTGTGGCTGCGATCAGCAGCAAGGTGGGTCGCAAGGTCATGGCTTTCAGTCTATCGTGAATGCAACGCTTGCGCTAGGGGCGCGGCAACATGGGCCCGGCCCTAACTATAGCAGGAGTAATTTATGCAGACTTTGGCTGTGATTGGTGCGGGCCAGATGGGCGCAGGTATTGCGCAGGTCAGCGCAGGTGCAGGCTATCATGTCCTGCTTTCCGATATTGACCTTGCCCGGGCCGAAGCCGGCAAAGAAGGTATAGCCAAGGCGTTGGATCGACAGGTGTCCAAAGAAAAAATGACACGCGGCGAAGCCGATGCCTTGTTGGCGCGGATCGAACCGGTCGACAGCTATGCACCAATGGCACAGGCCGCGTTGGTCATTGAAGCTGCAACCGAACGCGAAGAGGTGAAGCGCAAGATTTTCGAAGGTGTCGGTGCCTTGCTTGCCCCCGATGCCATCCTTGCGTCCAACACATCGTCAATCCCGATCACGCGGTTGGCACAGGCCTCGCCCGATCCGGCCCGTTTCATTGGGGTGCATTTTTTTAACCCCGTACCTGTGATGGGGCTGATCGAAATCATCCGCGGCCTTGCAACGTCGGATGATACCGTTGCAAAGATACAGGCCTATGGCGCAGCGCTGAAAAAAAGGCTGGTGTTTGCAAATGATGCGCCGGGCTTTATCGTCAACCGCGTCCTGATGCCGATGCTGAACGAGGCATGTTTCGCCCTTGGCGAAGGCGTGGCGACCATCCCGGACATTGACGCTGCCTGCCAGCTTGGCCTGAACCATCCGATGGGTCCATTGACGCTGGCAGACTTTATCGGGCTGGATACCTGCCTTGAAATTACTAAAGTGCTGTTCACATCGACCGGCGACCCGAAATTCCGCCCTGCGCCTCTGCTGGTCAAATATGTCGAGGCGGGCTGGCTTGGCCGCAAGAGCGGGCGCGGTTTTTATGACTATGGCGGCGAAATGCCCGTCCCGACACGCTGAAGTCTGCCGGACATCTGCGTCAAAAGGCGACGTTCACTTTGGTTTCGCCATTGGACTGACGCAGCCGTTCCAGTGCGGCGGACATGGCCTGCGATGCGATCGGCGCTGTTCAGGCCTTATTCCTGTGGCGGTTCGGACTGCAGCTGGACATAATTCTGGATGCCCATTCGCGCGATCAGCTCAATTTGGGTTTCCAATATGTCGACATGATCTTCTTCGTTCGACAGGATCGAAGCGAACAGATCGCGGCTGACAAAATCGCGGACGCTTTCGCAATGGGCAATTGCCTCGCGCAGATGCGGGATTGCCTCATGCTCAAGGTCGAGATCAGCTTGCAATATTTCCTCGACCGTTTCGCCAACGCGCAAGCGGCCAAGCATCTGGAAATTGGGAAGGCCATCGAGGAAGAGGATGCGTTCCGCGAGCTGGTCGGCATGTTTCATCTCGTCAATGGATTCGTGCCGTTCAAAGGCCGCGAGTTTTTTCAGGCCCATATTGTCGAGCAACCGGTAATGCAGCCAATATTGGTTGACCGCGGTCAGCTCATTTTTCAGCGCCTCGTTCAGAAACTCGATGACTTTTGCGTCGCCCTTCATGGCAAAATGCTCCTTGCTGGTTATCGTAAGTTTACACAATTTGAACGATAAGGGGAAGCCGGAAATAGCCGGAAATCTTTGGAATCATGAAGAATTTTTTCGCGCTATTGCTAAGCGCTTGCAACTTTCATGCTGATAATGTCTCGCGCGAACGACAGGCATTGGCCGCATTTGGGTTTGCGGCCCAACCGGGCATAAACCTCGCAGGGGCGATCGCGCCCATCGCGTGCGGCGGCGCGCAAATCCTTTTCGCGGATGGCATTGCAGACACAGACTATCATTGATTCGGTGGCTATCACTAATGCGAATTGATTGCAATAGCATTAAGCCCCGCAAGTAGAAATGGCAGCCATCAACCGCCAATCATTGCCTTCAACTCCGCGACATGGCCGGCTTCTTCGGCAGGTTTGTCTTTCCGGATTCGGCTGATGCGCGGGAAACGCATGGCAATGCCCGATTTGTGCCGCTTGCTTTCCTGCACCGCGTCAAAGGCCACCTCGAACACCAGGCTCTTTTCCACCTCGCGCACTGGGCCATAGCGGGCAATGGTGTTTTTCCGCACGAAATGGTCGATCCATTTCAGCTCTTCGTCGGTAAAGCCCGAATAGGCCTTTCCCACAGGGGTCAGTTCGCCGCCGTTGGCCGGATCGCCTGTCCAGCAGCCGAAGGTATAGTCGGAGTAGAAGCTGGAGCGTTTACCCGACCCGCGCTGCGCATACATCAGCACGCAATCGGCAACGAGCGGATCGCGTTTCCATTTATACCAAAGCCCAACGCGGCGCCCCGCAATATAGGGCGCATCGCGGCGTTTCAGCATCACGCCCTCAATCGCGGCATCACGCGCCGCCGCCCGCAATTCGGCAAGATGGGCAAAATCGCGCGCGTCAATCAGCCGCGACAGGTCAAAATGGCTTTCGGGCATGAATGGCATAGCGGCCTCCAGCCGCGCCCGCCGCTCGGCCCATGGCAGCGGACGCAGGTCCTCCGCACCATCGAACAATATGTCATACAGCCGGACAAAGGCGGGATAGTCCGCCAGCATCTTTACCGAAACGGTCTTGCGCCCCAGCCGCTGTTGCAGCGCATTGAAACTGGCCGCACCACCCGCTGCGCCGCCCTGATGGCTGCCACGTACCAAAAGTTCACCATCAAGCACGCCTTGCCGGTCAAAAGCACCGGCAATTTCGGGGAAAGCGCCAGTGATTTCCTCTCCGCCGCGTGAATAGACGCGCACCTGCCCGCCGACATTGACCAGTTGCACGCGGATGCCGTCCCATTTCCATTCGGCAGCATAATCGGCAAGGTCAACCATGCCATCCTCCAGCGGGTGAGCAAGCATGAAGGACCGAAAGACTGGAACGCTTTTGGCATCGGGTTTTTCACCCCTACCCTCGGCCCATGCGAAAAGCTCTGCATAAGGCGCATCGACCGCGTGCCAGACCTCTTCAACCTCATCGAGGTCAAGGCCAAATGCCTGCGCGAATCCCGTCTTTGCCAGCCGCGCCGACACACCCACGCGCATCGCCCCGGTCGCCAGCTTGAGCAGCGCAAAGCGTCCATTGGGATCGAGCCGATCAAGGAGAGCGCCAAGCTCTTCCTGCACGCTATTGCGCGTCATTGCGGATAGCGCCGTAACCGCCTCACTTACTGTTGGCGGATTGCCCCGCACCGCTGGTTCCGGCCACATCAGGCTGATTGTCTCTGCCGTGTCCCCAGCAAAATCGCGGCTTAGCTGGAACAATATGGGGTCGACCCGAGTCATGGCCAGCGTGCGGATTGTGCCGCCCTTCACGGCCTTGAAATCCAGCCCATCGGTCAGCGCGGCCAACGCCCAGCCGCGATCAGGATCAGGCGTGCTGCGCAAATAATCCGCGATCAGCGCCAGCTTCCCATTGCGCGAGCGGGTGTAGATAAGGGCATCGATCAGGGCAGCGAAATTTTGCATTAAAGCGAAGCGTCGCGTGAAAATATCCTCCCCATCGACTTGCGATGGGGAGGTGGCTCGCCGCAGGCGAGACGGAGGGGACGCCGGCGCAGCTGGCGTGCTGCGCACGCCTCCCCTCCGTCACTCGCTTCGCGAGCGACACCTCCCCATCGCAAGTCGATGGGGAGGATGAAGACCAAGAGACGCCAAAAACTCACCCTTCTTCCTCCTCTTCGCGGCCCACCAGTTCCAGCGCCCGCGCCTTGATCTGATGCAGCCCGCACCAGTGCAGCAAAGCCTCTTCCCGGCCATGGGTGATCCATGTTTCGGATGGCGAAAGCTCGCGGATGGTGTCGGTCAGTTCCACCCAGTCGCAATGGTCGGAAATGATTAGCGGCAATTCCACATTGCGCTGCACTGCGCGCTGGCGAATACGCATCCAGCCAGAGGCCATTGCCGTGATCGGATCGGGCAAGCGCCTGCTCCACCGGTCATTCAGCGCCGATGGCGGGCACAACACAACCGCGCCCCGCATTGCGTCCTTTGGAACATCCGCAACCGGAGCCAAAGGCCCCAGGTCAACGCCATGGTCCGCATAGAGCCCGCACATGCGCGTCAACGCACCGTGCAGATAAATCACGCCATCATGGCCCGCGCTGCGCAGTTCGGCGATCACCCGCTGCGCCTTGCCAAGCGCATAGGCCCCAATCAGCACGCAGCGTTCGGGGTGAAGCGCCAGCGCGTCCATGACCTTTGCCATTTCATCCGCAATTGGCGGATGCACAAATACCGGCAGGCCGAATGTCGCCTCCGTCACCAGCACATCGCATTTCACTGGCTGAAATGGCGCGCATGTGGGGTCAGGCCGCCGTTTATAGTCGCCGGTGACGACAACGCGTTCACCCGCCCGTTCCAGCAATATCTGCGCTGAACCCAGCACATGGCCAGCCGGATGCCAGCTTGCGGTAATGCCGCCGCCAATATCGACCATGTCGCCATAGACCATCGGCACATTCACCTGCGCCGCGCCATAGCGCAGCGCCATGATCGCCTGCGTTTCCGGGGTGGCCCAGACCGTCCCATGTCCGCCGCGTGCATGATCGGCGTGACCGTGCGTCACCAGCGCCTTGGCGACAGCGCGCGATGGATCGATCCAGCAATCAGCAGTGGGCAGGTAAATGCCCTGTGGTTGGGGGGAGATCCAATCGATCATTTGGTCTATGTAGGCACAAGCCGATTGATTACAAAAAGTTCCTGCGTCCCTTGCACAGTCGGACCAGCGCACTACCTGTATTAGCGTAACAAGACAGGGCACCCCCATGAACCTCGAAAAATTCACTGACCGCGCCAAGGGCTTTTTGCAAAGCGCGCAAACCGTTGCGATCCGCATGAATCATCAGCGGATTTCGCCAGAACATTTGCTGAAAGCGCTGCTTGAGGATGAGCAGGGCATGGCGTCGGGCCTGATCAAGGCGGCGGGCGGCGATGCGCCGACGGCGCTGCGCGAGACCGATGCGGCGCTGGCCAAAGTGCCTGCCGTCACCGGCGGCGGGGCGCAGCAGACACCAGGGTTGGACAATGATGCCGTGCGCGTGCTCGACACCGCAGAGCAGGTCGCGCAAAAGGCTGGCGACAGCTATGTGACCGTTGAGCGGATGCTGCTCGCGCTGGTGCTAGGCACCACCAATGCAGCGGGCAAGGCGCTGGCCACTGCAGGCGTTAAGGCAGAGGCGCTGAATGCGGCGATCAACGAATTGCGCGGTGGGCGAACGGCCGACACGGCGGGCGCCGAGGACCGTTATGACGCGCTCAAAAAATTTGCCCGCGACCTGACCGAGGTGGCGCGCAGCGGCAAGCTTGATCCGGTGATTGGCCGCGATGAAGAAATCCGCCGCACCATCCAGATTTTGGCGCGCCGTACCAAGAATAATCCCGTGCTGATTGGCGAGGCTGGCGTTGGCAAAACGGCAATAGCCGAGGGTCTGGCGATCCGAATCGCCAATGGCGACGTGCCGGACAGCCTGAAGGACCGCAAGCTGCTCTCGCTCGACATGGGCGCACTGATCGCAGGGGCCAAATATCGTGGCGAGTTTGAGGAGCGGCTGAAAGGCGTGCTTGATGAGGTGAAGCAGGCCGAAGGCGACATCATCCTGTTCATCGATGAAATGCACACGCTGGTTGGTGCAGGCAAAGGCGAAGGCGCCATGGATGCGTCGAACCTGTTGAAGCCCGCTTTGGCACGCGGAGAGCTGCACTGCATTGGCGCGACCACGCTGGATGAATATCAAAAGCATGTGGAGAAAGACCCGGCGTTGCAGCGCCGCTTCCAACCGGTATTCGTCGGCGAACCAACCGTTGAGGATACGATCAGCATCCTGCGCGGGCTTAAGGAGAAATATGAGCTGCACCACGGCGTGCGCATTACCGATGGCGCTTTGGTGTCGGCGGCTACGCTATCGCATCGCTATATCTCCGACCGCTTCCTGCCCGACAAGGCCATCGACCTGATGGACGAGGCCGCATCGCGGCTGCGCATGGAAGTTGAATCCAAGCCTGAGGAGATCGAAAATCTCGACCGGCGGATCATGCAGTTGCAGATTGAGCGCGAGGCGCTGAAAAAAGAGAGCGATGAGGCGTCGAAGGATCGGCTCGCCAATCTAGAGGCAGACCTTGCCAATCTGGAGCAGCAATCGTCCGAACTGACCACGCGCTGGCTGGCGGAAAAGGAAAAGATTTCTGCCGAATCCAAGATCAAGGAAGAGCTGGACGCAGCGCGCATCGCGCTGGAACAGGCACAGCGCAATGGCGATCTCGCCAAGGCAGGCGAGCTGCAATATGGGACCATCCCCGGTCTTGAAAAACAGCTGGACGAGGCGATTGCCGCGGCAGGCAATGCCATGCTGCGCGAGGAAGTGACCTCAGAAGATATTGCCAGCGTTGTCAGCCGCTGGACTGGCATTCCTGTTGACAAGATGCTGGAGGGTGAACGCGAAAAGCTGCTCAAAATGGAGGAATGGCTGGGCGCACGGGTGATCGGGCAAAAGGATGCCGTCGAGGCCGTGTCAAACGCCGTGCGCCGCTCGCGCGCCGGGTTGCAGGACCCCAACCGGCCGCTGGGCAGTTTCCTGTTCCTTGGCCCCACCGGGGTTGGCAAGACCGAGCTGACCAAGGCGCTGGCGCAATTCCTGTTTGACGATGACAGCGCGATGGTGCGCATCGACATGAGCGAGTTCATGGAAAAGCACAGCGTCGCTCGTCTGATCGGTGCGCCTCCAGGCTATGTCGGTTATGAAGAAGGAGGCGTGTTGACCGAAGCTGTGCGCCGCCGCCCCTATCAGGTCGTATTATTCGACGAGGTCGAAAAGGCACATGGCGATGTGTTCAACGTGCTGCTGCAAGTGCTTGATGATGGCCGCCTGACCGACGGGCAGGGCCGCGTTGTCGATTTTTCCAATACGCTGATCATCCTGACATCAAATCTGGGCAGCCAGCATCTTGCGGCGCTGGGCGATGATGACGATGTGGCCAAGGCCGAACCGCAAGTCATGGAAATCGTCCGCGCGCATTTCCGTCCGGAATTCCTCAACCGGCTTGACGAGGTCATATTGTTCCACCGGTTGGGCGCGCAGCATATGGCCCCGATTGTCGATATTCAGGTCGCGCGCGTTGCAAAGCTGCTCAAGGACCGCAAAATTTCCATTGTGCTGACCGAGGCTGCGAAAAACTGGCTGGGCCGCGTTGGCTATGATCCCGTCTATGGCGCACGCCCGCTGAAACGAGCGATCCAGCGTCATTTGCAGGACAAGCTTGCTGACAAGCTGCTGCGCGGTGACATTGCCGATGGGTCAACGCTCACCATTGATGAAGGCGATGGCGAATTGCGGATCGAGGTTGGCTAGGGTCGGGACGGGCCCAAAAATAGCAAAGCCCCCATCCCGGGGGCAATTGGGATGGGGGCCAAGCTTGCGTTCGTCACGCTGATATCGAAAGACCGTCTGGATGCTGCGGGCAACAGGGGGAAAACCGCACAGCGACCGTCGTTCGATGCTTGTAAAATAGGCAACGGAACCTGTCGCTCACATGAACAAAGCCGTTCAGCAAAACATCTGGTCGGCCCGTTGCCTCGGCTCACCGGACCGGCCCGCGTCATTTGCGCTTTACGGGACGCGGATCTTTCCAGGTGAAGTTCGATTGGGCGATGGGCGTGTTATATTTGGTGCCACTGAGTCGGATTGAGGTGCGGTTGTTTTTGGAATCGAGCGCAACCCATCCGGTCAGCGTAAGGCCGCCTGGTGCGCCTGCCTGACGGTTGAACACCATGGTGATCGTGCCATATTCGGGACGCTTTGGATCGCGCACCTCAACGCTGATGACATTCTTGTCCGATGTTGCCACCCGCTTGCCAAATTTGGCGAGGTCCTTGCCCGGATCAAGCAACGCCGCCAGCGGGCTGTTCTTGATTGGCCAGCGTTGCACCTGCTTCACTTCATAGTCGATCATGGTCAGCGATTTGCCATCGGCCACAATCAGCAGGGGCACGCCCTTTTGATATTCAAAGCGCACATGGCCAGGCCGCTTTAACAACAGCTTGCCGGTCAGCGACTTTCCGTTGCGGTCTGTTTGCGTAAAGGCAGCAGTCATCGTGCTGACGGCCTGCATATGGGTTACGACCTCTGACAGATCGTTGCTGTTCTGCGCCGGGGCGGCAACAGCGACGACAAGCATGACCGGCGCAGCAGCAAGAGCGGAAAAGGCGTATTTCATTGTCGTTCCTTGGATATTTCCTGACCGCAGGCATTAAGATCGGGCGGTTGAACCCCGACTGAATTGGCCATGGCCTTCAAATCGGGTCGCCATTGCGATCGCGCAGCACTTCACGTCGGCCGATATGGTTGGGCGCTGTGATATAGCCATCTTCCTCCATCCGGTCGATCAGGCGCGCCGCGCTGTTATAGCCAATGCGCAACTGCCGCTGCACCCAGCTGGTCGATGCCTTTTGGCTTTCAAAGACGATCTGGCAGGCCTTGCGATAAATGGCATCCTCCGGGCTGTCATCACCGCTGATCCCGTCGAGAGCAAAGCCGCCATCTTCGGGTTCCTCTGTCACTGACTGGACATAGTCAGGCTGGCCCTGCGCGCGCCAATGATCGGCGACTTTGCGCACTTCGTCATCGGACACGAACGGCCCATGGATGCGCGTGAGCCCCTTGCCGCCTGCCATATAGAGCATATCGCCTTTGCCCAGCAGCTGTTCTGCGCCCTGCTCGCCTAATATGGTGCGGCTGTCGATCTTGCTGGTGACGTGAAAGGAAATGCGCGTGGGCAGGTTCGCCTTGATGACGCCAGTGATGACATCAACCGAAGGACGCTGTGTCGCCATGATGAGGTGAATGCCCGCCGCGCGCGCCTTTTGCGCCAGCCGCTGGATCAGGAATTCCACTTCCTTGCCCGCCGTCATCATCAGGTCGGCAAGTTCATCGACAATCACAACAATCTGCGGCAGCGGCGAATAATCATGCTGCTGGTCTTCATATTCGGGAAGGCCCGTCATCGGATCATAGCCCACCTGCACGCGGCGGCCCAATGGCGTGCCCTTGGCCTTTGCTGCTGCCACTTTTTCATTAAAGCCGCCAAGGTTGCGCACACCAATGGACGACATCATCCGGTAGCGGTCCTCCATTTGCTCGACGGCCCATTTCAGCGCGCGGATCGCCTTTGCCGGTTCGGTCACAACCGGAGCCAAAAGGTGCGGAATATCGTCATAAATCGACAGTTCCAGCATCTTGGGATCGATCATGATCATCCGGCACTGCTCTGGCGTCAACCGATAGAGCAGCGACAAGATCATGCAGTTCAATCCCACCGATTTGCCCGAACCGGTGGTGCCGGCGACAAGCAGATGCGGCATGGGCTGCAAATCGGCAATCACCGGGTCGCCTGAGATATTCTTGCCCAGGATGATCGGCAATTGCCCCTTTTGCTCGGCAAAAGCACCTGAAGCGATCATTTCATGCAGCACCACAGCCTCGCGGTTGTGGTTGGGCAGCTCGATGCCCATCACTGTGCGCCCCGGAATGACCGAAACACGGGCCGAAAGCGCCGACATGTTGCGGGCGATATCTTCTGCCAGCTGAATGACGCGCGATGCCTTTACGCCGGGCGCAGGCTCCAACTCATACATGGTCACAACCGGGCCGGGACGGACGGCAGTGATCTCTCCCTTCACATGGAAATCATCAAGCACCGATTCCAAAAGACGGGCATTGCGCTCTAGCGCCGCCTTGTCGAGCTTTGGCGCGCTTGACGGCGGGGGCGGGTCAAGCAGGTCAAGCGAAGGCAGCTTGAACGGGCCGAAAAAGTCGCCTTGCCGCGCGCTTTTGGCAAAGGCGGCTTTTGCAGGGGCTTTTGGCGGTTCCTTGATTTCGGGCGGCGGGCGGCGATCAGGCTCCACTGTAGCGCGCGGCGCAGGGGCAGCGGCGACGCGCACATCAATTGCGCCATGATCATCATCGGGCAGCACTTCCTTGGCCTTTCCGCCAAAGTTGGGCAGCGGCAGCGCCGGGATACGGAAAAGCGGCTTTTCCAGCTCCAGCGCGCGCAGCACCAGCGCAAGGCCGCCAAGCAAGGGAGCAGTGATCAGCAGGATACGGGCAAAGATACGCCAGCCGCCGTCCAACCGGTCAAGCAGGGCCATTGCCCCATTGTCCAAGAGCAGGGCAAAAGCGCCGCCCCTTCCTGCAGGCAGGCCAACGGTTTCGCCATGCTGCCAATGCGCCATGCCAAAGCCGATCAGGATCATGCCTGCCATGCAGGTTAAAATCCGCCTTTTCCAAAAAGGTTGGGGCACATCGCGCCACAGCCGCCGCGCCAGCACCAGCATCATCGGCACAAGCAAGATCGCAGGCAGCCCAAACAGGAAAAGCGCTGCATCGGCCAGATAGGCGCCGCTTTGCCCCATGATATTGCCCGGAGCATCAACAGCCGCGCTGTTCAGTGCACGGTCGCCGGGCGAATAGCTGAGCACCGAAAGCGTGTAGAATAAAGCAAACAGGGCAAGCGCCGCTGCGCCAATCAACGCGCCGCTGCGCAGCAGCGAAAGCCGCATCATCTGCCGCCAGTCGGCCATCTGCACACGGGGGGAACGTGACGCCATAGCCCCCTTTCGGCTTTGCCGGACTCGCCGTCAAGAGTCGCCGGAAAAAACGCCGTCTGCTTGCTGCGTTCGGCGCAGAAAATTGTGCGCAGGATGGAAAGCAAAACTGACCCAAGTTGAGAGCGGCTATTGCGTCTGAAATAACGTCAAGCCGTGCCGATCCATCGTCCAACGGTTGGTCGCATTTTTCATGCCTTGGGTGCGGCATTGTAGCAAGGGCAAGAGCAGGTCGCAGGCCCACTTAGCTCATAGGGCAGTCAGCAGTGATCCGCACAAAGCATCGCAGGAAAAATCCTACATTTCAACCGGACGGTGCCTTCCCGTCATGGCGCAAGGATAGCGACTGACAAAAATTCGCATGGCGCTTCACGCATCTTGGCGGCATAGCGAATCCATGGACAAATGCGACACCATCATCATTGGCGGCGGGCTGATTGGGCTTGCGCAGGCGCTGGCGCTGGCCGCGCATGGCATTTCCAGCCATGTCATTGACCGGGCGGACCCGGCGGCCATGCAGGCCAGCGGTTTTGACGGGCGGACCTCCGCCATTTCCAGCGCCAGCATGAAAATGTTTGAGGCCATTGGCCTGGGCGCGGCGCTGGAAGGGCATGGCTGCCCCATCGAACAGATTTGGGTAAGCGACGGGCTGAAGCCGGGGGCGCTGGATTTTGTGCCGTCCAAGGAGGACGGCTATCTGGGCCAGATGTTTGAAAACCGGCTGTTGCGGCAAGTGCTTTATGCGGCGGCCGTGCAGCAGCCGCTGATCAAGTTGCACATGCCAGCAACCATCGCCTCGCAGCAGCGCGATGATGCAGGCGTGTGCGTTGCACTGGACAATGGCACGATGCTGGCAGGCGACCTGCTGATCGTTGCGGAGGGCCGCAAGAGCGCCACCCGCGACGCGGCCGGCATAGGGATTGCGCAAT
This sequence comes from uncultured Sphingorhabdus sp., assembly GCA_964572205.1. Taxonomy (GTDB): domain Bacteria; phylum Pseudomonadota; class Alphaproteobacteria; order Sphingomonadales; family Sphingomonadaceae; genus Sphingorhabdus_B. The sequence goes on from CAZNEO010000003.1 coordinate 73,964, forward strand.
GGACCTATGATCATGAGGCGCTGGTAACGGTGGTCAACCATGCCAAGCCGCATGGCAATGTCGCCTATGAAATTTTCTATGCAACGGGCCCCTTTGCCGTGCTGCCGATGATTGATGACGCCAATGACCGCCCGCGATCCGCCATCGTCTGGTCCGTCAGCAAGGCCGATGCCCCTGGCTATCGCAAATTATCCCCCCGCGCGCTGGCCGCAGAGATACAAAAGGCGATGGGAGACATGCTGGGCAGCATCGAGATGGCTGCGCCTGTGTCGGGCTATCCGCTTGGTTTTCACCATGCGGTGCGGATCACCGACACTCGCCTCGCGCTGATTGGCGATAGCGCACATGGCATTCACCCCATTGCCGGGCAGGGCCTGAACCTTGGCCTGCGCGATGTTGCCGCGCTGGCCGAAACCATGATCGATGGCGCGCGGCTGGGGCTGGATTTTGGCGATGCGCAGCTGTTGGCGCGCTATCAACGCTGGCGCAGTGTGGACACGCTGCTGGTGGCTATGGCGACGGACAGCCTGAACCGGCTGTTTTCCATCCCCGGCAAATCCGCCTCTGCCGTGCGCCGTTTCGGCCTTGGCGCAGTGCAGCGATTCCGCCCGGCAAAGGCGCTGTTCATGGCCGAGGCGCGTGGTGAAGCAGGCGACCTGCCCAAATTGCTGCAAGGAACGCTGGCTTAGAGTCAGAACTGTGCGAGATGGACGCGCATAAAAAAGGCCCCGTTTCCGGGGCCTTTTCCTGTTGGATATCGGCAAGGCCTATTCGGCCAGCTTGCCCAGATTGGCAGCCGAAAATTTTCCGCGCCGGTCGATTTCGATGTCGAACGACAGCCGGTCATTCTGCTGCACCGGGCCAAGGCCGGAGCGTTCGAGCGAGGAGATGTGCACAAACACATCTTCGCCGCCATCGTCGCGCTGAATAAAGCCGAAGCCCTTCATATCATTGAAGAATTTTACCGTGCCATTGGCGCGTTCGCCGGTCAGTTCGCGCTGGGGCGCGCCACGGTCGCCGCCGCCGAAGCCGCCGCGATCACCCCGGTCACCGCCGCGAAAGCCACCTCTATCGCCGCGATCGCCCCGGTCAAAGCCGCTGCGTTCAGGACGCGGTGCGCGCTCTGGCACGGGCATCGGATCGCCTTCGATCACAAGGTCCGTCGCCGAAACCTTGCCGCCGCGGTCCACCAGTGTGAATTCCAGCGGCTGGCCCTCGGCAAGGCCCGTCAGTCCGGCCTGCTCAACCGCGCTGATATGCACGAAAACATCATCGGGCTGTTCATCGCACTGGATGAAGCCAAAACCTTTTTGCGCGTTGAAGAATTTGACGATCCCTTTGCCGGAACCGACGACCTGCGCGGGCATTGCCGGGCCGCGCGGGGCGCCGCCAAAGCCGCCACCACCGCCGCCGCGGAAACCGCCGCCACCGCCGCCGCCGAAACCACCGCCGCCACCGCCAAAGCCGCCGCCGCGACCGCCGCGATCATTGCCGCCCCGCAATTCGCCCGGGAAAGAGGGGCCTTCACCAAAACTATCGTCACCAAAACGATCACGCTTGTCCCGGCCGCGGCCACGACGTTTGTCATTGAAACTCATATCTAAACTTGTACTTTCCTGTCGCCCGTCGTCGTCGTTCCATGCGGTTCCGGGCGATATGCCCGCATTTCCCGTGCATTGCCAAATGCTTTGCGGATTCGGTTCATAGCTTATCCACAGCAAAGACCCTAATGAATATTGCATGACGTAAACTTGCCAACCGGGCCCGCATCAGGCAGGGGCGTTCGGCATCGACAATGACGGGACATAATGGATAGGGCCATGGCTGTTTTTCTGCATGAGGGCGATTTGCCAGATGGCGTGCTGGCAGGGGACAGCGCGCTGGCGGTCGATACCGAAACCATGGGTTTGCTAACCCCGCGCGACCGGCTGTGTCTTGTGCAGATTTCGGATGGCGGCGGGGATGAACATCTTGTCCGCTTTGCCCCCGGCAGCGACTATGCTGCGCCCAATTTAAAGGCCGTCCTTGCCGATCCGGCGCGCCTGAAACTGTTCCATTTCGGCCGTTTCGACCTTGCGGCTATCGAATATTATCTGGGGGTTACGGCAGCGCCGGTTTTCTGCACCAAAATCGCCTCGCGCCTGACCCGGACCTTTACCGACCGGCACGGGTTGAAAGAGCTGGTCAAGGAACTGCTTGGCACCGATATTTCCAAGCAGCAGCAGTCAAGCGACTGGGGCGGCCCTGTGCTCAGCGAAGCGCAAAAGGATTATGCCGCCAGCGATGTGCGCTATCTGCATCGGCTGAAGGACGAATTTGAACTGCGCCTTGAGCGCGAAGGACGCCGCGAAATTGCGCAGGCCTGTTTCGATTTCCTGCCCCATCGCGCGCGGCTGGACATTATGGGCTGGGCCGAGGAGGATATCTTTGCGCATAGCTAAGCCCCTGTTCATCGCGGCGGCGCGATAGGCCTGGCCATGTCTGTCGAGGCCGATATCCAGCGCAGCGTGCGCGAAAAATTTGCGCTTCCGGGCGGTCGGCATGACCGGCTGATCCGTTTGCTGCGCGTGCTTTTGCCGAGCATTATCGGCGTGCTGGTGGCGGTGTTGGCGTTCAGCCCCTTTTCCAACACCCGCGAGATGAGCTTTGTTTTGGCCAAGGACGAAGTCAATCTGGCGAAAGAGCGACTGCGCGTCTCCAATGCCCTTTACCGCGGCGAAGACAGCAAGGGCCGCCCCTTTTCGCTAAAAGCAGGCAGCGCGGTGCAGCGCAGTTCCGATGAGCCAATCGTGCGGATGACCGACCTTTCCGGCCGCCTGCTGATGGACAATGGTCCCGCCACATTGATTGCCGGGCGCGGCTATTATGACCTGCGCGCCGAAAAGGTGCGGGTCGAAGGGCCGCTGTCCTTTACAGGCGGCGATGGCTTTACCTTGACGGCGACCAATGTCGATTTCCTGCTAAAGCCGCAAACCATGCAAAGCTATGGCCCGGTAACTGGCTCCACCCGCGTCGGCACGTTTCGCGCAGCCCGGCTAAGCGCCGATGCAGGCGCGCGTATCGTCCGGCTGGAGGGCGGCGCGCAATTGCAAATCAACCAAGGTGCGATTAGGTAGGCGTAGCATTATGCAGATAAAAAGCTTCCTTGGCATCGCAACCGCGAGCTTTCTCGTCACAGCAGCGCTGATTGGCGTTTCCGCCCCTGCGCAGGTTATCCGCGGGCACAACAGCAACGCCCCTGTTACCTTTAGCGCAGGTGCAATCGAGCTTCAGGATCGCGCTGATCGGGTGATCCTGACCGGCGGGGTTACCGCCGTGCAGTCTGGCCTTACCCTCTCAGCCGCACGGGTGACCGCGGCCTACAGCAGCGGCGGCGGCATTGACGTGAACCGGATGGATGCAACGGGAGGCGTTACCATCACCAAGGATGATCTGCGCGCAACCAGCGATTCGGCCATTTACGATCTCGACAGCGACCTCATCACATTGCTGGGCAATGTGAACCTGACGCAGGGGGCCAACCGGCTGAGCGGCGGACGCATTGTCATTGACCTCAATTCCGGCCGGTCGACGATCAACGGCGGCGGCGGCAATGTCGCCCCCGGTATCAAGGACAGCGGCGGCCGGGTCACGGGCACTTTCACTGTCCCGCAGCGGAAGAATTGACGCCATAACGGCGTAATCCATGCAAAAATCCTGCCAATCGCGCAAAGTGCCGCTTTACCTGACCGCCTTTCCCGCTCTAAACAGGGCATTGTAAAGATGCGACATGAGGCCGCCAACCAAGCGGCGCGCAATGAAGAGCGGGAAGTGGCATGAGTTTGATGGACAGCGCGCATGATGGCCATTTGCGCCATGCAGAGGCAGCCAGCGCCGTAACCGAAGCCGGGCTGTCCGGCGGCCTTGCCGTTATTTCCATCGCCAAAAGTTATGACAAGCGCGCCGTCCTGCTGGACGTGTCGCTGTCCGTTGCCAAGGGCGAGGTTGTCGGCCTGCTTGGCCCCAATGGCGCGGGCAAGACCACCTGTTTCTATTCGATCATGGGGCTGGTGAAGCCCGATGCCGGGCGGATCATGCTGAACGGCGCGGACATTACCCGGCTGCCCATGTATCGCCGCGCGATCCTTGGCGTAGGCTATCTTCCGCAGGAAACCTCGATATTCCGGGGAATGACAGTGGAGCAGAATATCGGGGCTGTGCTGGAAATGGTGGAGCCGGACAAGGCCGTCCGCGCCGCCCGGCTTGATCAGCTGCTCGACGAATTCAGCCTGACCCGGCTGCGCGCTTCGCCTGCCATGGCCTTGTCAGGCGGCGAACGGCGGCGCTGCGAAATTGCCCGCGCGCTGGCAGCAAACCCGTCGATCATGCTGCTGGATGAGCCCTTTGCCGGCATTGACCCCATCTCCATTTCCGACATCCGCGACCTTGTGAAGGAGCTGAAGACGCGCGGAATTGGCGTGCTGATTACCGACCATAATGTCCGCGAGACGCTGGACATCGTGGACCGCGCCTGCATCATTTATGACGGGCAGGTGCTGTTTGCAGGAAGCCCCGAAGAGCTGGTTGCCGACGCCAATGTCCGGCGGCTCTATTTGGGCGAAGGGTTTACGATGTGAGGGTGGCGCAAGTTAAGCCCCTCCTCTTCAGGGGAGGGGTTGGGGTGGGGCTTGTCGACACACGCGCCACTGTCCTTACAGCCCCCACCCCCATCCCCTCCCCTAAAGGGGAGGGGGGATAGATGGCCCTGGCCCCTCGCCTTGACCTGCGTCAGTCGCAATCGCTGGTGATGACACCGCAATTGCAGCAGGCCATCAAGCTGCTGTCGCTGTCGTCGCTCGAAATCGATGCCTTCATTGCCGAGGAGCTGGAGAAAAACCCGCTGCTGGAGCTGGCCTCGGGCGATGCGGGTGAGCCCGATGCGCCCGAACCGCTGGCCGCGCCCAAGGCGGAGGATATGGGCAGCGATCAGCTGATGAACGATGCCAACTATGGCACGGCCAGCGAGGCCCTCGATACCGCGTCCGAAAGCTTCGAGCCCGGCGAAGGCGACGGTCCAAATGCAGGTGCGGCCGACGGAATGCTGGGGCTGAACGGCATCGCTTCGGGCGGCGGCGACTTTGCCGACGGCCCGGATTTCGACGCCTTCGCCGCGCCTGATATCAGCTTGCGCGACCATCTGATGCAACAGGCGGGCGCAAGCGCATCGGGGCGGCAATTGCTGCTGATCGAACAATTGATTGAGCAGATTGAGCCATCGGGCTGGCTGGGCGCGGACCTGATGGGGCTGGCCTATCGGCTGGGTGTGCCAATGGCCGAGCTGGAAGAGGCGCTGACGGTTCTACAGACCTTCGACCCAACCGGCGTCGGCGCGCGCGATCTTGCCGAGTGCATTGCCCTCCAGGCCAAGGAAGCCGACCGCTATGACCCCTGCATGGCGCGGCTGATCGACAATCTCGACCTTGTCGCCAAGGGTGCGTTCGACCAGCTGAAACGGCTGTGCCGGGTGGATGACGAAGATTTGCGCGACATGCTGGTCGAGCTGCGCGGTTATGATCCCAAGCCGGGGCTGAAATTTGACTCCGACGATATGGCAGTGGCGGTGACGCCCGACCTGTTCGTTACCGCGCAGGGAAAGGGCTGGGCGATAGAGCTGAACAGCGCCAACTTGCCCCGCCTGCTCGTCAACCGGGCCTATTATGCCGAACTGGGCGGCAAGGATGACAAGGCCGCCAATGGATGGCTCAACGAATGCTTGGCCGATGCCAATTGGCTGATCAAGGCAATGGACCAACGCCAGCGCACGATCATGAAGGTCGCAACCGAGCTGGTGAAACAGCAGGAGGCCTTTTTCCGCGAAGGCGTGTCGCGGCTGAAACCGCTGACGCTGCGGCAGGTAGCAGAGGCCATCGACATGCACGAATCGACCGTCAGCCGCGTGACCAGCAACAAATATCTGCACTGCGCGCGCGGGCTGTTTGATCTCAAATATTTCTTCTCCAGCGGCGTTGCGAGCGCCGACGGCGACGGCGCCTCGGCGGAAGCGGTGAAGGCGGCGATCAAGAGCCTGATCGATGCCGAAACCGCAGATGATATCCTCTCCGACGATACGCTGGTCGATCTGCTCAAGGAAAAAGGCTTCGACATTGCCCGGCGGACCGTGGCGAAATATCGTGAGGCAATGGGGATTGGGTCTAGTGTGCAGCGCAGGCGGGCGAAGAAAATGGGGCGTTAAGCAAATCCTGCCCGGAAGGGGGAGGAGTTCAAGCCAAAACCCGCCCCAGCGCATCCTTCCACCCGCTAAGCCGCGCCTCCCGCGCCGCAGCATCCATCGCCGGGCTGAACCGTCCGACTTTGCCGCGCATCACCGCCGCCTCTGCCAGTGAACCGTAAAGCCCCGCGCCAACGCCTGCGAGCATTGCTGCTCCCAGCGCCGTAGTTTCGGCAAAGTCGGGGCGTTCGACGTCTACGGCCAATATGTCGGCCAAATCCTGCACCATCCAGCCATTGGCCACCATGCCGCCATCGACGCGGAGTTCCGCCCAATCGGCACCATCGGCAGCGAAGGCCGTTTTCAAATCATGCGTCTGGTGTGCCATTGCCTCCAGCGCGGCACGGGCGACATGGGCCTTTTTGGCGGCAAAGGTCAGGCCGTGAATCGCGGCCCGGGCATGCGGCTGCCAATGCGGCGCGCCAAGGCCCGATAGCGCAGGGACGAGGTAGACGCCGCCATTGTCCGCAACGCTACGCGCCAGCGGTTCGGTGTCGGGCGAGGCCTCAATCAGGCCGAGATCGTCGCGCAGCCACTGAATCAGGCTTCCGGCGACAAAGACCGATCCTTCCAGCGCATAGTGGCGCTCGCCAGCCAGCTGCCACGCGACGGTTGCCAGCAGCCGGTTGGTCGATTTGGGCAGGCTCCGCCCGGTTTGCGTCAGCACAAATGCGCCAGTGCCAAAGGTTGCCTTGGTCTGGCCGGGTTCAAGGCAGCTTTGGCCAATCAAGGCCGCCTGCTGATCGCCCGCCATGCCGGTAATCGCAATTGCGCCGCCGAACAGGTCGGGATCGGTCATGCCCAATTGCCCGGCGCTGTCGCAAATCTCCGGCAGGATGTCGCGCGGCACGCCGAACAGGTCGAGCAGGCCATCATCCCAATCGCCGCTGCCAATCGCCATCAACGCGGTGCGGCTGGCGTTGCTGGCATCCGACACATGCACTTTGCCGCCCGTCAGCCGATAGACAAGATAGCTTTCGATAGTGCCGACGGCGAGATGCGCGCCTGCCTCATCCAGTTGCGGCCAGTTGGCCAGCGCCCAGCCGATTTTGGAGCCGCTGAAATAGGGATCAAGCAGCAGCCCAGTCTTTGCCTGCACATCGGGTTCATGGCCCTTGCCTTTAAGCGCCTCACAAATATCCGCCGTGCGCCGGTCCTGCCAGACGATGGCGGGGGCAAGCGGCTCACCGCTGCGCCTGTCCCAGAACACCACTGTCTCGCGCTGGTTGGTGATGCCAATGCCCGCAATCGCCTGCGCCCCGCCTGCCTTGGCCACCATCTCGCGCGCGCATTCCAGCGTCAGCTTCCAGATTTCGGCGGCGTCATGTTCGACAAGGCCCGGCGCGGGATAATGCTGCGTCAGCGGGCGCTGCGATACTCCAAGGCACGTGCCGTCCTTCGCAAACAGCATTGCCCGCGTCGATGTGGTGCCTTCGTCGATGACGAGGATATGGCTGGTCATAAATACTCCCCTCCCGGTTGGCGCAGAGCGCCGCCTTCGACTCGCGGGAGGGGCTGGGGGAGGGCCTCATTCCAAGCGCTCCGTTACAGGCCCTACCCTAACCCCTCCCGCACGCGGGGGGGGTTTAGATTACCGCTCCTTGGTCGCGCTGAAAACCAGCTCCGGGTTTTTTTCTTGCTGATAGCCGACATCCCAGGCCGAACGCGCCATGAATACCGGATTGCCGTCGCGGTCCTTGGCCATATTGCCGCCGTTGAACTGGGCAAAGGCCTTGAGCGCGGCATCGCTGCCATTCAGCCAGCGGGCGGTGTCATAGGGTGCAGGTTCGAGGAAAGCATCAACCTTATACTCCGCCTCGAGGCGGCTGATCAGCACGTCCAATTGCAGCTGACCGACCACGCCAACCACCCAGTTGGAGCCGATTTCGGGATAAAATACCTGAATCACGCCTTCTTCGGAAAGGTCGTCGAGCGCTTTGCGCAACTGTTTGGTCTTGGTCGGATCGCGCAGCACGACGCGGCGCAATATTTCCGGCGCGAAGTTGGGAAGGCCAGTGAAGCGCACGCCATTTTTCTCGGAGAGTGTGTCGCCAACGCGCAGTGTGCCATGGTTGGGGATGCCAATGATATCCCCCGGCTCTGCGCTATCGGCAATTTCGCGGTCCTGCGCGAAAAACAGGATTGGCGAATGGATCGCGACCGGCTTGCCCAGCCCTGAGGGGGTCAGCTTCATGCCGCGTTTGAACGTGCCCGAACACAGCCGCATGAAAGCGATGCGGTCGCGGTGCTGCGGGTCCATATTGGCCTGCACCTTGAAGATGAAACCAGTGACTTCCTTATGGTCCGGCGTAATCGTGCCCTGATCGGAAGGTTGCGGGCGCGGCGGCGGAGCATGGCGGGCAATCGCGTCGATCAGTTCCCCAACGCCGAAATTTTTGAGCGCGGAGCCGAAAAAGACCGGCGTCAGGTCACCTGCGCGATAGGCCTCCAGGTCAAATGCGGGATAGCCCGCCTGGGCAAGCTCGGTCTCTTCGGCAACCTCAGCGGGCAGCGCAGCGGTTTCGCGCTTGCCCAGAAACTCGCGGCTATCGCCTTCGGGGCGGCTGATCTGGCCATCAGCGAAATCGACGATGCCTTCAAAAGTCCCGCCCATGCCAACCGGCCAGCTCATCGGGCAGACATCAAGGGCAAGCTTGTCGGCAACTTCGTCCAAAATCTCAAAGCAAGGCCGCCCTTCGCGGTCGACCTTGTTGACAAAGGTAATGATTGGCACGCTGCGCAGGCGGCATACCTCAAACAGTTTCAGCGTCTGCGGCTCAATGCCCTTTGCCGCGTCAATCACCATGATCGCGGAGTCCACGGCCGTCAGCGTGCGATAGGTGTCTTCGCTGAAATCCTCATGCCCCGGCGTGTCGAGCAGGTTGAAGACGATGCCGTCCTTTTCAAATGTCATCACACTGGACGTCACCGAAATCCCGCGCTGCTGCTCAATCTTCATCCAGTCCGACCGGGCGCGGCGGGCGGCCCCGCGCGCCTTGACCTCTCCGGCAAGGTGAATCGCGCCGCCTTGCAACAGCAGCTTTTCGGTCAGCGTGGTTTTGCCCGCGTCAGGGTGCGAGATAATCGCAAAGGTGCGTCGATTGAGCGTCATGGCCGCGCGCCTTAGCGGGCCGGGCCTCCCAAGTCCATGTTACTTGCCCAGCCCGTAACGCAGCATTGCATTCACCACGTCGGACACTTCGCGGACGTCGCGCTCCTCGCCCAGCACGCCATAGCGCAGGCCAAGGAACACGTTCATCCCCATAACTGCCCAGCCATGCGCCTCATCCACGGGCCCGGCGATCTCGCCGCGCGCCTCGGCCGCGCGCAGGCGTTCCAATATGCGTTCCACCGTGCCGCGATAATGAGCCGTCCACGCATCGGGCGCGACAAATTCGGCCTCATCAATGATCCGGTAGATTTCCTTATGCTGCCGCGCAAAGGCAAGAAAGGCGGAAAGGGCGCGGCCCTCTGCATCGATCCCGTCGGTCGCGTCGGCCAGCGCCGGGGCGACATTGTTGCGCACCTGCGCCGACATATCCTTCACCAGCGCGCGGAACAGCGTCTCTTTTGAATCGAAATAGGTGTAAAAACTGCCCAGCGCCATTCCCGCCCGGCTGGTGATGCTGACCACTGAGCTTTCGTGAAAACCCTTTTCGCCAAATTCCGCAGCAGCAGCATCCAGCAGCGCACGCAACGAGCGACGGCCGCGTTCCGTGCGCGGCGCCTTTGCACCGTCATCCAAACCCCGATTATCCCTAGCCATTGTGGCATCCATGCCACGCTCTCCCATCGAACTGCCAGCGCTTTCTATCAGGAGTTGAAAGATGGTTCAACTTTCAATATACAGCGCATCAAGATGGTGAAAACGCCACTATAACCCGACGTCAGGAAGGAGAGATTTCCGATGAAGAAGAGCCCAATCATGCGTGCGATGCTGTTTGCCGGTATCGCGCTTGGTGCGATGACTGCTCCTGCTTCGATTGCCTTTGCGCAGGACGAAGCCGCCGAAGAAGCCGATGACGAGGCCATTGTCGTCACAGCGCGCCGCCGGGAGGAAAGCCTGAAAGACGTGCCGATTGCCGTCACTGCTTTTTCCGGAGAACAGCTTGAGGCGCGTGGGGCGATCGACATCACTGATATTGGCGCGATCACCCCCAACACCACGCTGGAGGCATCGCGCGGCACCAATTCGACATTGACAGCCTTCATCCGCGGCGTGGGGCAGCAGGACCCGGTTTCAGGCTTTGAACAGGGCGTCGGCATCTATCTGGATGATGTTTATCTTAACCGCCCACAGGCAGCGGTGCTCGATATCTACGACGTTGAGCGGATCGAGGTTCTGCGTGGACCGCAAGGAACGCTTTACGGGCGCAACACCGTGGGCGGAGCAGTCAAATATGTGACCCGGCCCTTGCCGCAGGATTTGTCGGTCAAGGTGCGCGGCACGCTTGGCACCTATAAACAGGCCGATCTGGTGGTAACCGCAAGCGCGCCGATCAGCGATCTGATCCGCATTGGCGCATCGGGCGCGCGGCTGTCGCGTGGTGGCTTTGGCGATAATCTGACCACCGGTCTGGAAAATTATAACAAGGACATATGGGCAGCGCGCGGCACGCTGGAGATTGGCGGCTATGATGCGCCGGTGCTGATCCGCGTCACTGGCGACTATACCAAGGACAAGAGCAACCCGCGTGGTGGCACAAGGCTGATCCCCGGGCTGCTCAGCGGCGCGCCGGTGCTGGCCAATGTTTTTGACACGCGCGGCGGGCTCAACGATCCGAAGCAGGATGTGGAGGCCTATGGTCTGGCGATGAATGTTTCCGCGCAGGTCACCGATAACATCACGCTGCGTTCGATCAGTTCGTGGCGCAAGGACACGAGCGAAACCCCCATTGATTTCGACGCACTGCCCGCAGTCGATGTCGATGTTCCCGGCATCTACCGCAACCAGCAGACAAGCCAGGAATTCCAGCTGCTTTATGAAAGCGAGAATGTGAACGGGCTGGTTGGCTTCTATTATCTTGATGCCAAGGGCGACACGCTGTTTGATGTGCGGTTGTTCACGACCTTCGCTGGGCTGGCGGCCTTTACCGAGGCAAATGTCGATACCGAAACCTTTGCCGTGTTCGGCGATTTCACCTTTGACTTTAGTGAGCAACTGAGCCTTTCGCTTGGAGGCCGCTACACATGGGACGAACGCAGCGCGCGCATCTTGCGGCAAAATTATCTTGGCGGCGGATCGCCGGTATTCGGGGGCACAGGCATTGCCTTTGGCGCGCCTGCCACCAATTTCCGGGGCAAGCGCAATTTCAAGAAATTCACGCCGCGCGCTTCGCTGACCTTTAAGCCGACGCCCGATCACACGCTTTACGCAAGCTATTCGCAAGGGTTCAAAGGCGGCGGCTTTGACCCGCGCGGTGTGGGCAACAACGCGCCTGACCTCAATGGCAATGGCACGCGCGAGGATAGCGAAATCGCCGCCTTTTTAAGCTTCCGCCCCGAAAGCGTCGAAAGCTATGAAATCGGCTATAAGGGCAGCCTTTTCGACGGTGGCCTAAACCTTGCCATTGCGGGCTTTTATGCCGACTATACCGATGTGCAGATCCCCGGTTCGGTCGCCTGCACGGTCAGCGGCCTGCCAAGCTTTTGCGGCGTCGTTTCCAACGCAGGCAAGGCTGAGTTCAAGGGGCTGGAAATCGAGGCGCTCGCCCGGCTTGGCCGCGACATTGCCACCGATGGCGACCGCATGACGCTGTCAGGCGCGCTGGGCTATATCGATGCCGAATATAAGGAATATGTCACCAATATCGGCGGCGTGCCCACCGATGTGGCGCAATTCCGCAAGGTTCAAAACACCCCCAAATGGACGGCCAGCGCCACTTTTGCCTATAGCACGCCGCTTGGCGAGGGCGGGTTGGATTTTTCAACCACGCTTTCCTATCGCAGCAAAACATTTCAGTTTGAAATCCCCAACCCCTATATTGATCAGGGCGGCTTTGCGCTGTGGGATGCCAGCCTTGTCTACACCGCACCGTCCGACACCTGGAGCATCGGGTTGCACGGCAAGAATCTGGCTAACAAGAAATATAAGACGTCTGGCTATACTTTCATCGTTGCAAACGCGACCACGGGTGTGCCGACCTTGGTGGGCGGGCTGCCGCTATCGGCGCTTGGCCGCGAAGGAACGCTGACTGCCTTTTACGGCAACCCGCGCCAGCTGTTTGTGACGGGCACGTTGAAATTCTAAGATCGACCCAAAGGGCGATGCGTGGAAGGGCCGGGGACATTCTTCCCGGCCTTTTTGCGTCGATTACAGGCCGCAAGCGGTTGACAGGGCGACCGCCTTTCGCCAAGAGGCCGCTTCCTTTGCGGGACCGGCCCTTGGGTTAGCCCATGACTCGTAAAGGCAAGTGGACAGGTGGCCGAGTGGTTAAAGGCAGCAGACTGTAAATCTGCCCGCGTAGCGTACGCTGGTTCGAATCCAGCCCTGTCCACCATTTTCCTCCCCTCGCTTGCCAAGACGGCCAAACTGGCTCCACCGCGCCAGCTCCCATCGCATCAACGATATGCAGGCCCGGGCAATGGCCACAGCGGCGGAAGGGATGATGGGTTAGGCGCAGGACCTAATCTGGCGCGACCTTTTTCCGGTTGGCCTTGATTTGCGAACGCCCCTTTTTCGCATCGACGCGCTTTGCCTTGGCCGCCTTGCTGACTTTGGTTTTGAGACGCGGCGGCTGTCGCACCAAGGCTTCGTCGATCAAGGCAATGACCCGCGCGCGGGCGTCGGCACGATTTGCCTCGCGTGTCCTATGGCTTCGGGCTGTAACGACCAGTTCGCCGGTGGCAGTCAGCTTGCTGCCGGCCAATATTTTCAGCTTGCGAAAGGCATAAAGCGGCAGGCCAAGCGCGAAAATATCAACGCGCAACTGGCAGGCGGTCGCCACCTTGTTGACATTCTGCCCCCCCGGTCCGCTGGCGGCAAGGAAGCTTTCGCGGCAATGCTCTTCGGGAAGTTGGAAAGGGGCTGTCATGCCAGACCCCTACTACCCGGCAGCAGCGCGTCAAGCGCCGGGCGGCAAGCGCCTCAGTCGGCAAGCGCGGCTTGGCGACAGGCATCGGTCAAGGCAGCCTCAAACTGATCGGTGCAAGTGGCCCAGGAAAAGCTGTGGCCATAGGCAGCAGCAGCATTGCGATCATTGGAGAGCGCGGCGTGCATTGCACTCGCCAGATCGGACGACAAATGGCCGACAGCCGCGGGCAAGTTATCATGCGGCCCCCTGCCCGTGCGTCCGATAATGTCGAGCGGACCGGGCACAGGATAGGCCGCAACAGGCAGCCCACATGCCAGCGCCTCTATCATCACCAGCCCGAATGTATCGGTCAGGCTGGGAAAGACGAATACATCGGCCGCAGCATAGGCACCCGCAAGCTCGGCCCCCTGCAACGCCCCGGTAAAGAGGACGTCCGGATAGCGCGCCTTGAGCTCAGCCAGCATGGGGCCATCCCCAACGACAAGCTTTGATCCTGGGACATCGGCATTCAGAAATGCCTCCAGGTTTTTTTCTTTGGCAACACGGCCAACCGAGAGGAACAATGGACGCGGCAGGCCGGCGGGAAGCGGCATGGCCGGACTATCGGTGTTGAACAGCGAAAGGTCGACACCACGCGACCAAAGCCGTGTTTGCTCGATTCCCCGCGATTGCAGCTCGTCCATCAGCCCCGGCGTGGCGGCCAGCACTAATTTTGACGGGCGGTGAAAGCGGCGCATGATGGGCCAGAAACGGTCAGGCGAAATCCCTGTGCGCACGGATATATAGTCGGGAAAACGGGTATGAAATGCCGAGATAAAGGGAACGCCGCTGGCCAGACACCATGCCCGCGCGCTCCAGCCAATTGGGCCTTCGGTGGCAATGTGGACAATATCCGGACTGAATTCGCGCAACGCCCGGCGCGCACCAAAGCGCGGGGCAACCGCTAGCCTGATTTCACGGTAGCCGGGCATGGGGATGGTCAAAAAACGGTCAGGCGTTACCAATTCGACATCATGGCCGCGCCGCATCAGTTCGCCGACGGTCGTGGTCAATGTGCGCACAACGCCATTGACTTGCGGGACCCAGGCATCGGTGGCGATGGCAATCCTCATGCCGCCACCTCCCGGCCAGCCAATTGTTTGGCCGCACTGCCGCGCAATGCCTCCGCCTTTTTAACTGCTGCCCAATCGATGATGCGGAAAGTGCCGTCCGGTTCCTCGACAAGCGCCGTGCAGCTTTCCACCCAGTCACCATCATTATAATAGGTGATGTCGCCAATCTGGCGAATTTCGGCGGTGTGGATATGGCCGCACACCACGCCATCCAGCCCGCGTTCTAGCGCGGCGCGCGCAACGGCCTCTTCAAAACGGCCAACAAATTCGACGGCATTTTTAACCTTGCGCTTTGCAAAGGCCGACAGCGACCAATAGGGCAGCTTCATCATCCGGCGGATGGCCGCGAGCAGGATGTTCAGCCGCAAAAGCAGCGTATAGGCCTTGTCGCCCAGCACTGCCAGCCAGCGTGCATAAAGCACAACTGAATCAAAGGCATCGCCGTGCACGACCAGCAATTTACGCCCATCCCTGCAATGGTGGATGGCTTCATTGACAATCTCTACGCCGCCAAAGCTGAACCCGGCATAGTCGCGCAGCATTTCATCATGATTGCCGACAACATAAACCACCCGCGTGCCCCGATGGGCCATTTTCAGGATGCGGCGAACAACTTCATTATGCGCAGCCGGCCAGTGCCAGCCTTTGCGCAATTGCCATCCATCGATGATGTCGCCGACCAGATAAAGCGTTTCGCACTGAATCGTGCGCAGATACTCAACCAGCATTTCGGCATTGCAGCCCCGCGTGCCGAGGTGGATATCGGAAATCCATACTGTCCGATGCTTTAATGGCGGACGGAAACTTTGCGGTTCTGGCAGGTTAAGCCATGGCGGGACGTCACTGCCTGCCCGCCGCGCACCGGGCAGCATATCTCCGCGCATTTCCCCATTGGATTGGACCATCCCCGCCATGTCCCGTGTCCCCGTCCCGTTGATGACGGCGCGGACGTAGCGCATCGGGTTGACAGTAAGACGTCAGGCCGATGACATTATTATGTCGGTTTGGGAATGCAGCTCTGGCGGGCAGGGCCTGCGCAGACCATGCTGGCTGCACTGGCCCTGTCCGATTGGCTTACAGCTTTCCGGTCAGCTCTGGCACCACGTTGAACAGGTCTCCGACCAGCCCAATGTCAGCGACCTGAAAGATCGGTGCATCCTCATCCTTGTTGATGGCGATGATGGTTTTCGAATCCTTCATACCCGCAAGGTGCTGAATCGCGCCGGAAATGCCCACAGCGATATAGACTTCCGGAGCAACGATCTTGCCGGTCTGGCCGACCTGATAATCATTGGGGACATAGCCCGCATCGACAGCCGCACGCGATGCGCCCACGGCAGCGCCCAGCTTGTCGGCAAGCGGGAAAATGGTCGATTCAAAGGTTGGCCCGTCTTTCAGTGCGCGACCGCCCGAAACGATGATCTTTGCACTGGTGAGTTCGGGGCGTTCCAGCTTGGCGATTTCCGCGCCGACAAAGCTGGACGTACCAGCATCGCCACTGCCCGAAACGGCCTCGACTGTCGCGGAGCCGCCGGCAGGATCAGCCTTGGCAAAGGCCGTGCCGCGCACAGTGATCACCTTTTTGGCATCGGACGACTGCACCGTGGCAATGGCATTGCCTGCATAGATCGGCCGGGTGAAGGTATCGGCGCTCTCAACGCTCAATATGTCGCTGATCTGCATGACATCGAGCATTGCTGCAACGCGCGGCGCGATATTCTTGCCATTGGACGTTGCTGGGGCGACGAAGGCGTCATAGCCACTCATCAGGCCAGCAACCAAAGGCGCAACATTTTCCGCAAGCTGGTGGCCATAAGCGGCATCATCGGCAAGCAACACCTTAGCCACACCCGCGATTTTCGCGGCGGCATCGGCAGCGCCCTTTGCGCCTGATCCTGCAACAAGGGCATGGACCTCGCCCAGCTTGCCCGCAGCAGTGACGGCAGCCAAAGTTGCGTCCTTCACCGACGCATTGTCATGTTCAACATAAACGAGAACGGCCATTATGCGACTCCCATTTCTTTAAGCTTTGAGACCAAAGTATCGACATCGGGAACCTTGATCCCGGCACTGCGCACGGGCGGTTCTGCGACCTTCAGCGTTTTGAGGCGCGGCGCGACATCGACGCCATAATCGGCAGGAGTTTTCTGCGCGAGCGGCTTTGACTTTGCCTTCATGATATTGGGCAGCGAAGCGTAGCGCGGCTCGTTGAGGCGCAGGTCGGTGGTGATGATTGCGGGGGTCTTCAGCGAAACGGTCTCAAGGCCGCCATCGACTTCGCGGGTCACATGCACGCTGTCTCCGGAAACCTCCACTTTGCTGGCAAAGGTACCCTGCGGACGGCCGGTCAGCGCAGCGAGCATCTGGCCGGTCTGATTGCTGTCATCATCGATTGCCTGCTTGCCCAGGATGACAAGGCCCGGAGCCTCTTCCTCAACAATTTTCGCCAGCAGCTTGGCAACGCCCAGCGGCTCGACATCTTCGGCAACCACCAGAATCGCACGATCCGCGCCCATGGCAAGCGCGGTGCGCAGCGTTTCCTGCGCCTTGTCAGGACCGATGGAAACGGCAACGACCTCAGTCGCAGCGCCCTTTTCCTTCAACCGCAGCGCTTCTTCCACCGCGATTTCATCGAACGGGTTCATGCTCATTTTGACATTGGCGAGATCGACGCCGCTGCCATCGGGCTTCACCCGCGGCTTAACGTTGTAATCGATAACCCGTTTGACGGGGACGAGGATTTTCATGGGACTGTTCCTTCTCCAATCGAATCACCGGCGCGGCACCATAGCCGAACCCTAAAATCTGCACGCCCTATGCTTGACGTTTACGTGAACGTCAAGTGGATGCTACTGCTGGCCCTTCCCGTCACCCTGACCTTGTTTCAGGGCCCATCTCGGCTCTCTACCCACTGGGCTCACCTGACAGATGGATGCTGAAACAAGTTCAGCATGACGAGGTTGTAAGGCTATGCTGCGCTCCGAACCTCAGCCACAATCTTCTGCGCCGCATCGCCCAGATCATTGGCGGGCACGATCGGCAGACCGCTGTTCGCCAAAATATCCTTGCCCTGTTGCACATTGGTGCCTTCCAGACGGACTACCAAAGGCACCGACAGGTTCACCTCCTTCGCCGCGGCAACAATGCCCTCAGCGATGATGTCGCATTTCATGATGCCGCCGAAGATGTTGACGAGGATGCCCTTCA
>CAZNEO010000004.1:0-71414 GCA_964572205.1 uncultured Sphingorhabdus sp.
TGCAGCGTCCCATCATCCAAGCCCCACGTTCTAGACCGCAGACCTGTCTGACAGCAAATCGGATAACCTATACGGTTTGTTGTAGGACAGCGTCCTTTTAAATAGGGACTGTCCCTATTTATCCACCGGTTGATAATATTGGGATATTTTTTGCGCTATTGCGCTGAGCCTAGCCAATTGCCTGTCCGGTCTTTGCCCAATCGGCTAGGAAGCCTTCGATGCCTTTGTCGGTTAGCACATGTTTGAACAGCCCTTTGATCACGGCGGGTGGCGCAGTCATGACGTCAGCACCGATCTTTGCGGCCTCCAGCACATGCACACCATGGCGCACGCTGGCGACCAGGATTTCGGTCGCAAAAGCATAATTGTCGTAAATCAGACGGATGTCGCTGATCAGCTGCATCCCGTCGAAACCATTATCATCATGCCGCCCGACAAAGGGCGAAATGAACGTCGCGCCTGCCTTTGCCGCGAGCAGCGCCTGATTGGCGGAAAAGCACAAAGTCACATTCACCATTGTGCCATCGCTGGTCAGCGCCTTGCAGGTTTTCAGGCCATCGATCGTCAGCGGCACTTTGATGCAGACATTGTCGGCAATCTTGCGCAGCACCTCTGCCTCTTTCATCATCGTTGCATGGTCAAGCGCGACCACTTCGGCGGAAACGGGGCCATTGGTTATTGCGCAAATTTCCCGTGTAACTTCAATAAAATCACGGCCAGACTTTGCAATCAATGACGGGTTTGTCGTCACCCCATCGAGCAGGCCAGTGGCAGCCAGTTCTTTGATGTCGGCGATTTCGGCGGTGTCGGCAAAAAATTTCATCGGTTAAGGCTCGCTACGGGAGTGGAATCACTGCATTGCCCTTTGGCAAAAGTGCAGCCTAATGCACAGCCATAATCACCCGGATACAGCGCGGTGACAGCCAGATGAGAGGAAGCCCGATGACACAGACATTCCAGCCCGACCTGCTTGCCGGAAAGGTGGCCTTTGTTGCGGGCGCATCATCGGGCATCAACCTGCGCGTGGCGCAACGCTATGCTGCGGCGGGAGCCAAGGTCATGGTCATCAGCCGCAGCGAGGACAAGATTATGGCTGCAGCAGCCAGCATCGGCGATGACGCCATTGGCATGGCCTGCGATGTGCGCGATTATGCCAAAGTGGCCGAGGCGCTGGCGCATTGCCATGACCGTTTTGGCGAAATCGACATTGTCCTGTCGGGCGCGGCGGGCAATTTCCTTTCGCCTGCGCTGGGGATGAGCGCCAATGCCTTCAAAACCGTTGTCGATATCGACTTGCTTGGTACTTTCAATGTCTTGCACGCCAGTTTTCAGCATTTGCGCAAACCCGGCGCATCGCTGGTCTCGATCACGGCCGGGCAGGCTGTGCGCCCGATGATGTATCAGATTCACGCATGCGCCGCCAAGGCCGGGGTCAATCAGGTGACCAAATGCCTTGCCATGGAATGGGGGCCTGCGGGGGTGCGCGTCAACGCGGTTTCCCCCGGCCCCATTGGCGATACCGAAGGCATGGCCCGGCTTGCCCCCAATGAGGATTTCGTCAAATCCAGCAAGGCCCGCATCCCCTTACGCGATTGGGGCACCAAGGATGATATTGCCGATGCCTGCCTGTGGCTGGCCAGCGACGCCTCACGCTATGTGACCGGCGCAATCATCAATGTCGACGGCGGCAGTGAGCTAGGCGATGCCGGCGGTGATGCGCTGAACCCGCCACAGCGGTAGCGTTTGACCTGAAGCGCCAAAGCGCGCATAATCGGTCGTACACGGTCGCCCGAAAATTCAAAAAATTTCCTGATTGTCGGGAGGTTTTGATGGCGGCCATCATGCGCAAAATTCGCTGGAGGATGCGGCTGGCGCAGGTGATGCTGTTTGCGCTCGCCGCCATGCTTGCCGCCAGCGTCGCCGCCGTGCAACAACCCAAGCGCATCCTGACGCCGCAGCGCGCGGCGCAGATCATCCGCACCAGCGTCAGCATCGACACCACGCCCCAGCCAGAGGCCATAGAGGGTCAGCCGCTGCGCTTTACCGTGCGCATCAACCGGGCGCTGCGCGAACGCACGCTTGTCAGCTTTCGCATCGACAATCTGCCCAATCCGGCGCTGCGCCGCGCATTGCCGACCATTGCCATTGAGGCCGGGCAATTATCCGCCGAAATCATAGTGCCAACCGTTGATGATGACCTGCTGAACGGCGACCGGACCATTGCCGTCATGTTGGTTGGCCTATCGGGCAACGCACAGCTTGGCAATGCGCAGGCCATAGGCGTCATCCGCGACAATGAACGGCCGCCCGTGCCGACTGCCGATATCGAGGCTGAGCCCCTTGCGTCCATCGTTGAAGGCGGAACATTGGCCTTTACCGTGAGGCTGCGGGCTGCGGTGCAGGAGCGGACGATGATCCGTTACAGCATCATTGACCCCAACGGTGCGGCACAGGCAGCCGGCGACGCGCGGGCGATTGTGCCAGCGGGCAGCACAGATATCAGGCTGAACATCGCCACGCGCGACGATGCCATTGTCAATGGCCAGCGGGTTGTCGAAGTGCGCCTGACCGCGATTTCGGGCAATGGCCGGATTGGCGTTGCCCGGGCGGTGGGCGTTGTGCTGGACAATGATCAGCCTCCGCCGACCCAGGGACCCGGCCCGGTCGGGCAGAAAGACGCGCTGCCGCCTGCCGAGCCCGAAATAGCGCAGCCAGCTGAGCAAAGCATGATGCCGCCGGGCCGTGCAGTGGCCGCCATCCTGGCCACTCTATTGCTGCTGGTCGCAGCCGCGCTGGCCATCCGGCGCATTATCCTGCCACGCTTTTACAAAGTGGGCTGGACGATCGGCGCCCCGCAAGAAATCAGCGCCGCATCATCGGGGTCAGCCATCCCTGCCATCCCCCATGGCGGTGTCGAGATAGTTTTGGGGCCGTGCGATGTCGCCATCGTCGGCCCCTGCCCCATCCTGTCCGAGGAGGAACGCGATGACCCCGACCCCTGACCCCGCGCTGGCCGCGATCAGCATAGAGCCGCTGTTTGACGAGGCCGAGCTTGACCGGGCGGCAGAAAAATTCCGGCAGCAACTGGACACAAAGTCATCACAGCTGCGCGGTATCCCGGTGCCGATTCTTGGCGAGAAAATGGCGCAGGCGATCATGGCGGAAGCCGGCGGGATCGATTGCATGGCGCTGTTCGCCAATGGCTGGGCAAAGCTGAAAGAAATCCGCGACCATGCCGATCCCAAAAAGCACCGGCAGGACCGGACGACTTTTGTCAAACTGGGTGAGCACAGGATTGAAGGCAAATTTGCCCCAGCCGCAACGCTGAGCTTTGCCGGATTCAAAAGTGCGCGGATCGTCTTTGGGCTAACCCTGACGGCCGAGCTGAAAGCTGTCGAAATCGGCATCCGTATGGCGCATATCCGCCATGTCGGCGGCGGCGAGGCAAAGATCAAGGTCCGGCTGGACTATGCAGGCGAGGAGCTTTGGAAAAGCGACATAAAGACTTTCGACCTGCCGATGAAGCACCGTTTCGACATGCCGGGAATCCCGCTGACATGGGGTGATTGAGCACAACAGGCCCGGTACAGAGGCACAATCACCCTGCCAGCCCGAACACGCCGATCAGCAATGGATCATTGGTCGCTTGCGGATTGGCGCGGATGTTGGATTCCTCCAGGCCGATGGCCGCCCATATCGCATCATCGGCCTTTTGCGTAATGTCCTGCGCCAAGGCAGCAACATTATAGCCGGTGACGGATTGCACGGCCTTGCCAATCACTTCGTCATCGAACAGGCGCAGCCCATCCGCAATACCGGGAACCATTGCGTCAAGCAGCGCCGGGCCCATTTTGCCGCGCAGAAAAGCGGTAGCTGCCTGCGGGCCGCCGCGCACAATCTGTTCGGCGGCATCGATGCTGACAGTGCGCACGGCGTCAGCGACAAGCGGCGCGGCGCGTTCCGCCCCCTTTTCCGCTGCACGGTTCAACTGCCGCTGCAACCGGTCGCGGAACTGGCGACTTTGCAGAACGAGGCTGACGATGTTCGTGCCTGCCGTGCCGCCAAAACGATCCGGCAAGGCAATGCGCGCAACCGAGCTGTCGTAAAAGCCACCTGGCTGCAAAAGCATGGCAAAGGCATTTTCTGACGCGCGCACCAAAAGCCTGCGGATCGCCTCGGTCAGGCTGAAGCCAGGCATGGACTGACAGGCAGGCAAAGCCACCAGCGCGCTTGCGGCGCCGGCAAGCAACAAAGTGCGGCGGTTCAGGGATGTCATGCGATACTCTCCTCCAATAATTTAGCACCGCGTAGCAGCTTTTTGCTGAATATGCAGCAACGCGTGACGCGCGCAG
This sequence comes from uncultured Sphingorhabdus sp., assembly GCA_964572205.1. Lineage (GTDB taxonomy): Bacteria > Pseudomonadota > Alphaproteobacteria > Sphingomonadales > Sphingomonadaceae > Sphingorhabdus_B. The sequence continues at coordinate 4,353 of CAZNEO010000004.1, forward strand.
CGGTGGCCCGTATAGCGTGGCCATGAATCACCCTGCCCAGCCCGGTCGCCGTGTGCGCGTGATCCTGCTGACGCAGGCCATCGGCCCGCTGGATTACCGGCTGCCCGACGGGATGACGGGCGAGCCGGGATCGATTGTGATCGTGCCGCTTGGCCCGCGCAAGCTGTTGGGCGTGATCTGGGACGAGGGGACATTTCCCGAAGAGCCGGTTGCCGACAACAGGCTGCGCGGCGTGATAGAGGTGGTTGCAGTGCCGCCGATACAGGCAGGATTGCGGCGATTGGTCGATTGGGTTGCGGACTACTACCTCGCCAGCCACGCCGCCGTGCTGCGGATGGTGGTTTCCTCCTCTGCGGCGCTGTCAACGGGCGGCATGATTACCGAATATCGTTATTCAGGGCGCGAGCCTCAGCGGATGACGGCGCAGCGCGCCGCAGCGCTGGATGCGCTGATGGATGCTCAGGGGCTGGTGCGCGAACTTGCGGCGGAAGCAGGGGTCAGCGATGGCGTTATCCGCGGCCTGATCAAAGCAGGCGCGCTGGAACCTGTGAGCGTAAGCATCGATGCCCCCTTCCCTCTGCCCGATCCCCTGCACCACCAGCCACTGCTGGGCGAGGCGCAGGAGACCGCCGCCGCCGCAATGCGCAGCGCGGTCGATAAGACGCAGTTTGAACCCATCGTGCTTGATGGCGTTACCGGTTCGGGAAAGACCGAAACCTATTTTGAGGCAGTAGCGGCGGCATTGCGACACGGGCGGCAAGTGCTGGTATTGCTGCCGGAAATATCGCTGACTCAGCCATTTCTGCAACGCTTTGCCGCCCGCTTTGGCGTGGAGCCGGCGAGCTGGCACAGCGGGATGCGGCAGGCGCAGCGGCGGCGGGTGTGGCGCGGGGTGGCAAATGGGACAGTGCAGGTCGTGGCAGGGGCACGTTCCGCCCTTTTCCTGCCCTTTGCCAATCCCGGCCTGATCGTCGTCGACGAGGCGCATGAAATCAGTTTCAAGCAGGAAGATGGCGTGCGCTATCATGCGCGCGACGTCGCCGTGATGCGCGGCAAATTTGAAAATTTCCCGGTGGTGCTGGCCAGCGCCACGCCTGCGCTGGAAAGCCGCCACATGGTCGCGATTGGTCGCTATACCGGGCTTGAAATCCCCTCCCGCTATGGCCCGGCAAAAATGCCTGCGATTGAGGCGATTGACCTGACGCATGACGCGCCGGACCGGCAGAACTGGATTGCGCCGACGCTGTTGAAGGCGCTGGAGACGCGGCTGGAGCGGGGCGAGCAGAGCCTGTTGTTCCTTAACCGGCGCGGCTATGCGCCGCTGACATTGTGCCGGGCGTGCGGACACCGGTTCCAATGCCCCAATTGCACGGCATGGATGGTCGAACACCGGCTGACCGCTCGCCTTGCCTGCCATCATTGCGGCCATGTGATGCCGCCGCCGCAATGCTGCCCCGAATGCGGGGCCGAGGACAGCCTTGTTCCCTGCGGCCCCGGCGTTGAACGGATCAGCGATGAAGTGCGTAAATTTTTCCCCGAGGCGCGAACCTTTGTGGCGACGTCTGACACATTATGGTCGCCGGAAAAAGCCGCTGAATTCGTTGCAATGGTCGAGGGTAAGGCCATTGATATCATCATCGGCACGCAATTGGTGACCAAAGGCTATCATTTCCCCGACCTGACGCTGGTGGGGGTGATTGATGCCGATCTGGGGCTGGAGGGCGGCGATCTGCGCGCGGCAGAGCGGACATTCCAGCAAATTGCCCAGGCCGCCGGGCGGGCGGGGCGCGCGGAAAAGCCGGGGCATGTCTATATCCAGACGCGCAACCCCGCGCATCCGGTGATCGCGGCACTGGTCGCGGGCAACCGTGATGCCTTTTACGATGCCGAGACGGCGCAGCGTGCCGCCGCAGGTGCGCCGCCCTTTGGCCGCTATGCCGCGATCATCGTCAGTTCAGAAGATGAGCGCGAGGCGATAGAGGCGGCGCGGACCATTGGCGCAAGCGCACCCAAAGTCGATGGCATGTATGTCTATGGCCCTGCCCCTGCCCCGCTCGCCATGCTGCGCGGGCGACACAGGCAAAGGTTGCTGGTCCATGCCCAACGCTCGGTCGAGTTGCAGGCGCATTTGCGCGCCTGGCTTGGCGACCTCAACTTTCCGCGCAGCGTGCGTGTGGGAGTTGATGTTGATCCCTATAGTTTCCTTTAGGGGTTGCCTCCCAAACTTCCGGGCATTCCCCTACCCCTCCGGCTCCACCAGCAATTGCCAACTCGTGTCCTCGCGGAAATATTTGCGGGCAAGTTCCTGCAAACGGGCGGCGCTTACTTCGGTATAATCCCGATACAGTCGGCCAAGCGCCGTGAACCGCTGCGGCGCGTAAGTTGCGCCTTCCAGCTGGTTCATCCAGAAAACATTGCCCGTCGTTGCCCGCTCAACAAATTGGCGGAGCGGCTCTGTCGCGCGCTGCAATTCATCGGCACTGACCGGATTTTGCCGCAGGTCGGCAGCGACGGCCTGGGCAAATTCATAGAAACGCTCAACATCTGCTGGTTTCACCTGACTATAGGCAATCAGATAGCCACCGGTGCGAAATTCGTCCGGCCACATATTCTGCATGTCCGGGCTATAGCTTGCGGCCTGTTCGGACCGGAATTTTTCAAACAAGCGATCGCGGAATACCGCCGCCAATATTTCCAGCTCGCGCCCCTCGCTGATGCCAGCAAGGCCGCCGCCCGTTGGCCATGCCAGCACCGCTGCGACCTGGTCCTTTGGCCCCTTGTGCGTCAGGCGGATCGGTGCGGTTGTGGGCGCAGGAAAGCTGGTGGCATCGGCCCCAGCCGGTATCGGGCCAGCCTTGCGCCGTTTCATCGCGCCAAAGCTGTTTGCCAATGCGGCAACCGCGGCATCGCGCTCAAAATCGCCGAACAGCATCACTTCGACTGGCCCGGCTGCCAGCAATGGCTCCCAAAAGGCGCGGAAGGATTGCGGGGTCAGCGCGCGCACCTCGTCAGGGGTCGGCACTTTCCAGCGCCGGTCTTTGCCAGTCGCCAAAAATTGCAGTTCGCGTTGCAGCATTGCCATGGCTGACATGGAAAAACTGTCATAGTCTGCGGCTGCAATTGCCTTTGCCCGCTCCACCGGCGGCGCTTTCCAGCCGGGTGCGGTCATTTTCGTCGCAATCAAGGTGAGCTGGTCGGCAAGATCCTCTGGCCGGGTGGTTGCTGTCCATTCAAAGGCATCATTGTCCACGCCAAAGCTTAATTCCAGCCGCCGCCCGACGGTCATCTGGTCAATTTGCGTGCGGTCCAGTTTGCCAATGCCATTTTCGCCCAGCACCATTGGCCCTGACCAGAATAGTGAATCTTGCCCCGGTCCGACCGCCTGATAGCCACGGCCAAAACGCACAAGCACACGCACCTGCCCGGCCTCTGATGCATTGGGCCGCAACAGTGCGCGCGTGCCGTTGGAAAATTCCAGGCTTTCCATCTCCAGCCGCTCATGCAGGCGGCTTGACACCAGCTTGCCGGGCGAACCCAATTTGGGGAGCTTGTCAAACCCAATGGCCTTGTCCGCCAGCCGCGCGCTCTTGCTTGCCACAACCGGCGCGGTCAGCGCATCGGCAAGGCGGATTTCGGCATTTTCCACGGGCATGGGGGCCGACAGGAAAATGCGCTGCGCATCGCTGGTAAACAGGGCCTGCGTTGCCTCCAATATCCGCTGCGGCGTGAATTTGTCCTGCATCGCCGCCAGCACCTTTACCACTGTGTCGGGCGCTGCGACGGTTTCGCGGATGTCGACGGCGCGGACAATTGCCTCGGCCTGCGTTGCTGCTGCCTCGAAAGGATAGCTGTCCAGCTGCGTTCGGGCAAAATCGTTAAAGACGGCAAGCTCGCGGTCGATATCGGCCTGCGACGGCGGCGTAACTAGCGCATCGGCAATCACCGCGCGGACATCGGCAATGGCCCGTTCCCAATCATCGCCCACAGGACGGATCGACACAAAGGTGATGTCGGCGCTGCGCGCTTCATCGCGCTGTTCGATTCCGGCAAAGGCAAAGCTGCCCCCTGCCCGTGCCTGTGTTTCCAGCCGCCGGTTGACAATCTGCTGCGCCAGCCCCGTGATCATCAGCTGCTCATTATAGGCAATGGTGTCATTCACCTGCCGCCATGGCCGGGCATAGGCAATGGTCACGGTTTTGGGCAGGGTCGGCTCGATAATCGTCGCCGCCAGCTTGCCGTCAGCCTGCGGATCGCCAAAGTCAGGCTGCGGCGTTGGCGGGCCGTCAACCTTCCAATCACCAAAATGCTCGGCAACCAGCGTGGCCAGAATGGCTGGGTCTGCATCGCCGGCAATCACCACCACGGCCTTGTCGGGGCGATACCAGCGGCTGTGAAAGGCACGCAGCGCAGGCGCGCTTGCCAACATCAGCGTATCTGCCGTGCCAATGGTGGAGCGCTTCGCCAGCCTTTGCCCCTGAAAGACATGCTGGCGCTGCGCATTGCCAAATTCCAGCGCCGCCCCACTTGCCTCGCGCAGTTCGGCAAGCACAATGGCACGTTCCGCATTCAGCGCGGCTTCGGAAATATTGGGTGCGCGCATCATGCCCGCTATGATCTTCAGCGATTCATCAAGCTTCGTTTCGTCGGCATCGGGCAGGTCCAGCTTATAGGTGGTTTGCGTCGGTGTGGTCTGCGCATTGCTGTCGCTGCCAAAACTGACGCCCAGCCGCTGCCAGATGCGTTTGGATTCGCCATCGGGGACAAATTCGGAACCCCGAAAGGCAAGATGTTCCAGCAAATGGGCAAAGCCCTGCTCGTCATCCTCCTCATGCAGCGAGCCTGCATCGATGCGCACGCGGATCGACACTTGCCCGGCGGGGACCTCGTTCATCTTGACCGCATAGCGCAGGCCATTGTCCAGCACGCCAAAGGTCCAGCTGGTATCCACGGGCACATCGCTGCCTTCATACAGCCAGGGCACGTCCGCCTTTGCCTCAGCAACAGGCGCGGCTTCCTCGGCATGGGCAGCGGGTGCAAGCAGGGTGAGCGCCAGAGCGAACAAATATCTTTTCATCACGCGCGCTCCTGTGGCCTTGACCATTGCTGGCGGATTAACGGTTTTGGCGGGCAAATCAGAAAAGCGCGGAATTGCGTGCAAGATTACATGTTTTTGGTTGCAATTCCGGGTGCCTGTCTCGCTTTTCAAATCAGGAAAGTGAGGCAAGATAGACCGCCATCTCATGTTGAAACATATATCGAACATTGGTCAAAATGTCAATTTCAAGCGCCTTCTTGCCCGGTTGCTTTCCGGCCTTTTGGTCGAAATGTCATCACGCTCTAAATCCCGCCATCGACGGCCTGATGGCCCATTTGCTCAAGACCGAAAGCAAGAGCGCCGACGCAGGCATTCAGCATGGCCGCGTCGGTGGAGCGCACGACGAAATTCGCCCCCACCCGGCCATCGCGGAAAAAGGGGTAGCTGCCGATCTGGCAGCCGTCATGCGCCTTTTCCGTGGTGCGCAGCAGATCGGCAATTTCGCTTTCGGCAACCCATGCCCCCACCTGATGCGACAAAAGGGGCGCGCCGCCCTCTATTGTACCCGTCAGCGCGTCGAGCATTCCGGCGGTAATATGCGGCACGCCTGCCATGATGAAGATATTGCCATGGCGTATCCCTGGCGCGCCCGACATTTTGTTGGGGATGAGGTCCGCGCCTTCGGGAACGCGCGCCATGCGCATCCGCGCCTCGGTCGCCCCGCCGCGCGTTTCATAATAACGGCGCAGCATCGCGCTTGCTTCCTCATGCAGCACCACAGGCACGCCCAGCGCCGCAGCAATGGCATCAACCGTGATGTCATCATGCGTCGGGCCAATGCCGCCTGTGGTGAACAGATAGTCATTGCGCGCGCGCAGGATGTTCACAGCCTCTATGATGGCATCCATCTCATCGGGCACAACTCGCACTTCTTTCAGCCTGATGCCCTGTACATTCAGCCAAAGCGCAATCTGCGCGATATTCTTGTCCTGCGTGCGGCCGGAGAGGATTTCATCGCCAATGATGCAAAGCGCGGCGGTGTAGATGCGGGATTGAGTCATGGCGGTGGCTTAGCTGTTAAGTTGCCCGCATGGTAGTGCTTTCCCTGCGCACTGGCGGGAGGGACCATAGCCTCTCGCAAAATGATGTCGGTGCGGCTATATGGGGGTCATGAACCAATATGTCGCCGTAACCGCCGCCGAAGCCGCCATCCCCCGCGACGGCGTAATCAAACTGCATGGCGAAGAGGGTTTTGCCGGAATGCGGGCGGCAGGAAGGCTGGCTGCGGAGATACTTGATGCGCTCGTCCCGCATGTTGTGCCCGGTGTGACGACGGCGGAACTGGACGATATTGTCCGCGAAATGACGCTGCGCGGCGGCGCGGTTCCGGCGACGCTGGGCTATCGCGGCTATACGCATAGCTGCTGCATTTCGATCAACCATGTCATCTGCCACGGCATTCCGTCGGAGAAAAAGCTGAAGGATGGCGATATCGTCAATATCGATGTCACCCCGATGCTGGATGGCTGGCACGGCGATACCAGCCGCATGTTCCTGGTCGGCGATGTGCCGGTGAAGGCGAAGCGGCTGGTCGATGTGACCTATGAATGCCTGATGCTGGGGATTGAGCAGGCCCGGCCCGGCAACCGGCTGGGCGATGTCGCGCACGCGATCCAGAGCCATGCCGAGGGGCATCGCTACAGCGTGGTCCGTGAATTTTGCGGACATGGCCTAGGCCGCCTGTTCCACGACGCCCCCGAAGTGGTCCATGCCGGGCGGCCCGGCACCGGCGTGGAGCTGCGCCCCGGCATGATCTTCACCATTGAGCCGATGATCAACATCGGCAAGCCGCATGGCAAGGTTCTGGAAGATGGCTGGACAGCGGTAACGCGGGATCGTTCGCTATCGGCGCAGTTTGAGCATAGCATCGGCATTACCGAGGATGGCTGCGAGATTTTTACCGCTAGCCCAAAGGGGCTGGATAGGCCGCCTTATTGAGGGGTAGCCTGCTAGTCGTCGTAGCTCAACGCAGTTTGGTCTCCACCCCAGTAGCGGTCAAGCTTATCCCACCATCTGCGAGATTCGCGACCCAGCCAATGCTCTATTTGAGCATTGATTGAGTTTGCATTTTTGTCTCTGCCGTTGCCACCAAGCTGATTTTGGATACTTTCCAAAAGGCCAATTGATGCTGCCTCACGAACATACTCATCTCCCTCCAAGTGCCAAGTTTCAACGACTTGGAAAACCTTGTGGATATCCGGCGCATCGCCTCGTCGAATGCGTTGAATCAGGTGATCGGCAAGTTCGCCAAGAGCAATGTATAACGGAAGCTCTGGCTCGTCGGCATAGTCGGCGCGAAATTCATCCCATCGAGTAGAAAAGGACGGATCGGCTACCAATAGTGGCCCGAACATTTGTGAGCGGTTAATCATGACCTTTTATATCATGGTGATCAACGTCGTTGCTACACAGTTTCTTCACCCATACTTTGGGTTGTTGCAGCGATCCAGTTTGAAGCCTGTAGCGTAGGAGATGGATTGACCTGCGGTCACTTCGTTCCCCGCCGTCGCGGGAATGACGAAGTGGAGGTAATTCTCGCCCTCTCTTGTTCGTCATGCTGAACTTGTTTCAGCATCCATCGTGCAACCAAGACCGAAGAGTAGAGAGGCGAAATGGACCCTGAAACAAGTTCAGGGTGACGATGATGGAGAGTTGGGTGTGACCATCAGGTTCACTTCCCCAACCTATTCTCAGGATCAAAAACCGCAACTTTATTCAACACCCGATCCCCCCAGCGCCAGAGCACCAGATTGCTGGAACCCTCCGCAATCCCCGGCAAAAAACTCGGCACAATTGCGCCTGACCAGCCTTTTTTGACCAGCGTCTTGGCCACCGCCTGCGACGGCGCGACCTTGCCCGCGCGCTGGAAGGTCAGCCAGGCGCAGGCCATATCCTCAAACGCCACGCCCTCAGCTTCGCGCATCGCGGGGTCGGTCAGGACGATGATGTCGGCGCAGTCAATGTCATATTCCACCAGCGTCAGCGGCAGCATCCGCGCGGCAAAGCCTTGTGTGCATTCGGCCAGCGCAGTGATCGGGGAAAGCGACAGATACAGCGCCTCCTGCCCCCGCACATTGAACCGCCCCCCACTGATCGCCGCGCCGCGCCCTGACAAGGGCTGCCACGACCAGCGCGGATCGTGGGCACGGTATGCGCGGCCTTTATAGTTCATCGATCAGGCAAAACCACCCAGCGCCATATGGTCAAGATAATCGCGCACCGCCGCCGCATCGCCCGATTTCACCAGCGCCTCAGCCGTGCGGCCATCCAGCGCGGGAATGGGCTGCGACCGATACCAGGCCATGGCCTGCGTTTCGCTGCCAGCCCAATCCTTGATACGTGCAATGATCTCCAGCATTTCAGTGAACCTTGCCTGCGCCTTAGGCGCTTTCATCCGGTCGGTTTTGATGACAGTCGCCAGCGGCAATCCCGCCGTTTCCGCCAACTGCGCCTTTGACATGCGAAAACGATCAGCCAGCCGGGCAATATCGACATGGCCCGCCTTGGTGAAATAATCCCCCAAATAGGGTTCGGGAACCAGCGGCTCAAACGCCCCGACGCCCCGATATGCAACGGGCATTTCGCGGAGCTGGGAAGATGGCAATGCCATGGCATTTGTCCTGATTTATGACCGATATTGGGTCATATATAGGGGCAATGACCGATTGTCAAACGTCCGCCTGTCTGCCGCCTATTTCTTCTGCCCGCCCATGATGACCGCCGCGGTCTTGCCATCGTCGCTTGGGGTCACCGTGACAACCAGCGTCTCGCCGCCTTTGCCCTCTGCGGCAAAATTAGCGGTTGTCTTGTTGTCGCTGGTGCTGGTTGTTTGCGATTTGATCGCAAAGCCTTTGCCTTCGGCCTGCGACTTATAAAAAGCGATCACCTTGTCCGGCGCGTCGCTTGTTAAAACAGTGGCCATGCCGCCCTGGCTGTTCTTGCCGTCATTGCCCATGAACGCGCCTTGCACCTTGCCGCCCGGATAAACCGGCAGGCCAAGCGGCAGCCCCTGTTTGGCAGCAGCATCGCCAAAGGTGATTGTACCGCCCTCGCCATCTTCGCTTTCAAAGCTGATCTTGCCGCTGTTGCTGTCATTGTCGCTATCAGCGGTAACCTTGATATCCTTGCCATCGGCGGAGGTGATTGTGGTGCTCCGCTCATTGCCGCACGCCGCCAGCGCAGCCGTGGCAAGCAACAGATATATGATACGCATGGTCCATCTCCCTTGACCGTCTATGCCTGATGACGGCAGGCTAACAGGCTGCGCCCCGCCGTCAAGGCCGGTGCAATGGGCCGCTAGGGCCCGCCCCTACAGTTTTTCGGCGATCACAAATTCGGGCGCGTCGACAAAGCCCATGAACTGACCCATGATTGTCTGCACGGTTTCGCCCGGCATATCTTCGCCGGTAAAGCCATCTAGATCGTCAATTTCGAAAATTTCAAAATAGGTCTGCGACAGCGCGCCTTCGCCCATGAGCAAGCCGGTTGCCTTGAACGTGTCAAAGCGCGTCACGCGCCGCAGCGAACGCATGGTGGGCTGGTCGGTGTCGCGGACCCAGTTTTCAAAAGCCTCTGGCGAAACGCCGTCTTTCAAACGATAGCGGATAAGCAGGTAGGGCATGGAATCTCCTTAGTTCCGCGGGGCCTGCCTGCGATAGGACAAGGCCTCGGCGATATGGATGCGCCCAACAGTTTCACTATCTGCCAGATCGGCAATGGTGCGGGCAACCCTCAAAATCCTTGTATAGCCGCGCGCTGACAGCCGCATCGCCTCTGCCGCCTGCGCCAGCAGCCTTTGCCCCGGCTCATCAGGCGTTGCGTGACGCTCCAGCACATCGCCATCCAGTTCAGCATTGGTGCGCATGGGCGTGCCCGACAGACGCTGTGTTTGCACCTGGCGCGCCGCCAGCACGCGGGCAGCAACCTGGTCTGATCCTTCTGCCGGTGGCGGCAGGACTAGGTCAGCGGCGCTGACGCTTTCCACCTCAACATGCAGGTCGATACGGTCAAGCAGCGGCCCCGATATCTTTGCCTGATAATCGGCGGCGCAGCGCGGCGCACGGCTGCATGCGAGCGCGGCATCGCCCAAATGGCCGCAACGGCAGGGGTTCATTGCCGCAACCAGCTGCACCCGCGCCGGGAAAGTGACATGGCTGTTCGCGCGCGCCACCGACACAAGGCCGGCTTCCAGCGGCTGGCGCAGGCTGTCCAGCACGGATCGCTGAAATTCCGGCAATTCGTCAAGGAACAACACGCCCAGATGGGCAAGGCTGACTTCGCCCGGCCGCACTTTCAGCCCGCCGCCGACCAGCGCAGGCATGGATGCGCTGTGATGCGGCGAACGAAAGGGGCGATTGCGCGACATGCGACCGCCCTCCAGCGTGCCTGCCACCGAAGCGACCATCGAAACCTCAAGCGCCTCGGCAGGTGTCAGTTCGGGCAAAATGCCTGGCAGGCAGGCCGCCAGCAGCGATTTGCCCGCGCCCGGCGGCCCGACAAAAAGCAGATTATGCCCGCCCGCCGCCGCGATTTCCAGCGCGCGCTTCGCCGTTTCCTGCCCCTTGACCATTTTCAGGTCGGGGCCGGACCGGGCCTGTTCCACCTCGCCAGCGGCTGGCGCGACCAAAAGGCCCTGCCCTTTCAAATGGTTCAAAAGGCCAAGCAGGTCGGGGGCTGCGACAAGGTCGACATCGCCTGCCCATGCCGCCTCTGGCCCTTGCGCAGCCGGACAGATCAACCCCATGCCCCGCGCGCTGGCATGAAGCGCGGCAAGCAGCACGCCGGGCGTTGCCGCAATCCGTCCATCCAGCCCCAGTTCGCCGACGACAATATAGTGCGACAGGGCATCACGATCAGCCAAGCCCATCGCCGCAAGCAGCGCCAGCGCAATGGGCAGGTCATAATGCGACCCTTCCTTTGGCAGGTCGGCAGGCGACAGATTGACGGTAATCCGCTTGGGAGGCAGCGACAGGCCAAGCGCAGCAATAGCTGCGCGCACCCGTTCGCGGCTTTCGGCCACCGCCTTGTCCGGCAGGCCGACCACGACAAAGCCGGGGACGCCAGCGGCAATCTGGCACTGAACCTCCACCGCGCGGGCCTCAAGGCCCAGATAGGCTGTGGTTGAAATGACGGCGACCACAAACAACTCCCCCAAAAATCCGCATCCACATTGCCGAATGGGCGCAATTGGCCGCGCGCCATGGGCCTTGTCGATGGCGGCCAATTGCCTAGGCAATAACTACCCGTCTGCAAAAGAGGGTCAGGACCTATACAAATTTTGCATTAACCCTAGCTGCCCACCTTCCTGTAAGCAGTTGCTGATTAAGGCAGGGCATGAGGTCGCTGATTGCCGTCACCTTGTTCGCCTGTGCCGCGCCTGTCGCGGCGCAGGCGACTATGGCCATCACCGTTGAGGAAACGGTGTATGAGGTTGGCGACGGCGCAGCGCAGCGCTACATGGCCGACAGTTTCGGCAATCTTGCCCCCAGCAGCGCGCCCATCGCCAGCTTTGGCCCCTTTCACATGCTTTCGCCTACGCGCGCCGAACTGATCGGCAGCATCGAAAGCGATACGCCCGCGCTATTTGCCAAAATGCTGCGCGCTTTTCCTCGTCTGTCTCGGATCGACATGGTGGACTGCCCCGGCACAGGCGATGATGAGGCGAACCTGACGCTTGCCCGCATGGTGCGCAAGGCAGGCATTGCAACCCATGTCCCCGATGGTGGCTCGGTGCGTTCGGGCGGGGTTGAACTGTTCCTCGCAGGGGTAAAGCGCAGCGCCGCGCCCACCGCGGAATTTGCCGTGCATAGCTGGATGGACGAGGACGGGCTGGAGGCGCAGGATTATCCCGCCGATGACCCCGCGCACCGCGACTATATCGATTTCTACCGCGAAATGGGCATGGCCGATCACGTAGCCCGCAGCTTTTACGCGATGACCAACAGCGCCCCGCATGATGAGGCGCTTTACCTAACCCGGCAGGACATGAGCCGCTACGTGTCGCTCGATTGAAGCGCGAATTTATCTTGGCCAGCGGCCTGCCCCTGCCCTATTGCCCTGCGATATGGGGCAGGATGCGATAGTTTACCGGCATGACCGGCGGCATGGCGACGATACGCTGATCGTTGAGATGCACCGCCGCGGCTATGCAAGCGAAGGGCCACGCTTTGGCGAAGCCTTTTGCCGCTTTGTTGGCGAGACTGTGGCCGAGGCAAAGCTTGGCCAATCGCCGCGCAGCCGTGTCTGGTTTGCCGAGCGCGATGGCGCCGCGATTGGCTGTGCCGCGCTGGTGGACCGGGGCGAGATTGGCCAGTTGCGCTGGCTTGTGCTGCTGCCCGAAGCGCGCGGGCACGGCGTCGGGCGCGCTCTGGTGGACCGGGTGCTGGCCCATGCCCGCGCTTGCAATCACCGCTCGATCTTCCTTGAAACAACCGATGGCCTTGATGCCTCCATGGGCATTTATGAAAAGCTCGGCTTTCAGGTTTCCGACAGCCATGTCGAGCAACTCTGGCATGGGCCGGGTATCCACATTACCATGGCGCTGCCGCTGTAAAGCCGGGGTAAATTCTCCCCGTCGCTGGTCACAAGCCCGACATGTTCCGCCGCCAATCATTGGCATTATGACAGGCCAATGGCATGATGACAGACGGAGGAGAAGCACAATGAGCTATGTTGACGGTTTCGTAATCGCCGTGCCCAAGGCGAACAGGCAGAAATTCATTGACCATGCCAATATGGCGGACGGCATGTTTCTGGAAATGGGTGCAACGCGCATCCTGGAATGCTGGGCCGACGATGTGCCCGATGGCACCGTCACAGATTTCCGCATGGCCGTGAAGGCCGAAGCGGATGAGGATGTTGTCTTCAGCTGGATCGAATGGCCCGACAAGGAAACAAGGGACAAGGCCTATGCCATCATGATGGACCCCAACAACAGCGACCCGCGCATGGACCCGAAGAAAAACCCCATCCCATTCGATGGCAAGCGCATGATTTATGGTGGTTTCGCGCCCGTTGTAAAAATGGAGCAATGACATGGCCAACCAACATGGCATTTGAGGCAATTCTGACCATGCAAAAAATTGATGTTGCAGCGATCGAGGCAGCGGTGTGGGGAGATATTGAATGACCGCAACAGCAGACAATGGTTGGGAACTGCGCATCGAACGCCATATCGCTGCGCCGCCGGAAAAAGCGTGGGATATAATGGCCAACCGCATTGACGAATGGTGGTGCCCAAAGCCCTGGCGCGCCGAATTCAGCCAGTTGGAGCGGCGCGCAGGCGGGGCGTCCATGTGCACCATGTATGGGCCCGATGGCGAAGTGCATCCGCATCCTGGCTTTGTGCTGGCATGGGAGGAAGGCAAACGCTTTGCCTTTACCGATGCGGTTGTGCCCGATTTGATGCCTTCGGGGCCGTTCATGATTGGCATCTGGTCGGTTGAGGCGGCCAATGAAGATGGTGTCGACGGCACGCGATACACCGCGCTTTGCCGCCATTGGACCGAGGCGGATTGCAAACGGCATGAGAAAATGGGCTTTGTCGAGGGCTGGGGCGCATGCGCCGATCAGCTGGTGGCGCTGTGTGAGGCTTAGGCTCAACAACCATCAAATATCCCACTGTCCTTGTTTCGTCAAAAAACTTGCCCACATGGGCTGGCATGACAAAAGCCTCCCCCACCAAGGCCAAGAAGCTGACAGAAACGCGGGCATGGCAATGGACGATGATTGCGATTGGCTGGGTCTTCATCGTCATGGCCCCCATTGTCAGCCCGCTGCCGGGGCCAATGGGGCTTGCATTCTTTATCTTTGGTTCGGCGCTGATCCTGAAAAATTCGCTTTGGGCGAAAAGGCACTATGCACGCGCCAGCAAGCGCCATCCCGAATATGGCGAATGGCTAAACTGGGCGATGCGGCGCAAACGCTTTAAGGTGCGGCCGCCCTTCCCGCCGGTAAAGCGCGATTTGCTGCGGTTGATCGGCAGAGGCGGTTGACTTTTCCAGCGTCGAATCCTAATGGCCAGCGCAACAAGGCTGGTCGCCGGGAAGATTCGGCGGCCTTTTGCTTTTTAAACGCTAGAAAAACCAAGGATATCGCCCATGAAGCGCACCTTTCAACCGAGCAATCTCGTCCGCGCTCGCCGTCACGGCTTTCGCCTGCGCATGTCGACCGCAAAGGGTCGCGCCATATTGAACGCCCGCCGCGCGCGTGGCCGCAAGAAGCTGTCTGCCTGAGCACAGGCGGGCCGCCCATGCGCGGTTACAGCATCATCAAAAAGCGGTCGGATTTTCTGAGCGCCAACCGGGGGAAGCGCTATGCCACCCCCGGTTTTGTTTTGCTGGTCCATGACCGGCGCGACAACGACCCGGCCAAGCGGCTGGGGATTACAATCACCAAAAAAGTGGGCAACGCCGTGGTGCGCAACCGGATGCGGCGACGTTTCCGCGAGCTGGCGCGGGCATTGCTGCCAACGCTGGGCAAAGCGGGGGCGGACCATATATTGATCGGGCGCGATGGCGGGATAGAGCGCGATTTCGGGCTGTTGCGCGAAGAAATGGCGAAGGCATTGGGGAAGTTGGGCGGCACATCTCCCCTCCCGCTTGCGGAAGGGGTTGGAGGAGGGCCTGAAAAGGCACAAACTCGCTCCGCTCACACCCTCCCCAACCCCTCCCGCAAGCGTGAGGGGCTATCATGATCGCCAAGCTCCTCATCCTCATTACGCGCGGCTGGCAGCTTGGCCCGTCGCGCATATTGCCGCCCACTTGCCGTTTCACGCCAAGCTGCTCTGCCTATGCGATAACCGCGCTTCAAAAATATGGCGCGATTAAGGGTAGCTGGCTTGCGGCGAAACGGCTAATGCGCTGCCAACCTTGGGGCGGGCACGGGCATGATCCCGTCCCATGATGTCCCCGCACATTGAATATACAGGGAATTTATCGCGTGGAAGACCGGCGTAATATCATCATGGCAGTGTTGCTGACGGGGATCATCCTGTTCGGCTGGCCTTATGTGGCCAATTATTTTTACCCTGCCCCACCGCCTGAAAAGACCGTAAGCGCCCCTGCAAAGGTCGATGGTCCTGATGTGGACAGTGGCGACATCGCGGCGCCGAAATCACGCAATGTCCCGCTAGCAGCAGCTTTGTCCGCATCGCCCAGGGTCACAATCAAGACACCGAAGCTTGAAGGATCGATCAATCTTGCGGGCGCGCGCATCGACGATCTGGTGATGCAGGTGCACCGCGAAACGTTGGCCAAGGATTCGCCGGCGGTGCGCCTGTTTGCGCCATCTGGCACGGCAAATGCCTATTTCGCCCGTTTCGGTTGGGTTGGCGAAGGCGTGACGCTGCCGACCGACACGACGATGTGGACGGCCAACGCCACTCAGTTGACGCCGAAAACGCCGGTCACGCTGACCTGGAGCAATCCCGAAGGCCAGCGGTTCGACATCATCCTGTCAATTGATCCGCATTACATGATCACGGCACAGCAACGCTTTACCAACGCGGCCGGCCTGCCGAGTGTCAACATCGCGCCACGCAGCATCATCAGCCGCAAAGGCACACCTGCCGATGCGACAAAGGGCGGTTCGTGGCTGACACAGATCCATATCGGTCCCATGGGGGTCTTTGACAACAAGCCCAATTATGACTGGGGTTATGATCAGGTTTCCGAAGAAAATGGCGGCAAGGTAAGTTTTGCTACCACGGGCGGCTGGAACGGGCTGAATGACAAATATTGGCTCGCCGCGCTGATCCCCGACCAGAAGGTGCCTGTGAAGGCTGAGTTTGTTTCAAAGGACGGCTTTAACTGGGCTGTGCAGTATAATGCACGCATGACTGCCGTCAGGTCCGGCGAAACCATGAGCCAGACGTCGCGCCTGTTCGCGGGGGCCAAAGAATATGAAGAGCTGAACACCTACACGCAAAAACTTGGCATTCCCTATCTCGACTATTCGATCGACTGGGGCTGGTTCTGGTTCATTGCCATACCGTTCCACAAATTGCTGCTGTGGCTTTTTGAACTGTTCGGCAATTTCGGCCTCGCAATCATCGGGCTTACGATCATCGTGCGTGCGTTCATGTTCCCCGTTGCGCAGAAACAGTTCGCCTCAATGGCGCAGATGCGCGCGGTGCAGCCCAAAATGAAGGCGCTGCAGGAGCGCTACAAAGATGACAAGCAGCAGCTGCAGCAGCAGATGATGAAGCTGTATCAGGAAGAAAAGGTCAATCCGCTCGCCGGATGCCTGCCCATCCTGATTCAGATTCCGATATTCTTCGCGCTGTACAAGAATCTGATGCTTTCGGTTGAGATGCGCCACCAGCCCTTCTTCCTGTGGCTAAAGGATTTGTCGGCACCCGATCCATTGACGCCGATCAACCTGTTCGGCCTGCTGCCCTTCACGCCGCCCGCCTTTATCGCCATCGGCATTTTGCCGATCCTGCTAGGGATTACCATGTGGCTGATGCAGCGGTTGAACCCGGCGCCAATGGATGAGGTGCAAAAACAGGTGTTTGCCATCATGCCCTGGTTCCTGATGTTCATCATGGCCCCGTTCGCGGCAGGATTGCAGCTTTACTGGGTGGTCTCCAACGTCATTTCGATCGCGCAGCAAAGCTGGCTCTATTCGCGGCATCCGATCCTGAAACAACAGGCGGAAAAAGAGGCAGCGGAAAAGGCGAAAGCAAAGGCTTAGGCTCTGGGACGGCACAATTAAGGGACAGTCACCTAATTATGAACGAAGTCTATAATTAGGTGACTGTCCCTTAATTATGGTCACAACGGAATAGAATATGGACCAAAAAATCTTTTCCGGCCCTGTAGCCTTTCTGAAGTCCGCTCCGGGGCTGGAATTTCTGCCTGACGCGACCGTCCCGGAAATTGCCTTTGCCGGTAGGTCCAATGTCGGCAAGTCGAGCCTGATCAACGCGCTGGTGGGCCGCAACGGCCTTGCCCGCGCGTCAAATACGCCGGGCCGTACGCAGGAGCTGAACTTTTTCGACGTGGGCGCGCCGCCCCTTTTCCGCATCTGCGACATGCCGGGCTATGGCTATGCCAAGGCTCCCATCAAGACCGTGCAGAAATGGCGCTATCTGGTGAATGACTATCTGCGCGGGCGGCAAGTGCTGAAACGCACCTTCCTGCTGATCGACAGCCGCCATGGCATCAAGGACGTGGACCGCGAGATCATGAAAATGCTCGACGGTGCAGCAGTTAGCTATCGCATCGTCCTGACAAAGGCCGACAAGGTAAAGGCCAGCGAACTGGCCGAAGTTGAGGCCGCAACGCTAAGCGAACTGCGCAAGCACAGCGCGGCATTCCCCGTGATCAGCGCGACTTCTGCGGAGAAACGCGGCGGGATTGATGCCTTGCGCGATGCGGTGCTAGAAGCGGTGCTGACATGACCATGAAACTTATCATCGGAAACAAGGCCTATTCCAGCTGGAGCCTGCGCGGCTGGCTTGCGGTCAAACAGTCCGGGCTTGCCTTTGACGAGGTGACGGTGCCGCTGTTCGACGAACAATGGGATGAACGCAAGCGTGAGGAGGATCTCGCTCCGTCATCGGGCAAGGTTCCGGCGCTTTGGGATGGCGATGCTGTGATCTGGGACAGTCTAGCCATATTGGAATATCTTGCCGACAAGGTGGGCCGCGACCGGTTCTGGCCACGTGATGATGCCCCGCGCGGTCTTGCCCGTTCGATGGTTGCGGAAATGCACGCAGGCTTCCTGCAGCTGCGCCGCGAATGCCCGATGAACCTGCGCAAGGTATTTGAAGGCGTGACGATCAGCGATGAATGCCGCAACGATGCTTTGCGCATCCTGCAATTGTGGGCCGAGGCACGCGCACGCTTTGGCAATGAAGGGCCCTATCTGTTCGGCACCTTCAGCGCCGCAGATATCATGTTTGCGCCCGTCGTGACGCGCTTTGTGACTTATGGCTTCACGCTTCCGGGCTTTGCCGCCACCTATGTCGATGCGATGCGCGCGCATCCATGGATGGAAGAATGGCATCAGGGGGCAAGCAGCGAGCCGTGGGTTATTGCGAAATATGAGACGGTACCGCCTAAATAAGCCGCGTCGTCGGATAGGGCGTGCCATCCTTGTGATAATAGCCGCTGGCATCAAAAGTCATGTCGATATCGGAATAGGCCCCACCTTTTGACCGGTCCCCTGTGCCGACGCAGATGAAGCTGCAATCGGCATCGCTACGGTTGATAAGGTGATGGCCGTTCGGTACGCCCGCCGCCCATGCCAGCACGTCCCCCGGACGCACAATGCTTTCGCCGCCATCCTCGACCAGCACGGCCTCTCCGCTCAGCATGATTAGCAGTTCATCCTCGCCCTCATGCCAGTGGCGTTGCGACGACCATGCGCCGGGCTTTAGCACCACATGGCTGGCCCCCATTTGGGTGAGGCCGCCCACTGGAGCCAGCCTGCGCCACCAACGGCCCTCAACCGCGCGGTCAAAGGGGACGGGATAGCCGGTGGCATTTGATTGCGGGATGGCGTCAATATCGATTTTGGGCATGGCCGCACCTTTCAGAATTTATGGACAAACCATAGCGCGGTTGCCATGCGGAGCAAATGAACGAAAGCAGCGCCTGTGCCCATGCCCAACATCTGATCGCGTGCGAGAGCATCACCCCTGCGCGCGGGCAAGTGTTCGACGCACTTGAGTCGATGCTTGCACCGCTTGGCTTTGCCGTGGAGCGTTTCATTGCCGGGGCAGATGACGCCGATCCGGGAAATGGCGGGCCTGTGGAAAACCTGTTTGCGATACGGGGAAAAAATGGGCGCCATTTTGCCTTTGCCGGGCATCTGGATGTTGTGCCGCCGGGCAGCGGCTGGACGAGCGACCCGTTCACTCCGGAAATAAGGGGCGAACTGCTTTATGGACGCGGCGCCGTTGACATGAAAGGCAGCATTGCCGCCTTTGTTGCGGCTGTGGAAAAAATTCCGGAAGACGCAGGGATAGTCAGCCTGATCATCACTGGGGATGAAGAAGGCCCTGCCATTCACGGCACACGCGCTCTGATCAGCCACATGCAGGCACGCGGCAGCATTCCTGACCTGTGCCTTGTGGGCGAACCCACCAGCGTCAACCGGCTGGGCGACATGATGAAGGTGGGGCGGCGCGGCTCGGTCAATATGTGGATCAGCGTTACAGGGGCGCAGGGCCATGTTGCCTATCCGCACCTGGCCGATAATCCCATCCCGAAGCTCGTTGCGATACTGGCCGAAATCGATGCCATAAAGCTGGACGAAGGCACCGAATTTTTCCAGCCAAGCAATATCGAAGTGACCACGGTCGATGTCGGCAACCCTGCCACCAACGTTATCCCGGCAAAGGCCGAGGCGCGGCTATCGATCCGGTTCAACGACCTGCACAGCGGCGAAGAACTGGTGGAGCGCATCCGCGCCATTGTTGAGCCGCGCGGCACATTGCGCGCGATGATTTCAGGTGAAGCTTTTCTGACGCCGCCCGGCGAATTGAGCGATGCGGTTTCGGCAGTCGTTACAGAGGTCATCGGGATCACGCCCGAGGCGTCAACCACAGGCGGCACATCGGATGCACGCTTCCTTTCGAAAATCTGCCCGGTGGTGGAATTCGGACTGTGCAACGCAACGATGCACAAGTTGGATGAGGCGGTGGCCATCGCCGATCTTGACACGCTGGCAGAGATTTACCGGCGGGTGGCGCTCCGGGTGCTCTCCCAATAATCCCCGCCCGCTTGTGGGAGGGGAAATTTTAGCGTTTCAGCACAATATACAACGCCCCATCGCCGCCATGCCGGGGGTGCGCGCGCCTTACCGCAGAGATATGCGCGGCATGTCTGGACGCAGCCAGCCAGTCGCGCACCACAGCAGCAATCGCCCCGCGCCCTTGTCCGCTTGCCCGGTCATGGCTGCGTTGTTTGCCAGTCACCAACAGGATGACGCGCATCTTCTGATGTATCGCCTGCTCCAGCGCGCGGTCCAGTCGCGCATAGGCCCCGGAAAGGGTCGTTTCGTGCAAATCGACGCTGATATCGGGAATGATCGCGCCTTTGTGGATACGCCGATCCCAAGTGGAGTCGAGCGTGTTTCTATCCTCCCCAAGCTTGCTTGGGGAGGGGGACCACTCGAAGAGCGGTGGAGGGGTAATCATCCGGTCCCGGACCACCCCTCCACCGCCTTTCAGGCGGTCCCCCTCCCCATCCTTTGGATGGGGAGGATTGTGATGCAACGGCTTCACCGTTGCCATCACCCGGCCCCAGAGCGCCTTTTCATCAGGGGCAAGTTTGCGCACCATTGGGCTTAACAGCCCATCATGGCGCCGGGATCAGCCGTGCAACGGATGCCTTGGGCAGGAACAGCAAGGCGCTTCCCCGCGCGGCCATGCCGCCTGCTATGCCAACGGCCCTGTCGCCTGCACCCCAGAAAGTATCGACTCGGTTCGCGCCTCTTATCGCGCCGCCGGTATCCTGCGCGATCCAAAGTCCATTGGGTTCGGCGCGGTCCATCGACAGCCACACCGGCGCGCCCAGCGGAATATATTTGGGATCAGCCGCCACGCTGGATTCGGCAATCACGGTATAACCCATCGCGCCAAGGGGGCCGCGCGGCTCCTCGCGGAAGAAAACAAAACTTTTATTCTCGCGCATGATTTTCTGGCCCTCAACGGGGTTGGCGCGCAAATAGCGGGCAATGCCCTGCATTGAGGCATCGGTGACCAGCCCGCGATCCTTCATCAACCGGCCAATGCCCGTATAGGGATGGCCATTCTGGCTGTCATAGCCGATGCGCGCGACGCTGCCGTCAGGAAAGCGCAGCCGCCCTGACCCCTGAATTTGCAGGAAGAAAAATTCAACCGGATCCTTAGCCCAGGCAATTTCAAGGCCGCGATTTGCCAGCTTGCCTTCCTCTATGCCGGTCCGGTCGGCATACATGACAAGACTGCCGCCCTTTACCTCGCCCCTGATCCTGCGACCTTTCAGGTCGCTGGCAAAGCTGCCTAGATCAACCTCAACCAGTTCGGGCGGCCGTTTGTAGATGGGGGTATCATATCCCGGCTGGCGTGTGCGCGAGGCGAGGATTTCGGGTTCATAATAGCCTGTGGCAAAGGCCTTTCCATCGCCGACCTGCACAGCTTCCAGATAGGTGGCAAAGAAAGACAGGCCATCGCCGCTCCATGTTTTTACGGCATCACAGGCCGCCTGCCAGTCGGCTGTCTGAGTAAGGCCAGACAGGTCCTCGCGCCGGACAAGGCCGGGGCAGCTTGTGCGGAACGCCGCCATGGCCGCATCCGCGTCAGCCGTTGCAATGCCCAATGCCCCGATTTGCGGGCCGCGAACCACGCCCAAGGACGCGGCATTGCTGCCATCGCCAATAGCGGCAGGCGCAGGCAATGGCGCAACGGGCGTTGCCGGAACGGGCTTTGCCGCTTTGTCCTGATGCTGAGTCGATATGGTATCGCCAGCGGTGCTGGGCCCCGCATTGGGAATAACGCCGCCCGAACAGGCGGACAGGGCTAAGGCAGCGATGGCGATGGTCAAGGTGGAGCTATTCATGCTCCAGCCGTGAATCAGACCTCGTCGGTCTCGTCAAGCTTCCAGTTGCGATCACCTGATTTGATGTCGCGGAAGAATGTCCAGACATCATGCGCCTCAACCGCATCGGTCATCGAGCCGCCAATGATATTGCCGCCCGAATCCTTGACCAGCGCAGCGATGTCCGCATCGAACTGCACCGTGATGCGCGCCATGGGATGATCGTAGCTGGCGTCGATAATCCGCGCCTCTTCGATCCGCACCAGCCGGTTTTCCAGCGTCTCCCCCCGTTCTGTGCGGGCATCAATGGCCTCGGCAAAACTGTCATAGACATCATCGTCGCACAGGAAGCGCAGGCTTTCCTTGTCGCCTTTCCAAAAGGCTTCCAATATCAGGCCATAAGCGGATTTTGCGCCTTCCAGGAAAAGCGCGGCGTCAAATTGGCGATCGGCATTGGCAATGGCCCGCAGGCCGCTATTGGCTGCCATGTCAACGCCAACGGGCGCGGGGACATAGCCGCTTTCCGGCTGGCCGACGGGCTGGCGAACAATCGCTGGCTGACGCTCTTCTGCGACAGTGCGGGGCAAGGGCTCCTGCTCATGCCCGGTGCGCTTGCCCAGCACAGAATAAAGCCGCAGCCCCAAAAAGGCCGCTACCATCGCCAGCAACACAATCTCGAACATCACAAACATATGCCCTATCCAGTCGCCAACACGCAAATCCTGTTAGCAGATACAACCAAAGCGCAGGTTAACACGCCATTTACGGCAGCCACCCCAGCGTCCTACAGCAACATAAGGGTTTTGCCGTCCCTTTTCAAACGCCTTCGCTTAAAAACTTTGCTTAACCCAGGTGAGCCGATGCGGCAATGCAGGCATTGCCCTTTACCAATGCCGCTGCTAGGCGCGACGGCATTATCGGGGGCATGCAGATAGCTGCCCTCAGCCCATAACAGGAAAGCATGGAAAAATGGCCGACGAAGAAGGCAATATCATATCGGAAACCGTGAAAGCCAATGGTGAAGACACCACGCCCTCGATCGGTATGTTGAGCCAGTATATCAAGGATTTGTCGGTCGAAAACCCCAATGCACCGCAAAGCTATGGCTGGGAAAGCGCACCGCAGATCGACGTGCAGGTCAATATTCAGGTCAACGCAGTCACCGAAGAAGTGCAGGAAGTCACGCTGACTCTGGCGACCAAGGCAACCAGCGATGAAGGCGTGCGTTTTAACGTGGAGCTGGAATATGGCACGCTGTTTGGCCTGCGCAATGTGGCTCCGGAACAGGCCCACCAGTTTCTTTTTGGCGAAGCACCGCGCCTGATGTTCCCCTTTGCCCGCCGCGTCATCGCCGATGCGATCCGCGACGCAGGCTATCCGCCGCTGGTGCTCGACCCCATCGATTTCAACTCGCTCTATCTGCACCAACTGGCACAGGCGCAGGCAACCGCAGAGGCTGAACCGGCGGGGACGGCTTAAGGGAGCCCCGTGCGATGAGCGCGCTCATCAGACACACCTCCACGATCGCGGGCTTTACAATCATCAGCCGGATTTTCGGCTTTGCCCGCGATATGCTGCTGGCTCGGGTGCTGGGTGCAGGGCTGGCCGCTGACGCCTATCAGCTCGCCTTTACCCTGCCCAACACCTTTCGGCGCCTTTTCGCAGAAGGCGCCTTCTCGGTCGCCTTTGTGCCGATGTACACGCGCAAATTATCGGGCGAAGATGGCGAGGCGGAGGCAGCGAAATTTGCTGACGATGTCCTTTCGGTCTTTATTTGGGTGCTGCTGGCCTTTTCGGCCGTGGCAATCATCGCAATGCCGGGGATTGTCTGGCTGCTCGCGCGCGAGTTTCAGAATGTCGAAGGCAAGTTTGAATTGTCCGTCCTGCTCAGCCAGGTGACATTTCCCTATCTGTTTTTCATCAGCCTGGTGGCGATGCTGACAGGGTTGCTGAATGCGCGCTCAAGATTTGCGCCGGGGGCAATTGCGCCCATCCTGTTCAACCTGACGCTGATCGGCGGGATTATCGGCGGCCATTATTGGCGCGGCGGTACGGGTGATGACACCCGCGTTGTCTACGTGCTGGCCAGCGCAGTGTCGCTGTCGGGAATTGTCCAGCTCATTTACCTGTGGTGGGCGGTCAAGCGTGCTGGCCTGAAACTGCGGTTCAAAATGCCCAAACTCACGCCCGAGGTGAAGCGGCTGGGCTGGGTCATCCTGCCGGCGACATTCGGGGCAGGTATTTACCAGATCAGCCAGTTCGTCGACACATTCTTTGCCACCTCGCTGCCGCAGGGTTCGCTGACGCTCCTCAAAATGGCTGACCGGCTGAACCAGATGCCGCTCGGCATTGTCGGGATCGCGCTGGGCACGGCCATCCTGCCGATGCTGGCGCGGCATATTCAATCCGACAATAAAAGCGAGGCGCAGCGCCTGCAAAGCAATGCCTTTGAAATGGCAACGCTGCTCACCCTGCCCGCTGCTGCCGCGCTGGCCATTTGCGCACCGGCCTTCGTCAATGCCTTTTTCGTCGGCGGCAAGTTCAAACCGGAAGACGGCGTGATCATGGCCAATATCACGGTCGCGCTGGTCGCCGGGCTGCCCGCTTATGTGATTGTGAAAATCCTCAACCCCGGCTTTTTCGCCCGCTCGGACACGAAAACGCCGGTGTTCACGGCGCTTGCCGCGCTGATTTTCAACATTGGTCTCAACATCTGGTTCATCTGGGGGCTGGGCTATGGGATTGTCGGGCTGGCCGCCGCCACGGCAATGTCGGCAACGCTCAACTGCGTGCTGCTATATGCCGTGCTGCACAAGCGCGGCTGGTTTCATTTCAGCGCACAGCTGGGTGGCCGCATCGCCCGCCAGCTGATCGCCACCGCCGCCATGTCAGCACTGCTGTGGTGGTTGATGGATGTGCTGTTTGATCGTTTTTCGGGCAGCGTGATCGAACGCATCTGGTCATTGCTGCTGCTGGTGCTTGGCGGCATGGCGGTCTATGGCGCAGTCGGCTGGCTGGTCGGCGCGGTTGACAGGAAAGAGATCGAAACCCTGCTCCGCCGTCGCAAGGCTACCCCTGAATCCGTGTCCGCCACAGAAGCGAGTTCTTAAAAGCCATGCGTGTCGTCTCCGGTATCCAGCCTACGGGCAATCTTCACCTTGGCAATTATCTGGGCGCCATAAAAAACTGGGTTGCGATGCAGGATGACCCGGGCGAGAAGCTGTATTTCCTCGCCGATCTGCACGCGCTGTCGCTGCCGCACAACCCGGCGGAGCTTTCCGCAGGCACGCGCGAAATGGCGGCTGCGCTGGTCGCCTGCGGCATCGATACCGACAAGGCAATATTGTTCAACCAGGCGCGCGTGCCGCATCATGCAGAGCTGCAATGGCTGCTGACGGGAACAGCGCGCATGGGCTGGCTGAACCGGATGACGCAGTTCAAGGATAAATCGGGCAAGAACCGCGAGGGTGCAAGCATTGCGCTGTTCACCTACCCCGTGCTGCAGGCTGCCGATGTCCTGCTCTATCAGGCAACGCATGTGCCTGTGGGCGATGACCAGAAACAGCATCTGGAGCTGGCCCGCGACATTGCGCAAAGCTTTAATGAGCGTTTTGGCCCAGAAGGCGATCCGGTGTTTACCCTGCCCGAACCGATCATTCCGCGGGCAGCGGCGCGGATCATGAGCTTGCGCGATGGCAGTGCCAAAATGAGCAAGTCCGACCCATCGGACATGGCGCGCGTGAACCTGTCCGACGATGCCGACACCATCGCGCAGAAAATCCGCAAGGCAAAGACCGACGCCGAGCCACTCCCCGCCGAAATGGCCGGGCTGGAGGGCCGGGCGGAGGCGCAAAACCTGGTCGGCATTTATGCAGCGCTGGCAGGCATATCAGCAGACGCGGTGCTGGCGCAATTTGCCGGGCAAGGCTTTGGCGCGTTCAAGCCTGCCTTGGCCGAACTGCTCGTCGAAACCCTGCGCCCCATCCGGGAGCGTTTTGTGGCGCTAAAGGATGATGCCGCGACAATCGATGCACTGCTGGCCAAGGGCGCGGAACGGGCCAGCGTGCTGGGGCGGCCGACGCTGGATAAAGCCTATGCGGCGCTGGGGCTGTTGCGGTGAGCGGAATATTTTTATGCCATCAATGCTAGACAACTGCCGACCATGGAACAATCAAATTTCGATATCAATAATCCTAATCGACACATCCGCGATTACCTTCATTATTATTTGAACTTTTCTACTCCACCTGGCTTTGCCGTGATGGTTCGGGGGCCTTGGGGTATTGGCAAGACGTTCCTCATTCAAAAAATACTTGCTGATCAGTTTCCGGAGCCCAAGGACTACATTTACGTCAGCCTGTATGGTGTAGCCAAACCAGAAGAAATCGATACATTGATACTCGCAGCAATGTATCCTTTGCTCAAAAACAAGGCTGTGAAGATCGCCGGCCGACTGCTCAATGCGGCCACCCAATTCTATAACGTTGATGGAAATATAAAGCTGGGGGACGTGTTTGGTCACAGCACCGCAGCAGTCTATGTGTTCGATGATATAGAGCGAGCCAAAATGACCGCTGACGAGATTTTCGGCTATATAAACCAATTTGTTGAGCATCTAGGCTGCCGCGTCATTCTTGTTGCAAACGAGGCTGAATTGGAGAGGACTGATGGGTATCGAACAAAGCGCGAAAAGCTGGTTGGCCAAACACTAGAAGCCCAGTCCGTAGTCACGGACGCGCTGGACAGCTTTTTCCTCGATATTGTAGACACCGAAGCTCGTGACCATTTGGCGTCAGTGAAAGATCAGATCGTAAACATTTACGAGCAAGGTGAAGTCAACAATCTGCGTGTGCTCAAGCAGACCCTTTGGGATTTTGAGCGCTTCTACAAAACAATAGAAGCACATCATCGGAAACATGCGCCCGCCATGTTGGACGTTCTGCGCCTGCTTTTCGCTCTCTCATTCGAAATCAAGCTGGGCCGGATGGATTCGGCTGATTTGCTTGGTCGCCGTGACCGTTGGTTGGCTTCAATGATGTCCAAAGATGGTTCTGCGATTAAGACCTCGTTTGATAGATATGAGGGACTTGACCTAAGCGATACGACGCTATCCGATGAACTGCTGACTGAACTTTTGGTCCATGGCGTAGTTGATCAATCCCTAACTAAAAGGGACCTTAATGCAAGCAATTGGTTTTTTGAGCCAACGGAGGAGCCGTCATGGCGCACGATATGGTATCGGCTTGAGCGCGAAAGCGACTTAGTAAAAGAGGCGATATCAACTCTTGAGGCCGAATTGGCAGAATTCCGCTACCTGCAACCAGGCGAAATTTTGCATATTTTTGGTATCAAGCTGATGATGAGTGATGCTGAATTGACGCCAACAAATCGCGATCAGGTTGTGGTTGAGGCCAAAGCCTACATTTCTAAGCTCAGAGAGCAAGGCAGGCTGATTCCTTTAGACCCTAATTCGTTTCTAGATGATTTTCGACACGGGAGTTGGGGCGGTCTCGGCATCGAGGAAACTGGGACGCCTCATTTCTCAGAAATTTACAACTTCCTACAAGACCAGCGTGACCTAGCGCGCTTTGATCGCCTACCTAATTTTGCCATACAACTAATGGAAGAACTTGGTGACGATCCCGACCTTTTTTGTAGGCGCCTAGTTGGCGTTGGCGGAGATCGGTCCGATCTGTTCGATGGTCCGGTATTGAAGGAGATTGACCCAGATGATTTTCTCGCAACAGTCGTAAAGCAGCCTGCGCGCGTTCAATCGCAGGTTTTTCGATGCCTTCTATCTCGATATCAGCATGGTGGATTCAGCCAAGGCCTGGAGGACGAGCGAGCTTGGGTGCAATCCCTCCATCGTGCGATGCTGGACCTCGCCGCTGAATCTGAACCAGTCCTTCGGAGCAAGTTGGCAATGTTTAGCGGTTGGCTAGCTAAGTTTGTACCAACAACGCCAAAAAACGAAGACGAAAGCACAGCCATGACCGAAATCGGACAAAGCGCAGGGTCTGACGAACCTTGACTTTTTGTTCTTTTTATGTTCTATCCCTCGCATGATAAACATCCGCCGCAGCAAATATAAGCAAAACCGCGGCAAACGCCTTTTCGCGTCAAACCTATCAAAGATTGTCGCGTGGTATTGGGCAGTAATGGCGGCGTGGTTGCAACCAAAAAGCTGTAAACTTGCGCGCAATTCCGCCATTTTTTGCCATTCAAATTTCGTTCAGTCTGATTTTACTACAAAGCCCGGGTGTAGCGCCTATATGTTGCGCGATGGAGAAATAACGATGAGCCGACTCGCCCGATCTGCAAAGCTGCTTGCCCCGGTGCTGCTGCTGTCGCTTGCTGCCTGCGCCACTCCGTTTCGCGCCGATGTTTCGCGTTTTCAGGCGCTGCCCGCGCCGCAGGGGCAGACATTTGCTGTCGTGCCGACGGATCCTGAAAAGCATGGCGGGCTGGAATTTGCGCAATATGCAGGGCTGGTGGCGGCCGAAATGGAGCGGCTTGGCTATGTGCGGGCAACGTCCGATGGGGCCGCAGACCTGACGGTGACGCTGGATTATAAGGTGGATGACGGCAAAGAACGCACCGTCGTCGACCGCGATCCTTTTTACGACCCATGGTGGGGCTTTGGCCGTCATGGAGGATTTTACTCACGGCCCTATGTGGTGCGCACGCGCCATGGCTATCGCTACATCTATGGGTGGAACGACCCGTTCCTGTTCGGCGGAGCGGGCTTTGGCGGCGGCTATGATGTGCGCAGCTTCACGGTCTTTACCAGCGGCATAGACCTGAAAATTTCGCGGACAGAAACGGGCGAACGCCTGTTTGAAGGCAAGGCCGAGGCAAAGTCGCGCTCCAACAAACTGTCCTATCTTGTCCCCAATCTGGTGGAGGCGATGTTCACGGGCTTCCCCGGTAACAGCGGGGAAACATTGCGCATTTCGGTAGCGCCGGAGAAGAAATAGCGCGGCCGCTCAAGCAGACTTTTCCGCTAAACTTTGCTGCGCGTTCGCCGTTTTCCTCCCTGACAGGAGTGAAATCATGCGGCCATATCGGCAAACCCTTCCCGAATTTGCAGATTTTGACGCGCCGGTTCCGCCGATCCTTGCCGGCAACAGCCTTGCCGCGCACAGCCTGCGCCAACTGGTCGCGCTTGTTGCCAGTGCCGCTGACCCGATCCTGCTGACAGGGCCGAGCGGCGCGGGAAAGGAAGCGCTGGCCCGAGCGATCCATCGGCTTTCGCCAGTTGAAAACTGCCCCTTTGTCGCCGAACAAGGCGACCGGTTTGACATCGCCAAGCTGGAGGCGCGCTGGGAAGGCACGCTGTATATCAGCGCAGTCAACCTGTTGCCCATCACACAGCAGGCAATGCTGCTCCGCTGGCTGGGCAGCCCGCAGGCCAGGCATGTCCGACTTATCGTAGCGGCTAGGCAGGTGAGCGATCAGGACAGCGTCATTGCCCCCTTGCAACGGCATTTATGGCGGCTGCGTATCCCCTGCCCGTCGCTTGTCGCGCGCGCAGAGGACGTCCCTATGATCACCGAAAGTCTCTGGGCATCCGACCCGGATCGGCTTGCCCCGATCATGGACCAGCAGGGCTGGGCGGTGCTTGCCCACCATCGCCGCACCGCAGACTGGGACGCGCTGACCCGCATCGCTCGCAAGATGCAGGGGCTTTATGGCGGACGCATCGTCACCGCTGCCCAACTGGCCATCATGCTCGATGGGCGCGACGAAGCGCGGCTGGATTGCAGCAATTTCAGCCTGAAACAGCATCTGGCCCAAGAGGAACGGCGCTTCCTTGTCGAGGCTCTGCTCAGCAGCAATGGTGTCATTGCCCGCGCGGCTGATCTCGCCGGGCTGAAACGCACGACTTTCCTTGCCAAGATGAAGCGCCACGGCCTCGCCCGGATATAGGATGCCCCCGCGGTCAAACGCCGCAGTTCAAATCTGTCTTGCCAAAGGTGCGGCCTTCGCCAGCCGTGGCGCCAATGCCGGCATAGATTTCGGTATTGGCAAATTGTCCGTCGCGGCCAATCTTATACCCCGCCGCCCGGAACACTGCGATGACCTTGTCTGGCGGATCCGCAAAATAGAGCGATTGCGATTCATAATGCTGGGCAATGCCAGTGATGGATAGGCCATTAAACGATCGTTCGAGCCGCTGAAAATAGGATTTGCCCTCAAAGGCAATCAGCGCCTTGTCGCGCGCTTCATCCGACGCAAATTCAGTCTGGTCGATGACCCGATAGGCCGCGCGCGATTTCGCATTAAGCTTGCCAAATTCCGCCTCCAACTCACCGCCAAAGGCGCAGCTTGCGGGGTTGAAACGGATGGCAATCGGCGGTCCCTTCGCCTCCGACGCCTTGGCAATGCGCACGCCGTCCGCAATGTAGCCGACTCCGCCCTTGCGCAGCTTGATCTCAATAAAGTCATCGGCCGTCAGTCCGAACAGCGTCAGCGCCAGCCCAGCCGAGGCGGTATCCAGCACTGCCGAACTGCTGTCAGGACTTGCAAAAATCGGCATTTGCCGGTCCGTTTTCCACAACCGGTCACCCAGCGGCTCGACAATTTCCGGGCGCTCTTCCTCCGACAGGTTGGCGGTGGCGACATAGCCCTTCCCATCGGCAAGCTTCAGCCATGGTGTCGTGCCGTCCTCGCCCGTGATGATCTCGCCAGCCAGCGCCTCGCCCCGCGCCGCTTTGCCGATAATGGCAGTGCCGTCTGTCGTTGCCCGGTCGCGGATGTTGGCCTGGGTAACGGCAAAAAGGTTGACCTGCTCGGCTGGGGTGACAGCCGTTTTCGGGGCTGGCTGCACTGGCGGGTCGGCAGCCAGATCGTCACGGAGGAAAATGAAGTAATAGAGGATAAGCAGCGCGATGATTGCCGCCGCGCCACCAATCAACAGCCAGTTCGGGCGGTTGCCCTCGGTCGCATCGTCTGCCAGTTCAGGCTCAGCATCCCCCGGCATAGGCAGAGCGGGTGGTGCATCATCAGGAGCAGCAGCGGCTGCGACGCCCCCGTCCACCGGCACCGGCGCACCGCATTCACCGCAAAAGCGCGCGCCTCTGTTAAGCGCAGCGCCGCAACTGATGCAATATTTCGCCATCACGCACCTTATCGAATCCGCCTGAAGGACGGATAAAGCGCCCTGACGCCCAAGGAAAGTAAAGCTTAGGCTTCCAGCTGGCGAAGCAGCGCACGGACGTCATTATCCATGTCATTGTCCATCCGCCGCAGATCCTCAACCAGCCGCACGGCGTGGATGACAGTGCTGTGATCCCGCCCGCCAAATTTGCGGCCAATTTCCGGGTAGCTGCGCGGCGTCATGACCTTAGCCAGATACATCGCCACTTGGCGGGGACGCACTACAGCGCGGGCGCGGCGCTTGGACGACATTTCGCTGCGGTCGATCCGATAATATTCGCAAACGGCGCGCTGGATTTCATCGATGGTGATCCGGCGGCGGCAGGCGCTGAGAATATCCTTCAGCTGCTCTTCGGCCAGCGTCCGGGTGATTGGCTTGCCGGTCAGCTGCGAATAGGCGATCAGCTTGTTCAGCCCGCCTTCCAGCTCGCGCACATTGCGGCTGATCGTGCGGGCCAGGAAGTCGATCACATCCTCGCCCACTTGGGTTTCGGGCATGGCCGCCAGCCGCTGCTTCAAAATGGCGCGGCGCAGCTCAAGGTCGGCGGGCTGGATATCGGCAACCAGCCCCATCGACAGGCGCGACAGAATGCGCTGATCGACACCGTCCAGTGCCTGGGGTGCACGGTCAGCGGCAACGACCAGCCGTTTGCCTGCGCCCAATATCGCATCAACTGTGTGCAGGAATTCCTCTTGCGTCGACACCTTGCCAATGATGAACTGGATATCGTCGATCAGCAAAATGTCGACCGCGCGCAGCCGCGCCTTAAACTCCATCACTTCCTTGCGGCGCATGGCGGAGACAAACTCCATCATGAATTTTTCCGCCGACATATATAATATCTGGGCATCGGGATTGATTGCCGCATAGGCATGGCCAATGGCGTGCATCAGGTGCGTCTTGCCCTGCCCCGTCGCTGCTTGCAAATAGAGCGGGTTGAAAAGCGGGCGCTCTGCCGCAGCAACACGCTCGGCGGCGGCGACAGCAAGGACATTGGTTTGCCCGCGCACAAAATTGGCAAATGTCAGGCGAGGATCAAGCGTGGAGCGAACCGGAAGCGCCTCCACGATCTGCGCCACAACCGGGCGTTCTGGCACGCCATTGCCATGCAGCATTTCAACACGGGGGGCGCCCGGCTTGCCGCGCACTTTCAACTGGCGGACAGCCGGATTTACGCTGGACCAGGCCAAGCGGATACGATCGGCATAATGATCCGAAACCCAGCTTGCGGAAAAATCGGACGGCGTCAGCAACTCAAGCGTTCCGGTGAGCGCGCAAAAATCGCCCAGCCCTATCCCGCGAATCCACTGACCATAAATTTGCGCGCCAAGATCACGCCGCAAACGCGACGTTACAATCTGCCAGTCTGCTTCAAAGGCTGCGCTCGGTTCATTATTATTGATCGACTCCAATACCTGCGACGCCACGTCGTCCACCCCTTTCACCCCTCCAGTGACGCACCGCCCATTGGTTCTTTGTCTGCAAAGGCTCACCCCGCAAATGACGCAACAATCCCAACCGTTCAAAGTCCCCCGACCCCAACGGAAAAAATGCAACGAAACTGGCAAGGCAGCCGAGACGTGGGTCGCGTGCTGCTGGAAGCAACAACTTTAAGCGGGCAATTTTGAGTCGGGCAAGGGGTAGGCGTGTCAAAAAAGTGAAATAAACCGGCTTGACTCGGCTATGCCCGCGCAAATGCGTGAAAAAATTTTTAACCGCCTGTTTTGCTGAATTTTCCTGTGGAAAGCTTGTGCGCAAGCCCGCCGAATCGTAGGGTTTCCGTCATTTGACAGGGCCGCCGCCGCCAAGGAAGCGCGCAAGAAAAAAGCCCGGCTGCAACAGCCAGGCTCTTCATCGTTCCTGCGATACACAAATCCGACACATAGATGTCGAAAAAGCCGAATCAGCCTAGGGCAGCAACCCTTTTGGTCAGACGGCTGAATTTGCGCGATGCCATATTCTTGTGCAGCACACCTTTGGCAACGCCGCGCGCCAGTTCAGGCTGAACTTCGGCAAGCGCCACAGTCGCAGCCGGCTTGTCTCCAGCTTCCAATGCAGCTTCGACCTTTTTCACGAAAGTGCGAATACGGCTGATACGGTTGCCGTTAATTTCATTGCGACGCTCGTTACGGCGGATGCGCTTGCGAGCCTGTGGCGTATTGGCCATATTTGTCCTCAAATAATTCAGATGGTTACGACGTGGCCATATTGTCCCATCGCCGATGAAGCGCCGCCCTTAGCGGTAGCATGGAGATTCGTCAACCAACGATTTCCGCCCTTTTCATCGTTGGCAGCGCGCACAGTAAAAGGTGGAACGCCCGGAATCGATCCGGCGCAGCACACTGGCCCCACACTGGCACAACTCCCCTTCGCGGCCATAGACCAGCCAGTCCTTGGCAAAATATCCCAGTTCGCCGTCCGGCGCCGCAAAATCGCGCAGGGTGGAGCCGCCAGCGCGGATTGCAGCGGCCAGAACGTCCTTTATGGCTCTCACCAGCCGTTCGAGCCGCGCCATCCCCAGTCGGCCAGCGGGTGTCATGGGTGAGATGCCCGCCATGTGCAGCGCCTCGCACACATAGATATTGCCAAGGCCCGCAACCACGGACTGGTTCAGCAACATGGCCTTGATCGGTGCAACGCGCCCCTGCAACGCGTGTTTTAACGCTTGCGCGTCAAAGGCATCGGACAAGGGTTCCGGACCCATTGTGACAAAATGCCGGAACATGGCCAATTCCGTTGTCCGCACGATATCAAGCGAACCGAAACGGCGATGATCGTTGAGGGCAACCACCCGGCCCGCTTCGGTTTCCAGGATGAAATGGTCGTGCTTTTCGATCGTTTCCGGGTCAACGCGCCATCTCCCTGACATGCCGAGGTGAAAAATCAATATGTCATCGCGGTCGGTGTGGATCAGGCCATATTTAGCGCGGCGGCCCAGCCCGGTCACCCGGGCACCTGTCAGCCGTTGCCGCAAGTCCCCCGGCAACGGCCAGCGCAAATCGGCCCGTCGCGGCTCTGCCCGCACAATCCGTTCACCGTCCAGAACGGCGCGCAGCCCTGCAACGGTGGTTTCAACTTCGGGAAGCTCTGGCATGGGGCGTGCGCTAATCCGCGCTGCGCGATTTTGCCAGCGCGTTATTCACATTTGGGCGCATGGTTGGCATGTCAGCCCTCAACACCTTGCCGTTCCTGAAGCACTTCGGCCTCGATGCGTATCCGCCAATAGAGCAGCATCGCATTGGCCAGCGAATAGAAAAGCGCCACAAGCGGCGCGCCAAGGAGCAACGGCAGCAACACAATCTCAACTGCGACCACACTATAATTAGGATGCGGCATGAAACGGTAAGGCCCTTTGCGGACACGCGGAAAATGGGGCGCGCTGATAATCCGCGTGGTCCACCATCGCCCGATACTGGCCAACACCCAGAAACGGAAAAGCTGGCTTGCGACAAATGCCCAAAAAAGGAAAGCCGGTGGCTGCATCTCCGGCTTTGCCCATAAGGCGATCGAAACAAGCCAGCTGCCATGCAGCAGGATAAACAGCGGATAATGCTTGCGGCCATGTTCACATCCGCCTTCCGCCAGCAGGCGTCTGGTATTGGCCGCGGCATAGACAAGCTCTGCCAGCCGCTGGATGACCACATAAGCCAGCACGGCCAATGCCCAGACCGGCCAGTCGGTCATGGGCGCACCAGGCCAAGCGCGCCGGTGAAGCCCGGGCCCAATGCCGTGATAATCGTAGGGCCAGAGAGCGGACCGGCGTCGAGCAGCGATTGAAGGACGAAAAGCACAGTGGGCGAGCTCATATTGCCATAGGCTTGCAGCACGGATCGCGTGCGGCCAAGGTCATGGCCGAAATAGCCAGCCAGCGCATCGACGACGCGGCCGCCGCCGGGGTGGCACGCAGGCTCCGCCAGATTGGCTTTTTCCAGTGCATTGGCCGCAAGAAAGGCATCGGCAACGGGCGCAAAGTCCCTTGCGACAAAGGCCGGAATGTCGCGCGCAAGCACAAGATCAAAGCCCGTCTCGCCAATATCCCAGCCCATCATGTCAATGCTGTCAGGCCATACATGCTGAGCAAAAGCCCCAATCTGCGCACCGCTGCCATCGCCGATGACCGCTGCTGCGCAGCCATCGGCAAATAGCGCAAGCGCAACCATATCCTTTTTTTCCATCTGCGCATGGTCATAGGCCATGCTGCATAGCTCTAGGCAAACCAGCAGGACTGGCCGTGTGGGTGCTGCGCGATACAGGTCGGTTGCCAGCGACAGGCCCACTACGCCGCCAGCACAGCCATAGCCGAACACTGGCACCGTGCGCACCTCACGACCAAAACCCATATTGTCCAGCATCCGGCTGGGCAGGCTGGGGGTCATTGTGCCGGTGGTGGATACAAAGACAATCTGGCCAATGTCCCCCGCGCATAGGCCAGCCTTGTCAAGCGCCGTGCTGACAGCATCCCTAAACAGTGCCTCAGCTGACTGTGCATAAAGCCGCGCGCGTTCTGCCCAGCTGCGTTGGCCAAGATAATAATCGGGCGGCATGGCAAGAGAGCGTTGCGTAATACCACTGTTGCGCAATATTTGTTCCATGCGCGGACGCAGCGCCTTGCCGCGTGCACGTTCCAGCACGGCCATGACTTCATCTTGTGTGATTTTATGCGGCGGCACGGATGTGCCGATTGACAAAATATTGGGCATTATGCGTCGCATAAGGCAGCAAAAACTATTGCGCCACAATTTTTGCGGCTTTTGTTGTCGCAGGGCCAATGCTAGCAACCAGACATATGGCAGGGGAACTGGAAGCAGCCGGAACGATTGTGGAAGGCGCGCTGCTCGGCGCGGCGGTTGAATCGTCTGATGGCCAAACCCGCCTGGATGAAAATGGCGAAAGCGATAGCGTCTGTCTGAATTGCGGGGCGCGGCTTGCCGGTCCATTTTGTGCGGCCTGTGGGCAGAAAGCGCATGTCCACCGCACATTGTCAGCCATTGGGCATGATGTGCTGCATTCGGTCTTCCATTTTGACGGAAAATTGTGGCGCACATTGCCGCTTCTGCTTTTCAGGCCGGGAGAGCTGACGCGGCGTTATGTGCATGGGGAGAGGGCGAAATTCGTCTCGCCCATGGCACTGTTTCTCTTCACGATTTTCCTGATGTTCGCAGTGTTCAGCTTTTCAGGGGGAGGCTCCTCATCGGTCGGCGGTAATTGGCAGACCCAGATGGTAAAAGAAGGCGCAGAGCTCGATCAGAAAATCATCGAAGCCGAAGCGCAACTGAAAGCTGCCGCCCACAATCCGGCAGAAATCCAAAAAGTAACAGAAGAGCTGAGAGAGCTGAAATCGGAACGCAACGGTATCGCCTTTGCGACCACAGGCAAGCCGATTTATGACGATGTCGGCGGCGAGGTAGCGGTCAACGACAATGTTTCAATGGAAGCGTATAAATCAGACACCGGCTGGAAATGGCTGGATGACCGGCTGAACAAGGGCGGCTCCAAAATGCTCCAAAACCCCGGCCTTGCCCTTTATAAGCTTCAGTCCAACGGCTATAAATTTGCATGGCTGCTTATCCCTTTGTCGCTGCCCTTTGTCTGGCTGGTGACGCTCGGCGTGCGCGGGCATCGTTTTTACGATCATGCCGTGTTCACCACCTATTCGATCAGCTTCATGTGCCTGTTATTTGTGGTGGCATCTGTTGCTGGCTGGCTAGGGATAGCCGAGGGCTTGCTCGCCGCTGCCTTCGCCGTTGCGCCTGCCGCGCATCTTTATAAGCAACTGCGTCACGCCTATGGGCTAAGCCGGGCGGGAACGGTGTTGCGCATGGTCCCGCTTACCATTTCCATTGTCTTCGTTTTGACATTGTTTTTCACAATCCTGCTAATGCTGGGAATCATGGGATGATTATCGACCGCCGCCTGCTGCTGAAAACCGCGACCTTCGGGCTTGGCGCGCTGGCGTTGCCCGGCGGAGCGCTTGCCGCGATGCAGGCTTCGTTGGGCAGCGGTTTCACCCATAATGTTGCCAGCGGAGAGCCGGGGCCGACATCCGTGCTTCTTTGGACCCGTTATGTCGCAGATGCCCCGGAAACCAAGCTTGAGGTGGAAATCTGGGACGGGTCCGACATGGCGCGCAAGGCGTCTGGCGGGCAAGTCATGGCCTTGCGCCAGCGGGACCATATCGCAAAGATCGTCGTCACTGGCCTGAAACCCGGCACTATCTACAATTATCGCTTCGTTGCGCCAGATGGTTCGACATCGCCGGTTGGGCGGACAAAGACGCTGCCCGTTGGCGATGTAAAGCGGTTCCGCATGGCGGTGTTTTCCTGTTCTAACCTGCCCTTTGGTTGGTTCAACGCCTATGCCCATGCAACCAATGCTCAGGCGCTGGACGATTTCGACCTTGTGCTGCATCTGGGCGATTATCTTTACGAATATCATCGCGGCAATTATCCGTCGCTGGCCGATGCGGTTGCCGGGCGGCTGATTGAACCAGGGCATGAAATGGTCGCGCTGGCCGATTACCGGCTGCGCTATGCCAGTTACCGTGCCGACCCCGATCTGCAAAAATTGCATCAGATGTTCCCTATGGTGTCGATGTGGGATGACCATGAATTCACCAATGATGCCTATGCCGACGGCGCGCAGAACCATCAACCAAGCGAAGGCGACTGGGGCGACCGCAAGATTGCCGCCGAACGTGCCTATCGGGAATGGATGCCCGTGCGCGACCGGAGCGATGATGTCTGGTGGACCAGCTATGCAATCGGCAATCTCGCCGAAATCCAGCTGACCGAAAGCCGCGTTGCCGCCCGGTCGAAACAGGCCAGTTTCGGCCAGCCCACTGGCGATGAAGCGGAAGTCCTGCGCCAGTTGAAAGAATTTGCAGCTAGCCAGCTGAACGATCCGGCGCGCACCATGCTGGGCGCACGCCAGGAGCAATGGCTGGAGGGCCGCTTCCGCGCCAGCAAAGCGCGCTGGAATATCTGGGCGCAGCAGACCATTGTCGGCTCGCTGGTCCAGCCGCCCGGCATGGAAAACTGGCTGCCAGCCGATGCCCCGGCCTTTGTCCGGGAACGGGTGATGCGCGGCGCGGTCGCGGCAACGGCTGGCATCCCCAGCAATATGGACGCATGGGACGGCTACCCTGTCGCGAGGGCCAAGGCATTGACTGCAGCGCAAGACAGCAACGCCGACCTGATTGTCCTGACCGGAGACACGCATAATGGCTGGGCGTTCAACCTGACGCATGAAGGCAAGCCAGCGGGGGTCGAATTTGCCGGCCAGAGCGTATCTTCACCCGGACTGGAAAATAGTTTCAAAGGTGCAACTGGCCCAACAATTTCCAATGCGCTGAAAGCGGCCAATCCCGGCCTTGTCTGGGCCGACAGCGCCAATCGCGGCTATATGGCCGTGGAGCTGACTCCGGAAAAGGCAAGCAGCGAATGGCGCTTTAGCGAAAGCGTCAAGACACGCTCTCCCTTGCTTTCAGGTTCCACCTATTTTGAGGTCAAGCACGGAAAACGCAGCCTGTCACGCTAGAGATTCCGCCGCCTACGAACCCGCATTTCCCAACTAGGCCGCCCACCGAAAACCCGCAGAAAACTGCGCAAGTTGATAGTGAAATTACACATTTCATGAGGGCAAATCGGCCCTTTGGCGCTGTGCGGATTTCCCGCAGGACGCACAATGCCTTAGGATCGGGAAAAACCCATCCGTCATGAAATGATGCAAAAGCCAACGATGAGAAAGAGCCCGCGCGCGCATCGCCGCACCGCGAACGGAACATTAGCAGAACTTCGGCGCATTGTCAAAATGCCGCAGTGAAAATACCGACGCTATTTTTGCGCCATGTGGCTTTCACTGTGCCTCATATTGGAAGCATTCACCAGTTGAAGCGCCACCATGATGGCGCCGAGCAGCAATATCGCAACCACGAATCTTTGAATCACTTTTTTCTCCCCACCCTGATCGATAAGCGCTTTGCACCATTTGACAAGCCACAAGCGCGGCTGCCACCAAGGGGGGCATGGCAAGCCTTTATCGCCTCGACCGTTCATCCGCGCAGGTCGCCCTCGCCTTTTCGGCGGACGTCGGGCCAGACCCTTGGGCAGGCGGCGCGCTGGTTCCGGGCAGTTTTGCACCGGTCATCATGCGCGCAGGCAAAACGGGCCAGCGGGTGATCCGTCCCATGCACTGGGGCTATCCGCCACCCGGCCAGTCAAGCGAAGCCTATGGGACAGCGCCGCCGCGATGGGCGGCACAGGTACGGAACATTGAAAGCCCTTTCTGGATCGGGAATTTGCGCCATGTCGGTCTGCGTTGCCTGATCCCTGCAACCGGCTTTGCCATTCATCGCGGAGGGATGGAACATTGGTATGGCGTCAAGGACCGGCCGATTTTTGCCATGGCAGCGATCTGGCGCGACCTGACGGACATGCCGGTTTTTGCAGTTCTGACCACCGAACCGAGCAGCGCGCTGCTCCCGGTGGAAGGGGGACGGAGGCCATCGGCCATGCCTGTGCTGCTGGCCCCGCAGGATGAGGAACGCTGGTTAAATGCCGACTGGAAGGAGGCGCAGGCGCTTGTTGCGCCTTATCCAGGCCACCTCCTTCATGCCTTTGAGGACGAATAGCCGATGTGTGTCGTTGCCTTTGCCCATCAGTGCCATCCCCGCTATCGCCTGATCCTTGCGGCCAACCGGGACGAATTCCATGCCCGCGCGTCCGCGCCATTAAGCCGCTGGCAGCAGGCCGACGACCATATCCTTGCCGGACGCGATCTTGTCTCGGGCGGCACATGGCTGGGCGTATCGCAACGGGGGCGCGTAGGTGTTGTGACCAATGTGCGCTCTGAAACAGCGCCGGACCCCGCCAAAATGTCGCGCGGTGACCTTGTTGCTGATTATCTGCGCGGGCTGGACACGCCTGCGCCGGACAAGCTTGACGGCTATAACGGCTTCAGTCTGCTGACGGTGGGGCCAGAGGGGGCAAGACTTGCCACCAATCGCCCTGCCCCTGCCTCCACCTTGCTCAACCCTGGGCTGCATGGTTTGTCCAATGGCATAATCGGCGAGCCATGGCCGCGGCGTGAGCGATTGCTGACATTGTTTGGCCGCTGCCTGCAAGAGAGCGACACTATGCAGGATGCGCTATTCGC
This sequence comes from uncultured Sphingorhabdus sp., assembly GCA_964572205.1. Classification (GTDB taxonomy): domain Bacteria; phylum Pseudomonadota; class Alphaproteobacteria; order Sphingomonadales; family Sphingomonadaceae; genus Sphingorhabdus_B. Next base: position 44,290 of record CAZNEO010000004.1, read on the forward strand.
ACTTCTTGCAGACGAAAGCATTGATGACAGTATTTTCATCCGCAATGCCATTTACGGGACGCGGTGCAGCACGATCATCTTGATTGACCATGATGGCGCAGGCTCCATCATCGAACAGACATTTAGCCCAAATGGCGCGCACCAGAAAAAGTCGGAATTTTATTTCAAACAGGATGAACAGATCGGCAAGATTCCATCAACACAGTTGGCAACATCGCAAAATCCGATTAGACTATCGCCCATGAAAACCAAAGGAACGACGGGGCAGTTCAGGGCATTTGCAGCGCTTTTGGCGATCGCAACCGCCAGCCTCTTTTCCAGCCCGGATATTCATGCCCAGACTGTGGCAGCAAGCGAAGAGCGGCCAATCCCGCCGTTGATCCCCTCAGAGATTTTTGTTGATCGCGGCTATTTCCGCAGCCCGATAATTTCGCCCGACGGGCAACGCATGGTATTTCGTGAACGCATTGGCAAAGAAACCTATGTGGGCATCAAGCCAGTCGATGGCGACGCCATTTCGCGCATCGCTATTCCCGACAAGCATACGCTGAACTGGTATCGATGGGCCAGCGACGAATGGCTGCTGATTTCGATCAATGGGATCGCCGAAGTTTTTGACATGCCAATGCCGATTTCGGGGCTGATCGCCTATAACCGGGTAACGCAAAAAAGCCACAAGCTGGGCCCACAGCGGCAGGGCATTGAAGGCGATGATATTCTTTATGTCGACCCGAACGGCGAATATCTGCTGATGGGGATGCAGCGGACAATTTTCGACTATCCCAGCGTCTATCGCATCCGGATAGCGGATAATGAGCTGACTGAAATCGTAAAGCCGCAGAATGAAGTATGGGAATGGCTGGCCGACGATCAGGGCGTGGTGCGCATCGGCCTTGCCCATGATCGCCGGGCAACCCGCATCTATTATAGGCGCAGCAATGACGCCGAATTCCGCCTGATCAGCAAGATTAAGGACAATGCCGATGACGAGAGCAAGGAGGAAAGCCTGCTTGACATCAGCCGCATCGTATCGGGCAAGGACGAAGGCTATGTCCTGTCCAACAAGGGCACGGGGCGCTTTGCGCTGTATAAATTCAACTATCTGACGCGCGAGATTGGCGAACTGGTTTTTGGCCATCCCGAAAATGATATCAGCAGCTTTTCGCTGAATGCCGACGGCACGGCGCTTGAATCCGTACGCTACACCGACTCGCGCGACCGGATTGTCTGGTTCGACCCCATATTGAAAAAGCGGCAGGCAACGCTTGATAGCGCGCTTCCGGGGCAAGAGGCGTGGATCCAGTCAAAAAGCCGCGATGGCAGCCGGTTTATCGTTTACACCACATCGCCAACGGATCCCGGCAGCTATGCCCTGTTTGAACCCAAGGCTGGGCGGTTGCACCGCTTTGCCGCCGTCAACGACCGGATCGACACCGACCTTTTGGCGACCACCGAATATGTCCGCTATACCGCGCGCGACGGGCTTGAAATACCAGCCTATCTGACATTGCCTGTGGGGCGTAAGGCGCAAGGGCTGCCGCTTATAATCCTGCCGCATGGCGGGCCTTATTGGGTGCGCGATACGCTGGATTACCACACCGAGGTGCAGTTTCTCGCTAATCGCGGCTATGCCGTGTTACAGCCCAATTTCCGCGGTTCCGACAGCTATGGCGAGGAATTTTTCAAAAAGGGCGAAGGCCAGATCGGCAGGGCCATGCAGGATGACCTTGACGATGGCATGGACTGGCTGGTGAAGCAGGGGATTGTCGATCCTGCCCGGGTCTGCATCGTCGGCGCCTCTTATGGCGGCTATGCGGCGATGTGGGGGATCATCCGCAATCCCGAACGCTATCGTTGCGGCGCAAGCTTTGCTGGTGTCACCGATTTCAAATCGCAGCTGAAATTTGACAGCAAGTCCTTGAAAAGCCGTTATGCCCGCGAATGGCGATCAAAGGTGCAGGGGGAGAAAGATTTCGATCTCGATCTTGTTTCGCCAGCGCAAAATGCCGCGCGCCTCAACCGCCCGCTGCTGCTGACGCATGGCGATGAGGACAGCACGGTTCCCTATTCGCAATTCAAGAAAATGGTCGAGGCGCTGCGAAAAGCGAAAAAGCCCGTGGAAAGCCACAGCTATGAAGGCGAAGGCCATGGCTTTGAAGACAGCGCCAACGAAAAGGACTGGCTGGACCGGCTAGAGGCCTTCCTCGCAAAGCACAATCCGGCGGACGCACCGGTTGCGGGAAGGTGAGCGGGGGTCTTTTTTGTATCGACGCGGCAAGAGCGGGAAAAGATTTTCAAGGAGTTGGGATGGCAAAGTTCCCATCAAAAGGCCCTGCAATCCATACCGCAGCACTGGCCCTATGTGCGCTGCTGATTGCAAGCCCGGCAATAGCCGAGCCAGCAGCACAATTGCCTCCCCTATTGCCTGCAGAGATATTCGCCCGCGCACCCGATTTTGAACAAGCATCAATCTCGCCTGACGGGTCGCATATTGCCTACGCCGAACGGGCCGGGGACCAGCATTTCGTATCTGTCCTGCCCATCGCCGGACAAGACCGTAAAACAAAGACTGCGCTGCCAAAGGACCACCAGCTGAACTGGGTTCGCTGGGCGGGCAATGACAATCTGGTGATCAGCATGAAGGCGCCGCTGGATTTCTTTGGTCAGAAAAGCTGGACGTCGTTCTTGACCGGCCTGAACATCAAAACCGGCAAAGCAACAAAACTAAGCCGTGATGGTCAGGGACTCATCGGTGACGATGTTATATTCATTGATCCTGATGGGACCTATCTGTTGGTATCTGTCGCGCCCAAGGCCATTGGCGAACCCAAGATATTCCGTGTAGACATAACGACGAGCGACCAAACCGAAATAGAAAATAATCGTCCCTACATCCAAAAATGGATTGCCGATGGCCAAGGTAATGTAAGGCTGGGGCTAGGCTATGCCGACAAAAAGGATGTCACTTATTACCGTGCCGTCGGTGAGAAGCGGATGCGCAGAATTAGCAATGCCTATGACGTCAACGGACCCGAAGGAAGCTTAGCGCTGCGATTTGATGGGGGGTTTGGCTTAGAAAATGACGGCGCTGCAATCGCAACCCGCAACAATGGACATGCGACGCTCCACCATTTCAATTTTGAAACCTCAACGCTGGGGGAGATCATATTTGCCAATGCGGATTACGATGTGGAGTCGTTTTCGCGCGATCAATATGATGCCAGCCTTGTATCGGTGAGATATCATGACAGCAAATTGCGGACCGTCTGGCTGAAACCGGAACTTCAAAAGGTTCAGTCCGAATTGGAACAGGCATTAGCCGAACAATATGTCCTGATCACGTCCCGAAGCCGCGACAATAAGAGTATGATTGTGGAAAGCGGATCGCCCTCCGATCCCGGCAGCATTTACCTGTACACGACAAAAGGATCGCGGCTTCATCGTATTGGCGGGGCAAATGACGCGATCGATCCCGAGATGATGGGCATCACGCAGCATATCCAGTATCCGGCACGCGATGGCACAATGATTCCGGCCTATCTGACCTTACCAAAGGGGCGTGAACCCAAAAACCTGCCCGCTATCATCCTTCCCCACGACCAACCCTTAACGTCACGCGATAGCTGGAAGTTCAAAGGCATGGTGCAATTGCTCGCCAACAGGGGTTATGCCGTGCTGCAACCCAATTACCGTGGTTCATGGGGCTATGGGGATCGCTTTACCGAACTTGGTATCGGCCAAATTGGGAAAGCCATCCAGGACGATCTGGACGACGGCATGGATTGGCTTGTTGGCCAAAACATCGTTGACCGATCCCGAATATGCATCGTCGGCAACGAATATGGGGGATATGCCGCGATATGGGGCGTAACGCGAAATCCTGACCGCTATCGGTGCGCAGCTGCATTTGCCCCCGTCCTCAGCATCAACACAAGGCTCAAATATGAGCCGCAATGGCTGAACGGCAGGTTTTCGCGGGGAATGCGCGACTTTGTCCGAAAGCTCGATCAGGGAAAAGAGACAAGCTTTGACCCAGAATTTGACCGAGTGTCACCCACAAAAAGCGGCAAGCCGCTAACCCGACCCGTGCTGATTGCCTATCGGCGAGAAGACCTGAGGCAAAAGGAGCATTTTGACGAATATACCGCATCATTGGGAAAAGCTGCGTCGATGGTTGACGAACTCGCATTCACCGATGACGACGCCTTGGGGCTGGCTTTTTTCCAAAACAATCGAACATGGTTTGAACGGCTGGAGGCCTTCCTCGCAAAGCACAATCCGGCGGACGCACCGGTTGCGGGGAAGTGACCTGAGGTCGCTCCCGCATCTCAACACCCTTTATGTCGCCCGCACCTTTGCCCACGGCCCCTGGATCGCCAAAGTCATTGTGGGGGCATAAAAATTGACGAACATGGTTGCGCCATCGGGCGAGAAACAGGCCCCGGCAAATTCGGTCTGCACGCGCGAGCGGGCGAAGGCATAGGCCTTTCCACCCGGCGTAATGCCGCGCAAATGATTGTCGGTGATGTCAGTATATTGGTCCTCGCACACCATTAAATGGCCGGTGGGCATCACGCATAAATTGTCGCCAAGGTTGAAATAGGCAAGGTCGGCGCTTTCATAGAAGAGCTCGATCTGGTCAGCCGCATCGCCCTTGCCTGGGGTGAAGCGGAAAACCTGGCCGCCTTTTACTGCGCCGCCGCTGGTGCAGGTGAAATAGAATTGCTCCTTGTCCCACCAGATGCCCTCACCGCGCGCAAACAGCGTGGCCCCTGCCTTAGCGCCGCGCTTGCGCAAGTCATCGTCGGGAGACTCAGGATTGTCCAGCGCCACCCAGCGGCAGCGCATCGGCGTTCCGCGAGCGATGCTTGCCCCGTTCCAGTTGCGGCTGTCAGCGATCCCATCGACAACCAGCGCCTCCAGCCTGCCGCCCTTCGCCAGCTCGCCCTTTGCATCGGGCAGGAAGCGGTAAAGCAGGCTGTCTTCGCGGTCCTCCGTCTGGTAGATGACGCCCGAACGCGGGTCGACGCAGGCGGCCTCATGGTTGAACCGGCCCATGGCCTTTAGCGGCACTGGCGTGATGAGCCCCTTGTGCGCCGACGGCACTTCAAACACATAGCCATGATCCTTGCCCACGCCGTCGCCTGCCTTGGTAACATTTTCCTCGCAGGTCAGCCAGCTGCCCCAAGGCGTGACGCCGCCTGCACAGTTGCGGATTGTGCCCGCAAGGCTAAGCCACTCCGCTTCTTTCCGGCCAGTTTTTGGGTTGTAGATGATCGTCGACGTGCCGCCCGGAACGGGGTTGGCATCCTTATCCATCATACGATCATAGGTGGCGATATCTTTGGTCGACGCGCCGGATGAAAAAGCGCTGAAACGCAGGTCGCGCGGGGAAAGTTCATGGTTGCGCACCAGCGCAACCCTGCCCTTGCCATAGGGAAATGCACCCATGCCGTCGCCTGCATTGGGCACAACAAAGCCATCATCCATTAAATTGCCGTAACGCGATATCACCCGGTAACTGAACCCTTTCGGCAAATCGATCAGTTCATTGGGATCGCGGAGCAGCGGCCCATAGCCATAAACTTCGCTTTTGGCAGCAGGCGGTATCTGGCCATAGGCATGGCGGGCAAGCCCGGCAAAGGCAATGGCGGTAAGGCCCATGCCAAAATTGCGGCGGTTCAACTGCATGTCGTGCTCCTGCTTTGTGAGTCGGTAGATGGCGTTGCACCGCAAAGATGACAAGCGTGTTTCAGCTTGTTAGGGGCCGCGCCATGACCGAAAATACAAAAACCGTTCGCACCCGTATCGCCCCATCGCCCACGGGCGATCCGCATGTCGGCACTGCCTATATTGCGCTGATCAATTATTGCTTTGCCAAAAAGCATGGCGGGCAATTTCTGCTTAGAATAGAGGATACCGATCAGGTTCGCTCAACCCGCGCATCGGAACAGGCCATTCTCGATTCGCTGACCTGGCTGGGCTTAAGCTGGGACGAGGGGCCGGATGTCGGCGGCCCGCACGGCCCCTATCGCCAGTCGGAACGCAGCGCGATTTATACTCAGCATTGCCAGCTGCTGCTTGATCAGGGCCATGCCTTCAAATGCTATTTGACGCCCGAAGAGCTAGCATCGCTGCGCGCGCAGCAGACCGCGGCAAAATTGCCACCCAAATATGACACAAGCTATCGCGCATTGAACGACACGCTATCGGCAGAGCGTGAAGCAGCGGGCGCAGCGCATGTCATCCGCATGGTTATTCCCGAAAGCGGCACTTGCCGGTTTGAAGATACGCTGCGCGGGCCGATTGAGATCGATTATGCGACCGTTGACATGCAGGTGCTGATGAAATCGGATGGCCTTCCAACCTATCATCTTGCCAATGTGGTTGACGACCATCTGATGGGAATCACGCATGTCATGCGCGGCGAGGAGTGGATTTCGTCCGCACCCAAGCATCTCTTACTTTACCAATATTTCGGCTGGGAGCCGCCAGTGCTGACGCACCTGCCGCTGCTGCGCAACGCCGACCGGTCAAAGCTATCAAAGCGCAAGAATCCGACGTCCATCCTTTATTACCAGCGCGCCGGATATCTACCCGCCGCGATGCAGAATTTCCTTGGACTGTTCATCAAAAGCGCCAGTGAAGAAGATGAAAAGACATCCTTGCAGGCACTGATCGACGGTTTCGACGTCCACAATATCTCGCTGGGCGGGCCAGTATTCGACACATCGAAGCTGGATTGGCTCAACGGCCGGTATATGCGGGAGGAGCTAGACACGGACGGCTTCATGGCAGAAGTGCGCAAATGGGCACTCAACGATGCCTATTTGCGGCCGATTGCAGAGATGGTGCAAAGCCGGATTGTGCGCATGGGCGACATAGGCGCGCTTGTTGCCCCCTTCTTCATGAACCGGATCGAAACATTAACCGCAGAGGCCTTGCGCGATGGGGTTAAGATCGAACCGGACCAGCAGCGTGCGGCCTATACGCTTGCGCTTCAGCAATTCGACGCAATGATTGCGTGGAACAAGGAAGGCGTCGATGCAGCATTGCGAAAGACCGCGCAGGCGCTGGACATCAAACTGAAAGACATGATCCGGGCTTTCTATCTGGCGGTGCTCGGCACGCCGCAGGGCGTCCCCCTGTTTGACGCAATCACCCATCTGGGCCGCGACATCCTGCGCGAACGCCTGCGCCACGCAATGGAATTGCTGGGCCCTGCAAGCAAGAAGGAGGTTGAAGCCTGGGCAGCGCTGTTGGCGGCGATTGATTCGGATTGATGTAAAAGAGACGGGAGAAGGGGAGCGGTTGGTTTGGGATGCGAAGTCAAAGCGAGATTAAGAAGCTGATCGATCTTGTTTTCGATATTGGCATGGAGTTTCATTGGGACATTGGGTACGCAATGTTCAAGGATGAGATGCAACGCTTGCAAAACGAAGTACATCCGATGTTCAGCGTAACTCCCTCCCCTTCTCCCGTATCTATCACAAAATTCGATGTCTGAAGTCCAACTCGACGAATGCTGGAAGACTCCGCTGCTGCCCGAGTTTGAATCGGACTATATGGCGCAGTTGCGCGCATTCCTTGTCGCCGAAAAGGCTGCAGGCAAACGCATCTTTCCGAAGGGTAGCGAGTGGTTCCGCGCGCTTGACCTTACGCCGCTCGAAAAGGTGCGCGTGGTGATCTTGGGGCAGGATCCCTATCATGGACCCGGCCAGGCGCATGGCCTGTGCTTTAGCGTCAAGCCCGGTGTTCCGCCGCCGCCAAGCCTTGTGAACATCTATAAGGAACTGCAATCAGACCTTGGCATCCCCCGCCCGCGCCACGGCTTTCTGGAGCATTGGGCGAGCCAAGGCGTGCTGCTGCTGAACAGCGTGCTTACGGTGGAAATGGCCAAGGCTGCATCACACCAGAAACGCGGCTGGGAACGCTTTACTGATGCGGTGATAAGGCTGGTCAACGCAAAGGATGAGCCGGTGGTTTTCCTTCTTTGGGGCAGCTATGCACAGAAAAAGGCCGCCTTTGTCGATGGCTCGAAACATCTGGTGCTAAAGGCCGCGCACCCCTCCCCATTGTCTGCACACAATGGCTTCATGGGCTGTCGGCACTTTTCGCAGTGTAACGCGTTTCTTCAGAGCAAAGCTTTGCCGCCGATAGACTGGCGGCTGCCGGATTTATAAACTCTTCCCGCAAGCGAGGAGGATTTATCCCTTATACATCCCGTCCACACGGTCCTTGTACCGTTCACGGATCATGTGCCGCCTGATCTTCATACTTGGCGTCATTTCGCCATTTTCGATGGTGAAGGGCTCATCGGCAAATTCAAACTGACGCACTTTTTCGGTGACTGACAAGTCCTTATTCACCCGGTCAACGGCGGCGCGGACCGCAGAGCGAAACTGCGGATTGCCCTGCAAGCTGTTGAAATCATATTTCACACCCTGCGCGCGCGCCCATTCCAGTGCCCATTCCGGGTCCGGCACGATCAGGCCGACAATATAGGGCCGCTTGTCGCCAGAAACCATCGCCTGCAATATTTCGGGTTGCAGCGTCAGCATCCCTTCGACCTTTTGCGGCGCGACATTGTCGCCCTTGTCATTCACGATCAGATCCTTTTTGCGGTCGGTAATGACGATCCGCTTCTGCGCGTCAATATGGCCGATGTCGCCGGTATGCAGCCAGCCATCCTTGATCGTGCGCTCGGTTTCGGCCTTGTTGCGCCAATAGCCCTTCATCACCAGCTCGCCGCGAACCAAAATTTCGCCATCCTCGGCAATGCGCACCTCCACGCCTTTCAGCGCGGGCCCGACTGTGTCCATTTTGATGCCTGCCGCCGGGCGGTTGCAACTGACCACTGGGCCGGATTCAGTCTGGCCATAGCCTTGCAGTAGGGTGATCCCCAGCGACTGGAAAAAGATGCCGATATCAGGGTTGAGCGGCGCGCCGCCCGAAACCATCGCCTTCATCCGTCCGCCAAATTTTGCCCGGATCTTGGGTTTCAACGTGCGCGACACGATCAACCGCATCGGTGCGTCAAGCAGCCGCTTTTTGCCGCTATAGTCTCGCTCCCCAATGGTAAGCGCCTTGTCGAGCAAATAGTTGGGCAGCTTGCCCTGCTTTTCGACCGTTTTGATCATGCGCGCGCGCAGCACCTCAAACAGGCGCGGCACGACCACCATGATTGTGGGCTGCGTTTCCTCTATATTGGCCGCCAACTTTTCCAGACCTTCGGCATAATAGATTTCTGCACCGACACCGATGGGAAGGAACTGCCCGCCTGAATGTTCATAGGCATGGGACAAAGGAAGGAACGACAGGAAGCGTTCATCATCCAGCCCGAAATCCTCGCGCAGCACCTGCGCCGCGCCATCGACATTACATATGATCGAGCCATGATGCAGCATCACCCCGCGCGGCGCGCCGCCCGTGCCACTGGTGTAGATGATGCAGGCAATGTCATCGCGCGCAACATTGGCCATTTCCTGCGTCAGGGCAGCGACATCGGCGTCGGTTCCATGCACCAGATCGGCCCAGTCATGCAGGCTTTGCTGCCCCTTTTGCGCAAGCTTTACCGGCTCCATGCCGATAACAAATTCGCATTCCGACGATTTGACAACCGCAGGCATCAGCACCTGTGCAAGCTTTGCCGTGGAAACAATGACTGCGCGCGACTGGCTGTTGTCCAGTATATGCTGGTGATCGCGTTCGGTGTTGGTGATGTAGGTTGGCACAGTGATGCAGCCTGCGGCCATGATCCCCAGATCGGCAATGCACCATTCAGGCCGGTTTTCGGATACCAGCATCACCCGGTCGCCTTTGTTCAGGCCCATCGCCCGTAAGGATTTGGCCAGCCCCGCCACTTGCCGAGCCACTTCTGCCCAGCTTAAGGTTTGCCAGCTGCCGCCCTCTTTATGCCCCAGAAACGGCCGGTCGCCGCGCAACGCGGCACGCGACAGGAACATCGACACCAGATTGGAAAAGGATTCAAAATCGTCAAATTGCTCTGACACGACTCATGCTCTCCTGCGACCGGCGTTTTTTTGTCCGGATTATCTCGATAAAGCGCTAGCGTGCCGTAACGCGAAGGGCAATTTAAACCGCGTCTAGCGCCGCAGCGAAATCAGCGATCAAATCGTCGGCATCCTCTATCCCTATCGAAATGCGCACCAGATTATCGGTTATCCCCAACGCATCCTTGCGTTCCTGCGGGACCGACAAATGCGTCATCGCTGCCGGATGGCTCGCTAGCGTTTCCGTGCCGCCAAGGCTGACTGCCAGTTTTGCAATTTTCAGCGCGTCTAGAAAACGGAAGGATTCCGCCTCGCCGCCGTTGATAAACAGCGAAAAGGTTGACCCCGCCCCGGTGCAGTGCCGGGTGTAGATGTCTTGCTGTTGCGGATCGTCAATCATGCCAAGATAGCCAAGGCCCAGCACTTTCGGGTGAGATTTCAGGAAAGCGCACACTTTGGCTGCATTCTCGCCCGCGCGGCTCATCCGCAGTTCCAGCGTTTCCAGACTGCGCAGCAGCATCCAGGCAGTGTTGGGATCGCAAATGGTGCCGATGGTGTTGCGCATCGGGCGGATGGCATCAATCAGGGCCTGCGTGCCCGTGACGCCGCCTGCCACCAGATCGGAATGACCCCCTGCATATTTGGTGAGGCTGTAGACAACCAGTTCAGCACCCTGCTTCATCGGCTGTTGCCACAATGGCCCAAGGAATGTGTTGTCGATCGCAATGGCTGGCTTTTGCGGACCGGCAAAGGCGGCATCACGCGCCGCGCGGACGGCCTCCACATCAACCAGCGCATTTGTAGGATTTGCCGGGCTTTCTAGATAGATGAGCGCAACCTTCCCCCCGGTTTCGCGTGCCTTTTCCTCCGCCTTTGCAAGGATCGCATCTATTTCAGCGCGGCTGGCACCTGCCGGGAAATCAAGAAAACTGACGCCAAAGCGTGAAAGGATGCGCGCGATCAACGTTTCAGTTGCGGCATAAAGCGGCCCGGAATGGACAATGACGTCATTCTGGCTGACCAGCGATAGCAACAGCGTTGCAATCGCGGACATGCCGCTGGAAAACACCAGCGCATCGTCCGCACCATCCCATACTGACAACCGGTCCTCCAAGATCTCCTGATTGGGTCCGTTGAAACGAGAATAGACCAGACCCTCTGCCGGGCCCTGCCGCTTTCCCGTGATATGTTCAAAAAATGTCTTGCCCGCCGCCGCGCTTTCAAAGGCAAAGGTCGACGTCAGAAAGATCGGTGGCTTCAGCGCGCCTTCGGATAGGACCGGGTCATAGCCATGCCCCATCATCAACGTCGATGGTTTCAGAACGCGGCCGCCAATGGTCTTTGGCGCAGGCTTCCGGCTGCGGCGGGTCGGCACGGGAACATCGGTCATGGCATCAATCTCCTATGCCGCTGCCCTAACATAATTTGTTTCAAATGAAACTATCTTGCGCCATTTTTCAGTTGATAAGCTGCGCGCTCACCCAGACGAGGCCAACAATGATCGGGATGCCGGCCAAATCCATCAATGCGCCCGATTTCACCATGCGTGGCATGGCAATATGTCCGCTTGACCAGGCAAGGGCGTTAGGGCCTGTGCCCGACGGCATCATATAGCCCCAGCTGGCAGCAATGGACGCGCTCATCGCCAACAGCCATGGATCGGCGCCTGTGGCAACGATCAGGCCGACGACCACAGGCATTACGCCGCTGGCGGTTGCCACATTGCTGGCAAATTCGGTAATCAGGATAACCAGCGCGACAACGCACGCCGCGATCAGCAACGGATGCACGCCAGCGAGGGGGCGCAGCGCCTCGCCCAGCCAATCGTCGAGCCCCGACGCGCTGATCCCGGCGGCAAGCGCGAGGCCGCCGCCAAACATCATGATCACGCCCCATGGTGCCCGGTCTGCCTCTTTCCAGAGCAACAGCGGCCGACCGCTGCCGTCGGAAATGATGAACAACAAAAGCCCCCCCAGCACGGCAATGCTGCCATCGGTTATTGCCCCCTTCGGCAAATAGGGTTCGACCCATGGCTGCACCAGCCACAAGAGGATGACAAAAAGGATAAGCGGCAGCAGCCTTTTCTCCGCCATGCTCCATGGACCGGGATCGCCGATGGCAGCGCGGGCGGCAAGGGCATCAAAACCGGTCTTCCCCACCCGCTGCACGCGCATCAGGATGAATGCGCAAACCGGCACAGACACCACTACAATAGGCAGGCCATAGGCCATCCATGTCAGAAAGCCGATTTCGATACCCAGCTGCTTCTCGATAAGGCCCGCAGCAATAGCATTGGTGGGCGATCCCACCAATGTGCCAAGCCCGCCGATGGTGGCGGCAAAGGCGATACCCATTGCCAAAGCCCCTGCCATGCCATCGGTTTCCCCCTCTCGCACGCCGCCCGCGGCAAGCACGGCAAGCGCAATTGGCAGCATGATCAATGTTGTTGATGTATTTGAAATCAACATACTAAGCAGTGCAGTTGCGATCATGAATGAAAATAGCAGCCCCGCTGCACTCACCCCTGCCCGTTTCAATATGGCAAGCGCAGCCCGGCGGTGGAGGCCCACCCGTTCAATGGCGAGGGCAAGAAATGCCCCGCCCAGTATCAGGAACAATATGTCGGAATAATATTCCTTTGCGACTGCTTTGGCATCCATCACGCCCATGACCGGCAGTGCAAGGAATGGCAGCAGCGCAGTTGCAGTCAGCGGCAAAGCCTCCGTCATCCACCAGATCGCCATTAACAGCGTCAAGGCGGCGACATGCCAGGCAGGCTGCGCCATCGATTGTGGCGGTCCAGCCAGCAGCATGACAGCAAACAACAGCAGCCCGCCCCATAGACCCGCCAACCGTGCCGTCATGGCGCAATACCAATCATCGACATTTGCGCGCCATAGCCGCCCTCATTGCGGTGGCAACTGCGCCTGTAGCTGAAAAAGCGATCTGGCTGGCTGTAGGTGTCTTCACCAAGGCACTGCACTTTTTCAATGCCATATGCTGCCAGCCGTGCGGCAACATAGCCTTCAATATCAAATTGGTAGTGCCCTGCCTTGCCGTTGGCAAAAAATCGCTCAGACCCGCTTTCATGCTCGACAAAGCGGCGCAAAAAGCCCTCATCCACTTCATAGCTTTTCTGGGCGATACATGGGCCAATAGCGCAAACGATGTTGCTTCGCGCTGCGCCCAGCGCCTCCATGGCGTCCACGGTATTTTCGTTGATACCGGCCAGCGCGCCTTTCCAGCCGGAATGGGCCGCTCCGACGATGGCGGCATTCCGGTCGGCAAAAAGCACAGGCACACAATCGGCGGTCTGCACTGCGATCAGCACGCCCGGCCTGTCCGTCACCAGCGCGTCGCCCTTTGGCGGGTTGTTCTGGTCATTCGGCCCCGTGACTGTGACAACATCAGCGGAATGAATCTGATAGACCCGCGCCAATTGCGCACCGGGCAGGACAGATGCAACCGCGCGCCGCCGGTTTTCCACCACATGTTCGCGCACATCATCCGAACCCAGGCTGCAATTCAGGCTGGCGTAAATACCGCCTGATACGCCGCCACGCCGCCCCAGAAAGGCGTGGGGAAGGCCGCCAAGCAGGGCGCTTTGCAGCAATTCGACCGGTATTTCATTCTCCGCCATAGCCGTCCCTTTGCCGACTGCGCCTCTGATTGGCAACATGCTTGACGTGCGCCCCCGCTTGCCGGATGGATGCCGTCATGCCGGGTAAGATGCTGATTTTTGGAATGGGCTATACGGCCAGCCGCCTCGCGCAATTTCTTCGTCAGTCAGGCTGGAGCGTGACTGGCACAAAACGGATGAGCGGCGGCGATGCCATTGGCTTTGATGACCGGGCAGCGGTGCTGACAGCGCTGGAGACCGCCACACACATCCTGTCCAGTGTTCCGCCCAATGGCGAAGGCACCGATCCTGTGCTCGCGGCCTATGGCACCGACATTAGGGCGGCCCATGGCAGATGGGTCGGCTATCTTTCTTCTACGGGAGTCTATGGCGATACAGGCGGGGCATGGGTGGATGAAAGCGCTGCCATCGGCACCGGCCGCCGCACTGCGCGCGCTGAGGCAGATCAGGCGTGGCAGCGGCTGGGCAGCGTTTTTCGCCTGCCGGGCATTTATGGCCCAACCCGCTCTGCACTGGACCGCCTGATCGAGGGCAAAGCGCACCGGATTGACTTGCCCGACCAGATATTCAGCCGCATTCATGTCGATGACATCATATCAGGGTTGATTGCGGGCTTTTCCGGTCCGCCCTCGGTCTACAATCTTGCCGACGATCTGCCGTGCAGCCAGAATGCCGTCATTGACCATGCGGCAGGGATACTGGGGGTTGATCCGCCACCCCTGCAAAGCATTGACGAGGCCGGCTTATCCCCCCTCGCCCGCGCCTTCTATGCCGAAAACCGCCGTATTTCCAATCAAAAGGCGAAAAGGCTGCTGGCATGGAAACCGCTTTATTCGACGTATAAACAAGGGCTTGACGCAATTTTCCACAGTCAAAGGTAAATACTGCATTGACGGATTCCCGGCACGGGTCCAGCCTCGCTCCCCTAAACCGGCGCAGACCGGGGAAAATTAAAGCGGGAGAATGATTTTGGCCACAGCCGCCCTTGAACCCACGCCACGCCCGTCGCTGTTTTTGGCATTGTCCGAATTTCCGCGTGCCCTTGCCGAATTTGGTTCCATGCCCTGGGCAGCACCGCTGTTGATGCAGGCCCCCAAAGGCGATGGCCACCCCGTGTTGTTGCTTCCCGGCTTCATGGCTGGCGACTATTCGATGAAGCCGCTGAAAAGCTACCTCGAAAAGCTGGGCTATCAGGTGTTTCATTGGGAATTGGGTCGCAATCTTGGGCCTCGTGCGATTGGGGCCAATGGCGAAAAACTGATCAAGCGGCTCGACGAAATTCATGCGCTTACCGGACGCAAGGTCAGCCTTATCGGCTGGTCGCTGGGCGGAACGCTTGCCCGGCAATTGTCGCGACGACGCCCTGATATTGTCCGGCAGGTGATTTCGCTCGGCTCGCCAATCACAGGCAGCCCGAAATCGACCAATGCGTGGCATGCCTACCAATGGATGACCGGCCAGAAAGTTGACGATCCCTCTGTGCAGGCGCAGCTTGCCGAAAGCCACGACGTGCCGCCGGTTCCCTCAACCGCGATCTTTTCTAAGCATGATGGCATTGTTGCCTGGCAAAACAGCCGTGAGCCACAATCGGCGCATACCGACAATATCGAAGTGCGCGGCAGCCATTGCGGCCTTGGCGTCAACCCCACGGTCCTCTGGGCGATCGCAGACCGGCTGGCCTTGCCCGAATCCGGGTGGCAGCGGTTTGACCGGTCTGGACTGAAGGCTTTGGTCTATCCGTCGTCTGGGCACTGATCCTAGTTGAAGTTCCAGCGGATACCTAGCCAGATGGTGCGCGGCGTTGCGCGTTCGACAATGCCGCCTGATGATATCGCTGCCTCCACCCGCGCGTCGAATAGGTTTTCGCCGCGCAATTCTATCCCCAATCCGCCGTCAAACCGGTAATAGAGCATGGCATCGGCGGTTAGCGCGGATTTGAGACGGCGGCTATTGGCATCATCGTCAAATTGTCCGCTGGTGTAGCGCAGACCGAACGCCCCCTGCAGCCCGGAACCGCCTTGACCAAAATCAAGGCCAATATTGCCGCCATGATGCGGCACCTGCGCCGGGCGCAGGCCGTCTAGCGTAGCGGAAAGTCCACGGCCGCGCACCTTGGCATCAACATAGCTATAGGCCAGCCGAACGCCCCAATAATCGTCAAGGGCAATGCGCGCATCAATTTCCAAACCCATGCTGATGATCGCATCGAGATTGGCCCGCCTGCGATAGGTGCCGCCCGCTGCGACAAAGCCGACACCGGGGAACAGCCCCGGCCCCTGGCCCAGGCTGAAATTGGCAATCGCATCGTCCAGTCGATTGTAAAACAGCGTGATGTCTGCGCGATGATCCCGGTCCCAGCCATCATCGATAAAAGCAAGGCTAGCCTCTGCACCGATGATATTTTCGGGCGAGAGATTTTCGTTCGCCGCCGTTGCGTCTGCACCCACCCGAAACGGTCGATAAAGCTCGTTCAGCGTTGGCAGTCGCCACCCCGTATAGGCAGATGCCTTCACGGACCAATAATCCGACAGCGTCAGCGCTGCCCCAAGGCGTCCAGTCACTTCGGTTCCGGAGCGGTCAGCAAAGCGCTCATCGGACCGCACATCGCCGCCGATGTTAACCTCACGGCGAAATCCGTCGCTTATGCGCCACTGGTCAATCCGCCCCCCGGCGCTGAAGATCAGCGTGTTGGAGGCATTCCAGGCCCCCTCGGCGAACAGGCCGAAACTGTCTGTTTGCCCTCCCGCGGTGCGAAGGCGTGTTGGCAAGCCGCCGACAAAGGTGAAATTCTCCCGTGTTTCCCCGCGCGTGCCCCGCCATTCGCCGCCCAGCCGCAATTCTGCCCTGTCGCCTACTGGTGGCCGGATCTCAAACCGCAGCCCAAGCCCCAGCGACGGTGTGGCAAATTGGTCCAGCGTCGGCGTCACCGATGCCCGCGTTGCCGATACTGCCCCAAATTCCGAGGTGAATTCGCGCAGCTGCGTATAGCCAGTTAGCATATAGGCCCAATTGCCCTGCCCGACCAGCCGCAGGCTTGCATCCAGACCATCATTGCTATTGTCGGAAAAATCCACACCACGGTCGCGCTTGTCAGTAAAGCCGCGCAAATTGACCTGCACATCGGTGGTATCGCCTGCGGGAAACCAGAGGCGAAGGGCCGCGCCTGCCTGTTCATAGGGGGCGGTCCGGTCAACCGCGCCCCGCTGGCTCTCGATCACAGGCGCAAAGCCATCTCCACGGGCGTAGCTGCCTGACAGCGAAAGGGTCCCACTGCCAACCCATTCGAGGTAACGGCCCCGTGCCTCGATGCTGTTGCGGCTGCCATAGCCGATGGTGATGCTGTCGTCGCGCTGTTGCAGGCGCTGCACGCTTTCCAGTTCAATCACGCCTGCTAGCGCGCCTGGCCCGGCGGTCACCTGCCCCGCCCCTTTACGAATGCGTACACCGCGCAAATTTACAGCATCAAGCCCCGGCCAAGCCACCCACCCACCAAAAGGATCAGCCTGCGGCACATCATCAATGAAAATCAACGCCCGGCTAGAGGCATTGCCGCCCAGTCCGCGCATAGTAACGCCCTGGCTTGTGGGATTGGCGGAGCGGCTGTCAGCTCGGCGAAACTGCTGCAACCCGGCGATCAAGGACAGGCTCTGCTCGACCCGCCCGGTCGCTCCAAAAACGTCCCGTTCGGGCAATTCCAGCTTTGTTTCCGTGCACTCGGCCCTGCTATTTTCAAGGCTTCCTACAACCACGATGCCCCCGCTCAGCAATTGGGTTCCAACGCTGCCATCCTCCTCTTCATAGGGAATTTCAAACAAGGCGGGAGCGGAACGGTAGCTGTCATCGCATGGCCCGCCGCCGATTTGCGCCATCGCCGCATCAGGCATGGCGGCAAATCCTGCCGCCGCGAGCAAAACCGCACGAACGCTCATTAAGGCTTCACAACCTCTGGCGCAGCCTTTGCAAAGGCCTCCATAGCACGCAACGCCGCATCCATCCGCACCAGGTTGGGAAACGCCTCCAGCGGGGTCTCAAACCGCCGGGCATTGGCCATTTGCGGCACAAGGCAGACATCGGCGAGGTTAGGCAGGTCGCCACCGAACAGGCCATTGTCCGGGGCCATCGCCTCCAGCGCGGCAAAGCCCTCCATGATCCAGTGCCGATACCAGTTGGCGGTCGCGGCCTCGTCTGCGCCAAATTCATCCTTCAGATATTGCAGGATGCGCAAATTGTTGATGGGATGGATATCGGCCGCAATCAACAGCGCCTGCGCCAGCGTCTTGGCACGCGCCGCCGGATCGGATGAAACCATTGCAGGGTCAGGATATTTCGCGTCCAGATAGTCAATGATCGCAAGGCTTTGCGTCAGGTCATGCCCATCAATATGCAGCATCGGTACAAAGCCCTGCGGGTTGCGCGCCACATAATCCGCCTTTTTGTGCGAAGCATCCAGCAGGTTTGTCGGCACGGATGTGTAGGCAATCCGCTTCAGGTTTAGGGCAATCCTGACGCGGTAGGAGGCAGAGGAACGCCAATAGTCATAGAGGATAATTTCTGACATGCACTTCGCCTAGCATATGCTAAGCGCAGGCACAGAGAAAAAAAGGAGAGCGATTCATGCGCACAGTGCTGGCTTCTTTGGTTACCCTTTCGGCCATTGGCGGCATCATCACGGCTGCTCACGCCGCTGCCTCTATCAGCGGTCGCTGGACGACGAAAGAAAAGGACGCAATCATTGAAATCGCGCCATGCGGCGCGAACATGTGCGGCAAAATCAGCAAATATCTGAAAACCCCGCCCAATGGCGTGGATCAGAAAGATGAGAACAACCCCAACAAAGCGCTGCGCACGCGCAAGGTTCTGGGGATCAACATCCTTTCGAATCTGAAAGAGGACGGTGAAAAATGGCGCGGCACGATCTATGATCCGCGCAACGGCAAAAGCTATCGGTCTGTCGTTTACAAACAGAAGAACGGCAATTTGAGCGTGGAGGGCTGCATTGGCCCGATCTGCCAAAAACAGGTTTGGACGCCTGCGAGTTAAATAGGGACTGTCCCTATTTAACTATGCCTTGATTTTCCAGCCGGAGCGCAGCAGCGCGTAGGTGCCAATCCCCAGCAGGATGTTGACAATCAGCAGCACTGTGCCGCCCAGCCAGATGTCGGAATCTGTCCTGCCCAGAAAGCCATAGCGGAAGCCGGAAATGATATAGAAGAACGGGTTGGCGTGGCTGATCGCCTGAAAAGTGGGCGCAAGGCGATCGACCGAGTAAAATGTGCCGGACAAAAGTGAGAGCGGCGCGATGACGAAATTGGTGACAGCGGCATTATGGTCGAATTTTTCTGCCCAGATTGACGTGATGATCCCAAGGAAAGAGACAAACGCCGCCCCCATGAAGCCGAACCACAAGGCGGCAATCGGCTGTTTCAGCGTCACATGGACGCCGGGCCAGAACAGCATGACCAGCCAGACCGCGCCGCCCACAAAAAAAGCGCGGGTTATGGCTGCACCGACCATCGCCGCCAGCAATTCAACGTTGGATACGGGCGGCATCAGATAGTCGACGATTGTCCCCTGAATCTTGCCCACTAAAAGCGAAAAACTGCTATTGGCGAAAGCATTCTGGATCATGGCCATGGCAATCAGGCCGGGCGCAATGAAATCAGGGAATGGCACACCCAGCACCGTCGCGCCATCGCGGCCAAGAGCAACGGTGAATATTACAAGGAACAGTAGCGTCGTAACCGCAGGCCCCCAGATCGTCTGGAGCTGAACCTTCATGAAGCGGCGTATTTCCTTGAGATAGAGCGTTTTCAGCCCCACCCAGTTGACGCGGCCGATGATGCGTTCCGGCGGCAGCCCTTGCGCGCCACTGCTTGCGACATTAGATTTGTTGATACTCATCGCGCAATCGACTAGGGGCTTGCGCTTTGCGCGGCAAGTCTGACCGCAAGATTTTTTTGGAGCATCCATGAGCTGGACTGACGAGCGGATCGACCGCCTTAAAACAATGTGGGAAAATGGCCTGACCGCCAGCCAGATCGCCGATGAACTGGGCGGCGTTTCCCGCAATGCCGTAATTGGCAAGGCGCACCGCCTAGGCCTGAAGTCACGTCCGTCGCCGGTCAAATCGAACGACAGCGAACCGAAAACGACCGCTGCACCCAAGCCCAAGGCAAAAGCAGTTGAAAAGCCTGCATCGCCGCGCCCGCAGGCCGCGGCGCCCGTGGAGCGTTCAGTCAACCCCGGCCCGCCGATCACTCTGCCGCCCACGCCGCCGCGCGCGGATATTCCGAAAATTGTTTCGATCGGCCCCGGCGGGTTCATGCGCCAAGGCCCCGGCGACCAGCAGGCACCGATCCCGCCTGCACCGCCGCGTAGGCTTGTCCCTGCCAAGCCCAGCCCGGAGATCGCCGACAAGACCAGCCTGTTGGACCTGTCTGATCGTGTTTGCCGTTGGCCGATGGGCCACCCCGGTGAGCCTGATTTCCATTTTTGTGGTGAGGCGGTCAATCCCGGCTTTCCTTATTGCGTGGAACATTGCGGACGTGCCTATCAGGCGCAATTGCCGCGCGGTGTCCGTCGCCCCCCGCCGCCCATGCCCTTTGGCGGGCCGAGGGTCCGCTAACCCGACTTTTTTCCACAGGCGATTTCGGGCAGTGCTTGCACGGCTGAGTCAGCCGCGCCTATAGCAGCAGGCATGAGCGAAGACCTGTTCGGCGGCGCGCTGCCCGCCGGTTCCGATCCATCGGGCTATGATGCCTCTGCCATCGAGGTGCTGGAGGGGCTGGAGCCTGTCCGGCGGCGTCCGGGCATGTATATTGGCGGGACCGACGAACGTGCGCTGCACCACCTCGCCGCCGAAGTTCTTGATAACTCGATGGATGAGGCCGTGGCAGGCCATGCCAGCCGTATTGAGATTGTGCTGGGCAAGGAAAACCGTCTGACGATCAGCGACAATGGCCGCGGCATCCCTGTTGACCCCCATCCCAAATTTCCGGGTAAATCGGCATTGGAGGTCATCATGACCACGCTGCACTCCGGCGGAAAATTTGAGGGCAAGGCCTATGCGACCAGCGGCGGCCTGCACGGTGTGGGCGTGTCGGTG
Organism: uncultured Sphingorhabdus sp.; assembly: GCA_964572205.1. Taxonomy (GTDB): domain Bacteria; phylum Pseudomonadota; class Alphaproteobacteria; order Sphingomonadales; family Sphingomonadaceae; genus Sphingorhabdus_B. Next base: position 65,048 of record CAZNEO010000004.1, read on the forward strand.
GTCAATGCGCTTTCAACCGATACGATCGTAGAGGTTGCTCGCAACAAGCAGCTCTATCGTCAACGCTTTGTTCGCGGGGCAGCGCAAGGCGGGCTGGAGGAGCTTGGGCCCACCCCCAACCGGCGTGGCACGACCATCGCCTTTACCCCCGATCCAGAGATTTTTGGGGCGGATGCAAAATTCAAACCGGCCCGGCTGTTCAAATTGGCGCGGTCGAAAGCCTATCTGTTTGCTGGTGTCGAAATTCGCTGGAAATGCGATCCTGAGCTGGCGAGCGAAGATGTGCCGCAAGAGGCGGTGTTCCAGTTTCCGGGCGGCCTTGCCGACCATTTGAAGGAGCAGCTGGGTGGGCGCAACTGTGTGACCACCGACTTCTTCCACGGCAACCAGAGCTTTCCTGCCAATGAATCGGGTGAAAGCCAAGGCCGCGTTGAATGGGCGATTGCGTGGCCGCTTTATTCGGACGGGTCCTATAGCTGGTATTGCAACACCATTCCCACGCCCGATGGCGGCACACATGAGGCAGGCGTGCGCGCCGCGCTGACCAAAGGATTACGCGCTTTTGGCGAGATAATCGGCAACAAGAAGGCTGCGCAGATCACCGCAGAGGATATATTCAACGAAGCAGAGCTGATGCTCTCCGTGTTTATCCGCAACCCTCAGTTTCAAAGCCAGACCAAGGACCGGCTAACCTCGCCCGAGGCCGCGCGGCTGGTTGAAAATGCCGTGCGGGATCATTTCGACCATTTCCTTGCCGACAATATGGAACGCGGTAAGGCGATGCTGGGTTTCATCCTTGAAAAGGTTGAGGACCGGTTGCGCCGCAAAGCCGAGCGCGAGGTCAAGCGTAAGACCGCGACCAGCGGCAAGAAGGTGCGCCTGCCCGGAAAGCTGACCGATTGCGCGTCAGACGACCCCGCCGGAACCGAGCTATTCATTGTTGAAGGCGACAGTGCAGGCGGCAGCGCCAAACAGGCGCGTGATCGCAAGACGCAGGCAATTCTGCCAATCAGAGGCAAAATCCTGAATGTCGCATCGGCAACGGCTGACAAAATTCGGGCCAATCAGGAAATTTCCGACCTGCAACTTGCCCTGGGCTGCGGCGTGCGCAAAGACTGCGACCCTGATAATTTGCGCTATGACCGTATTATCATCATGACCGATGCCGATGTCGACGGCGCCCATATTGCCACCTTGCTGATGACATTTTTCTTTCAGGAAATGCCAGCGATTGTCGAACGCGGGCACCTCTATCTTGCGCGCCCGCCCTTATATCGTCTGACGTCCGGCGCACAGAGCGCCTATGCGCAGGATGAGGCGGAGCGGGCCCAACTTGAAGCCACGCTGTTCAAGGGCAAAAAGGTGGAAGTTGGCCGCTTCAAGGGGTTGGGCGAAATGAATCCCTCGCAGCTTAGGGAAACAACAATGGACCCAAAAACACGGTCCATGATCCGCATCACGCTGCCGCACGAATATCAACGGCAAATGGCTGTCAAGGAACGTGTGGACCAGTTGATGGGCAAAAGCCCGGAAGCCCGCTTCCGCTTTATTCAGGAACATGCCACAAGCGTGGATGAGGAAGCGATTGATGCGTAAGTGATGGGGCGGCCTCAACGCCACCGGAGACAGAGGAGAAGGATATTGCGATCCCATTTGATGCTTGTCGCGCTGGTTTCAGCCCTTTCGCTTTCGGCCTGCACCACGGTTTCGGCGGCCACGCCCAGAAACAAGATCAAAACGGTTGATGCCGCCAAGACCGATCCGAAAATCAAGGCCAATTCACCGCTGGATAAGCGGATCAAGCAGCTTGATGCGATCATCAAGGCAGAATTGGCCCCCGACCAATATTTCGCACCCAGCTTCCTCGCGGCGATTTCAGCTGCGCAGGTCGTTTCCATTTTCGACAGCTTTATCGCGCAGCATGGAAAGCCTGTGCAGCTGCTGTCCGCGACGCCGCGGGGCAAGCATGGGGCAACGGTGCAATATGCCTTTGAGCGATCCGTTGCGACCATAGAGATTGATATCGCCCAAGCCGACGACAACAAGGTTATCGGCATGTTGTTTACAGGCTTTACCGTGCCGGAGGACACGCTGGAACGCGTGGCCGCCGATATCAACGCTTTGCCCGGGCGAACCGGCTTCATGGTGGCGGAGCTGGATGACAAGGGCAATGCCCGCATTCTGGGATCGCAGCGCGCCGATGAGCAATTTGCCATTGGCTCGACCTTCAAACTGTACATCCTTGCCGAGCTGGCCGCACAGGTTCAGGCAGGAAACCGCAAGTGGGAAGATGTCGCCCCGCTTGCCCATCGGTCCTTTTCGTCTGCGGCCACCAATGGATGGCCCAAGGACAGCCCGCTGACTCTGCATAGCCTGGCTGCCCAAATGATATCGGTCAGCGACAACAGCGCCACGGATACGTTGCTGTTCAAACTGGGCCGTGAAGCGGTGGAGCAGAGGCTGGCAACCATTGGCCACAGCTCGCCAGACAAGACGCTGCCTTTCCTGTCCACGGTCGAGGCCTTTGCGCTGAAGGCCAATCCCGACCTGCGCGAACGGTTCCTGAATATCAGCGAGATGGGGCAGCGCGAGCTTTTGGTCAGCGAGGCCGCCGCGCTCACGCTCGACAAAATAGACAATGAGGCGCTGAGCAAAGGGCCAACCGCCATTGACACGATCGAATGGTTTGCATCGCCCGGTGACCTGATGCTGCTGATGAATGCCATCCGCGAAAGCCGCAATGACCAGATGCTTTCGATCATGGGCATCAACCCCGGCATTTCGCCCACGGCCCGCGCCAAGTGGAAATATGTGGGCTATAAGGGCGGCTCGGAACCCGGCGTCATGTCGATGAGCCTGCTTTTGCAGAGCCAAAAGGGCAAATGGTTTGTTGTCACTGGCAGCTGGAACAACAGCGACGCTGAAGTTGATAACACCCGATTTGCCGCGCTGGTTGAGCGGCTGGTGAACGCTATTCCGGATTAGCTGTTGGCGTGGTATGTCGCTGCGGCGGCAAAGTCTCAGCAAAGGTAATGCGATGCGGTTAAAGAGCCTTTCGATCCTCTTTGCTCTGTCCTGCGCCAATTCGGCGTGGGCCCAATCTAGCGAAGGCGGCAAAGACCCGATTGTCGTTACCGGCAACCGTGCCGAGGAAGCCGAAGTGACTGCCGATTTGGCAAAGGCCATCACATGGCGCCCCTCGCAATCAAAACCGCTTCCTAAACATTATGATCCAGTGTGCATAAAAATATTTGGCCTTGATGCCGATTATGCCGATGTCATGGCCGAGCGGATGCGCGACAATATCCGTGGCTTGAACCTTCGACTAGCCAACGAAAATTGCTCACCGAATATCTGGGTCGGCTTTGTTCCCAACAGTCATTCCGAAGTAACGCGCTTGCGGAAGGTTGACCCAGCTATGTTCGGCGATCTGAAAGATTTCGAGATTGATCGCATATTGGCGGGCAGCAAGGCATCACAAGCATGGTTTGTGCGTGAGGACAGAGGCATTGACGGAAAGCCCCTTAAAAAGCGGACCATCATGATAGGTGGCACCTCTGAATTTGACGGAGTTGAGGTGACGGTAAGTGCCAACGACGCGTGGAACGCTGGAAGGATAGTCAGCACGATCCGTGTCGACATGCTTGGATCAATCGTTTTGTTCGACAGCAAATTAGCGGCAGGAAAATCGATCAGACAGCTGGCCGATTATGCGACATTACGGTCGCTTGCTCCGGTCAAGGATCTTCCCAACGAAGATGCAAATCCTGTCACTATTCTGACGCTGTTTGCCGAAAATGCAATCCCGCCCGCAGGGCTCACCGAATTCGATTGGACCTATTTGGCCGGTTACTACAAATTGGGCGAACATGCCGGCGTCGAAGCAGTTCATGATGCTGCAAAGCGTGCATTTCTCGATGGCTTGGGAGATAAAATGGCTACGAAAGCCGGACTGCCTCCCGAGTAGCTTAACCGGTCAAAGCATCGACCAGTGCGCGCACTTTTTTCTGCCGCCATTGGGGCAAGGGCGCGACCAGCCAATAGGCCAGCCTGCTTTCACGCGCATTGTCTAGCGCGCGCACACGCCCTGCGGCAATATCTGCTTCGGCAAGCAGATGCGGCACAGTGGCTCGTCCAAGACCAATGGCGGCGGCATCAATTGCCAGCCCGGCATCGCCGAGCCGAAGCGCCGCCTCAGCCTCGCTTGCCGGGCATCCGGGCCAGCTTATCGGCGTATCCATCCCGCCTTCTGCTGCCCCCACCGTCACAAAGGCACCCGTTGCCAGCATCACGCCTTCATGCTCGCCCGGACCATCAGCAAGGCGAATAGCAAGGTCGAGATTGGCCTCGGTAAAGTCCACCTCCGCATCGCCCGACACCAGAGTGAACTGCAATTCGGGATTGCTGGCCCCATAACGAGCAAGCCGCGGGGTAAGCCATTTGGCGGTAAAATCGCGCGGGGCGGCGATGGTAAGATAGTGGGATGACTGCCCCGATTGCATCGCCCGCACCGATTCCTCAAATTGCAGAAATCCGGCGCGCAGGGCATCCAGGCCTTTTTCGGCCTCTCCTGTCAGTTCCAGTCCCTTTGGCGTCCGGCGGAACAGCACAACGCCCAGCATATCCTCCAGCGCGCGGATTTGCTGGCCGACGGCTGCTGGCGTCACCGCCAGCTCATCAGCCGCCTTGGTAAAGCTTAAATGGCGGGCGGCCGCATCAAACACCCGCAGGCCATTCAAAGGCAGATGCGTACGTTTCATCGTGCGATGGCAGGGGCAACCAGCCTGAACCGCGGGATCTCGACAAGGAAGGTCGAACCATCGGCCCGGAAAAAGCGATAATGGCCCTCCATTATCCCGCTTGGCGTGGCAAGCGGACAGCCAGAGACATAGTCATGGCTCCCGCCGGGTTGCAAAAGCGGCTGTTCTCCCACCACGCCATCGCCGTCGACATGGCTGATCATCCCGCGCCCGTCGGTAATTTTCCAGTGACGGGTCAACAATTGCACCGGATCGTCACGGTGGTTTTCGATACGGATATGATAGGACCAGAACCAGCGCCCCTGCGCAGGATTTGACTGATCCTCAAGGAAATTGGTGACAACGCGCACCGTGACGCCGTCCGTCGTTTCGGAATCGGTGAAGAAGGCGTCCAAAATCATAGTCCGACCTTTAGCAAAGCCTGATCGAGATCGTCGATCAAATCTTGCGGGTCTTCAAGTCCAATGTTGATCCGCAGCATCCCTTCCTCAACACCCATGATCGCACGCTGTTCCTCCGACACGCTGTAATGGGTGGTGGACGATGGGTGACAGCAAAGGCTGCGGCTGTCGCCAATGTTGTTCGATATATCGATCAGTTCCAGCGCGTTGAGCAGATTCATTGCCTGCCGCCGCCCGCCGTCGAGAACAAAAGCGAAAATTGGTCCACATGCCTTCATCTGACTCATGGCAAGGTTGTGCTGCGGATGGCTGGCAAGGCCCGGGTGCAGCATCCTTGGCACGCGGCTCTCAAGGAAGCGGCCGACCGCAAGCGCATTTTCCGACTGTCTCATCGCGCGCAGTTCCAGCGTTTCCAGCCCCTTGTGCACGACCCAGGCGTTAAAGGGTGAGCAATTTGGACCGGTGTTGCGCTGAAACGGCAGAAGGACATCATTGATCCATTTTTCACTGCCGCATACCGCTCCGGCGAGCACTCTACCCTGCCCGTCCATCAGCTTGGTGGCGCTATAGGCCACCACATCGGCGCCAAATTCCATCGGCCTTTGCAGCGCGGCAGTTGCAAAGGCATTGTCCACCACCGTGGTAATACCATGCTCGCGCGCCAGCCCGCAGACATAGGCCATGTCGACAATATCCATCGTCGGGTTGGCAGGCGTTTCAAAGAAAAACACCTTGGTATTGGGCTGAATCGCCGCTTTCCAAGCATCATTGTCACGGCTATCAATGGTCGTCGTGCTGATCCCCCAGCGCGGCAGCAGGCTGTCCGTCAGCCAGCGGCACGAGCCAAAGGCTGCCCGCGCCGCAACGACATGGTCGCCTGTGCTCAGTTGGCACAGCATGGCAGTGGTCATGGCCGCCATGCCCGTAGCTTGCATCCGGCACGCTTCTGCGCCCTCCATCAGCGCGATCCGCTCTTCCGCCATTGCAACGGTCGGGTTTTGCAAGCGGCTATAGGTCATGCCCTGCTGCTCGCCGGCAAAGCGCGCCGCTACGGTTTCGGCATCGTCATAGGTGTAGCCGGAGGACAGGAACAGCGCCTCTGACGTCTCGCCATGTTCGCTGCGCCATGTGCCGCCACGCACGGCCTGCGTCGCTGGGCGCCATTTGGAAGTGATCTCACGGTTCAGGCCAGTGGTTTTTTTCATT
>CAZNEO010000005.1:0-70974 GCA_964572205.1 uncultured Sphingorhabdus sp.
TCAGGCAGTTATTCTGCCTGCAAGGCCGTTTTGCTTTGAGATCGAAGCCATTTTGACGTCCTCCGGATTTGACCCATTTTGCCCTTGGCGTCGTTGGCAAGCTTGGAAATATCTTCATATTCCCGTCGCTTGCCGCCTAGCCCTGAGCAAAATGGTCTCAAACCTCGAAGGGAGATTTAATAGGTCCTGACCCTAGTGTGATTTCGCGTGAAATGGAACATTTCATGGCTCGTAAATCACGGAAAACAAAAGAATATGGACCCCGATTTGATTCAATCAAAATCGAACAGGGTCTAACGAAAAAAGGGGCGACCAAACCGGCCGCCCCCTTTTGCAATGCCATGCGGCCATGGCATCATGATGTTGTGCCCGATCAGGCGGGATTTTCCAGATAGGCAATCAGATCCGCACGTTTTTGCGCATCGGGAATGCCCGGGAAGATCATCTTTGTCTGCGGAATGACGCGCTGCGGTTTTTCCAGATATTGGAACAGCTTTTCCTTGGTCCAGGTGATGCCGCTATTGGCATTGGCCGGGGAATAGTTGAAGCCGGCGACCGTGCCCGATTTGCGCCCGATAATGCCATTCAGCGACGGACCAGTCTTGTTCACGCCTGCATCGGTGACGTGGCAGGTGCGGCACTGTGCAAACACGGTTTTGCCCGCTGCGGCATTGCCTGTGAAGCTGGCAAAGGTCGTGCCGTCAAGCGTTGCAACATCAGTTGCCGCAGGCGGTCCCGCAGGTGCTGCCGGAGCCGCCGGTGCAGGTGCTGCTGCCGGGGCAGGAGCAGCAGCTGCGGCCGCTTTGCTCTCATCGCCTTCACCGCCACCGCCACCGCCGCCGCAAGCCGCGACCATCGCTGACAGCGCAACAACGCCCAATAACGCTTTCGTCTTGATCATATTTCCTCCTAACCTCTCATATCGCCCGTTGCCAGACGATGGTCCGTGTCTCCAACCCTAGAATGCTGGTTTATCGCACAACATTCTCTTTGCAAAGGCGTTTATGCCCCGGATGCGCACACAGGCAATACGGGAATTTTCCCCGCCATGATTGCTTAGGCCGTGAACTCATAAATATCATCGTTGAGGCGTCAAAATGGCAAAGATATCGGAGGGAAATGTCCGCCGTCAGGCAGTTATTCTGCCTGCAAGGGCATTTCGCTTCGAGATCAAAGCCATTTTGGCGTCCGCAAGGATTTGACCCATTTTGCCCAGGGCGTCGTCAGCAAGCCTTGAGATATCTTCATATCCCGGCGGCTTCCTTCCTAGCCCTGAGCAAAATGGCCTCAAACCTCAACGATGATATTTATGAGTTCACGGCCTAATGCTCCGACCCCAGCACCTTGTTGCGCAAATGCCGCACAAAGAAATAGATGATGGCAACAACCGGCAGCGTGATTGCGCCGACAAACAGCTCAGCCTTTGATCCATCAGGATAGGCAGAAACCCCCTTGGCAACAAAAGCCACCAGGCCAACCAGATAATAGGCCGCGGCAATGACGGACAGCCCCTCCACCAATGTTTGCAGCCGCAGTTGCAATTGAGTGGAGCGTTCCATCGATTGCATCAGTTGCAGGTTTTGCCCTTTGATCCGGCTGTCGATGCGGACATCCAATGTGTGCATCACGCCGGAGATCCGCTCCGCAATATGGCTCAGCCGCTGCCGAAATACTGTGCAGGTGCGCGACGCAGGGATCAGTCGCCTTTCGGTAAAATCCGTCAGGCTTTGGAAATTAGCGACGGGTTTCACCTCCAGTGCAGCAAGTCGGTCAGCCGCAACTTCGGCATACGCAGCCGTTGCGCTCAGCCGAAAGCCTGTGGCGGACCGGATCAGTTCCAGCTCTGACGATATCCCGGCAAGCTCGTTCAGCAGGGTTTCATCATCCTGATCGGCCTGCGCCACACGCCGCGCATGTTCCGACAATTTCTGCTCAAGCCGGTCGGCCTGCGGGCCATATTCCTGCACGGTGGGAAAGCCCAAAAGCGCAAGATTGCGGTAATTGCCCAGTTCCTGCACGCGCTGGACAATCCGCCCGCGTTCGCCATCGCCGACATCGCCAGCTGTCAGCAACAGGCAGCCATAGCCATCGTCGTGGATGCCAAAATCTGACCAGATTCGAATACCGGCATTGATGTCGCAGCACACCATATCGCCGGGATTGATTTTCAGCCGGGCGATTTCGGCATCGATATCCTGCGCGTCGGGCACCACAAAAACCCGTGTTGCCCGCACAACCGCACCGGGCCATTGTTCCAGCCAGCGTATATAGGGCGCGCGCGCATCCTCGGCCGTTCCTTCCGGAAAGATCAGCGTGATTGTGCTGGCCTCTGTATGGCGTTCCCAAAGGAAATAGATGCCGTTTGCCGCGCGTCCCTGCCCATGGCGCGGTGCCAGGCTCCATTCGACAAAGGGCGGCTGATCGGCAATCAGCCAGCGGTCTTCCTCCGCCCGCTCTTGCGGCTCCAGCAAGCGGACGACCTGATAGATGTCACTTGACTGCCCCACAGGCGCAAAGCGCCGCAGGTGCATTTCATTGACTGCCCAGCGGCGAAGCGGATGTTCTGCAAAGGCCATGGGTGACTATTTGCCGAATCGGGGCAAAAGTCCAGCATGGCAAAATTGCGGTAGTTTCCTTGCGGACGTTGGGTCCTGATCCTAGCCGCCGACGATGGCGTCAATGGCCTTTGCCAGTGCAATGTCGCGGCTGGAAAGTCCGCCTGCATCATGGGTGGTGAGCAATATTTCAACGCGGTTATAGACATTGAACCATTCGGGATGGTGATCGGCCTTTTCCGCAAGGATAGCGACACGGGTCATAAAGCCAAAGGCCTCGGCAAAATCGGTGAAGGCCAGCTTGCGGCGAATGCCCCCGATGCTGCTGTCATAGTCCCAATGGGGCAGCGCGTTCAGGGCCGCGATGCGCGCATCATCGTCCAGTTTTGCTATGCTCATCCTTGTCATCCTTTGCTTTTTCGCTTTGCCATGCCCTGCTGCCATGCCTATGTCGCCGCATGAACGCGCGTCAAGCCGATGCACCCTCTATCTGCCTTGACCGTGCCGCGATCCAGCGCGGTAACCGACTGGTGCTGCGCGAATTTTCGCTGTCGGCCAAGGCTTCGGATATTATCTGGATCAGGGGCGCCAATGGCAGCGGCAAGTCAACTCTGCTGCGCGCGCTATGCGGGCTGTTGCCGCTGGCCGCCGGAACGCTCAACATCACAGGGCGAATTGCTCTGACCGACGATGCCATTGCGCTCGATCCTGAACGGTCGCTGGAGGACAATTTGCGTTTCTGGGCACGGCTCGACAGCGCAAGCCATGCCCGGCTGGAACGTGCGCTGGAGGCGCTGGACCTTGTGTCGCTGGCCGAACTGCCAGTGCGTTTCCTGTCGGCCGGGCAAAAACGCCGGGCCAGCCTTGCCCGAATGCTGGCCAGTGGCGCGCCCATCTGGCTGCTCGATGAACCCTATAATGGTCTTGACCAGGCCAATGTCGTGCGCCTTGACGAGGCGCTGCGCCGCCATGCGGCAGACGGTGGCATTGCGCTTGTCGCATCGCACATCGCGCCAACCATAACCGTCGCGCATAGCTTGCTCATTGGTCAGTCGCGCGGGGGCAGCCGCGCATGAACGGCTTTTTCCTGCTTGTCTGGCGCGATGTGCGGCTGGCCTGGACCGGCGGGGGAATATGGCTGCCCGTGGTATTCTACCTTGCCGTTGCGACGCTTTTTCCCTTTGTCGTCGGCCCGGACAAAGCACTGCTGGCGCGCACGGGCGGCGGCATATTGTGGATCGCCGCGCTGCTGGCCAGCCTGCTGCCGATTGAGCGTTTGATCCTGCCCGACCGGCAGGCCGGCGTCCTGGATCAGCTTGCGCTACGCGGTTGGTCGGATGAGTCGCTGGCGGTGGCCAAAATTGTCGGACACATACTCGGCTTTGGCTTGCCGCTATTGCTGGCGACGCCCGTCGCGCTGGTCCTGATGGGCGTGCCGGATACGCAAATGGCGGTCATGTTCGGCGGACTCGCGCTTGCCCTTCCGGCTTTGGCGGGGCTGGGTGTCACCATTGCCGCCCTGACCGCAGGGCTTAGCGGGGCGGCGGCGCTGGGCGGGTTGCTGATGGTGCCATTGGCTGTGCCGCTGCTAATTTTTGGCGCTGGCACACTTGGCGACAATCCCGGCAACGCACTGCAACTGCTGGGTGCAACCAGCCTTGCGATGACGGCGCTATCGCCCTTTGCCGCGGGCGCGGCGTTGCGGGCAGGGCGCGGATAGGCACTAGACCTACCGCCTTTACCCTGCTTGCCGCGCTTAATGTGAGCGGATAGACCAGCAGATCAAAGAGAGAGTCCCTATGCGCCGATCCCCCTTGTTGCTTGCCTCACTATTGCTTGCCGCCCCGCTTTACGCGCAAGAGCTGCCAAAAGATCAGGGCGATCGTTATTCAGGCGTGCCCGGGGCAAGCCGGTCTGCGGTGATCGCGCAAAATGGCATGGTTGCCACCAGCCATCCACTGGCCACACAAATTGCGCTCGATGTGCTGAAAGCAGGCGGCAGCGCGGTTGATGCCGCGATTGCAGGCAACGCAGCCCTTGGCCTGATGGAGCCAACGGGAAATGGCATTGGCGGCGATCTGTTTGCGATCATCTGGGACCCCAAAACGCAAAAGCTGCACGGTCTGAATGCAAGCGGCCGTGCGCCCATGGGGATGACAGCCGAAGAATTTGCCAAATGGGTCGCGCAAAAGCCGCTGTCAAAGCGTGACAGGGCAGGGACCATTCCTGATTGGGGTGCTGCCTCAGTGACCATTCCGGGCACTGTCGATGGCTGGTTTGAAATGCACGGCAAATTCGGCAAGCTGCCGATGGACGACATACTCGCCCCCACCATCCGCTATGCCAGCGACGGCTTTCCGGTGACTGAGCTGATTGCCCATTATTGGCGCGGCGGAACGCAAGGCTATGAGGCGCTGCACAAAGAAGGCGTGATCGAGGAAATCGACAATATGCGGGCGCTCTACCTTCCGGGCGGCAAACCCCCGGCGGAAGGCGCGCTGTTCAAAAATCCCGATCTTGCAACAACGCTGGGCGCGATTGCAAAGGGTGGGCGCGATGCTTTTTACAAAGGGCCGCTGGCGCAGGCGATGGACGGCTATTTCCGGCGCATTGGCGCGCCGCACCGGCTCGCTGATTTTGAGAGCCATAAAAGCCAGTGGGTTGAACCGGTTTCGGTCAATTACCGGGGCTTTGACGTGTGGGAACTGCCTCCCAATGGCCAGGGCATTGCCGCGCTGCAAATGCTGAACATTCTGGAAGGCTATGACCTGAAGGCGATGGGGCGCGGTTCGGCCGATTTCTGGCATGTTTTTGTCGAGGCCAAAAAGGCAGCCTTTGCCGACCGGGCGCGTTTCTATGCCGATCCGGATTTTGCCCAAGTGCCGCTGGCCACGCTGCTGTCCGATGCGCGGGCGGAAAAGCAGCGCGCGGCCATTGATATGACCAAGGCGGCAAAGACCGACATGCCGGGCCTTTCGCTTGACCTGTCAGAGATTGATGGTGCGGCGAAGGACACAATCTATATGACCGTCGCCGACAAGGACGGGATGATGGTCAGCCTGATCCAGTCAAATTATCGCGGCATGGGGTCTGGCCTTGTCCCCGATGATGGCAATCCTGACCCGGCCAAGCGTCGCACCCTTGGCTTCATGTTTCAGGATCGCGGTGCGCAATTTTCGCTTGATCCCGCCCATGCCAATAGTTGGCAACCCGGCAAACGGCCATTCCACACGATCATTCCCGCCTTTATGACAAAGGATGGAAAGCCGGTGATGAGCTTTGGCCTGATGGGCGGGGCGATGCAGCCGCAGGGCCATGCCCAGATTGTCGTTAACATGGTTGATTTCGGGCTTGGCGTGCAGGCGGCGGGCGATGTCGCCCGCTTCCACCATGATGGCTCCACCGATCCAGAGGGCGGTGCGCCGATGACCGATGGCGGGATCGTCGAACTGGAAAGCGGCGTGCCAGCGTCAGTGGCCGAAGAACTGCGCAAACGCGGCCATGTCGTTACCTATGCAAAGGGCCCCTTTGGCGGCTATCAGGCCATTTGGCGCGACCCGGAAACGGGCGTCTATTGGGGCGCAAGCGAGTTTCGCAAGGACGGGCAGGCGGCAGGCTATTGAACAGGCAGCGCGCCGATTACCGACAATAGCAATGCCACATCGGCATCGCGCGACAGCCTGTGGTCGCCATCCTTTATCAGGGTGACCTGAACATCGTCGGATTGCAGCGCCGCTGCCAGTTTTAGCGAAATCTGCCACGGCACATCCGTATCGGCCTGGCCATGCAACAGGCGCACAGGACAGCGGATGGCAATCGCGCTGCCGAGCATCTGGTGGCGCACCCCGTCATCATAAAGGCCGCGCCATGTCGGGGTAGGCTCCGGGCCATAGGGATTGTCCTGATAGAGCACGCCCGCACTTGCGATCGTGGCTTTCTGTTCGGCGGTAAAACCCCAGTCGGTAAAGTCGGGAGCAGCCGCAATTCCCACCAGACCGGAAAGCCGCGCGCCAAGGGCAATGCCCACCAACAGCATCAGCCAGCCACCCATGGATGAGCCAATCAGAACCACCCTGTCTGCGCCCGCCTGATCGGTATGGATATGGTCAATCAGGGCAAGAACCTCATCGTGCCACCGGCTGAGCGTGCCATCGGCAAAATCCCCGGCGCTTTGGCCGCAGCCGGAATAGTCCAGCAACAGGCAGTTGCGCCCTTCCGCTACGGCCCAGTCGAACACTGCGCACGCCTTGCTGCCCGCCATATCCGACATATAGCCGGGCAGGAACACCAGCAACGGCCCACTGCCTGCATGGTGACGATATGCCAGCGTTGGGCCACTGGACGGTGTGAAATGTCGCAAACTCATGCCGCACTCCCTACCGGCTTTCGCGTTGACGTGCACCGCAGAATATGAAAGATTTCCACAAACAGCCAAAACGGGCCGCGCCAATATCTGATCATCCTTTGGGGAAGGGATTGGGAATCAAGGGGGCGCTATGCTGAAATCCTTACTGAGCTTTATCGGCCTACAGGTCGGTGCAATCGCCGATTCGGTCCGCGATAATGACGGCGACATCATTGAAACCGAACGCGCCACGCGGGTGCTGTTCACCGTGGCGAAGGCTGCCACGCTCATCATCCTTGCCTATGCGCTTTATTTTCAGATCTGGAATGGCAGGGGTGGCTTTGTCTTCCTCGTCTGGGGGCTTGGCACCGCGATGGCGGCTTGGCTGGGCGGCTGCCTGCTGGGGCTGCTGTTCGGATTGCCCTCCGTCATCGAAATAAAGGTTACCGATACCCGCCCTGCTTCGGAGGCTGGCAGTGCGCCGGTGTCCTCGCTTGGATATCGGGAAAGCACCAATTTGGAGCAGGTGGCCGATTGGGTGACAAAAATTCTCATTGGCCTGACGCTGACGCAATATGTCTGGTTGCAACAGGCATTTGAACGGGCGTTTGCCATGGCAAGCAGCCTGATGACCAATGGCGTCATCACCGCTGCAACACCTGCCGCCATCATTGCCATCGGTTTTGCCATCAACGGATTCCTTATCTCCTACCTGATGATGCGCCGCTATTTCATCACGGAAATGGTTGCCGGAAGGGGCGCGGCGCATACCAAGGAAAGCAAGGCCCAGGCAGCTATCCGGGCGGCGACCAATGCGGGGCTGTTTCAGCAGGTGTCGGTGACAAGCCAGCCCGCGCAACAGGTCAACGACGCCAGAAGCATGGCGCAAACCGCAGCGACTCTGGCCCCCGGTGACAGCAGCAATGTGGCAAAGGACATTGCCGCCCAGGTCGCCAAGAAGGTCGACTATCCCGATGACCCCTGGCGCGGCAAATTTGGTGACACCAATGTGGTGGGTGATTGCAGCCTGACGGCGGACATCGCGCCACTGGCCGGCCAAGAGCAGTTTTATACCGTCAAGCTGAACCTGACGAGTAACAACCCCGCCGCCCGCTCCGGTCAGTCAGCGACATTTTACCTGCACCCGACATTCGGCCCCGAACCGAAGAAAGTGGCTTTTGGCCCGGAAGGCGTCGCATCGCTGGACCTGATAGCCTATGGCGCCTTTACCGTAGGCGTCCTGCTCGAAGATGGGGTCAAGTTGGAACTCAATCTTGCGACGCTGGCGGACAAACCGGAGCTGGAACTTTTCAGGCTGCGCTAGGGGTAGGCGGGGCCGGTTCCATCATCACGCACTGCCATGTTCATGCAATGCCAGTTCGGGATCGGCAATGCCCATCAGGCGGCGCATGGCCAGGCGGGCAAGCCTTTCGGTTTCGGTTTTGCGGCGTGCAGCCGGTAGCGGGGCCAGCGCGGCAGGGCGGATGATTTCGGCATCATAGGCGTCAGCCACGATCAGGCCTGTGCGATCCGGCAGAAATGCCTCGCCTGCGATGGGCGCATGGTCGAACCCTGCCGGCACTGCCCAGTAAAAACGGTCGCAATAGTCCAGATATTCCAGCCATTTCTGGTCACCCAGCAAATCACCACGCGCGCATTTGATCTCGACGACGATGATCTCGCCCTTTTGATTGAGGCCCATCAGGTCGGCCCGGCGATGGTTGCGCAGCGATACCTCTGGCTGCACGACAATCTGGTTGCGGACAAACAGGCGGCTTACCCCGCGCGCGACCGCTGCGGCCCCGCATAAGCTATCTTGTGCCACTATCGTCATGATTCGCCATCGATAGAACGAAATGCGAACGTGCGAAAGGGCTATTCGCCTGTCGCATCCTGTGGTTATGTCAGGCCCATGCTGCCGTTCAAAGTTGCAACCTACAACATCCGCAAATGCATCGGAACCGACCGGCGGCGCGATCCGGCACGCATCCTGTCGGTGCTCGCGGAAATCGATGCCGACATCGTCGCCCTGCAAGAGGCGGACCGGCGTTTTGGCCAGAGGTCAAGCGCCATTCCGCACCATATGTTTCTGGAAAACAGCCCCTATGTGCCGGTTGAACTTTCCGGCCGGGCGCATGGCATTGGCTGGCATGGCAATGCCCTGCTGGTTCGCAAGGGGATCGAGATACGCCATGCCGCGCCGCTGACCATCCCCATGCTGGAGCCCCGGGGAGCCGTGATGGCAGAGCTGCGGCTTGGCGGCATGTCGCTGCGCGTGCTTGGCCTCCACCTTGACCTCTCCGGGCTTTGGCGAAGGCGGCAGATACGGGCAATATTGGCGCATCTTGATGGCAGGCCGCAGCCAATGCCGACGATCATAATGGGCGATTTCAACCAATGGTCGGATCGCGGCGCCTTGTCGGAATTTGCCTTTCACCACCACCGCCTTGTCAAAACCCCACCCAGCTTTCACAGCCGTCGCCCGGTTGCCCGGCTTGACCGGATTATTGTTAGCCACGACCTTGCCGTTGCCAATGCCGGGGCGCATGTCTCCGCCCTGGCCCGCATGGCTTCGGACCATCTGCCTTTATGGGCAGATCTGAGACATGCCTGAAAATTAGGCAGCCTTCATCAATGCTTAATTATTAGGCATAGCCGACTCGGCGCGCTGCCCTAAAATTGTGCAGCGCAATATGAATGAACCGGAAATTTCCCGGATTCCCGCCATTGGCACGCCCTTTGCTGATTGGTGTCGGTCAAAACAAAAATCAGGGGCAAAGCATGAAATATATTATTGCCATCATCAAACCGCACAAATTGGATGAGGTGCGCGAGGCGCTGACCGGGCTTGGCGTGTCGGGGATGACAGTGACCGAGGTAAAGGGCTTTGGCCGGCAAAAGGGCCAGACCGAAATTTACCGCGGAGCTGAATATTCGACCAACATGGTTCCCAAGATCAAGATCGAAATCGCCTGCACCAGCGAAAGCGCCACTGCCGTGGTTGAGGCTATTCAGGCCGCCGCGGAAACCGGGTCGATCGGTGATGGCAAGATTTTCGAGCTTGAGCTGGCGGCTGCAACGCGCATCCGCACCGGCGAAACGGACGCATCGGCGCTTTAGGCGGCCGCAATGCTGCACAACCACATACAATCCTAAAAATAAGGGACGAAAAATGATCAAGACATTGAAATGGATGGGGGCTGCGGGGGCGGGGCTGTTCGCTGCGCTTCCCGCGTTCGCGCAAGAGGCAGCAGCAGCTGCTGCGGCTGCACCAGTCGCTAATCCCGGAAACAACGCATGGATGATGATTTCGACCGTTTTGGTCCTTCTGATGATCCTTCCCGGGCTGGCTCTATTTTACGGTGGCTTGGCTCGCACTAAGAACATGCTTTCTACGATGACGCAGGTTGGCGGCGCGGCCTGTCTGGCTATGTTGCTTTGGGTAATCTATGGCTATGGTCTGGCATTCGGACCAGAGGGCAATGCCTTCATCGCTTGGGGGAAGTTTTTCCTCGCCGGTGTGAACGCGGATTCCACGGCGGCTACTTTTACCGACGAAGTCATAAGCGAATATGTATTCATCGCTTTCCAGATGACGTTCAGTGCAATTACCCTTGCTCTCGTGCTGGGTGCAGTTGTCGAACGACTAAAATTCTCAGCCATGATGGTGTTTGGCATTATATGGCTGACGATCGTCTATTATCCGATTGCCCATATGGTGTGGGCAGGCGGGGGCCTCTTTTTTGAAATGGGCGCGCTGGATTTTGCGGGCGGAACCGTTGTGCACATTAATGCTGGTGTGTCCGCACTTGTGGCCTGCATCATCCTCGGCAAACGTATCGGGTTTAAAAAGGAAATCATGGCGCCGCACAGCCTTGTCATGACCATGATCGGCACTGGGCTGCTTTGGGTGGGCTGGTTCGGGTTTAATGCAGGCTCGGCGCTGGAAGCCAACGGTTCCGCAGGACTTGCAATGATCAACACATTTGTTGCTACCGCAGCAGGCGGCTTGTTCTGGATGCTGGCGGAACGGCTCAGCGGCCATAAGGGTTCGGCTCTTGGCTTTTGCTCGGGCATTATTGCCGGACTGGTCGCCGTTACACCTGCGGCGGGAAATTCAGGACCATTTGGCGCAATTCTGTTGGGAGCAGTCGCATCGGTCATTTGCTACTATGCGGTCACGGCAGTCAAAGCGAAGCTAGGTTATGACGATTCGCTTGATGCTTTCGGTATCCACGGCGTCGGCGGCATTGTTGGTGCCATTGGAACAGCTTTTACAATGATGCCAGCAATTGGCGGACCCGGAGCGGACGATTATGCGGCCGGAAGCCAGGTCGTAACGCAACTGGCGGCAACTGGTGCCACCATTGTCTGGGCTGCCGTCGGCACCGCCGTTGCAATCTTGGTCGCTAAGGCGATTACAGGCCTGCGTGCGAGCGAAGAGGCCGAACGCGAAGGCCTCGACCTCGCTGAGCATGGGGAACGCGCCTATAATTATTGAGGCTTATGGGAGGCGAGGCCAGCAACCATTGGCGGCGCTTCCCACCAATTTCGGCCACTGACATTGGCCACAACAGTTTGGCGGCGGGGCTCTCCTCTCCTTTTCTTCCCCGCCGCCTCACGATGTTCCTCCCGCGAACGTCCACCTTCCGCCCGGCCCTCATCGCAGCGCCGGGCGGTTTCTTTTGTTGCATAAATGTTACAACAGCCCGGATTTTTGCGCGCGCTGCATATCGGGGGTAACCATTTTGCAGGCAAAGGCGTAACATCATGATCGCAGCGGCAAAAAAGTCGCGCCAGAACATCACGGGAGATGATCATGAAAATCCAATATTCACGCCTCTCAATCGCACGCCTTGCGCTTGGCGCCTCGTTGTTGGCGATGCTGGCTTCGGGTAGCGCTGCCTATGCGCAGGACGCCGCCGAAGAGGAGGATGAAGGCATCATCGTTACCGCGACAAAACGCGATGCTAACCTGCAGGACATACCCTTTTCGATCAATGCGCAGACCGCCGCTGATATCGAGCGCGCTGGCGCTGTCACACTGGAAGACCTGTCGCGCAATGTTGCGGGCCTTGCAGTGCAGAATCTTGGGCCCGGCCAAAGCCAGGTTGCATTGCGTGGCGTATCGGCTGGCCAGATTGTCCGCGACCAGCCCGGCGTAAAGGAACAGGTTGGCGTCTACCTCGACGAATCTGTGATTTCGCTCTCGCTGTTCACGCCTGATCTTGACCTTTTCGACCTCAACCGCGTGGAAACGCTGCGTGGGCCGCAGGGCACATTGTTCGGTTCAGGATCGATTGGCGGGACGATCCGCTACATCACCAACCAGCCAAAACTGGGCACAACCGAAGGCGCGATTGAGGCCAATATCAACCTTGTCGGCGGCGATGATTTTGGCGGCCATCTGAAAGGCGCGGTCAACGTGCCGCTAGGCGATAGCGCCGCCATCCGCGCAGTGGGTTACTATACCCGCTATGGCGGCTTCATCGATGCCTTGCGCGAAGGCGGCGGCCGGAACGAGGATGTGAACGATGGCGAACGCTATGGCGGGCGCATCGCGCTAACCTTTGAACCGTCAGACTCCATCAGCATAACGCCGCGCGTCGTCTACCAGAAAGTGACGAGCAACGGCTTTAACCGGCAGGAAGACTATAACCTGTTTGGTAATCAATTCACCACCACCCGGCCGCAGGTGATATTTGACGAGCGTGAGCAATATCTGCTGCTGCGTGAAAAATTCACCGATGAAACCATGCTCGCCGACCTGACGATGAGCTTTGGACTGGGCGGTGTCGACCTGACATCGGTGACCAGCTATATCAACCGCGATATCCTCGTCAGCCGCGATGCCAGCGCACTGACCGGTTCGGTTTCGGTGGATCTGGGGTATCCGGCTGCGGCTGTGCTGCTGCCATCCAATCTGCGCGATACTACGGAACTGGAAACATTCAGCCAGGAATTGCGCCTGTCATCGGCAAGCGACGGTCCGTTGCAATGGGTGATCGGTGGCTTTTATTCCAAAATCGACCGCGTATACGCTCAGCGGCTGCCCACGCCCGGCTATCAGGCCGCGACCGATGCGCGTTTTGGCGCTGGCACATCAGCATCGGTAGCCAATGGTTTTACCAACCTGAATTCGCCCTATAATGCTGATTTGCCCTATGACATTGAGCAATTCGCTGTCTTTGGCGAGGCAAGCTATGATCTGACCGACCGGCTAACCACCACGGTCGGTGGGCGCTATTATGACTTCAAGGAAGTCCGCAGCTTTGTCTCAGGCGGCCTCTTTGCCAATGGCGACAATCGCACCGACCGGACGAAGTCGGATGGCTTCTCGCCGCGCGTGCTGATGAGCTATGAAGTGTCCGATGCGGTGACGTTGAACGCGCAGGCGTCAAAGGGCTTCCGTTTGGGCGGGGTCAACGATCCGCTCAACATCCCGCTCTGTTCGCCCGGCGATGCCGCGATCTTTGGCGGCTTTCAGGATTATAATGACGAAACGCTGTGGAACTACGAACTTAACATGAAGGGCCAGTCGGGCGGTATCACGCTGAACGCCGGGGTCTTCTACACGGATATCAAGAATTTGCAGGTTACGCTGGATGCGGGCACTTGCTCTTCGCGTATCGTGTTTAACGTGCCCAAGGCGCATTCGGCGGGGCTTGAATTTGAATTCAGCGCAAAGCCGGATGACAATTGGGAGTTTGGCCTGTCGGGCAGCATCCTCGATTCCGAATTTGACTCAACGGTCACATCCGGCGCTGGGGCTGTGATTGGCGGCATCCGCAAGGGTAACAAGCTGCCTTCGGTTCCCCGGTTCCAAATGTCCGGCAATGTCGCCTATAATTTCCCGGTCAAAGGCGGAGAAGGCTATGTTGCGCTGACGGGTCAGCATGTGGCCAGCCGGATTACCCAGCCAAGCGATCAGGAAATCAATCCGCGCACCTTTGTGCATAGGCTGCCGTTTGGCGGTGCTCCGGCAAATTCGGCAACGACGCTGAACCTGACTCTGCCCAGCTACCAGCTGGTGAATTTGAGCGCCGGGGTGGAGTTTGACAGCGGTCTGTCGCTGGTTGTCTATGCCAACAACCTGTTCGACGAGAATGCCTTGCTCAGCTTTGACCGCGAACGCGGCGGCCGCGCCCGGCTTGGCTTCAATGTCGGCCAACCGCGCGTGATCGGGATAACGGCCCGGCAGAAATTCTAGGCTGCGGGCAATCCTGCGAACAAAAAAAGGGCGGCTCTTGGGCCGCCCTTTTTGTTTTCCCTCAAAACGCCCTCAGGCCTGAAATGGCTACACCCGCATCGGCATCAGGACATAAAGCGCAGGCGATTTGTCATTCTCGCGGATCAGGGTCGGCGCGCTGGCATCGGCAAGATGCAGCTCCACCGTGTCGCCCTTAATCTCGCCCAATATGTCGAGCAGATAGCGTGCATTAAAGCCGATTTCAAAGCCGTCGCTGCGATACTCGCCGGGCACTTCCTCTGCCGCCGTGCCATTTTCCGGAGAGGTCACCGACAGGGTGATCTTGTCATTTTCCAGCGCCATTTTGACTGCGCGGGTTTTTTCGGTGGCAATGGTGGCCACGCGGTCAACGCCTTCCGAAAAGCTTTTCGGGTCGATTTTCAACAGCTTGTCATTTGCGGTCGGAATGACGCGGCTATAATCGGGGAAGGTGCCATCGATCAGTTTCGACGTCAGGATGGCATTGTCAAAGGTGAAGCGGATTTTGGACGCCGACAGATCAACCTGAATATTATTGTCGCCGCTTTCGTCCAGCAGCTTGCGCACTTCGGCGACACATTTGCGCGGCACGATGACGTCTGGCATCCCCTCTGCGCCGGTTGGGCGCGGCAGGGTCACGCGGGCCAGGCGATGACCATCGGTTGCCGCAGCCTTCAGCGTTGGTTCGCCGTCATCGGTGACATGCAGGAAAATGCCATTCAGATAATAGCGCGTTTCCTCTGTCGAAATCGCAAAGCGTGTCTTGTCGATAATCTGGATCAGTGACGGCGCCGGCAGTTCAAAACTGGTCGGCAATTCGCCCTCGGCAATCATCGGGAAATCGTCGCGCGGCAATGTGCCGAGCGAAAAACGCGCCCGCCCGGCATTTACGGCCATCCGACCATCGGCAGCGTGCAGCTGCACCTGACTGCCCTCTGGCAATTTGCGGGCAATTTCAAACAATGTGTGCGCCGAGACCGTGGTGCTGCCGGCAATTTCCACGTCGCCTGCAATTGTTTCAACGATTTGCAGGTCGAGGTCAGTGGCAGTCAGCTTAATCGCGCCATTTTCACTTGCTTCGATCAGTACATTCGACAGGATGGGGATAGTGTTGCGGCGCTCCACCACCGATTGCACATGGCCGAGGCTCTTGAGCAAAGTCGCGCGCTCGATGGTCGCTTTCATGTCAGTCCTATCCCCTTTGCGGGGCACGCCCGCAGTCAAATCCTTGTGCCGAAACTGGCTGGAATTCGGCGAATCTTCCTTAGCAAACATGACCCCTAGGGCAAGCCGATAGGCTTTGCACGCCGGATTAATCTGTGGAAGAAGGTAACGATGACCCCGACGACCAATGGAAAACGCTTCTACATCGCCCGGCATGGAGAAACGGTTTATAATGCTATTGCCAAGATGCAGGGGCAGCGCGCAGTGCACACACCGCTGACCCGGGAAGGCTTTTTGCAGGCCGATGAAATGGGCTATGCGCTGGCTGCCTTTTTGAAAGACAAGCCACAGCCAGTGCTTTGGTCCTCAACGGCAGGCCGCGCCTTGCAAACATTGGCGATTGTTGCAGAGCATATCGGGGCAGATTGGCACCAAACCCGCCGCGATGAACGGTTGCAGGAAATCGATGTCGGCGATTGGTCGGAACGTGTCTATGCCGACATAGCCGAAGAAATTGGCCCTTTTGTCGACGTGGAAGCAAAGCTTTACACGGCTCGCCCCCCCAATGGTGAGTGGTATGACGATGTTGCCCGTCGGCTGCAGCATTGGCTCGCCGATGCAATGGAAGAGCCCGGCGACAAGCTGGTGCTGATGCACGGCATATCGGCGCGAATATTGCGCGGCATCATGCTTGGCCTGCCTGCCGACCCCAAATTTGATGCGCCATTTGGCGCAAGCGTCGCGCAGGGCACTATGGTCATGATCCGCGACGGGGTGGAAACGTTGGTGGTTGATGGTGCAGGGATGGGCGAGCGCGCATGAGGCTGGCTCTGGCCACTTTTGCCTTTATCTTTGCCGCCGCTGCGCCGCTGATCGCCAAGGATCGGCTTGGCGCCTATGAAGGCTGGGCGGCCTTCCGCGACGATGCCGTGCCGCGCTGCTATGCCATTGCCCGCCCTGATGAAGCGATTGGCAATGGCGGCTATGTGTCGGTCGGTTTCTGGCCCCGTGAGGGGTTGACCCACCAAGTCTATGTGCGCCTCTCGCTAACGCGGGGGAGCAATGCGGGGATCACTTTGAATGTTGGCGGACGCCGTTTCCGCCTTGTGCCTGATGGTAATGGCGGACGGGCAAAGGACAGGGCAATGGACATGGCAATCATTGCCGCCATGCGCAACGCAGCCTCGATGAGTGTGCAAAGCAGTGGGCGCAACGGCGGCGCGATCATAGAGGCCTATGCCCTGCGCGGTGCCGCCAGCGCCATTGATGCAGCAGCGCTTGGCTGCGCCAAATCCTGATCGTAAGTCTTGGCCGCTATCTCCGCTATTGCGGCGAAGTGAAGCGTGCTAGGGTGACTCAGGCAATAATTGAGGAGGACTCGGCATGACGCTTGGCACGGCAACGCCAGTGACCTTTATCCTGACCGCCGACCGAGAAAAGGCGGAGCCCTTTTATCGGGACGTCCTTGGCCTTACTCTTGTTGTACGGGACGATTATGCGACCACATTCGACCTTAATGGTACGCCGCTGCGGCTGACCACAGTGGAGGGGCATAAGCCGGGACCGCACACTGTGCTCGGCTGGAATGTGCCGGATATTGCCGCAACAGCGCAGGCGCTGAAAGCCAGAGGCGTCAGTTTTGAGATTTATGAAGGCTTTGGGCAGGACGCTGATGGTATCTGGCACGCGCCGGACCGGGATGTGAAAATCGCCTGGTTCCTTGATCCCGAGGGCAATAACCTGTCGATCACACAATTTTAGCGCCGCGCGCGCCGATGCTAATGCGCTGCGCCCCAACTTGGGCCAGTACCGATTTCGACGCCCAATGGCACAGTCAGTTTGACCAGCGGCGCGGCCGCATTTGCCATCACGCTTTCAATGACTGCGCTTGCCGCTGCAACATCCGCTTCAGGCAGTTCAAACACCAGCTCGTCATGCACTTGCAACAGCATTTTGACATGCGGCAACCCGGCTTCGGCCAGCGCAGGTCCCATGCGAACCATGGCGCGCTTGATGATATCGGCGCTGGTGCCCTGAATGGGCGCGTTGACCGCGGCGCGCTCGCTGCCTTGCCGTTCGGTCATGTTGGAGGAATTGATCCGCGGAAACCAGCATTTGCGGCCAAACAGCGTCGTGGTAAAGCCAGTGTCCTTGGCATTTGCCAACGTGTCCTGAATATAGGCGCTGATCCCCGGAAACCGCTTGAAATAGGCATCGATCAACTGCTGGGCCTCTTCGGGCGTTGACTCAAGCCGTTTGGCAAGGCCCCAGCGTGATATCCCGTAAAGGATTGAAAAGTTGATGGTCTTTGCCCGGCCACGGGTCTCGCGGTTGACCTCTCCATATAATTCCTGCGCGGTGCGGGCGTGGATATCCTCTCCCATTTCAAAGGCTTCGCGCAATGGCCCGACATCCGCGATATGGGCAGCAAGGCGCAGCTCAATCTGGCTATAATCCGCCGACAGGATCACATTTCCTGGCTCTGCGACAAAGGCGTCGCGGATTTGCCGCCCGACCTCCGTGCGAATTGGTATATTCTGCAAATTGGGGTCAGTGGATGAAAGCCGCCCGGTCTGCGCGCCGACAAGGCTGTAGCTGGTATGGACGCGACCGGTTTTGCTATTCACCTGCTCCTGCAGGCTGTCGGTATAGGTGGAGCGCAGCTTTGCCAATTGCCGCCATTCCAGCACTTTTCCGGCTATTTCGACGCCTTGCCCGGCCAAGTCTTCCAGCACGGTGACATCCGTCGAATATTGGCCTGACTTGCCCTTTTTCCCGCCCTTATGGCCCAGCTTGTCAAACAGGATGTTGCCAAGCTGCTGCGGGCTGCCGATGGTGAATGGCTGGCCTGCAAGTGCATGGATTTCCGCCTCCAGTGCCGCCCCCTGTTCGGCAAATTCGCCCGACAGCCGGGCCAGCACTGCCTTATCGACCTTTATCCCTGCGCATTCCATTGCGCTCAGCACCGGCACAAGTGGGCGGTCAACCAGTTCATAGACCCGCGTGGCCTTTTCAGGGGCCAACCGCAATTTCAGGTGGTGCCATAGGCGCAGGGTCACATCGGCATCCTCGGCGGCATATTTTGTCGCCTCGATCAGCGGCACTTCGGCAAAGCTGATCTGGCTTTTCCCCGTGCCGGTCAGCGATTTGTAGCTGATTGGTTTGTGGCCAAGATAAAGTTCGGACAGTTCGTCCATGCCGTGCCCCTGTCGCCCGGCATCCAGCGCGAAACTCATCGCCATTGTGTCGTCAAAGGGGGCGATGGCAATGCCGTGCTGGCGCAGCACCGACATGTCATATTTTAAATTCTGCCCCACTTTCAGGATGCTGTCATCCTCCAACATGGGTTTGAGCAGGGCCAGCGCGTCGGTCAGCGCGATTTGTTCGGGCCTTTCGGCAAACATGTCCGTGCCGCCATGGGCAAGCGGGACATAGCAGGCCTCCCCCGGTGCGACCGCGATACTGAAGCCGACGAGGGTTGCCGTCACTGCCTCCAGACTGTCCGTTTCCGTGTCGAAACCAACGAGGCCGGCTTTGGCCGCCTGCGCCATCCAATGTTTCAGCCGGTCCAGTGTGGTCACGCATTCATAGCTCGATGCGTCGATGGCTGGCATGGTCGCTGGGCTGGCCGCTTTGCCGGTTTCAGGGGTGGCTGACGCGCCATCGCCTTTGCGCTCCATCTTGGGCTGCCCGGCGATTGCCTTGTTCGCTGCCTCAGTATCGCTGCCCTTGCCAATCCGGTTGAGCAGCGCGCGAAAGCCATGTTCTTCCAGAAATGGGCGCAGCGGCTCTTCGGGGATCGGCTGCAAGGCCATGTCCTCAAGCTTGATGGGCAGCGGGCAATCCTCGCGCAATGTCACCAAAATCTTGGACAGGCGCGCCATTTCGCTATGCTCGACCAGATTGTCGCGCATCTTCGATGGCTTCATGTCGGGCGCCGCTGCCAGCACTTCGTCAAGCCCGCCATATTCAAGGATCAGTTTTGATGCAGTTTTGGGGCCGATCCCCGGCACGCCCGGCACATTGTCGGCGCTATCGCCCATCAGCGCCAGAACATCACCGACCAGGTCGGGTCCGACGCCGAACTTTTCGATCACTTCATCACGGCCAATGCGCTTGTCCTTCATGGTATCGAACATGTCGACGCCGTCACCAACCAGCTGCATCAAATCCTTGTCTGACGAAATGATTGACACGTCCCAGCCAAGCGCACGGGCGGCCTTTGTATAGCTTGCAATCATGTCGTCGGCCTCGACATCGGGCTCCTCGATCATCGGCAATGAAAAGGCGCGCGTTGCATCGCGGATCAGGGGAAATTGCGGGCGCAAATCCTCCGGCGGCTCGGGCCGGTTGGCCTTGTAGAGCGAATAGATATCGTTGCGAAAACTGGTCCCGGATTTGTCCAGCACGACGGCCATATGCGTTGGCCCATCGGCGGCGTGAAGGTCGTTGGCCAGTTTCCAAAGCATGTTGGAATAGCCCGCGACCGCGCCCACTGGCACGCCCGCCGGATTGGTCAGAGGCGGCAGGCTGTAATAGGCGCGAAAAATATAGGCGGAGCCATCGACGAGGTAGAGATGCTGTTTGGCGGACATGAACAAGGCGTTAGCAGCGGCTTGGGCGCAAGTCTCGCCCAGAGTTCTGCAGCGAGAATTTTGCCCTTAGGCCGGGCGTGGGAGCAGCATGTCCGCGGGCTGTCCCCGGTCGATACGGACGAGCCGCGGCCGCCCCTGCGCCATATATTGCCAGTTGAACAGCCTTATGGTGATGATTGTCCCCAAATGCACAGACCCCATGCGTTTGTGCGACAAAAGCGAAGGCAAGTTGTAATCGGCAATCCAGCTGATTGACCAGTCGCGGCCATGCGCCTGCATCCACTCGCCCGTTGCGGCCCAAAGCGCTGCAAAACCGCGACCCAGCCGATGACTGGGATGGATCCACAAACCTGTGTCCCAAATAGCGTTGTCAGGCACAGTGAAACGCAGCCGCACGAGTGACTCATCGAAAGGGGCCGTGCCCACCCAGGTGACGCCGACCAGCGCGCCCGCCGCATTATAGGCGGCCAGGCAGGTTAGCCCCTGGTCAAATCGGCGTTTTTGTTCCTGCCTGTTTGCGTCAATTTCATGGTCGGCAAGTTCTTCAAAAGATATCGGCCTGACCGAAAAGCCGCGCGGCAATTTGGGCAGCCCATGATGCGGAACAGCAACCAGCGAATAGCGGCTATAGCCAATGATCCGCGCCTGCGTAGCAAAGCGGGCTACGGCGTAAGACAGCACGCCGGCCAGGCCAAGCAATTGTAGAGTGGTGGCAGAGGGCAATTCTGACTCCAGAAAAAACGGGCTGAGGGCGTCCGGTAAGCGCATTTGGGTAATATTTGCTAAACAGGCAAGACCGGTCGTCGCGGTTTGGTGAATGCTGGCCGATTCCGAAATCGGCTTGTCGCATTCTGCCCTGCGTGGCAGCCATTGCGCCGATGGAACTATATCTGAAGATCGATCTGATGGCGCGCGGCGCCTCTGTTGCACTGCTTGCTCTGTGGAGCTGGATATTGCTGCGCGATCATCGCCAGGGGCTTGCCGCACGGCTGGCGGTTGCGATGAATGTCGCCATCGCCTGTTACCTGATCGTGACACTGAGCTGGTATCAGCATATGCAACCGCTTGGACTGTTGCTTGCCATTGTTGCTGGCTCGACGCCAGGCCTGTTCTGGCTGTTTGCGCGGGCGTGGTTCAACGATGAACGCCATTTGCGGTTACCTGATGCGCTGCTGGTCGGGGTAAATGCGGTCAATATCCTGATCATGCAGCTGACTTACCCTGCGGGCGGACTGGTCAATTTGGTTTCCGGCTCGCTGTTCCGGCTGTTCATGCTGCTTTTTGCGGCTGCGGCATTGTTTGAAGTCTGGCGGGGTCGTGAAGGGGACCTTGTTGAGGGACGCCGAAAGATACGTTCACGGCTGGTGCTGGTTGTCGGACTTTATGTTATCGCAATTGCCCTTTCGGAGGTTGGTGCCGAATGGGGATGGATTCCGCACCAGCGGGCGCATCTGATCGGCAGTTTGGCGATATTGGCGATTTTTGCCTTTTGCGCGGCGATGATGGGAATGCGCCACGTCGACCTGTTTGGCCAGACACAGGCCCGCCCCAAGGTCCTTTCACCAATGCCCGCCGAGGCCGATCCGGTTGCTGAAAAGCTGTTGATCCATATGCAAACGCAGCTGCCCCACCGCGACGAAACGCTGTCCATTGCAAAGCTGGCTGCGCAATTGGGCGAACAGGAATATCGCCTGCGCCGAACCATCAACGGGCAGTTGGGGCATCGCAATTTCGCCAATTTCCTGAACGGTTATCGCCTTGTCGAGGTGAAGACGGCCCTTGCCGATCCAGCGCAAAGGGATGTGCCGATCATCACCATTGCGCTGGATGCAGGCTTTGGTTCGCTTGGCCCGTTCAATCGCGCATTTCGTGAGGCAGAGGGAATGACGCCGTCGGAATTTCGCATCATTGCATTGGCCGATTTCGGAATCGGCTAGCCGCATTTCAAAATTGCCGCGAGGGATTATCCGAAAATACACATTGGCGGATCATGATTTGCCAAAAGGATCAGAATGATGATTGAAGCCATACCGCCGCTGCGTATCCTGCTTGAACGGGGGCAGCATATTTTTGCCTTTGATTTCGGGCGATATATGATTGCCGCATCGCTTGTGTTCGCGCTGGTTGCGCTGTTGCGGCTGACCATGTTGAAAAGTCGGAAAATCCAGACGCGCGAGGCCAGCTTTGCCGATATGCGGCGTGAGTTTATTCAGTCGGTGCAATCCGTTATCGTCTATGTGGTCGGCGCCTGTTTTGTCGTCTGGGGCAGGGAAGTCGGGCTGCTGCATAATTTCCTTGGCGAAAGCGCGGGACTGTGGATCGACCTTGCGCTGCTTGCAGCAATCATCCTTGCCCATGACGCCTATTTTTACTGGGCCCATCGGATCATGCACCATCCGCGGTTGTTCAAGGCTTTCCATCGTGCGCATCATCGGTCAATCACGCCAACGCCGTGGGCCGCCTACAGCTTTGCCATGCCAGAGGCGTTTGTCATGTTCCTGTTCGTGCCAATCTGGCTGTTTTTCGTGCCAACGCCCGGTTGGGTGATGTTCACATGGCTGAATTTTCAGATCATGCGCAATGCCATGGGCCATTCAGGTTTTGAATTTTTCCCGCGCTGGTGGCTGAAATCGCCGCTGACCCGGTGGATCAACACAACGGTTCACCACGACCTGCACCATAGCGGCGGGTTCAACAGCAATTATGGCCTGTATTTCACCTGGTGGGACAAATGGATGGGGACGGAGCATCCGCATTATCAGGAACGGTTCGACGCGGTTGTCGCGCGGGGCCGGGTGACTGACGCACTGGAACCCAATCGGGTTACCGCTTGACGCTGGCAGGACATTGGGCGATCACTATTGGATGAATCGTCAACAAAGTCGGCTGCAGCTGTATCTGCTTCTTGCCTATGGCTGCATTGCGCTGCCGCTTTCGACTATTGGCCTGCCACTTTCCATCTATCTTGCCCCATTTTACTCCGGTGAGTTGGGGCTGCCGCTGGCGCTGCTGGGCACAGCAATGGTTCTGGCACGGGTTGTAGATATTGTTGTCGATCCGATGATCGGCCTTGTTTCCGATCGCTGGCGACCATCGGCCGGGCGGCGGAAAATCTGGTTGCCTATTGGCGCTACTTTGCTTGTGCTGGGGGCCTATATGCTCTTCCAGCCTGGCAAGGGCGTTGGCATCGGCTATTTTTTCGCCTGGACCACAGTGATGTATGTCGGCTTCACCGCCACCAAATTGCCCTATGAGGCGTGGGGCGCAGAATTGTCGCCGGACTATAAGGAACGGACGCGCGTTGCGACATTTCGTCAGGCCTATAGTCTGACCGGGCTGGTCGTGGCGACGCTTGTTCCGGCCTATGTGCTGACGCGCGATGGCGCGACCACAGCCGATGTGCTTGCGGGGATGAGCTGGATTGTCATTGGCATCCTGCCACTTGCTGCCTTGCTGGTGTTCCTTGTGGTTCCCGACACCAGTCCTGCGGAGCCGAAAAGCGGGGAGAGCCTTTGGCGGCAGTGGCGACCGCTGTGGCGCAATGGCCCGTTCCGCATTATCGCGCTGGCGCTGCTGATTGCCTATATTGCGGAAACCGCGCGCGTCACCATCACGCTGTTTTTTGCACGCGATGCGATTGGCGTGGAAAATATCGGTGCGGTCTATGTTTATTATTTTGTCGCCGGGCTTGCCGCTGTGCCCTTGTGGGGCTGGCTCGGAAACCGGCTGGGCAAACACCGGGCGCTGATCCTTGCGTTTAGCCTCTTATTCCTGATCAACGGCGCCATGTTTTTCCTAGAATATGGTCAGACCACCCTTTTCACCATGATGTTCATTGCCAAGGGACTGTGTTTCGGCGCGCTGGAATTGCTGCCTGCGGCGATGATTGCGGACAGTGTCGATGTCGATGTTGCGCGCACCGGGCGGCAACGTCAGGGATTGTTCTTTGCCGTCGTCGGCCTTGTCATGAAGGCGGGGCAGGCGCTGGGGCAGGGGCTGTCGCTCAATCTTTTGGGCTATATGGGCTTTGCTGTGGCTGGTGGGAATGGCGAGGATGCGCTGGCAGGCCTCAGGCTGGTTTACGTCGTGCTGCCCAATTTGATGCTGCTGGCATCTTTATGGCTGTTGTTCCAATATCGGTTGACCGAGGCGCGGCACGGACGGTTGCGGGCCGCCATTGAGCGACGTGAGGCCGCCGTCAAAGCCCGTCAAGCGCTGCCATGATCATGGCGACCACCACAGGCTCCAGCGCCGCGGGATCGCCGCCATTTTCGGCAAGATAATCCCCCGCCGCGCCGCTCAGGCCCATCAGCAGCTGCGATGCCAGCACCGCTTTATCGGCATCAATGCCGCGTTCGCGCACGACCAGATCGGCAAAATAGGCTGCGGTTACCGGGCGCGATGCGGTCTCCAGCTCTTTCAGCGCCGCCGCAATCGCAGGCTCGCGCATCAGCCGCTGGATCAGCGAACCGCGCGTGGCGATATGGTCGAGATAGGCGCGGGTTGTGGCGCGAACCACGGCCTCCAGCCCATTGACTTTCCCCGCCTCAATCCGCGCAGCTTTCTGAAAGGCCCGATATTCACGCAACAGCAGCGCCGACAACAGGCCCGTTTGCTTGGCGAAATAATTATAGACCAATGCCTTGGAAACACCCGCCTCGCGGGCCACCCTTTCCATGCTGACGGCTGTCAGCCCTTCGGCGATGACAAGCGCCGCTGCCGCGTCCAAAATCAGGTTACGGCGCACATCAGGGTCCATCCGCGTACGTGCCTTTTCGCCCAATATCCCTCCACTTCCCATGGGTTTAGCTTGGCCGATTATTGGCCTGCGTGCAACCATTGACGCACAAGCCAAAGGCAATTATTATACGAATCGTCAATAACATGAAGGCGCGTGCCATGGTGCAGAAAATAGACCGGAAATTCGGCGAGGATTATCTTCGCTGCATGGACAATTTCTATGATTATGGGGTCCATTTGCTGTTTAATGAATGGTGGGAAAATGCGCCTGCCGATGCCATCGCCAAATATGTTGCGGCCATTGAGGACCATCCCGAACAGGGGCCGCTGGCGCGCCAACGATGGCTTGCCGAACCGTTCAGCCTTGAGCAGGTAAGGGGCTATGCGCGCGGCACGCTGGGCGGTGAATGGCTTGCCTTCATGGAGGAAAATAACCTCGTCGAGCGGCTGGCGCTTGGGTACCGCGAACTGCATGAGGAACTGGAGGCCAAGGGCAAGCTCGACAATATGCCCGATGTGCTGAAGTATAAGGTGCTGCGCGGTTACCAGACGCATGACATCCACCATGTGCTTACAGGATATGGTGCAACGCCGCTGGGCGAATTGGCGCTTCAGGCGTTCCAGCTGGCGCAGCAGGACTATCCCTATTCGGCGATGACGCTAGCAACTGTGCTGGGCCATGCGACGCTCGTTGACCCGTTGCTGATCAAGCCCGCCATGGACGCAATCACTGATGGTTGGGCCTATGGCCGCCGCGCCCGCAGCATCCAGTTTGTCGCCTTTGAAACCATGTTGGACCGCCCGCTGGACGAAGTGCGCGGAGAATATGGACTGATGCGCGATGACATGCCCGAATTTGTGATGGCTGCTGTGCCTGAACTTTTAAGGGAAGCAGCCTGACTATTTGGCCTCTGCCGGTTCATCGCCCCACAGCCGGTCGGCCTCGATATAACCGGTGCGGCCGGCAACATCGAGGCGGCACCAGCTTTTCGCGCATTCGTCAATCCGGCCAACCACGCCCGGCTCCACGCGCCATGCGATCCGCGCCGTGGGATCGGGCGTGTCGCGCAGCGCCCCAATGCCAGTGCCAATGACCAATGCAGTCCGGTTGGGGCTCAGCAGGCGGACGTGCATCCAGCCCTGGTCGCCGTCGGGATCCTCAATCTTGCGCCATACTTCGTGAACGGCAATGACCTTCACGGGCAAAAATTGCCGCTTATAAACCCATTTGACCGGAAATTCGGTGCTCGGCCCGGTTCGCATCCGCGCCTCTGGCTCATCGATGGACGCCCAATAGGGCGTCTTTTTCGTCGCCTGCGCCATGGCTGCTCCCGCAGCCACAACCGCCGTCAAAATCGCCATATGTTTCAGGATAATGTGCATTGATGTCCCAGCCCTAAGGACAATTCTATAGTGTAAAGCCAGCCGACAGTTCAAGTGTGTCGCTTGACCTTTTACACAGGCAGTGCCTTATGGCTCCATGACTGATTTCCTGCGCATCGAACGCCCGAAAATTGCCGTAACCCGCAGGCTGCTGCCGCCCATTGAGGCGCGCATGGCTGAATTGTTCGACTGCCGCTTTAATGCGGATGATGTGCCCTTGGAACCGGATGCGATCATCGCTGCGGCGCAGGGATGTGATGTCCTCGTTCCGACCGTGACCGACAATATTGACGCCGCAACGATTGCCGCGTTACCCGACAGCATCAAATTGCTGGCCAATTTTGGGGCAGGGGTCAATCATATCGACCTTGCCGCTGCAAAGGCGCGCGGTATCCTTGTGACCAATACGCCCGGCGTCTTTACCGACGATACTGCAGACCTCACCATGGCGCTGATCCTGAATGTGCCGCGTCGTCTGGGCGAGGGACACCGGCTGATGCGTTCCGGCGAATGGATGGGCTGGTCACCCACGGGAATGCTTGGCCACAGAGTCGGCGGCAAGACATTGGGCATTGTCGGCTTTGGCCGGATTGGCGAAGCTGTGGCGGTTCGGGCGCGCGCCTTTGGGATGAATATTGTCTATAACAAACGCCATCGGCTTCCCGCGAGTATCGAGGATGAGCTGGGCGTCAGCTTTGAACCCGATCTCGACCGGCTGGTGGCGAAGAGCGACATTATCACACTGCATTGCCCGCTTACCGCGGAAACGGACAGGCTGATGAACCGCGCCCGCATAGGGCTGATGAAACCTGATGCCTATCTGATCAACAGTTCGCGCGGTGAGCTGGTGGACGAGGATGCGCTGATCGAGGCGCTGGCCCGGGGCAAGATTGCTGGCGCGGGACTGGATGTCTACACCCATGAGCCGGCAATTGACCCCCGGTTCCTTGCAATCCCCAATGTCGTCCTGCTGCCGCATCTGGGCAGTGCCACCTATGAAGGACGCGAGGCTTCGGGTGAACGGGTGATTGCAAACATCCGTATCTTTGCCGATGGCCATCGCCCGCCCGACCAGGTGCTGGAAGGCTGGGCGTAATTTTCTGTCGAAAAGACGGTGATCGATAACATTTAGCGATTGAGGCACGCCTGCCCCTATCCTAGAGCGTTGCGCGAACAGTCATTGGGGGAAACATGCGCACCATCATCAAATCGGCGGCCATCATGGGCGCACTGGCCCTTGCCGCACCTGCCTTCGCGCAAGAGGTGGTGGCTGAGGCTGTGCCCGACAGCGGTGATACGGCATGGGTGCTAACGGCATCGGCGCTGGTGCTGATGATGACCATCCCCGGCCTCGCGCTATTTTACGGCGGGCTCGTTCGCGCAAAGAATTTTCTTTCGGTGCTGGTGCAATGCGGGGCGATTACCGCGATTGTTTCGCTGTTGTGGATCGTGATCGGCTACAGCCTTGCTTTCTCCACATCGGGTGGCGGCTATATTGGCACGCTCCAAAACATGATGTTCACCAACATGTTCGCGATGCGCGATGGGCAAAGCATTGGCGAGCTTGTCTTTGGCCTGTTCCAGATGACCTTTGCGATCATTACCCCGGCGCTGATTGTCGGTGCCTGGGTGGAACGCGCACGCTTTGGCTGGGTTGTCGCGTTCAGCGCGCTCTGGTCGCTGCTTGTCTATGTGCCCGTTGCCCGCTGGGTATGGGGCAATGGCTTTCTGTATGAAGCAGGCGTGATCGATTTTGCCGGTGGCATTGTCGTGCACACCACGGCGGGCGTGTCCGCGCTTGTCGTCGCGCTGATGCTCGGCAAACGCATTGGCTTTCCCAAAACGCTGATGCTGCCGCATAGTCCATCGCTGACTGTGGCCGGGGCGGGTCTGCTATGGGTTGGCTGGTTCGGCTTCAACGGCGGCTCTGCACTGGCCGCCAATGATGAAAGCGCTGCCACTGCAATCATCGTAACCCATCTCGCTGCGTCGGTCGCTGCGCTGGTGTGGATGCTGATAGAACGGATCAAGGTAGGCAAGGCAACGGCTGTGGGTTTTGCCACTGGTGCGATTGCAGGTCTTGCTACGATCACGCCTGCCTCGGGATCGGTCGGGCCGGTTGGCGCAATCATCCTCGGCCTTGCCGCGGGCCTTGTCTGTTTTTACGCCGTCCATCTGGTGAAGGGCAAGCTGCAGATTGACGATTCTTTGGACGTATTTGCCGTCCATGGCGTTGGCGGGATCATGGGATCTATCCTGCTCGCCGTGCTGGCGTCGCCCAGCTTTGGCGGCAATGGCTATGCTGAGGATATGGGCATGGGCAGCCAGTTGATCGCGCAGTTGATGGGCGTTGGCGTCGTTGCCGCCTATTCGGCGGTCGTCACCTTGATTGTCGGCTATATGGTCTCGATGGTGCTGCCAATGCGGGTCAGCGAGGATCAGGAACGCGATGGCTTGGATATCTCAAGCCATGGCGAACGCGCCTGGGACCTCGACTGACCCGCTGACCCGCTGCTGCGCTGTCGCTCAATCGCCGGTCAATATCCGGTCGACCAGCTGCTTCACCGTCGGCACAAACCCGTTTGAGTAAAAGGGATCACGCCCAAATTCATAGCCGGAATGCCCCGCAAACATCAGATTTTCGTCAATCGGTGCGCCATGGGCAATATTTTGCAGCGCCTTTTGAATGCAAAAACTGCGCGGATCGGCCAAATATCCCGTTGAATTATTGTCATGGTCTTTCCACGATGAAAAACCACAATGCGACAGGCAGCCCATACAATCTGCCTGGTCCTTGCGGATGATTGCGGCGCTTTCCGGCTCGACAAAGATGACTGTGCTATCCGGCGTTTTCAGCGCCGTGGTAAATCCGCGCGCGTCCCATTCGCGGGCGCGCTGCAGGTCGTGCGGCGTGACCCACATATTCTTGGCTCGCACGCCAACATCCAGCTGGACGGTATGATCGCCCGCCTGCTGCGTTGAATAGGGTATCTGCCGTTCGGATCGCGCCTGTAACTCCAGCAGGAACGGGTTGATCACAGCGCTGGAATAAAAGCCTGTCGGCGAAAATTTGTGGAGCAGCACGCCACCTTCAGGAATTTTGGTCAGATGGTCTTTCCACCCCTGCGGGATGGGGCTTTCTTGCGTCAACAGCGGCCGGGTACCAAATTGGAAGGCTATCTGGCCCAGTTCTGGATTGTCGATCCAATCCTCCCAGTCGCGCAGATACCAGACGCCGCCTGCCATCACGATCGGCAAATCATCCGAAATCCCCTCGGCGCGCATCACGTCGCGCAGCGCCTTTACGCGCGGGAACGGGTCCTCGGGCTTTGTCGGATCCTCGGCATTGGAAAGGCCATTATGCCCGCCCGCAAGCCATGGGTCCTCATAGACGACAGCGCCCAACCATTCGGGAACCTTGTGATAGGCGCGTTTCCACAGTGCACGAAAGGCGCGGGCCGAACTGATGATCGGCAGGTAATAGACGCCATATTGCGCGGCGATTTCGGACAATTTATAGGGCATTCCGGCGCCGCAGGTGACGCCAGTGACCAAGCCTTTGGTCTTTTCCAAAATGCCATGCAAAATGCGCTGTGCGCCGCCCATTTCCCACAGGACGTTGATATTGATCGCGCCGCGACCACCCGCAATGTCATAAGCGCGCTGGACCTGCGTGATTCCGCCCCTGATGCCATATTCGACCAGCTCTTCATGCCGGTCGGCGCGCGTCTTGCCAAAAAAGACCTGCGGGATGACATCGCCATTGTCGTCATAGCTGTCGGCATTGACGGCAGAAACCGTGCCAATGCCCCCTGCTGCTGCCCATGCACCCGAACTGGCATGATTGGTTGCGGCAACGCCTTTGCCGCCTTCAATCAGCGGCCACAGCTCGCGGCCGCCGTAGATAATGGGTTTCAGACCCTTGAACACGCTTCTTCCCCTATTGGACCCTGGTCGCATCGCTGCGCCATTCCATCTTTTCGCGCTAGCTTAAGCTATTGGCTTTGTCGCGCAAATTCGGCGCATTTCATCGCATCGCCATAGAGCGCGGCATAACGCGCAACCATGGTGCCTTCATCAAATTCCTGCGCAGCCCTGACGCGATTGGCCTCGCCGATCTGACGGCGCAGTGTTGCATCGGATGCCAGCTGCGCCAAGGCAGCGGCAAAGCCCGCCTCGTCCTGGGCCGCGACAATGTAGGGGCGGTTTTCCGCTGCCACCATTGCGCGCACATCGCCAACATCTGTGCACAAGGCTGGCTTGCCCGCTGCCATTGCCTCGGCGAGCGAGATGGGGAATTGTTCGCTGTCCGACGACAGCGCGAAAATGTCGAAATGGCCCACATAGCGGGCGGGGTCT
Organism: uncultured Sphingorhabdus sp.; assembly: GCA_964572205.1. Classification (GTDB taxonomy): domain Bacteria; phylum Pseudomonadota; class Alphaproteobacteria; order Sphingomonadales; family Sphingomonadaceae; genus Sphingorhabdus_B. Next base: position 30,370 of record CAZNEO010000005.1, read on the forward strand.
GAAAGGAACCCCGGCATGACCAGCCTGTCCGCGATGCCAAGCCGCGCCGCCTCTGCTGCTATCCGTTCCCGCTCAGGCCCCTCACCCGCAATTGCCAGCACGATGTTCGGCCCGGCAGCGGCAACCGCGCGGACAAGCCGCGGCAGGTTCTTGACCCCGCGCAGTCCGGCAATTGTTCCTACGACAACCGTGCCCTCGTGCCGCTCCAGCCCCGGGAAACTGCTCGGCGCTGGCGGCGGCTGATAATCGGCGATGACGATACCATTGGCAATGCGGTGCACATATTTCGCCGGGCATTTCCAGACCTGAAGCGCAATGTTCTCAAGCAGGGCCGAGGGAACGACAATCGCGTCGGCGGTGCGCAGGGCCACGCGGCGAAAGCCATTGCGTTTCCAATTCAGCTTTGCCGCCTCATCGGCGTTAAAGCCGTCCTCATGATGGATCAGTGGCGGCAGGGACATGATCGGGGAGAGCAACCGATGGGCCATCACGCCGTCCATCGAACCCCAATTATAGCTAAGCACCAGATCAAAATTCTGCATATAGCGCGCAAGCCGCACATAGCGTGCCAGGGCAGGCTTGCCGTGCAGCGCAGGGGCGTCGTCGCCGGGAAATTCAACCTTTATCCCGGGGTCAATTGCTCCACGCGCGCCCAGCGCCTCGGGAACGGCCGACAGGATTACATGGCTGGCGGCATCACCAAAACGGTTCATCAAAGCCGCCGCCCGCGCCTCTTTCCCGCCGAGGTCAAAGGAACTGTGCAAATGGAGGATGCGTTTCATGCCAATCCTGCAAGAAAAGCCGCGATTGCCTCCTGCGCCGTCGCCTCGTCCAGCGTCGGGGCGTGGCCTACGCGGGGGACAGTTACCAGCGTCGCACTGCCATGTTTCTCCACCATCTTCGCTGCCACCGGCTTTTCCAATATGTCTGAATTTTCGCCGCGCAGAATTAGGAGCGGGATACCCGCAAGCGCGTCAAATGCGGGCCAAAGATCCACTCCAGCCTCGCCGCCCGGCTGTTTGAACGGTTCGCCGATTTTCATATCATAATCAAAAATGATGCGGCCATTGCCAGCGATCTTGCAGCAGCGCTTGGCAAGGCGCAGCCAGTCTTCAAGGCCATGGTCAGGGAAAATGTCGCCTTGCGCCTCGGCCAGCGCGCGGGCCGCGTGCATCCATGTGTCAAAGCTGCGCCCCTGACCCACATAGGACCGGATCCGCTCCAGCCCCGCTTCGCCGATTTCGGGGCCGACATCGTTCAGGATCACGCCCCTGATCCGGCCTTTCCACATGGGAGCAAGCAGCATGGAGATCAGCCCGCCCAGCGATGTGCCGCAAAAAATGATCCCGTCCGGATCAAGCTGGCGAAGCAGCGCATCAATATCCTGAACATAAGTGAGCGGCACATAGCTCATAGGGTTTCGCGCATAGCCGCTTTCCCCTCGCCCGCGAAGGTCTACGGCGATCATCCGCCTTTTGCCATCCAGCAACTGTGCCACCGGCTCAAAATCACGGGCATTGCGCGTCAGGCCAGGCAGGCAAAGCAAGGGGGCAAGCGCCGACGGTCCGGGATAGTCGCGGTAATGCAGCCGCAACTCTTCACCCGATAGCCAATAGCCGTCGTTATATTCTGCCATGCTTGCCTTTCCGGCTGTGAAGTTCCAGTTGCATTGCCCATGAACCTGCAACCCGTGCCTTCCCCCTACCGCGCCGACCCGCAAATCGCCAGCCTTGGCGCGAAAATTGGCGATCCGGTGCGTGCGGCGGATTTCCCAAAGGCGATTTTGCGTTTTCGCAACGATCGCTGGGCGGCATCGGTTGGTCTGGACGGGCTGGACGATGAGGCGTGGATTACCCATTTTGCGCGCTTTGCACCGCTGCCAGACAATATGCCGCAGCCGCTTGCGCTACGCTATCATGGCCATCAGTTTCGCGTCTATAATCCCGATATTGGGGATGGGCGCGGCTTTTTGTTTGCGCAGCTGCGCGATGGCAATGGGCGGCTGCTTGACCTTGGCACCAAAGGGAGCGGACAGACGCCCTATAGCCGCGACGGCGACGGGCGGCTGACGCTGAAGGGTGCTGTGCGCGAGATTTTGGCGACAGAAATGCTGGAGGCGCTGGGCGTCAACAGCAGCAAAAGCTTTTCGGTTATCGAAACCGGCGAGGCGCTGTGGCGCGGCGATGAGCCTTCGCCCACGCGCTCGGCTGTGCTGGTGCGTCTGTCGCACAGCCATATCCGCATCGGCGCATTTCAAAGGCTTGCCTATGAAGGCGACGGCGAGATGATGGAACGTCTGGTGCGCTATGCGCTGGAACAGCTTTATGGCGTCGAGCCGCGGCAGGATGCGCCGGTGCAGCTGATGAACCTTGTCATCGAACAGCTGGCCGACCTTGCGGCAAGCTATATGGTCGCAGGTTTTGTGCATGGCGTGCTGAACAGCGACAATATCAACATTACCGGCGAAAGTTTCGACTATGGCCCATGGCGCTTTGCCGAATATTGGGACCCGGCCTTCACGGCTGCCTATTTCGATCATCAGGGGCTTTATGCCTTTGGTCGCCAAGCCGAGGCGATCCATTGGGACGCCGCGCAACTGGCCATTGCTTTGCGACTGCTGGTGGAAGCTGCGCCCCTCATCGAGGCGCTGGAGCGATTTGCAGCGCTATATCAGGCGGCCTTGATCCGGCGGTTCCTCTGGCGGCTGGGCAGGCAATCGCAAGGCCATGATACCGACCGCGCGCTGGTGGAGGAGAGCGAACGTCGGATGATCGGTGAGCGCATCCCCATCGCCCGTTTCTTCCGCGAGCATCGGCCCGAAATTCCCGATTGCACGTTGCTGATTGATGAGGTGGAGGCGATTTGGGAGCGGATTGCCAGCGACGATGACTGGCAGCCCCTTTATGCAAAAATTGCCGCGATCCGGGACTTTGGCGCGGCGCTGCGCAAAGCGTAATTTACTTGATCGACCCTGCACATGCGGCGCATAGACAGGCGTAAGGAAGATTGGGGCGGGTTTTGGACGAGCTGATTTCTCATGAGCCAGCGACCGGCGCATTTTTGTGGCGTGGCGCGTGCGGCGATGTCGACCAGGAGGTTGCGGCTGCGCGCGAAGCATGGCCGCTTTGGGCCGCGGCTCCGTTGTCCACGCGCGTTGAAAAGCTGCGCGCCTTTGCCAGCAAGACCCGCGCCGAGATGGAGGATTTTGCCGACCTAATCGCGCGCGAAACCGGCAAACCCTTGTGGGAGGCGCGGACCGAGGTTGAATCGGTTTGCAACAAAGTGGACATTTCGATCAAGGCCTATGCCGAGCGGACATCGCAACGCCTGTTCGATGGCAAGCCCGGTTCGCGCAACGCAGTGCGTCACAAACCGCATGGCGTGCTTGCGGTGCTGGGGCCCTATAATTTCCCGGCGCATTTGCCCAATGGCCATATTGTTCCAGCCTTGCTCGCCGGCAATGCGGTCGTTTTCAAACCGTCCGAAAAAACCCCGGCGGTCGGCGAAAGGCTGGTTGAACTATATCGTAAGGCAGGCGTGCCAGAGGGCGTTGTCCGGATTGCCCAGGGCGGCCCCGCCACTGGCAAGGCGCTTTCAGCGCATCCGGGGCTGGACGGGCTTTTGTTCACAGGCTCCGCGCAGACGGGCATTGCGCTCAACCGGCAGTTCGCCACGCGTCCGGACAAAATCCTGGCGTTGGAAATGGGCGGCAATAACCCGATCATCCTGTGGGATATGCGCGATTTGCACAGCGCGGCGGTGCTTGTGGTGCAATCGGCCTTCCTTTCGGCGGGGCAGCGTTGCACTGCCGCGCGTCGCCTGATTATCCGCGACACGCTTTATGATGCCTTCATCCCGGAGCTGAAAAAGCTGGCCGACAGGCTGCTGGTTGATGAACCCCATGCCGATCCACCGCCCTTCATGGGGCCAGTGATCGACAATGATGTTGCCGATGGGCTGACAGAGAGCTTTCTTGCGTTGATGAGCAGGGGCGGCAAGCCCATTCGCCATTTGCGCCGTCCGGTCCCGGGTAGGCCATTCCTTTCACCGGGCATCATCGATGTTACCGATATGGCGGAACGGCCCGATATTGAGCTGTTCGGCCCCTTGTTGCAGGTGATCCGCGTCTCCGATTTTGCCGCAGCGATTGACGAGGCGAATAATACCCATTTTGGCCTGTCTGCCGCGCTGATTGGCGGCAGTTCAGAACAATATGATGAATTCTGGGCCAATAGCCGCGCAGGCGTTGTGAACTGGAATGCGACCACCAACGGCGCATCCTCCGCTGCGCCCTTTGGCGGTATTGGCCTGTCGGGCAATCACCGGCCCAGCGCCTATTATGCCGCAGATTATTGCGCCTATCCGGTCGTATCGTCGGAAATAGAGGTGCCGCGTGCCAATATCGGCATTGGCCTGCGCGATGAAGAGCAGGCGCCAGCCAAGTGACCGCGGCAATGAAGGCCGCCGATATTTTTGAATTTTACCGGCGGCTTGCAGAAGCGAACCCGGCACCGGAAACTGAGCTGGCCTATGGCAATGACTACCAGTTGCTGGTTGCCGTCGTGCTGTCGGCGCAATCGACCGATGTCGGGGTGAACCGTGCGACCGCCCGGCTGTTTGAAGCGGTCAAGACCCCGGCGCAAATGGTTGCGCTGGGCGAAGACGGGCTAAAGGCGCATATCAAGACGATCGGCCTGTTCAATGCCAAGGCGAAAAATGTCATTGCGCTCTCTGAAATCCTGCTGCGCGATCATCAGGGTCAGGTTCCCGCCGACCGCGACCTTCTTGAAAAGCTGCCGGGGGTGGGGCGTAAAACTGCCAATGTGGTCATGAATACTGCCTTTGGCGCAGAAACCTTTGCCGTCGACACGCATATTTTCCGCGTGGGCAATCGCACCGGCCTTGCCCGGGGCAAAACGCCGCTGGCGGTTGAAAAGGCGCTCGACAAGAAAACGCCTGCGCCCTTTCGTCTTGGCGCGCACCATTGGCTGATCCTGCATGGCCGCTATATCTGCAAGGCGCGAAAGCCGGAATGCTGGCGCTGCGATGTGGCCGATTTATGCCGGTTCAAGGCAAAGGAGGCCGAACCCACCGCCAAATCTGCCGCGAAACCTTCCCAGAGTTGAGCAGCGGGGCCTTTGGTCATCCACAGTTCAGCTAGCCCTGTTTAGGCTGGCGGCCAATTAGATCAGGAGGATTGCGACCATGACGAAACTGCTTGTGGGAATAGCCACGCTTGCGGTGGCGACGGCGGCGGGAGCTTTTGGTCCGGCGGAACGGCGTGCAAAGGAGCTTGCCGCCTATCAGTCTGCCGGCGAACCGGTAAATTGTATTTCGACTACCCGTATCCGGTCGACAAATATCATCGACAACCAGACGATCGATTTCAAGATGTCGGGCGGCAAGGTTTATCGCAACACATTGCCGTACAGCTGCCCGGGGCTGGCATCTGAAGACCGCTTCTCCTACCGCACCTCAATCAACCAGCTGTGCAGCGTTGACACCATCAGGGTGCTCCAAAATTTTGGCGGGCATCTGTCAGAGGGGCCGGGCTGCGGCCTTGGCAAGTTCCAGCCGGTCGAAAAGGTGCCGGAAATGAAAGAGGCCAGCTACCTGACCGAGGAATGGCAGCCGTTTGACGTGGTTGAGCCGGGCAACACCACCGGCTGATTTTGCCCGGATGTCGATCAGCGGCCCTGCGAACGCCAGCGGCGGATAACGCGCTCCAATATCTGTTGCTCTCCGCCTGTTTCCTGCCACAGCACGGAAAATAGCGGGTCTTCGGATGCTGGGCGCTTCTGCTCCTCCAGCGTATCGAGCGCGACGCGGATCGGAATGGAAACACCCTCGCCGCAAATAATGCACTCGCGGTTGCGCAGGGCGGGGATCGCATCAAGGAAGCCGCGCGCCCCTTCGGGCATGGCGGCGCGGACATAGGCCTGGTCGCGGTCGTTGTTCAGCCGCATCGAAATGATTGTGCCGCACTGCGAAAGCACGCCTTCAGCAAGGTCAGACGGTCGCTGCGTAATCAGCCCCAAAGACACGCCATATTTGCGGCCTTCCTTGGCGATGCGTTCCAATATTGTGCGCACGGCGCTGTCGCCCGCCACGCGGTCGGACGGGATATAGCGGTGCGCCTCTTCGCAAACCAGCAGGATCGGACGTTGCGGTTCGTTGCGTGACCAGATGGCATAATCGAACACCAGCCGCGAAAGCACGGCAACGACGGTCGCGGTAATGTCCGACGGCACAGCGGAAACATCAATGATCGAAATTGGCTTGCCAAGCGAAGGGAGGCGGAAAATCTTGCTCAAAAAATCGGCCATCGTGTCGCCGACCAGCATTCCCGAAAACATGAAATTATAGCGCGGATCGGCCTTCATTTCCTCGATCTTGCCCTTCAGCCGCATGAAAGGCGCGCTGGACGTGGCTTTATCAAGCTTGCCCATTTCGTTCATGATGATGGTCGTCAGGTCCGACAGCAAATAGGGGATTGGCGCGTCCACGGTCAGCTTGCCGATGCTTTCGGCGATGCGGTTTTTGGCGCGCGCCTGCAAAAGACAGCGAGCCAAGATGTCGCAATCCATTTGCCGCTCGTCACCCTTTGATGTCACGAATACTTCGCAATGCTCGGCGAAATTCATCATCCAATAGGGCAGCGCCAGATTGTTGACGTCGTAAATCGCACCATTGCCCTTGAATGCAGCGGAATATTCGCCGTGCGGGTCGACCATGACGATATGACCCTCGGGCGCCATGTCGCAGATTCGGTGCAGGATCAGCGCAGCACTTGTCGATTTGCCGGTACCGGTCGAACCCAGCAGCGCGAAATGCTTGCCTAGCATAGCATCGACATAAAGCGAGCCGCGAATGTCCTTGGTCGGAAAGACAATGCCAATTTCCACATTGGCGCGGCCGTCGGCAGCGTAAACCTGCTTCATGTCGGCGCTGGACACGGCGAAGACATCCGAACCCGGAACAGGATAGCGCGTAACGCCGCGGCGGAAATTATAGATTTTGCCTGTCAGCCGCTCCTCATCGCCTTCGCCAAGAAAGTCGACTTGGGCCAATATCATGCTGGGGTCGCGCGGATGCAGTTTTTGCGTGCGGATACTGGCCAGCAGCCAGATGTTGCCAACGCGCACCTTGACCTGGCTGCCCACCTGGCCGGAACTGGCAATACTGGGGTCGCTATGCGCCATCAGCGCATTGACCACCGAGGCCTCCAGGCTGATTTGCGAGCCTGAACCGGCGATTTCAACGACGGTTCCAATCTGGTGGAGCGATCCGCCCGATGTCTGCCGGGCATTGGCAACCGGAGCTGCAGGCGCTGCTTGGGGCGGATTGGCCGTCGCTGGGCGCGCCTGCGCGTCCGATGGCGCAGCGGGCTGTCCTGTGGCAAAGCCATGGCCGTAAACTGCGTCGTTCATCTTTGTGCCCCGAATGAAACCATCGGCATTGCGTAGGGGAATTGGGTAAAGATTTGATAACCGCGTTCCGATGCGGCGTTTACAATCGGCGGAAAGCCAATCCAGCCAACCAGCCAAGCAGCAGCGAAATCAGCACGGCCATCGTTCCATAAAGCAATGCGTAATTTTGCGCGAGCAGCGTGATGAACCGTTCAAAGCCAGTCTTGCGGATCGTCACCGTGACGGCGTCATCCGCGACGATTACCCTGCCGTTGCGGATCAAAAGCGTTTCGGCGACATATTGTCCCTCTGGCACGCTGGACGGAATGGCAAGGCGGGCGCGCCACAAAACCTGGTCCGTAATGGCAACTGTGCCGGGCGCTTCGGCATATAATCCCGCACGCCGGTTAAGGTCCACAAGGCCAGCCCTGAACCGTGTAAGTTCGGCTGAATCGATTTCGCCGGATGGCGACAGTTGCAGGCGTTCCAGCCCCAATTCGTAAATGGCGGCGGTTTTTGCATCGATGATTTTGTCGAGCGGGCTGGACGAGGCAATGGCATAATAGGTCGGGGCTGACCGGAAATCGAGGCTGTCGACGTTAATCCAAATCCCTGCCACACGCTGCTTTTCGCGCAGGCGGATTGGCTCTGTCGGCCCGCGCAGCACCACCGCCACATCAACATTGCCTTCGGGCGCAACGCCGCGCGGATAAATGATCGCGCCAAAAAGGGTCAGCGTTTCGCCGGTAAAGCGCGACTGGATGTTAATTTCGCGCTGCGAGACGTCATTGACCAATTTGGGCAGGGCCTCCTGCGCCTGCGCCGGCGCGCAGACAAGCAATACGAGCAGCGCCACAAGCAATGCCCGCAAGGTCATAGCAGCTGCACCGTATAAATTTCATCCGGCTGCCAGCCAAGGCCAAGTGCCATGCGGATGGCCACCAAAAGCACAATTGCTGCAAGGAAAAGCCGGAGATATTCGGGCTGCATCCGTTGTGCGAGGCGCGCGCCAATCTGCGCGCCGGTGACACTGCCGATCAGCAGGAATATGGCGAGAACGATGTCAACGGCTTTGGTCGTCAAGCTGTGCACCATGGTCGATGACATGGTAACGAACAATATCTGGAACAGCGAAGTGCCGACCACGACATTGGCGCTCATCCCCAAAATATACAGCATGGCAGGCACCATGATGAAGCCGCCGCCTACACCCAGCAGCATGGTCAATATGCCCGTTATGAAACCCAGAAATAGCGGCGCCAGAGGCGAAATATACAGGCCCGACCGGTAAAAGCGCCAGCGCCACGGCAGGTTGGCGACCAGCGGATGGTGGCGGCGCTTGGCAGGCGGCAGCGGCTTTCCGCCGCGGCTTGCCCGGACAGCGGCGAGGCTTTCGCGCATCATCAAGCCGCCAATCCCGCCGAGCATCAGCACATAAAGAATATTGATGACGGTGTCGATTTGCCCCCATGCCTCCAGCAGTTCAAACAGCAAGGCACCGAACAATGTGCCGACAAAGCCGCCTGCGACCAGCACTGCTCCCATATGGAAATCGACGCCGCCGCGTTTCATATGGGCAAAGACGCCCGAAACGCTTGCGCCGGTAACCTGGGTCGAGGCAGATGCGGCGGCCACCATCGGCGGAATGCCATAGAAAATCAGCAGCGGCGTTGTCAGAAAGCCGCCGCCCACGCCAAACATGCCGGACAACATGCCAACGGCTGCCCCCAGCAGGATGATGACAAAGACATTGACTGACAGCCCGGCGATGGGAAGGTATATTTCCATGGCCTTTGCGGTATAGCCTTTCCCTGACAACCGCGCGTGAATGGCGGCTTTGGCCGGACCCTAAACCGATTTTGCGCTGCAATAAAGGGTGGCTATCCCACTGCCTTCAGTTTTCGCCAGCTGCCATGCCAGTAATATCCCAACGACAACAGGGCAGAGGCAATGCCCGTGGCAATGAAGGATGCCCAAATCGCCTCTGCGCCAAACCGGTCATAAAAGCCAAAGCCAACGGTAAAGCGCACCACCACGCCTGATATGATGAGGATCAGCAGCGGGGCGAGCACTGCGCCATTCGCCCGCACGGCAAAGGTGACCACCATGGAAACCCCCATCAGCAGGAAAGTCCAGCCGACAAGATGGTTGATATGGATGGCAATGGGAATTGCTGGACTGTCTGCATCAAGGAACAGTCTGAGCAAAGGGGCGTCGAACGCAGTGATGACCAGCAGCAAGCTTGCGGTCATCGCCACATTTATGCCTGCGCCTGACCAGACGATGCGGCTGACGCGATCCCATTTGCCCGCCCCGATATTCTGCGCCACCATCGCGCTGACGGCGCTGCCGACGGCGACCGCAGGCATTTGCACATAGCTCCAAAGCTGGTTCATCACGCCAAAGGCAGCGGTTGTGTCAACGCCTTCGCGGTTAATGAGGCCAATCATCGCCAGCGACGATCCGGACATGATGATCATCGACAGGCCCATGGGCAGCCCCATGCGCGCAATAGGCTTCAGATAGGCCATGTCGGGCTTCAGCCAGCCAAGTTCGCTTCCGCGCAGCCGGATGACCAAGTCGCGCGCATAAATCTGCCAGATCAACACGCTTACGCTGACAAGGCCCGCGATCACCGTTGCCAGCGCCGCGCCCTGAATCCCCATTGCCGGCAGCGGACCCAGCCCCAATATCAGTACCGGATTGAGGATGATATCCAGCGACACATTCAGCACCGAGTTCCACATCGGCGTCACGGAATCGCCAACCCCGCGCAGCGAGGATGCCAGCAGCACCATCAGAAAACTGGTCGGCATCGACAGGAACATGATCCGCAAATAGGCAAGCGCAAGCGGATGGGCCTCAACCGGCGTGGCCAGCAGGCGCAGCAGCTGCGGCGCGAACAGCCATCCGGCGGCTGCGACCAACAGGCCCAGACACACAAAAATGCCGATGGCAGACCCCAATGTCCGCCGCACGCTCTCCATATCGCGCCGCCCGGTGAACTGGCCGATCAGGATCGTCGTTGCCATGGAAAAACCGAACAGGGCCGCGAACATCAGAAAGATGACAAAGCCGGCCACGGCCGATGCTGCCAGCGCGGCTTCACCCAGAAACCGTCCGATCCAGATGGAATTGACCGAATGATTGACCGATTGCAGGATGTTGACGCCCAGCGAGGGGAGCGCAAACAGGAATAGCGTTTTGGCAACCGGACCGACTGTCAGGTCACGGCGCGGGCCAAGCGCGGGTCCGGCCAGCGGTTCATTGTCCGCAATATCTGCCCCGCCCATTGTCATCCTTGCGCTTCAAGCAGATTGGGGCACCGGGCGAAAGCCTATTCTGACGCAATCGCCTCAGCGAGACTGGAAAGCGCCGCGCCATCCACGCGAAACACAGTCCATTCGTCCATCGGCTTTGCCCCCAGCGATTTGTAGAACAGGATCGCCGGTTCGTTCCAGTCGAGCACCGACCATTCCAGCCGCGCACAATCCCGCTCGACCGCGATTTGGGCGAGCCTTTTCAGCAGCGCCTTGCCAAGTCCCGATCCGCGCGCCTCGGGCCGGACAAACAGATCCTCCAGATAAACACCGGGCTTTCCTTCAAAGGTTGAGAAATTGTGGAAGAACAGCGCAAAGCCCTGAGGCACGGCATCAATCTCGCCGATCAACACCTCGGCATAGGGGCGGCCACCGTTTTGGGCGCCGAATAGTCGCTCCCCCAGCGCCGCCTCATCAAAACGCACCTCATGCGCCAGCCGCTCATAGTCCGCCAGATCGCGGATGAATTGCGCGATCAGGGGGAGATCGGAAGGGGTGGCGGGGCGGATGGAGACAGTCATAGCGCAGATTTGATGTCTGTTTTTGAGAAGTCGTCGCCCTTAAACAGCAGCGGCGCATTGAGCGATTTAGCCAGAGCATAGGCCATGCAATCGCCGAAGTTGAGCGCAGCTTTGTGCTGACCCTTTCCGAATCGCAGAAAGGCGTCTGTTGCAAGGCCAACAAGCGCATCGGCCCAATCAGCAACTTCGATTTCGGCGTCCCGAACCAGCTGATCGATCAAATCGCGACCTTCTATCCCGTAGCTACCAGTCGCTACCATCATCACTTCCAGCTTGTTCGGCGCGCCCAAAATGACCCGGTCCGCAGATCTGATTGCCGCCCGGAATGTGTCGGCATCATCTTCATTCTTGATGATCGCGATCAAAGGCGATGAGTCGATGACGATCAATGTGGCAAGCCGTTCTCGTCATACATCCAGTCGTCCGCATTTACGTCCGGATTGATGACCGGCAATTTCTTTACGCGCTCCTGAATAGCGCGAATCGCGGCATCAATTCTCTCAGGGTCACGCTTTGGAGACGGTGTTTTTTCAAGTTCATTGCTGACCGCCAGCCGGATCGCCGTAGTTACACCAACACCCTTGCGCCGCGCGAGTTCACGCACCAGCCGCTCGGTTTCGTCATTTTTGATGCTGAGGCCCACAGAACGATCCTTTCTAGAAATTCATAGCATAATTCTAGAATTCTTCAACAGTTCGGCTGACTCGCCTTCTGCTCATAATCCGACTTTTTCAATTCCACTTCATCCGCGGAGCACGCGCCATAGCCATATTCGGTCAGGACCGTCATCGCCAGGGCATCGGTCGCGTCCTTGCCGCTCTCAAATTCCACATAGGCGCTTGAACCTGGACCGCAGGCCGACGCTCCGCTGATGTGGCGATAGCCATTTACTTCTTTCCAGAAATCGCTCCAGCATCGCGCGTCATCGCCATTGCCACGGGAACAGCGGCAGGCGTTGTCGGCAATTTTTTGCAAGGCCGGAATACGCTTGGGGTCGATGAAATCCTGCGTTGAGCTGTCGCGGTCGAAATCCTCGACCACCGCCTTCTGCTCACATCCGCACAATAGTGCCAAAATCAACAGAGGCGCAAACGCCCTCAAGCTGCCTTCCCGTGCAGCGTGTCCATGCTCACACTTGTGCCGGCATCAATCTCCGCTGCCTTGGCTTCGACCAGTTTCACCACATGCGCGATCATATCGGCATCCTCGACATGGTGGTCGGTAACGCCGGACAGATAGACCATATGCTTGCCATTGCCGCCGCCGGTAATGCCAATATCGGTTTCGCGCGCTTCACCGGGGCCATTGACCACGCAGCCAAGGACGGAAAGCGACATGGGCGTCTTGATATGGCTCAGCGCGTCTTCCAGTTTCTGCACCGTGCGGATGACGTCAAAGCCCTGGCGCGCGCAGCTGGGGCAGCTGACCACGCGGACGCCGCGGGTGCGCAGGCCAAGCGATTTCAGGATTTCATAGCCGACGCGGACTTCCTCTTCGGGTTCCGCCGACAACGACACGCGGATCGTATCGCCAATCCCCGCCCAGAGGAGGTTGCCAATGCCCAGCGCGGATTTGACGGTCCCGCCAATCAGCCCGCCTGCCTCGGTAATCCCCAGATGCAGGGGGCAGTCGACAGCCTCGGCCAGCCCCATATAGGCGGCGACGGCAAGGAAGACGTCAGATGCCTTTACCGCGACCTTATATTCATGAAAATCGCGGTCCTGCAGCAGCTTGATATGATCAAGCGCGCTTTCGATCAGCGCCTCGGGGCAGGGCTCGCCATATTTTTCCAGCAGGTCCTTTTCCAATGACCCTGCATTCACGCCGATGCGGATCGCGCAGCCATTGGCTTTGGCAGCGTTGACGACTTCGTTCACACGCTCCGCGCTGCCGATATTGCCGGGGTTGATGCGCAGACATGCCGCCCCGGCGTCTGCTGCCTCAAGCCCGCGTTTGTAATGGAAATGGATGTCGGCGACGATGGGCACGCGCGCGGCGCGGACGATCTGTTTCAGGGCCGTCGTCGATTCCACATCGGGGCAGGAAACGCGGATAATGTCAGCCCCGGCCTCTTCGCAGCGGCGGATCTGGTCGATGGTCGCCTTTGCATCGCTGGTGAGCGTATTGGTCATGGTCTGCACGGAAATTGGGGCATTGCCGCCAACAGGCACATTGCCGACCATGATCTGGCGGGATTGACGACGCGCGATATCGCGCCACGGGCGTATGGATGACATGAGGGCGATATAGGCGAGCTTGCGCGATGCGGCAACGGCGTGATTTTTACCTCAGAAGGAAGAAGCAAATAAGGAAGAAGGGGGGCAGTCCTTGATTATGAACGCCCGGAAAGCCGGCCCAAGGGGGAATGGTTGGGGAGACCGCTACGCGACCTTTACTTCCTTCCTTTTCTTATTCCTTCTAAGGGAATCTATGGCACAACCCCTGCTTCCAGACCGCTCTATCGAGGAAACCACCATGTCCGCCAAATTCATTCGCATCTGGTTGTTGTTGCTATTATCGCTTGGCGTGCCAGCCCCGATGTTCGCTGCTGCCCATCCCGGGCATGATGAAGGAGACAAGACCGTGGCCGAGACAAAATGGAGCCTTGTCATCCACGGCGGTGCTGGCGTCATGGAAAAGGGCAAGTTGCCGCCAGAGACCGAGGCGGCGGCCCGGGCAGGGCTGGCCAAGGCACTGGATGCAGGCTCTGCTGTGCTGGCCAAGGGCGGCAGCGCCATGGATGCGGTCTCGGCGGCGATTATGGTGCTGGAGGATGACCCGACCTTTAACGCGGGGCGCGGCGCGGTGTTCACTTATAAGGGCGTGAACGAGCTTGATGCCTCGATCATGGACGGCAAGACCCTGTCCGCGGGCGCTGTCACTGGCGCCCGCTATACCAAAAACCCCATCCTTCTTGCCCGCGCGGTGATGGAGAAAAGCCCGCATGTTTTCCTCAGCCGTGAAGGCGCAGACGAATTTGCCCGTGATCAGGGGTTGGAGCAGGTCGACCCCGATTATTTCGCCACCCCCGAACGGTGGAAACAGCTGGAGGAGTTGAAGGCGAAGAAGCTCGGCTGGTTTGACGTGGACCTGAAATATGGCACCGTCGGCGCGGTTGCGGTGGATACCAACGGCAATGTCGCGGCGGGGACCAGCACGGGTGGTCTGACGGGCAAGCGCTGGGGCCGGATCGGCGATTCCCCGATCATTGGCGCAGGCAATTATGCCGACAATCGCGCTTGCGGGATTTCAGCGACGGGCGCAGGCGAATTTTTCATCCGGCTGGGCGTTGCGCATGAGATTTGCGCAAGGATGCGGATGCTGGGCGAGGATGCCAAGACCGCTGCCGATCATGTCATCAAGGAACTTGGCCTTTTGGGCGGAACCGGCGGCGTGATCGTGACCGCGCCCGATGGCACCGCGACATGGAGTTTCAACACGCCGGGCATGTATCGCGGGCGGGCGACGAGTGCGGGGGAAAAGATGGTCGCGGTTTATGGGGATGAGGAGTGAGAAGCCCCTCCGTCAGCCCTGCGGGCTGCCACCTCCCCATTTCTGCGAAATGGGGAGGACATGTGTTTCGCGCCACCAAAAAACACTGTCCTACAAGCCCCGATTAGGACTAACTGTCCTCATGAAAAACGGTCCCCATCAAATACTGCAATTTCACTATCAACTTGCGCAGATTTCTGCGGGTTTCGGGGGGGCGGTATGAGCTGGGAAAAGGAGATTGAGGAGCTCCGCCGCCGCGAGGCGATGGCAGAGCAAATGGGCGGCGCGGAGAAGGTTGCGCGGCAACATGCGCGCGGGAAGCTGGATGCGCGCGAACGGATCGCGCGGCTGGTGGATGAAGGCTCTTTCCGTGAGATTGGCAAGATTGCTGGGCGCGGGACTTATGTTGACGATGGCGAGCTAACCGATTTCTCCGCCTCCAACTTCATCTATGGCCGCGCAAGAATTGAGGGCCGCACCGTGGTTGCGACCGCCGATGATTTCACCGTTCGCGGCGGGGCGGGCGATGCCGCGCTGTATCGCAAATTCATTCAGGCCGAACAGATGGCTTATGAACTGCGGCTGCCGCTGATCCGGATGATCGATGGCACCGGTGGCGGTGGCTCCGTGAAGACGCTCGACAATACGGGTTACACTTATGTCCCTGCCGTGCCCGGTTGGGGGCAGATAGCGCAAAATCTGGACCATGTACCAGTGGTGGCGCTGGCGCTGGGGCCGACGGCAGGGCTGGGCGCAGCGCGGGTGGTCGCAAGCCATTATAGCGTGATGGTGCGCGGCCTGTCGCAACTGTTCGCCGCTGGCCCGGCAGTGGCGGCGGCGATTGGTGAGGATGTCGACAAGGAAGGTTTGGGCGGCAGCGACATTCATACGCGCAACGGTGTGGTCGATGACGAGGTGGCGAGCGAAGACGAAGCCTTTGCAGCGGCGCGGCGGTTCCTCTCCTATCTGCCATCGTCTGTTGACCGGCTGGTGGAGCGCGGCGAATGTAGCGATCCGGTGGACCGGCGCGAAGAGGCTTTGCTTTCCATCGTGCCGCGCGAGGAAAAACAGGTCTATTCGATGCGGCAGATATTGGAGGCTGTGTTCGACCGGGGAAGCGTCTTTGAAATGGGCCGCCGCTGGGGCCGCGCGGCGATCACTGCCTTTGCAAGGGTGGATGGCTGGCCGGTCGCGGTGCTGGCATCGGACCCCAGCTATTTGGGCGGATCGTGGGAGGCGCTGACCTCACAAAAGGTTGAGCGCTTCGTCAAACTGGCGGACAAGTTCCGGCTGCCTGTTGTGCATCTGGTGGACAATCCCGGCTTCATGATTGGGGTGGAGGCGGAACGCGGCGCGACGATCCGTTTTGGCGTTGCTGCAATGAACGCAGTCTATGCCGCGAGCGTCCCATGGGCGAGCATCATTGTGCGCCGAGCCTATGGCATTGCGGGCAGCGCAATGAGCAATGCCGAGCGTTTTCAATATCGCTTTGCCTGGCCTTCCGGAGACTGGGGGTCGCTACCCATCGCGGGCGGGCTGGAAGTTGCCTATAAAAGCGAGCTGGAGGCCGCCGCCGACCCTGCGGCGCGGCTGGCGGAGATCAGGGCGCGGCTCGACAAGGTCAAGTCGCCTTTTCGCACGGCAGAGCATTTCGGCATCGAAGACATCATCGACCCGCGCGACACGCGACCCTTATTGTGCGAATTTGCCGAGCTGGCCTGGGCCAAACTCCAAGGCGCGCGTTAATTCTCTTCCTTCCCGTCCATACGCCATTTCCACCCACCTTCGGTGCGGGCGGCATAGATCGGCATGGGCGCAAAGGCAGCAATCAGCAGCAGTGGCAGCATCAGCAAAGGCCAATCGCCAAGCGCAAAGGCCATGCCGCAAATCACCGCCATGTGCGAAAGCAGCAGCGCCCATCCCTGCCATTTGAATGGCAGCCCTGCGCCATAGCCAAAACGCTTGGCCCGAAACCATGGGCCTTTTTCCATGAAATGATGCAACATGGTCATTCTTCCCTATTGCCGGTCGCGGCCTTTGCGCGCCGCATCCTGTTGACGCTTGATTTCGATCAGCCCGTTCACGTCAATGATTTCGCTGCGCTCTTTCATCCAGCGGATCATCACAATCGACCAGATAAGGACGGCGGGCAGAAAGCCCAGAATTGCGATCCACAAAATGCTGGCTTCGCTCCACCCATTTTTTTCTGCTGTGGAACTGAACCAGACAAACAGGCCGGTCGTCGCGAAAAATGGCATCATCCATATGGCAAGCAGTCGCCAGCCTTCGGCATTGCGTGGTGTGATCTTCATATTCCAGCCTTGCTTGTAACACACGAACGGTTTGTCCTCGTCGCGCATGATCCTAATCCTTTCCGGCTATTCATAACCCGAGCCTTCCTTTGTCGGCGGACGGCCCCTTTTGGGTTGCTCGCTGATTGCCACTTTCACCCCGCGCCGCTCCAGCGCCTCTCTCAGCAGCACTTCTATCTCGGCATTCGCGCTGCGGAAATCGGCCGCCGCTGCCCGTTCGATCGCGGCGTGGAGCGCCGGATCGAGACGGAGCGGGAAGGCCTTTTTGGCCGATGGCTTTTCAGGCGGCGGCAACGGGCTTTCCTACGTGTAGAGCGACCCGGTATTTACCACCGGCTGGGTATCGCGCTCGCCGCACAGCACGACCATCAGGTTGGAAACCATCGCTGCCTTGCGCTCATTATCGAGCTCAACGACTTGCTTCTCGCTCAGCTGCGCCAGCGCCATTTCGACCATCGTGACCGCGCCTTCGACCAGCTTCTTGCGCGCGGCAATCACAGCCTCGGCCTGCTGGCGGCGCAGCATCGCGCCCGCAATTTCCTGCGCATAGGCAAGATGGGTAAAGCCGCATTCGTCGACGGTTATTCCGGCGACTGCCAGCCGCTCCATCAATACGGTGCGCAGTTCTGCTCCCACCTCGTCATGGTTGCCGCGCAAAGTCACTTCCTTATGTTCGATATCGTCATAGGGATAACGCGAGCCAATGGTGCGAACAGCGGCCTCGATCTGCGCGAGCACGAATGCTTTATAATCGTCGACATCGAACAGCGCCTGCGCCGTATCGGTGACGCGCCAAACGACCTGCGCGGCGATTTCGATGGGGTTGCCGCGCAGGTCATTGACCTTGATCTTGTCCGAAATCAGGTTGTTGGCGCGCAGCGAAATCTTCGCCTTGCCCATCCACGGCCAGATCCAGCGCAGGCCTTCCTTGCGGTCAGTGCCCTTATAGGCCCCAAACAGTGTCAGTGCGACGCCCTGATTGGGCTGGATCATGTAAAAGCCGACAGAGAGGAAAAGGAACAGGAAGATGCTAAGGCTCATGCCGACAAAATCGGCATTGGGGCCGCCCGCAATAACACTCCTTATCGCCCAGCCAAACCAACCCATGCTGGCAAGCATCAAAAGCAGCATTCCATAGCCGCTGAAGCTGGAAGCGCGAACCTCGCGGCTGGCGTTCAACGAAACCGAATCAGACATAATGTCCTCCCGTTAAATATGATATCATATTTATATCATATCCCGGACGAGTCAATCAAATTGCGGCCGGTGCGGTGGGGTGGCAGCGCCGATCTTGATTCTAGCGCCGAACTTCCCAGACCATTATGCCGTTCCCCATCGTTCCCCGATAGCTTAGCCACTCAGCGGGTCGTCCTGCGGCAATCTGCGCCCATAAACCGGCGGGCGCGCGCGTCGCATATTGCTTCATCTCCGCCTCTTTGGGGCAGGTGACGATATAGTCGATGCCGTGACGCTCGATAATTGCCTTGGCCTCGCTGGGCGGCAGGCGGAACAGGTCGATCTGGTCGCGCATCCCGCGGCGGTTGCGATGGTGGCTGGAGGCAAGCACGCTGTGCGGGGTTGTCAGCAACAGGGCAGGGCCAAGGTTGAACGGCGCGGCAATCACGCCTTTGGGCAAGGTGCCAAGGGACGCGACCGAACCCACCGTGGCGCAGGCCATGTTCACCTTTTCATTTGCGCGCATGGCCTTGTCCGATCCGGTGCCAGCAAAAAGCGGGCCGATGATCATCCCGGGTGCAATCAACAGCAGCGCTGCGGGAATCATCGCCAGCCGCACTGCCAGCCGCCTTTCATTGCGATAGTGGCGAACAAGTGCCGTCAGGCAAATGGCAAGCGGTACGATAGTGAAGGCAGTGGCCACTGAGACGGTGCGGAACACCAGCAGCGAAAGCAGGATACCATAGACAAGGAAATAGGCAGCGATGCCAAGGTCGCTGCGCCTTTCGGGCGGGGTGATGCGCCAGGCAGCGCCCATAGCGACAAGCCCTGCCAACAGCGGCATCATCAACGTCACTGCGGCCTGTAATGTCTGTTCCCAGACAGGCAGACCCTCGCGGATATTCGCATACCAGAACGCGCGCACAACTGGATCAAGATCGGCAAAGGCCCCCTTTGCGCATAGCGGATTTTGCCACAGCAGCAGGCCAAGTGCTAAGCTGCCTGCCAAGCCCGTCAAAATAATGCGGGCGGCGCGCTGTCCCGGCATAAAATGGGTGGCGGGCAACAGGATCGCGCTTGCCGCCAATATCGCAAAGATATGCGCTGGCGAAATTGTATCGCAATATTCGGCGGCGGCCAGCCCAGCTGGCTGCGTTGCAAAAAACAGCATTGCCGAAACAGGGGCAAAGGCGGACAAGGTCCAGAACAGGCGTTTGCCTTGATCCACATCGCAAATCCAACGCCAGCCCAGCAACAGGAAAAAGGCCAGCGTCATCGGTGCGCCTTCCAGGCTGATATGCACCCAGACGGCGAGCGCCGTTCCAAGAACAAGCCCGGCATGGCGGGGATTATTCCAGTAGAATGTCGCAAAGCCGAGCACAGCGCAGACAATCTGCCAACCATGATGATCGATGCGCATCGGGCGCAATTGTATCAGCATCGCAGGCGCTATCAGCGCCAGCAGGCAGGCAGCAATGGCAACGCCGCGTCCGCCAATCCTGCCTGCAACCTGCGCCAGCAAAAAGGCAACCATGCCAAGGCACAGCAGCGGGACCAGCGTGGCGGCGAGCATTTCGGCCTGCGGCTGTCCAACTAGCGGAGCCAGCAGCAATATGATCGCCGCCAGTGGCAATTCCACCAGCCGGGACCAGTGCATCGGCGCGCCATCGGGCGGGTTCAGGCGGTATTGCGTGGTATCAAACCAGCTTTGCCCGGCCAGAAAGTCACGCAGCTGCACCAGCCGCAGTTGGTCATCGGGATCCCAACCGGCCCGGCTCAAAATCGTTTCGCGGCTTAGCCAGACCAGCAGCAGGCTGGCGAGCAACCAGAGCATCACAAAGGGCCATTGGCGGCGGATCGCCCACGTCATGGCCGCACCTTAAAGATATGGAATGGCCCAATGTCTTGCTCACGTTCCAGCCAGTCTGGCACTTTGCCATTGTGCAGCATCGCGGCAAGGCCGTCGGGATGGCGTGCCGTATAATGGGCGAGTTCAAAACTCCCCTCGCACGTCAGCACCCTGTCAATCCGCCGCTTATGTAGAATTTGCCGCGCCTGCTCGGCGCTGCCGATAAAGGTGCGGATAACATCGGCCATTGCGGCTGCATTGCGGTGATGGCCGGTGGCTACCACCTTGTGCTGGGTAAACAGCAGGATCGACGGGCTGCTGTCGAGTGGTGCCATGAAATGGGTCGGCGCAAGCGAGCCGAGCGCGCGGGCAGCGTCAGGCGACTGGCAGGCCCGGGCAAGCGCATGGAAACGGCGCGTTTCGGCCCGTTCCTTTGCGCTTGTGGCGACTGGGGCCTGCAAGGCGAGCAAATTCTGCCCGATCATCGCCGACATCAGCAGGCCGACGGCGGCAAGCCGCAATCCGGTTCCCGCAAGCGGTGCGTGCAGCCCAGCTGCCTTGGCAAAAAGCCGGAGCGCCATTGGTGCCAGCAGCATTTGCCCCACAAGCAGGGCATAAAGGATCGTCCGGCTGACCATGGCGCCGATGGCTGCACAGCCGACAAACAGCAGAGTCAGTGCGATCCGGTTGGCGCGGGGCTGCGCATTGTCGCCGCGCCACAGCCAGATGCAAGCAATCATGCCAGCAGCAAGGCCAGCCAGCGGCTGCGCGATAAAGCTTGCCGGCAGGGCCCAAAGCGGTAACCCCTCCGCCCCGCGATCAAACCAGTAGGTCCGCACCAGCGGGTCAAGTGTCGCAAAGGCGTCACCCGAACATTGCGGCGCAATCGCCAGCAACGCCGCGCCACCCGCCAAGGCCGAGGCGGCACCGACTGCAATTTTCACCGCCAACTGGTCCGGCAGTAACCGCTTGTGCACGCAAGCCCATCCCGCTGCGAATGTCACCGCCACCGCGCCAGAGGCAGCAAGGTGTAATGGCGACAGCCCATCGCAAAGGTTGGCTGCGCTCTGCCAGTCTTCGGTGATCATGAACAACGCGCACTGGCCAAGGGCAAAGGCGCAGAGTGCAATCAGCAACTGGCGGCCATCATCGTGCCTGCCATCATCGAGCCATAACCAGCGCAACGCCAAAAGCCCGAAAAACAGTGCGGCAAATGGCAGCGCTTCCACCGAAATTTCCATCCATATCGCCAGCGACAGGCCGATAATGGCGGCGGACCGCAGGCGTTGGCGCGGATCAAAAAAGGCCCAAAGCGCAGCGCAAAATGCAACAATCTGCCAGCCATGATGGTCGATCCGCATCGGAAGCAACTGTTCGATCACGGGCAGGATAAGGAACAGTGTGGCGGCGGTGAGCAGCGCAGCCCCTGCACCCCACAAACGGCGCGCAGCGGCGGCATAGAGTGCAAGGACAAGCGCATAGGTAAGTAGCGGCACGATGGCTGCAGCAGCCTGTTCTGCGCCTGCCTGCCCCAGCCAGGGCCTTGTCAGCAGGATCAGTGCTGCGATTGGCAGGTCGACCAGCCGCGACCAGTGCATTGGCCCGCCATCGGGCAGGTTCATGCGATATTGGGTGACATCCGCCCAGTCTTGCCCGGCCAGCCAGTCGCGCACCTGCACGATGCGCAGCGCATCATCTGGATCGCCGACCTTCATGGCGGCAATTGCATCGCGGCCCATGACAAGCAGAAAGATGGACGTAGCCGCCCAGATCAGGAAAACAGCCCTGCCAAAATGCCGTTCGACAAAAGCCGTCATGTGCTGCGGCCCGGCCCCCCTGCAAAGATCACCACGTTGCGCAGCAAATAGGTGAGCACAAAGGACAGGCCGATGGCAACTATCTTGGCAAGGCGCGGATCAACACCGGCAAGCTCTCCTGCGCCGACGATCAACATGGTCAACAGCAAGCCAAGCAGTGCAGACATGACAAACATGGCCTTTTGCTGGGTGCGCGCGCGCGTGCCTGGTTGCGAAACGCGATCCTGAAACACCTTGCGGCTCGAAAGCAGCCAGTGCGTCAAAATGCCCACAGCATAGCCTATGGCCGCGGCCAGCGCACTGATCATGCCGCTGTGCAGCAGCCCCATGAAAATGCCAAGGTCAACACAGAGCGCGATGACGCTGACAATGCCATAGCGGATGAAGGTGATTTGCCGGACGAAGCCGATCCAGCCACCAAGGTCCAGCGCCGAATCGGGCACAGCCGGACCCGCATCGCCTGCCCGGCGCGAGGCCTGCCTGCGGTCAGGCTGCCTTGCGTTGGTCATCGTCCGCCGCCTCGTTGATGCGGCGCGGCACGTCGCGTTCAGACGTCAGTGCTGCGGCCTGATCGGCATTGACCTGCACCTTGTCAGCAATGGCGGCTTCTGCGCCTTCGTCACCGGCCTCATGATATTCGGCATCTTCGTTGACGTTCCAGATATTATAGATGCGCGCACCTGCGGCGATGTTTTCAACCGTCAGCATTGCCGTCATCATCGCATGGTCCTGGTTGTTGTAACGGTGCATTCCGTTGCGCCCGACCATGTGCAGCGTGGGATAGCGGCTCTCAAGCTCTGAACGCATTACCTCGACATTATGGGCATATTCATCGTCATAGACCGGATAGGCCTTCTCCTGACGGACGACCGCACCGCCGATAACATCTTTGGGGTCCACAAGGCCAAGGATGGCCAGCTCTTTCTTGGCAAGCTCGATCAGTTCGCCATCGCTTGCCGACCAAAGGCCGTCGCCCTCGAAACAGAAATATTCAAGACCGACGCAGGCGACCGATGGGTCAGGCACCATTTCGGGGGACCAGCTGCGGAAATTCTGGATCCGGCCAACCTTCACCTTGCTGTCATGGATGTAGATCCAGTTGTCAGGGAACAGATCGTCGGACTTGATCATGACGGCCACAGTCAGGAAGTCGCGGTAGCGCAGCCGATCGGCCTGCAAGGTTGAGGCGGGCAGCGGATGAATGCGCGCGGCCAGTTCACGCATCGGCGCGCTGCTGATCACATGGCGGGCGGCGATTACGGCTTCGCTGCCATCGGTTTTGGTTGCCGACAGCCGCCAATTGCCTTCGCTGTCCTGCGCCAATTGCTTGAAGCTATGCCCCATCAAGACGCTGTTGCCGCCTGCAACCACAAAGTCGCGCGCTGCATCCCACATCATGCCGGGGCCAAGGCGGGGGTAACGAAATGTTTCAAGCAGCGTTTTGGTTTCCATGCCGTCATTGGGCTTTTTGTTGAGGCCAAGGCTGCGTTTCAGCCCGTCCATCACCGCCGCGCCAAGGCTAAGCCCCTTGATGCGCTGTGCTGCCCAGTCTGCCGACATTTCGTCGCAGGGCATTCCCCATACCTTTTCGGTATAGGTTTTGAAAAAGATCGAATAGAGTTTGTGGCCGAACTGGTTGACTGTCCAATCCTCAAAACTGCGCACCTTTTTGTTGGGAATCGCTTTGGCCTTTACATAGCTGGCCATGCAGAGCGTCGAGCGGACAATGCCAAGGTTGAACAGTGCCTCAAATGCGCGCAGCGGATAGCTGTAGAATTTGCCCTCATAATAAATGCGGCTCATGCGCGGGCGCTGGATGAAATCATTGGGCAGGATTTCGTTCCACAAATCCACGACTTCCTTTGATTTTGAAAAGAAGCGATGGCCGCCAATATCGAACCGGTAGCCGTCAATTTCGACGGTGCGGCTGATGCCGCCGACATAGCGCGTGTCCTTTTCGATCACCGATACGGTGTAGCCCTTTTTGGTCAGCAGATAGGCCGCAGTCAGGCCCGCGGGGCCCGCACCGATAATGGCCACATCAACGATAGTCTGTCCTGCACCCTGCTTTACCTGTGTCATCGACTGTTTTCCTCCAGCGAACGCGTTTGAACAGGCTCTGAAGGAAATTGGTTAATGCAAGGTTACCGCCTGCTACCAAGATGAAGGCGGGAAAGTGCCTATGTTGCGGCGCAACGCAATTTTCTTGCATTTCTGCATATTCGGCTCTATCGGGCCCGCAAGCGCATGAGGCGTATGGAAGGGTCCATGCGCAAAATCGGCAGCGTGGGGACGCTTTTGATAGCCTTCGCCGATCCAGAGATGCGATGCCCGAGAGGCCACCCAATTCACGCGGGGTTGTTTCCAAGGGACGGCCAACCGGCCAGCCCTAAACCCGCCTTTGTCAGCGCGCGTTCGTGCGCGGCTGGCCGACGCATATTTTGAAAGACAATCATGTCCTATTTTGATGATTTGGGCCTTGCCCAGCCGATCCTGAAGGCGCTGCACGCCAGCGGCTATGACACGCCCACGCCTATCCAGATGCAGGCAATCCCGCCGCTTTTGGAAGGCCGCGACCTGTGCGGTATCGCACAAACCGGCACGGGCAAAACGGCCGCCTTCGCCCTGCCTTCGCTGCACCGTTTTGCCACAGATATCAAACCGCGACCGTTAAATGGTTGTCGGATGCTGGTGCTGTCTCCGACGCGCGAATTGGCAGCGCAGATTGCCGAAAAATTCCGCGATTATGGAAAATATCTGGGCCTGACCATTCAGTGCGTGTTCGGTGGGATGCCGATTTTTACCCAGAAAAAGAAACTGCAATCAGGCGCGGACATATTGGTCGCAACGCCTGGCCGCCTGCTCGATCTTATTGAGCAGCGCGCGCTTAGCTTGAAAGATGTTGAGATTTTCGTGCTTGATGAAGCCGATCAGATGATGGATCTTGGCTTTATCGAACCGTTGAAACGTATCGACCTTTTGCTGCCCAAAAAACGGCAAAGCCTGTTTTTCTCGGCAACAATGCCCAAGGCGATTGCAGAATTGGGGAATCGCTTCCTGAACAATCCGGTGCGCGTTGCCGTTACCCCCGCCGCGACCACGGCTGAACGGGTTGAGCAATATGTGACTTTTGTAAATCAGGGCGAAAAACAGGCGTTGCTGAACCATCGACTCAAAGATGAATCGATTGACCGCGCGCTGGTCTTTACCCGGACCAAACATGGCGCAGATCGCGTTGTGCGCCATCTGGCTGGCGCAGGGATCAAGGCTGCGGCCATCCATGGCAACAAAACACAGGGTCAGCGGACCGCCGCCATGCAGGGGTTCCGCCATGGTCATTTGAAGGTGCTGGTGGCAACGGACATCGCTGCGCGTGGGATTGACGTGCCCGGCGTCAGCCATGTCTTCAACTATGAGCTGCCCAATGTTCCCGAACAATATGTGCACCGTATTGGCCGCACTGCGCGCGCCGGGGCGGATGGTCAGGCGTTCAGCTTTGTTGCCGATGATGAGCGCGGCTATTTGAAGGATATTGAGCGGCTTACCAAAGTGCGCCTGATGCCTGTTGGCTTGCCCGAAGGCTTCCGCGCGATGGTGGCTGAACTGCCAAAGCCGGTTGTTGCCAAGCGGGAAGAGCCGCAGCGGCGCGAACGCCCGGCAGGTGATCAGGGCCGACGTCCGGCCCGCAAGCCGCGCCCTGAACGTGGCAGTGGGCTGATGAGCCGTGATGGCTATGGCCGCGATGAAATTCCCGTTTCGGATCGCGGCCCGCGCGGTAACCCGGTTGATGCGCAACGCCACGAAGGCCGCGGCGGCGAACAGCGCCGCGACCGTGGCCCACGCGCTGATAATCGCGGTGACAGCAACCGCGGCGGCGAATATCGCGCCCATGAAAACCGTGGCAATCACAAGCGCGGCGGTCCGGCTTTTGGCGGGGCCAAACCAGCCCGTGATGGCGGCAGGGACGATGGACGCCCGCGCAATTATGGCCCAAAGCCGTCGGGTGTCGGCAAATTCAAGAAAGCCGTAAAGCGGGCGAGGTAGCGCGTCTTACCCTCTCCTCTTGCGGGCGAGGGACGAATCAATGCCTGAAATGTCGCATTCCAGTGAAGACCATTGCCAGCCCCGCTTCGTCGGCAGCAGCGATGACTTCATCGTCGCGCATTGAGCCGCCCGGCTGGATGACGGCGGTTGCGCCTGCCTCAACCGCTGCCAGCAAGCCGTCGGCGAAGGGGAAGAATGCGTCTGAGGCAACGGCAGAGCCGACGGTGCGCGGTTCCGCCCAGCCATAGGTTTCTGCGGCCTCCCGTGCCTTGATTGCGGCGATGCGGGCTGAATCGCGGCGGTTCATCTGGCCCGCGCCAATGCCTGCCGTTGCGCCATCTTTGGCATATACAATGGCATTGGATTTGACATGTTTTGCCACAGTCCAGGCAAAGCGGCAGTCGCGCAGTTCCTGCGTGCTGGGCGCACGTTTGGTCACGACCCGGAAGTCGCTGTCGGGGACAAAGCCATTGTCGCGCGATTGCACCAGCAGGCCGCCGGTTATCGGCTTGACCTGTAATCCGCCGCGCTTCGGGTCGGGCAGCGAGCCAGTCAGCAGCAGCCGCAAATTCTTTTTTCTGGCAAATACTGCTTTTGCGGCATCATCGGCGGCAGGTGCAGCAACGACCTCCGTGAAAATTTCGGTGATTGCCTCCGCCGTGGGGCCATCCAGTGGCCGATTGACCGCAACGATCCCGCCAAAGGCCGAGACGCTGTCGCATTCGAGCGCTGCCTTATAGGCGTCGATCAGCGTCTCACCGGACGCAACGCCGCAGGGGTTGGCATGTTTCACGATAACCACAGTCGGCGGACCATCGCGGAATTCGCTGACAAGTTCCAGCGCGGCATCGGCGTCGTTATAATTGTTGTAGGACAGCTCCTTACCCTGGATTTGCTCGGCCTGTGCAATGCCTGAACCATGCGGCCCAACCGGCACATAAAGTGCCGCGCGCTGATGCGGGTTTTCGCCATAGCGCAGTTCCTGCACTCGGTTGCCATTCACGGCTAGCATGTCGGGGAACAACTGCCCCTGATCGGCAAAGGCAAACCATTGGCTGATCATACTGTCATAGGCGGCGGTTGCAGAATAAGCCTTGGCGGCACATGCACGGCGAAAATCATAGCTGGTGGCGCCGCCTGTCTCCTCCATTTCGGCGATCAGCGCATCATAATCGGCCGGGTCAGTCAAAATGGTCACATAGCGATGGTTTTTCGCTGCGCTCCGCACCATCGAAGGACCACCAATGTCGATATTCTCGATAATCTCATCGCGGCTGGCCCCCTTCGCCACCGTGGCTGCAAAGGGATAGAGATTGACCACCACCAGATCGATCGCGCTTATGTCATGTTCTTTCATGGCAGCGGCATGTTCGGTATTGTCGCGCACTGCCAGCAAGCCGCCATGGACTTTGGGGTGCAGGGTTTTCACTCTGCCGTCCATCATCTCGGGAAATCCGGTCAGTTCGCTGATATCCTTCACGGCAAGGCCTGCGTCCCGCAATGTCTTGGCCGTGCCGCCGGTGGAAACCAACTCCACATTGCGTTTGGCCAGCGCATGGCCCAATTCGACAAGGCCATCCTTGTTCGAAACGGAAAGCAGCGCGCGTTTGATGATGACGTCGGACATATATTCTGGTTCCTAACCGATGAATTTCAAAAGCCAGCCAATGCTGACGCCGCCTTTGGCAGTGCGTTCCATGACCACCAGCTGGCGGGTCGGATGCGGTTTGCCGTTGCCATCGACCCACAGGCTGTCTTCGACCATGATTGTGCCGCCAGTCACCGCAAATTGCCAGCTGCTGCCATCCTCCAGCCGCATCAGCACAGCCTGCCTGTCTTCGGCCAGCACCAGTTCGATATCGGGGCCAAGGTGAAAGCGCAGGTGCGCGGGCACATCGTCCTTAACCCCATAGCGGGAATCGGGCAGCAGCGTATCTTCACCGCGCAGCTCCATCCCATCTGAGCGCAGGATCAAAAGTCGCGAATGGACAAATCCATAGGCGCGCGCATAGCCGTCATGGCTGGCTTCTATTCGCGTTGCGTTTTCAATGTCGCGCCGGGTCAGGCCCACTGAAACCACGCCGCGGCCCAATTGCCCGCCCGCCAAAAGTGCCGTCGAATTGCTGTCATCAAGGCAAAGCGTGGAGTGGGCGGCGGTCGTCCGGAGGCCGCGTGCCAGCGATGCGGGGATATTGGCCCCGGCAAGCGCAGCACCCCCGCAATTGACCAATATCCGGCTTTTGCCAAAGCTGAACTCCACCGCCAAGGTTGAGGCGCAGCCCATCAATGCCTGCTTTGCATGCGGCGGCGGCCCCGCGTCGACCAGCAACACTGCCGCACCCGCGGCCACGCGCTGATAGCCCCAATCCAGCGCCTGACGCGATGGCCGGGCACGGATCCCGCTTGCCGCAACCAGCGCCTCGACTGCGCCAGCGTCCATATGTCCGCAGCCTTGCCACGCGCCAAGCCCGCCATCGCCATGGGTCAAACCAAGCAGCGCGGGGACATTGCGGCGCAGCACATCCTCAATACAGGCAGGCTCTGCCTCCCCGCGGGCGGCATAGCAGGCGCGCAGCATTGACAGCAGGCCAATCAGCTCGATCAGTTGCAGTGGGGCCCGTGTGATGACGCCGCCATCGGGATAAACCAGTTCAGGCAAGGCAGCGGCCAGCCCATGTTCGCCCATCGCGCGCCGCGACTTGCCGTCTGGCAAAAGCAGGGCAGCCGCACAAACCCCGATCCAGCCTGCCACTCGGTCAAACGGCTGGGTTGCGCGGACAGCGCTATGGTCAAGGTGACGGGCCGTCCGGGCAAAATGATTGAGGACTTTTGAGCGGTAGATGAGGTCGTCAGAGGACAGCAGATAGGGCGACCATGCCGCCATGTTCAAAAACCGCCAGGTGCTGCTTGCAATGCTCCATGCCGGTTGGCGTGGACGTTCGGTATGGGCGGACAGCCAGGCATCGGCAATCTGGGCCGCCAGCGCCGCGCCTTCCGCCCGGTTGGCCGCCGCAGCCAGGTCGCGCAGCCAATCAAAACGGTGGAGATAATCCAGGAAGGCAGGGGGCAATGGCGGGTCGACAAAATTGCCATCCTTCAGGCTGAAATCCATTCCCTGAAAGTGAAGGCGATCCATGCGGATGGCCTTACCGCGCGCTGCATCGCCTGCCAGCGGGTCAACGGGCGCAGCAAGCAGCTTTAGCGGCAATTTGCCTGATATCCGCCGTCCGTGCAGCGGCGTCCGCCAGCTCAGCTGGTATAGCATGAGCGACGCCTTTGCCATCAGGGCCTGCAAGCCGCTTTGCGGCCGCACTGCCAAGGGGTGTTCGGGCTCTAATGCCGCCTCGTCTTTCACCTCGCCGTCGCGCATTATCCCCTCAGGGCGGCGATATTGGCGGCATAGGCGGATGGGCCGCCCTTGAAAGTGGCTGTTCCTGCAACCAGCGTATCGGCCCCTGCGGATATGGCCAGCGGAGCAGTTTCAACGGTGATCCCGCCATCAACCTCCAGTCGGATGTCGCGTCCCGTTTTGTCGATCATCTTGCGGACCGCTTCTATCTTTCGCAGCTGGCTGGTTATGAAACTCTGCCCGCCAAAGCCGGGATTGACACTCATGATGAGGACCAGATCAATTTCCTCGATCAGATAATCCAGCATTTTTGCAGG
This sequence comes from uncultured Sphingorhabdus sp., assembly GCA_964572205.1. Lineage (GTDB taxonomy): Bacteria > Pseudomonadota > Alphaproteobacteria > Sphingomonadales > Sphingomonadaceae > Sphingorhabdus_B. Next base: position 59,976 of record CAZNEO010000005.1, read on the forward strand.
GGTATGCGGGTTAAGCACGATGCCCGCCTGCTTGCCCAGCGACTTGATCAGCTGCACGGTGCGGTGCGGGTGCGGTCCCGCCTCCGGATGGAAAGAGATAATGTCTGCACCTGCTGCGGCAAAATCGGCGACATATTGATCGACCGGTGCGATCATCAGGTGCACGTCGAATGGCTTGGCGCTGTGCGGGCGCAGTGCCTTGACCACGGCCGGACCAATGGTGATGTTCGGCACGAAATGTCCATCCATCACATCGACATGGATCCAGTCGCACCCGGCATTGTCAATGGCGCGCACTTCTTCGCCCAGCCGTGCGAAATCGGCGGACAGGATCGATGGGGCAATGCGTATGGCCATAGGCGGCGCTTAGCCGCGCAGGCGCGCAGGGGCAAGCCGAAGGCCCCTTTATGCACAGCTAATCCGCTATATTATCCCCGGCGTTTACGCGAAAACAGGCCGAGCGGGCCCGTTGTGCCTTCGCTGGTTTCCAGCAGGTCAAATCCAAGCTTCGCGCCGACACGCATCGAGGCGGTGTTTTGGATGTCGATAATGCAGCGGATTTCGGATGCGGACAGGTTCGCATCCGCCCAATCAAGGATTGCGGTCATCGCTTCTGTTGCATAGCCCTTTCCCCAGGCGTCATGGCCCAGCGCCCATCCGGCCTCGACATGGCCGACAAGGCCTGGGATCCCGCGTTCAAACTGGCCAAGGCCGCCAAGGCCAAGATAGGCCCCGCTAAGCCGATCGCAAAAGGCAAGATAGCCATAGCCAAGCACGGGCCACATGCCCGCGCCTTGCATGAATTTCATCCAACTTTCCTGCCGGCTGCGTGGCTCCGGGCTGATATACTGCGTCATGCGCGGGTCGGCCCATGACGCGGCATAAGCCTGCCAATGTTTCATCGCCAGCGGTTCGATCAGTAGGCGGTCGGTGGTGAGGGTGGGGGGTGTCATGACTCGGCCCTTATCCAGCGCACGGCAAAAAACCCATCAAGGCCGCCCGCATCTGCAACCATCCCGGGCAGCGTGCGAATGCCATTATCGCGCGCCTCAATCCCGTCTGGCAGCATGGCTGCGTCAGCCGCTGCGGGCGTAAAGGCTGCATTGCGGGAGAGGAATTTCCCTGCCTGTTCCTCACCCTCTTCCGGCTCCAGCGAGCAGGTGGCATAGACCAGCGAACCGCCCGGCTTTACCCAGCGTGCGGCATGGTCCAGCAGCTGCGATTGCAGGTCGGCAAGCTCCTCTATCTGGCGCACACCGATGCGGTGGAGCACGTCGGGATGCCTGCGAAACGTGCCGGTCGCCGTGCAGGGCGTATCAAGCAGCACTGCGTCATAAAGCTGGTCGCTGTCCCATTTGCGAATATCTGCGATGACCGTTTCGGCCGCCAGGCCAGTTCGGGCGAGGTTGCTCTGCAACAACGCCATGCGTTTTGCCGACAGGTCCAAGGCAGTGGCAGTCCATCCAGCAGCGGCCAGCTGCATCGTCTTTCCGCCTGGCGCAGCGCACAAGTCCAGCACCGTGCGGCCATTGCCCTTTCCCAACAGGCGCGCAGGCAAGGTTGCGGCAATGTCTTGCACCCACCACGCGCCGTCCGCATAGCCCTCCAGCCTCTCTATGGCCTGTCCGCGCGGGATGCGGACATGCCCGGCAGCAAGGCTGATCCCTCCCAGCCTTTCGGCCCAAAAGGGGGTGTTGCCGTCGTCCTTTATTGCAAGGTCAAGCGGCGGCGGTTCGGCCAGCGCTGCCTGTGCCATTTCGACTATCTGCGCGCCCCATGCCGCTTTCCAGCGTTGCGCCACGGGAGGAAGCAAGGTCGGCGTCATCGGCAGGCGGGGCTGCAGCCGCCATAATGAACCCAGCACGCCATGCACCAGACGCCTTGGCCCACCCTCCAGCAAGGGAAGCGACGTTGCAATCACCGCATGGGGCGGGGTTTCCAGCCGCAGCATCTGCGCAAGCGCCAGACGCAGCACCATCCGTGCCTTGGCGTCATCGGCAAGCGCCAGGCGGGTCTGGCTGTCAATCAGCAGGTCCAGATCGGCTGTCCAGCGCAGCACCTCTTGTGCAATGGCAATGGCAAGCGCGCGGTCGGAGGACTCGAGCGATCGTGTCGCCGGTATAGCTGCCTGGTCGAGTGGTTGGCCCGTGCGCATCACCGCATCAAGGATATGGAGCGCCGCCTTTCGGGTTTGCAGGCCAGCGGCGGTGGTTGGACGGGTATTCATCCCTGCGCCCTAGGGCAAGAATGAGGGATATAAAATTTAATTATACCACAGCCTTTGGTCAGACACGCCCCAGTGGATCAAGCGCGCTGCGCCGTGGCGTGTTTCCCATTTCCGTGGCCAATGCCTCCAGCTCAGCAATTCGGTTTTCGGTCGCCGGGTGCGTCGAAAACATCTCTGAAACATGCGTTGGGACAATATAGAGCTGCGCCGCCGATGGATTGCGCTGCGCCACCGGATTGGGGATCGCCGCTGCACCGCGCGAAATTTTTGCCAATGCAGAGGCCAGTGCCAGCGGCTTGCCCGAAATTTCCGCGCCCACCCGGTCGGCGCCATATTCGCGCGTGCGGCTGATTGCCAATTGCACGATCATCGCTGCAAAGGGGGCAACAAGAACAGCCAGCAATGTCGCCAGCCCGTTATTGTTGCCGCCGCGGATAAACATGCTGAAATTGGCCAGCATCGACAGCGCGCCTGCGATCGTGGCGACCATTGTCATGATCAGCGTGTCGCGGTTTTTCACGTGCGCCAACTCATGGGCCATCACGCCTTCAATCTCATCCCGGTTGAGTGCATCGAGCAGGCCGGTAGTCGCGGCGACCGCAGCATTTTCCGGATTGCGTCCCGTGGCAAAGGCATTGGGATGCGGGCTATCGATCAAATAGATTTTGGGCACTGGCATGTTCGCGCGGCGGGCAAGATTTGCGACCAGAGCATGGAAATCGGATGTCGGGCTGACCTCATGCGCATTGTGCATTTTCAGCACGATCTTGTCGGCGTTCCAATAGGTGAACAGGTTCATGCCCGCTGCCAGCAACAGCGAAATCACTGCTCCACCAGAGCCGCCAAGCGTATAACCCAGCGCCATGAACAGCGCAGTCAGCGCAGCAAGCAGCATTGTCGTTTTGAGCATATTCATCTTGATATCCTCGTCATCCGCCCCAATGTGTGCAGCATCAGCCCCGTTTTCAAGGATCATCGGATGGGCAAGCGCCCCGACCATGTCAAACCGCCCGCGCATTTGTCAAAAAGCCCGCCTGTGCCAAAGCCGGGCGCGGCAAAGCCGGGGCCTGCGCCGGACATCGATGCTAACGGAAATGTCCGACCGGACCCGGTGCGTTATGGCGACTGGGAGCTTAAGGGCATTGCGATTGATTTTTGAGTCAGCGGCTCACCACCATTACCAATTCACTGTCATCCAGTGCCTCGATGGTGATCGGGCCGTCCCCGCGCAGGGCAAGGCCGTCGCGCGCCTGTGCCTCGACGCCATTGACTCGGATGTTCCCGGCTGACGCCACCAGATAAGCATAGTCGCCGCCGCGCAAGGCATAACTCAGGCTGGTCCCCTTGGCCGCAGTAGCGCCCAGTATGCGGGCATCGGCGTTGATTGCCAGCGCACCCTCCTCGCCAAAGCCGCTGGCAAGCACGGTAAAGCCTTGCGCCTCAGCCGATTTTGGAAACTGCCGCTGGTCCCAGCGCGGTTCGACGCCATGTTCGCGTGGCATGATCCAGATCTGGAACGAGCGGCACAAGCCGTCCTCCAGATTATATTCGCTGTGGGTCACGCCCGTTCCGGCGCTCATCACCTGCACATCCCCGGCCTCAGTCCGGCCCAGATTTCCCATGCTGTCACGATGGGTGATTGCACCCTCGCGGACATAGGTGATGATTTCCATATTGTCGTGGGGGTGCGGCGGGAAGCCCGCTTGCGCGGCAATCTCGTCATCATTCCACACACGGATATTGCCCCAGTGCATCCGGGACGGATCATAGTAGCTGGCAAAGGAAAAATGATGGTTGGCATCCAGCCAGCCATGATTGGCCTTGCCAAGCGTTGAAAAAGGGCGGTGTGCCACCAGCACGCCGTCAAGGGCTTGCGTATCAGTCATCGGAATTGTCCGCATCGGCGGGGAAGTTGGCCACCGGAACGGAGGCAAGATAGGAAGCCGCCAATCGCTTTCAAGTCCGTCGACCGAATGGCCAGTCGGTAACCTCGCCGACCCACAGGGCCAGCCAGATAATCAACGGTTGTGCGGCGAGCCGGGGCCCATGATAGTCCCAGCCAAGCGTCTCGCCGCCAAGGGCGATGTTGCCAAATGCATGGTTGAAATTGGCAGGCCATACACACAGCGCATAGAGAGCAAGGCCGATCCCGGCTGCGGGGCGCGCCCAGGCGATGACCGTGTGCGGGATCATCAGGCCGATAGCGCCTGCAATTTCAGCCAAGCCGGTAAAGGCCACGACAAATTCAGGAAAGGGCACCCAACCCGGCGTAATCGCCAGAAAGCCTGCCGGGCTGCGCAAATGCAGCACCCCTGCACCAAAATAGAAAAGCGCCAGCAGCCAGCGCAAGGCTGTGCGGATCACACGACGGCGGATTCGAGCAGGCGCAGCGTCCCGGCATCGGCGTCGATTTCGGCCAGCGCACCCACGGGAAGGCTGAACTGGTCGGCAATATGACCGAACCATGCGCCCTGATAGGCGGGCACGCCCAGCGAACCGATATGCTGTTCAAGCAAGGCGCTCAGCGTAAAGCCTCCGCCCGGGCCGCTGCCGTCTGGGTCGCGGCAATTGGTGCATTGGCCAAATACCACGCCTGCAAGCTTTGATAGCACGCCCGCTTGCCCCAGCTGCGTTAGCATCCGGTCGATGCGATATTCGGCCTCGTCAATATCCTCAAGGAACAGGATCGCGCCGGCAAAATCGGGCAAATATTGCGTGCCAGCCAGTGCGGTCAGCACAGTCAGATTGCCGCCCAGCAGGCGCCCTTGCGCCTTGCCGCCGGTCAGTTTCTGCGTGCGAAAGCGGCGCTGCACCAGACGGTCGTCGCTTGCCACCGGGTTCTTGTAGAGCGGCATCGCGCCATCGAATGCTACAGCCTTGAAACTCTCAAGCGAGCTTTTGCCCCATGCACTCGATCCATTGGGGCCGTGGATGGTGTAGGCCCCACCCTTTGCCGCGATCGCCATATGCAGCGCGGTAATGTCGCTAAAGCCGATCAGCATCTTGGGGTTGGCGCGCACCACATCCCAATCGACAAAGGGCAGCAGCCGCGCCGAACCCCAGCCGCCGCGCACACACATGATCGCGCGCACTTCGGGGTCGGCGAACATTGCGGTCACATCGGCGGCGCGGTCCTTGTCCTGCCCACCCAGATAGCCATGACGGTTCAGCACATGCTTGCCGCGCTTGGGCTTCAGCCCCATGGCAACCATTGCCTCCTCGACCAGCGCGATATCGAATGGCTCGCTACTGGCCGAGGCCGGTTCGATGAGGCCGATCGTATCGCCAGCGCGCAGGCGCGGTGGTTTGGCCCGCGTGCCTGCTTTTACAGGCGCAAGGGTTGCGGGCAGGGCCGGCGCCGCCATCAGCGCCGCCAGCCCTGCCAACACATGTCTGCGTTCCAGAATCAGAACTTCACCTCTGCCGCAACGATGAACGAGCGTCCGCGCGGATCGGCCACACGGGGCTCCCAGCTGGAACCTGCACCGGTATTGCCATCATAGGTGATCGCAAAGGGCGGATCCTTGTCGAACAGGTTCTTGATCCCGCCGGTCAGCTTGAAATTGGGGCCAAGGCCCAGATAGCTGATGTTGAGATTATAGATCGCATAGTCCGAAACACGTGCATTATAATCAGGCCGGGTGACTGTGCCATTGGCAATCCCGGGCAGAGCGAAGTTTTTATAGCCTTTGCGGAAAATCTGGCTGAATGACAGCGAAATGTCATCATTTGCCCAGGTGACAAAGGCATTATGCTTCCACTCTATGCCAAGGTCGCCTGCAAAGGTGAACACACCGATCTGGCTTGGCCCATAAGCGGATGTCGGCGTCAGCTTCTCCTTTTTCTTGAGGAGATAAGTGCCGTCGAGCCCAGTGCTAATGCGACCGCCAAGGCCGTCAAACGCTCCGCGCAGCGATACTTCAAGGCCTTGCGTGCGGCGCGAACCGGCATTGATCCAGCGCTGGTCAATGAATGTGATATTCCCTCCGGCATCGCGGATGAAGCGATCGGGGAACAGCGCCGCATTTTCAATCAACTGGCGCAATGTCAGGATTGAAATAGTGTCATCGACGGCAATCGACCACCAGTCAAATGAGGCGCTGAAGCCGGGGGCTGGCTCGATGACAACGCCCAGGCTGAACTGCTTTGCCGTTTCCGGGCCGATATTCCGGTTGCCGCCAGTAATAATTTCCGGCCTGATCTGTGCGCAAGGCTGGCCGCTGCCAAAGGCACTGGTGGGCACGCCGCCTGGGCAGCGCACCGGATCAGCAAGGTCGCTTCCCGAATAAGGGGAAATCGTGTTGCCGTTGAAAATCTGGTTGAACGACGGAACGCGGAACCCCGTATTATAGGAGCCACGGAACATGACCGGATCCCACGGACGCCATTTGAACGACACTTTGGGATTGGTGGTTCCGCCAAAGCCGGTATAGTCGTCATGCCGGATTGCGCCGGTGAGTTCGAACCCTTCAAATAACGGCACCAAGATTTCCGCATAGGCGGCCTTCACATCGCGCTTTTTGGGTGTCAGCGCGTTCACATTGTCGAATGCCGCAAGGAAGATCACCGGTGCGGCCGCTGCTGCTGCTGCGGAACCGTTGAACGAATAGGTTTCCTGCCGGTAATCAATGCCTGCGGCCATTTGCACCGTGCCGCCCCAGACATCGAACAGCGAACCAGATACCGAATAGTCGAGCTGCTTCACCTCATATTGCCCGCCATAAAGCGTCGTGCCCTCGGCCGAGATGGATTCCAGCGCAGCAAGGCCAGCATCGCTTTGCGTCAGACTGAACGGATTAAGGAGGCCACTGTTGATTGCCCCCACAAGACCGCGGAAACCGGCCGGGGCACCCGCAACTTGCGGAGCAAGCGGATCGTAAGAACCGTTTTGCAGCGTGCCGCGAAAATAATAGCCGCTGCCAAGCAGGGATGACGATTCACTTTTGGCATAGCTTGCGCCAGCCCGATAATCCCAGCCATCTGCAATCGGCCCTTCCAGCCCAAGCGCAGCGCGGAATGTCGTTGTGGTGGTTTCATATTCGCGCACATCGCAAGCGATGCAGCGCCAGCGGCCCGACAGCGGGCGGCCATAGCGCGCATTCAGCGCCGCGGCCTGACCGGGAAATGCTGCCAAAAGCGCATTGAACACCTGATTATAGGTGGTCGCCGTGCTGGCGTTCAACGGATAGGCCCAGTTCAAATTGGTGGTATTGGCCGACAGCTGGGCATGGCTGAAACGCTTTGCGGATTTTGCGTCCGATCCGGTAAACTCAAGGCTTATTTCATGATCTTCAAACAGGCGTGCAACGCCCCGCGCGTAATAAGTCAGCGTTTCAATCGGCTGCTGGATCACCGCCGCCCGGCCTGTATCCCAGGCGCAAGCAAAGGCAGCCGCGCTGTTGTTCCACAGTTGCTCATCATAGGCCATGCCGCCATCCATGGTTTCACAGCCCGCGCCGCCGGGAAGATCAAGGATGTTGATCCCGCCGCCCGCGGCATTGGTTCCTGCAGGTGAAGGCAAGGTCAAACCAGTGAGCAAGGTGCCGCCCGGATTCTGGAAAGCATTGGCCCCGATGTTGAACAAAGTGGCAAAGGGTGTGCCGCGCGTATCTATGGAAAGTCCCCGGCTTGGCTGATTGCCATTGACGAAGCTGCGCTGCGAGCCGTTCAGCGCCTTGTTCCAGCTATAGGCCACAGAGCCCATGATGTTGAAGCCCTGCTCATTCAGGTCGCCATAGCCAGCAATGCCCGAAAGACGGTAGATGTTGCCGCCGCCTGCCTCAGTCACGTCGACCGAGCCTTGCAGGCCAAGGCCAACATAATCTTTGCGCGTAATGAAGTTGATCACGCCGCCGACCGCGTCGGTCCCGTAAATGGCCGACGCACCGTCCTTCAGCACCTCGACCCGTTCCATTGCGGCAAAGGGGATCTGGTTCACATCGACTGCTGAACCCGAAAGTCCGTGCGCTGCCACGCGGCGACCGTTGAGAAGCACCAGCGTTGCGGCATTGCCCTGGCCACGCAGGTTGGCAGAGGACAGCCCGTTGGTGCCACGTTGCGCGCCGGTTACTACGTCGGCGTTAGAAGCAAGGTTGTCAGCGCCCGTGCCGTTGGTCGACAGGAACATCAACAGCTGCTCGGGATTGTTCAGGCCTTCACGCTCAATATCGGCGTTCGTGATGATCTGCAGCGGCAAAGAGCTGTCATTGGGATCGCGCTTGATCCGCGAACCGGTGACCACAATCGGCTTGCCTTCCTCCTGCGTTGCGGTGTCCGCAGCTTGCGGTGCCTCGTCCTGCGCCATGACGGGCGCGGCAACCAGACTTGCCGAAAGGAATAAGACCGATTTCCCGAATTTCATGATTAGGCTCCCTGTATGTTGGCTCAACCGCACCAGTAGGTTCTGGATTCAGCCATTTTTCCCTATAATTCAGGCTAGCAACCGCCAATGACCTTGGCAAATGGCAATTTGACCGGATAACTCTCATTTTTTTGTGCAGCGGCCACCACCCAAAAAACCGCAGAAATGAGTCGTTTTTGCGCGATTGCCTTCCCGCGACTCGTGGATTTCCGGGCATTAAGACGAAATTAACCTTTTCAGTTCATTCCCCTTATGGTTAATGAATTCCAGTGACAGTTTCTGGCCTTGGTCTGGCATTGTCATTGGGGGTTAAAGATAGAGGGGCCGGCCGCATGCGCGTGTTGCTGATTGAAGACGAACCTACCACCGCGAAAGCCATCGAAATGATGCTCGCGACTGAGGGGTTCAATGTCTATACGACTGACTTGGGCGAAGAGGGCCTCGATCTGGGCAAGCTCTATGATTATGATATCATTTTGCTCGACCTAAACCTGCCTGACATGCACGGCTATGACGTCCTGAAAAAACTGCGCGTCGCCAAGGTGCAAACGCCGGTGCTGATCCTGTCGGGTATCAGCGAAATGGATTCAAAGGTGCGCTCCTTTGGCTTTGGTGCCGATGATTATGTCACCAAGCCTTTCCATCGCGAAGAACTGGTTGCCCGCATTCATGCGGTTGTCCGCCGCTCCAAGGGGCATTCGCAGTCGGTCATCCGCACCGGCAAGCTGGCCGTCAACCTTGATGCCAAGACCGTCGAAGTCGATGGCGCCCGTGTCCACCTGACCGGCAAGGAATATGCGATGCTTGAGCTTTTGAGCCTGCGCAAGGGCACGACCCTGACCAAGGAAATGTTCCTGAACCACCTCTATGGCGGCATGGACGAGCCCGAACTCAAGATCATTGACGTGTTCATCTGCAAGCTGCGCAAGAAACTGGCGCTGGCTTGCGGCGGCGACAATTATATCGAAACCGTGTGGGGCCGCGGCTATGTGCTGCGCGACATGGAAGACGAAAGCCAGCGACAGAAAGTCGCCTGACCCCTCCACCCTTTTTACCCGGTAGTTCAAGCGAGCGGCACCCCGAAAGGGGTGCCGTTTTGCTTTAACGCTCCGACAGATAATAGCGGTCGGTGGCGGTCAGCGCCGCATCCAGCTCATAGACAATCGGCTGCCCTGTGGGGATTTCGAGGCTGGTGATATCGGCATCGGATATGCCCGACAAATGCTTCACAAGCGCGCGCAGTGAATTGCCATGCGCCGAAATCAGCACGGTCTTTCCTGCCTTCAGCTCGGGCACAATCATGCTTTCATAATAAGGCAGAACGCGCGCGATGGTGTCTTTCAGGCTTTCGGTCACGGGAATGGCGATCCCGGCATAGCGCGGGTCGCCCGCCAGATCATAGGCCGAACCCGGCTCCAGCGGCGGCGGCGGAATATCAAAACTGCGCCGCCAAATGTGCACTTGTTCCTCGCCATGCTTGGCTGCGGTCTCTGCCTTGTCCAGCCCTGTCAGCCCGCCATAATGCCGCTCATTCAGCCGCCAGTCCTTGGTTACAGGTAGCCACAGTCGCCCCATGGCCTCTAATGCAAGGTTCAGCGTCTTGATCGCGCGGCTTTGCAGGCTGGTAAAGGCAATGTCAGGGGCGATGCCCTTGTCGCGCATCATTTCGCCTGCGGCCCACGCCTCGGCCGCGCCCTTTTCGGTCACATCAACATCCCACCAGCCAGTGAACCGGTTCTCAAGATTCCACTGCGACTGACCGTGGCGGATAAGGATAAGGCGGGGCATTTGTCGTCTTTCAAACGGTTTTTTGGGCGCTTAGCCGCGGATGTGTTTTTGCGCAATCGACGTTGCAGGCTTGCTGCGCCGCAAGCGCAATATTTTCTTTAGAAGAAAACCGGCGCGGCTTTTCATGCCCCTATTCAGCTTTGGCTACAAAGCCAGTGTCATGAACCGGCTGAACGGGTCTTCCTTATAGTCGCCGAAGGGCCCGCAATAGGTGAAGCCATGGGCCAGATAAAGCGCGTGTGCGGCCTCGAAGGCGGGGCCGGAACCGGTTTCCAAACTCAGCCGTTCATAGCCGCGTTCGTTCGCCACCCGTATGATATGCCCCACCATCGCTGCACCCGCGCCCTTGCGCAGATGGTCGGCGTGCGTCCGCATCGACTTAATCTCGCCCGATTTCGGGCCATCGGTGGGCGAAAGCTCCTTCAGCGCCCCGCATCCCATCAGCGCATCCTCATCCCAGACCGACCAGAACGTAACCCCCGGCCCCTTCAGCCCGTCAAAATCGAGGAAATGACAACTATCCTTCGGCGAATTGGCCAGCATCCCGGCGAAATGCGTTTCAAGGAGGGCGCGGATTTCGGGGCCGGTCAGGTCGTCTTCGATGATCCGGAACACAGCCGCAA
>CAZNEO010000006.1:0-70520 GCA_964572205.1 uncultured Sphingorhabdus sp.
CGCGCCATAGCCGCAAACCTTGCCGCCGATGCGGCGTATCGGTAGGGGGCTGCGCGTGATCCAACTCATCTCCTTTTACTTGTTCGCAGCAATTCTGCTCGCCTCTGCCGCGATGGTGATTTTCGCGCGTAACCCGGTCCATTCGGTCCTCTGGCTGATTGTGGCCTTCTTCAACGCCGCGGGCCTGATGGTGCTCGTCGGCGCAGAGTTTATCGCGATGCTGCTGGTCATCGTTTATGTTGGCGCAGTTGCGGTGTTGTTCCTCTTCGTCGTGATGATGCTCGACATTGATTTTGCCGAGCTGCGCGCCGGTTTTGCCCAGAATTTGCCATTTGGCCTGCTGATTGCGCTGATATTGGCGGTGGAGATCATCATGGGCATTGGTGCCTATCGCGCCGGTGCGGTGCAACTGGGCGTTCCGGACGGTTCGGCCGCTGTGCCAGCCAATATGCCCAATATCGAGGCGATGGGCGCGCTGCTTTACACCAAATATGTCTTCCTGTTTGAAACGGCGGGGCTGATCCTGCTTGTTGCTATGGTAGGCGCAATCGTGCTGACCCACCGCGAGCGCAAAGGCACGCGCGGGCAGAATATCGCACAACAGAATATGCGCCGCCCCGAAGAGGCCGTGCGCAATGTGAACCAGCCCGTGGGGCAGGGGGTGGAGTTGTGATCGGCATCGAACATTATCTCGTCGTTAGCTCAATCCTGTTCGTCATGGGCGTGCTGGGCATTTTCCTGAACCGGAAAAATGTGATCGTCATTCTGATGGCAATCGAGCTGATCCTGCTATCGGTGAATATCAACCTTGTCGCATTCAGCGCCTTTCTGGGCGACCTGACGGGGCAAATTTTCGCCATGTTTGTGCTAACCGTTGCAGCCGGTGAGGCTGCGATTGGGCTTGCTATTTTGGTCATTTATTTCCGTGGTCGTGGCACGATTGCCGTTGACGATGTCAACCGGATGAAGGGGTAAGCCGGGGCTATGTCATCGATTGAAATCATCGTTTTTGCGCCATTGCTGGCTGCGCTCATTGCCGGACTGGGCCAGCGTTTCATCGGCGCGACCGCGGCCAAGCTGGTTACAACCGGCGGCTTGTTCCTTGCCTGCGCGCTCAGCTGGCCAATCTTCATCGGTTTCCTGACCGGAAGCATGGAAAGCTATGTTCAGCCCGTTGCCACATGGGTGCAATCAGGAAGCCTGACCTTTGACTGGGAGTTGCGCGTCGATGCGCTGACGGCGGTCATGCTGGTTGTCATCACCACGGTGTCCGCGCTCGTCCACCTCTATAGCTGGAGCTATATGGAGGAAGACCCCGATCAACCGCGCTTTTTCGCCTATCTGTCGTTGTTCACCTTTGCGATGCTGATGCTGGTGACGGCCAATAACCTCGTCCAGATGTTCTTTGGCTGGGAAGGGGTGGGGCTTGCGTCCTACCTCCTCATCGGCTTCTGGTATAAAAAGCCGAGTGCCAATGCCGCCGCGATCAAGGCCTTTGTCGTCAACCGCGTTGGCGACCTTGGCTTCATGCTGGGGATTTTCGGGATTTTCCTGGTGTTCAACACTGTCTCGATCCCCGAAATCCTTGCCCGCGCGCCTGAAATGACCGGGTCGAGCATCGGCTTTCTTGGCCTGCGCGTGGACACCATGTCGGTGCTCTGCATCCTGCTGTTCATCGGCGCGATGGGGAAATCGGCGCAGCTTGGTCTGCACACTTGGCTACCCGATGCGATGGAGGGCCCAACGCCCGTCTCCGCGCTGATCCATGCCGCGACCATGGTGACCGCGGGCGTGTTCATGGTCTGCCGCCTCTCACCGCTGTTTGAGACAAGCCAGTTTGCGCTCAACGTCGTTACGATTGTTGGCGCTACAACGGCGATTTTCGCGGCGACGGTTGGGCTGGTGCAAAATGACATAAAGCGGGTGATCGCCTATTCCACCTGTTCGCAGCTCGGCTATATGTTCTTTGCCGCTGGCGTCGGTGCCTATAGCGCGGCGATGTTCCACCTGTTCACGCACGCCTTTTTCAAAGCCTTGCTGTTCCTCGGCGCGGGCAGTGTTATCCACGCAATGCACCATGAGCAGGACATGCGCTATTATGGTGCCTTACGGAAACATATCCCGCTGACTTTCTGGGCAATGACAATGGGTACGCTGGCAATCACTGGCGTTGGCATTGTTGGCATTGGCGGTTTTGCGGGCTTCCATTCCAAGGATGCGATTATCGAGGCCGCCTATGCCTCCAGCGCGCCCTGGAGCGGTTATGCCTTCTTCATTGGCGTGCTCGCTGCATTGCTGACCAGCTTTTACAGCTGGCGTCTGATCTTCCTGACCTTCTTCGGCAAAGCCCGCTGGATTGAAAGTGAGCATATCCAGCATAGCGTGCACAAGACGCCTGAACAGGCAGGCGCGGATACCACTGGCGGTTATCATCCGCACGAAAGCCCATGGCCGATGTTGGTGCCACTCGGGGTGCTGACGCTGGGTGCGATCTTTGCGGGCTATGTCTTCAAATATGATTTCATCTATGCCGAAGAAGGCGGGACAGCTTTCTGGGCGGCATCGACGCTTTATTTCAACGAGCATCTGATCCACGCGATGCACCATGTGCCGCTGTGGGTGAAGCTCGCCTCTACCGTGGCGATGCTGACCGGGCTGTTTACCGCCTGGATGATGTATATCCGCAAGCCGGGATCGGCAGCCGCGATTGCCGGCCATTTTGCCCCGCTCTATAACTTCTTCTACAACAAATGGTATTTTGACGAGCTCTACAATATCATTTTCGTGCGCCCCGCTTTCTGGTTTGGACGGTTGTTCTGGAAACAGGGCGATGTGGGGATCATTGACCGCTTTGGTCCCAATGGTTCTGCAGCCGTCGTTGGCCTGACCAGCCGCCTCGCGGTGCGGATGCAGTCGGGCTATCTTTATACTTATGCGCTCGTAATGCTGCTGGGCCTCGTTGGCTTGGTTAGCTGGATGATGGTGGCAGCGAAATGAACGCCGGTGACTTTCCCATATTGTCGGTGATGCTTGCCGTGCCGATGCTAGGCGCGCTGGCTTGCCTGTTTGCATCGGCGCAGATGGCGCGCGTCATTGCGCTGACCGCCAGCCTTTTCACGCTGCTGCTTGGTATCTGGCTGTGGGCCAGCTACGATATTGGCGGCGCACAGTGGCAATTTACCGAAAATGTTGCGCTGTTTGGCTCCATTGGCTGGAAACTCGGCATTGATGGCATTGCGCTGATGCTGATCATGCTTTCGGTGTTCCTGATGCCGATCTGCATCGGGGCAAGCTGGCACGCTATCAAGGAGCGTGTTGGCCTCTATATGGCGAGTTTCCTGCTGATGGAAACGCTGATGATCGGCGTGTTCGCGGCGCAGGACCTGCTGCTATTCTACATCATGTTCGAAGCCGGGCTGATCCCGATGTATCTCATCATCGGCATATGGGGCGGCAAGGATCGGATCTACGCATCCTATAAATTCTTCCTCTACACGCTGCTCGGTTCGGTCGTGATGCTGATTGCGATGCTGTGGATGATCATGACCGCTGGCACAGCGGATATCCCCACATTGATGGCGCATGATTTTTCGCCTGAGGCGCAGACTTGGCTGTGGCTCGCCTTTTTTGCGAGCTTTGCCGTGAAGATGCCGATGTGGCCGGTGCACACTTGGTTGCCCGACGCGCATGTGCAGGCACCAACGGCGGGTTCGGTTATCCTGGCTGGTGTGCTTTTGAAAATGGGCGGCTATGGCTTCCTGCGTTTCTCGCTGCCGATGTTCCCCGAGGCTTCTGCCCAGTTCGTCTGGCTCATTTTTGGCCTGTCGATGGTGGCTGTGGTCTATACCAGCCTCGTTGCGCTGGTGCAGGACGATATGAAAAAGCTGATTGCCTATTCATCGGTCGCGCATATGGCGATTGTCACGGTCGGCCTGTTCACTTTCAACCAGCAGGGGATTGAAGGCGCAATCATTGTGATGCTCAGCCACGGGCTGGTGTCAGGTGCGCTCTTCCTCTGCGTTGGTGTGATTTATGACAGGCTGCACACCCGCGAGATCAGCCGTTATGGCGGCCTCTCGGTCAATATGCCCAAATATGCGCTGTTTTTCATGCTGTTCACAATGGCGAGCGTTGGCCTTCCCGGGACCAGCGGCTTTGTGGGCGAGTTCCTGTCGTTGGCAGGCGCCTATAAGGTGTCGACCTGGGCGACCCTGATAGCCACCACCGGGATTATCCTTGGTGCGGGCTATATGCTCTATCTCTATCGCCGTATTGCCTTTGGCGAGCAGGTGAATGCCGATGCCGCCGCGATGCCCGATATTGACGGGCGCGAACTATGGCTGCTCGCGCCAATTGCCGCTGTCGTCCTCTGGATGGGCGTCTATCCCGAAAGCTTCCTTGCACCCATTCGCAAGGATGTGGCCGCTTTGGTTCAACGGGTCGAACGCGCGGCGCCCGCTGGCGACAGCAAGATAGTGGAAAACGACAAGACGACGGCCAAATATCGTGTGCAATCGCATGGCGAAGCGCATGACAAGACCAAGGCCGAAGGGGCGCATTGATGGACCTGAACCAATCTCTTGCGCTGGTTCTGCCTGAACTGGTGCTCAGCTTTTCCAGCCTTGCGCTGCTTCTGCTGTCTGCATGGCGAGCCGATGCCGGACGGCTTGTGAGCATTTTAAGCGTTGCCGCGTTGGTTGCGGCCGGTGCTTGTGCAGGCGCGCAATTTGCGTCTGGCGCATCTGGCACAGCCTTTGAGGGCCTGTACAGAGCCGATGCGTTCAGCAGCTTTGCCAAAATCCTTATCTATTTTTCCGCAGCGGTCGCTCTGGTCATTGCTCCGTCTGCGTTGGAAAAAATGGGAGCGATGCGGGCGGAATATCCCGTTCTGGTGCTGCTGGCCTGCGTCGGCATGGGAGTGATGGTGTCCGCAACGGACCTGGTGACGCTTTATATCGGCCTCGAGCTCAACAGCCTTGCCGCTTATGTGCTGGCGAGCTTTGCCCGCAATGATGAGCGATCTGCGGAGGCGGGGCTCAAATATTTCATACTCGGCGCGCTTGCCAGTGGAATTTTGCTGTTTGGCATGTCTCTGCTCTATGGCTTTACCGGCTCCACCAGTTTTGACGGTATTGCTGCGGCCATGGCAGGCGAAATCGGCATGGGCAAATTGATGGGCCTGATCTTCGTGCTGTCGGGATTGGCGTTCAAGATTGCCGCTGCACCATTCCACATGTGGACGCCGGATGTTTATGAAGGCGCGCCCACGCCCGTGACTGCTTTTTTTGCCAGCGCTCCTAAGGTAGCCGCCAGCGCCTTGCTCATCCGCATCGTGATTGAGGCTTTCGGCACGCAAATGGCGGCATGGCAACAGATTTTGATCGTTGTGTCGCTGATGTCGATCATCATCGGAGCGGTTGGCGCAATCGGTCAGCAAAATCTGAAGCGGCTTATGGCCTATAGCTCGATCAACAATGTCGGGTTCCTGCTCATTGGTCTTGCAGCAGGGACAGAGCAGGGTGTGGCGGCTATGTTGCTTTATCTTGCTGTCTACGTCGTGATGACGCTGGGCGGCTTCGTCTGCCTGATGCAATTGAAAGCAATGGACGGGCAGGTAAGAGAAGACATGGCCTTCGTGGCCGGCATGTCGCAGACAAGGCCGCTATTGGCCGCCGCCTTGGCCGTGTTCATGTTCAGCCTTGCCGGTATTCCGCCGCTGTTCGGTTTCTGGCCAAAACTGGTGGTGTTCCAGGCTGCGGTGGCTGCCGGGCTATTGCCGCTGGCCGTGCTGGGCATTGTTGCCTCGGTGATCGGTGCCTTTTACTATCTAAAGGTCATCAAGGTTATGTATTTTGACGAGCCGGAATTCGGCATTGCACCTGCAGAAGACAAGGCACTGCCGATCGTCGGGGGTGTCATGGCATTGGCGGTGTCCCCGCTGGGCTATCTGGCCATCCCGGCGCTTAGCCTTCTGACCGCGCAGGCGGCGAGGGCATTGTTCTGACCCTGCTCTTTGAAGAGGTTGCCTTAACCGGCTCTACCAATGCCGATCTGATTGCCCGCGCTGCGCAAGGCGCGCCAGAGGGTATCTGGCTGCGCGCTGATCGACAGGATCAGGGGCGCGGGCGCATGGGGCGGCAATGGGAAAGCGCCGATGGCAATTTATACGCCAGCACCATCATCCGGCTTCGCGCTGATGATCCGACTGCGGCATCTTTGGCTTTCGTAGCCGCGCTTGCCGCGTTTGAAACAGTGCAACAGATTGCGCCGGAAGTGCCGATACAGATTAAATGGCCCAATGACCTGTTGACCGCCGCTGGCGAAAAATTTTGCGGGATGCTTCTGGAGCGCAGCGGTGATGCAATCGTGCTTGGCGTGGGCATGAACCTGTTTTTGCATCCGTCAGGGATTGGTAGGCCTGTTACCGATTTACGCGCATCCGGCGGTCATCCACCGCACGCGCAGGCTGTGACCGAGATGCTTGCGGGTGCGCTGCGCGACGGGCTGGCACAATGGCGCGCCGGTGGACTGGCCCTGATCCTGACGCGCTGGCAGCGCCATGCCCATCCGGTGGGAACCGCCCTTTCCGTTACCTTGCCCGATGGAACATCTCAGCAAGGCGATTATGCCGGATTGGAGAATGATGGCGCGCTGCGGCTACGCTTGGCGAATGGAGAAATTCGTGCCATTCACGCCGCTGATATTTTCCTGATCTAGGTTGGACTTAGGCCATGCTGCTTGCCATCGATAACGGCAATACCAACGTGAAATTCGCTCTGGTGAACAGCGCGGGCGAGATCATCCAACGCTGGCGCATTGCCACCGACACGCGGCGTACGGCGGATGAATATGCTGTCTGGTTGAACCAGCTGCTTCAGATTAACGGCTTCCAGCGCTCGGACGTGAAAACGGTCGTGATTGCCACCGTCGTTCCCCGTGCGCTTCATAATCTGCAAGTTCTGGCCGAAAAATATTTTGGGAACACTGCCCTGATTGCCGGGCGGCCGCCCATTGAATGGGGCATTGCCCTGAAGGTTGATGAGCCCCGCGCGCTGGGCGCTGACCGCGCAGTCAATGCAATTGCTGCGCAGGCGCTGGCCAAAGGGGAAAAGATCATTGTCAGCTTTGGCACGGCAACAACCTATGACCATATTGGCAGCGACGGGGCCTATATGGGCGGCAGTATCGGTCCCGGCGTCAATCTCTCGCTGGATGCGCTTTACACAGCCGCAGCGATGTTACCCCGTATTGCCATCGAACCGCCGCCGAACGACAGCGTGATTGGCAAGGATACGGTGGGCCAGATGCAAATAGGCATTTATTGGGGTTATGTCGGCATGATTGAGGGGCTATTGACCCGAATGAAGGCAGAGATTGGCGCGCCGGTCACTGTCATTGCCACAGGCGGTCTTGCGCCGCTGTTTCAGCAACACGCCCATTTGTTCGACATTGTCGAACCTGACCTGACATTGCGCGGGATCGCGCAGCTTTACCGGAACAGAGATATTATCGCATGACAAAACCGGGCAACGAACTTCTTTTCCTCGCGCTGGGCGGGTCGGATGAGATTGGCATGAACGTCAATCTATACGGCTGCCAGGGCAAATGGGTGATGGTCGACCTAGGTATCACTTTTAGCAGCAGCGAATATCCGGGCACCGAACTGATCCTGCCTGACCTTGAATTTATCGAGGACAGGGCAAAGGACCTGCTCGGCATTGTCCTGACGCATGGGCATGAGGATCATATCGGCGCGGTTCCCTATCTCGCCGCAGACCTTGGCGTGCCGCTGTACGCCACTCCCTTTACAGCGGCGCTGATCAGGGGAAAGCTGGAGGAGCAGGGCATCGCTGATGAGGTCGAGCTTAACGTCATTCCGATGGGAGGCGCTTTTGACCTTGGGCCATTCCAATTCCAGCTGATGCCCTTGGCGCATTCGATTTTGGAGATGAGCGCCTGCCTGATCGACACGCCCTATGGCCGCATTTTTCATACCGGCGACTGGAAACTGGATGACGAACCGGTCATCGGTCAACCCTCGACTGAGCAGAAATTGCGCAAAATTGGTGATGAAGGCGTACTGGCGCTGGTCTGCGATTCCACCAATGCCTTTAACAATGACGACAGCGGCAGCGAAGGCAGTGTTTATGCCGATCTGGTCCGATCCGTGAAGGATGCGCGGGGCAGGGTGGTTGTCACAACCTTTGCCTCCAACGCTGCAAGGCTGCACACTTTGGGGAAAGTAGCCAAGGCGGCAGGGCGGAAACTATGTTTTGCCGGTCGTTCGCTAAACCGCATTATCGAAGCATCGCAGGCGACCGGCTATCTTAAAGATATGCCCGACACCATTGATATGGAGCTGGTCGATACCTTGCCGCGCAACCAAGTGATGGTGGTGGCCACTGGCGGACAGGGAGAGGCCCGTGCGGCGCTGGCCCGCATCGCCGATGGTAATCATCCGGTGAAGTTGGAAGAAGGCGACACGGTCATCTTCTCGTCAAAGCAAATACCGGGCAACGAAATTGCCATTGGCCGCATCATGAACCAGCTTGCCCGGCGCAATATATTGACCGTCACGGAAAAGCAGGCGCATGTCCATGTATCGGGCCATCCCGGTCGACCGGAGCTGGCCGCGCTCTATGACTGGATCCGCCCCGAAATCCTTGTGCCGGTGCATGGCGAACGGCGGCATATGGCCGAACAGGCCCGCTTTGGTCTTGCCGAAGGCATCCCCAAGGCCATCGTCCAGTCCAATGGCGATGTCGTTCGTCTGGCACCCGATGGGCCGGAAAAATTGGGCGAGGAACGGACCGGACGGCTGATCCTGGATGGCGACGTGATTATCGCGGCCGATGGTGAAACCATGAACCAACGTCGGCGTTTGTCATGGTATGGCCTGATCAGCGTTGCTATCGCGCTCGACGGCGACAACAGCCTGCTTGGCGACCCGGTGTTCAGGATGCACGGCGTGCCCGTGGAGGACGAGCGGGAAGATTTTCTGGACGAGGTTAGCGATGCAGCGATCAAGGCCGTGAAGGAATGGCGCGGCGACCTTGAAAAGCTCAGGGAATCCGTGCGCCTTGCCGTTCGCCGTGTGGCAACAAGCTGGACCGGGAAAAAGCCGATTGTTGATGTGTTGATTGTGGAGACCGCATGAACTGGACGTCGATCATAGCCATCTACATATTGTTCTGGGTGCTCTCGGCATTTCTGGTCCTGCCATTTGGCGTCAAAACGCATGATGAACTGGGACTGGAAAAGATACCAGGGCAGGCGGACAGCGCGCCCGGCAATTTCAGGCCATTGCGCGTCATCCTGCACACAACGCTGCTTTCCGCGGCGCTGTTCGGCCTCTATTATCTGAATTATGAGCAGGGCTGGATTGACCGCAACAGCCTTGATTTCCTGATTAGCGGCCCTCCTGACAACAGCTAGAGCACGATAACATTAGGTTATCAGTCACCGTCGCCCTGCGCCTGTCGAAAGCGAAGCTGGCCGAAAGCCGCTAGCCCCGCAGACGATCAATCGCCTGCGCCAATGCGACATATAGTTTGCCCACATCCGAAGACAGCAAGGTCACACCAATCGCATTGCCATCCCGCGTCGAGAGCAGGACGCGCATCATCGCCTCAAAATCGTGGATGTAGCGGTTTACATGATCGCGGAACTCCGCATCATCATCATAATGGCTGGCAATGATCCGGGCCTCTCCACTGTCGAGAAGGCGCACGGCGCGTCGGGTAAAGACGCCGCGATCGCCCTTCAAATAGGCGGCCCATGCCGTATCGGTGACCTCGTTGGACAATATTTTCGCAACATCAATGGCTGCGGAATTGAGCGATTCGGTTAGCAGAGCGATCCGCCGGGCAAATGCCTCATCATCAATGCCGTCAAAGTCCGCGCGCGCGTCTGCAACACGCTGTTCCAGATTGGTGGTAAGCTCATTGATGGACCGCAACTGACGGCTCACCCGTGACGCGGCCTCGTCGGAAAGCTGCAAATTACGGCTGATTGCCTGGCTCACTGCCTCGCCAAGGCCAGCCAGCTGTTGATCAATGGCCTGTTGCAGCGCTTCGCTATTCTGTGCGGCGAGTTGCGGACCGATGTCAGCCAATCCGTTCATCAATATGGATTTGCTGCTTTCAGCCGCCTCTTTTGCAGCCTCGGCCACGCGGCGAAGCGAGCCAGTCAACTGGTCATCGGCAGTGGCCGAAACATCGGCGATCAGGGCATTTGTGGCATTTAACGATGCTGCCAGTGCCTCAATCTCATCCTGACGGGCTGTCAGCGATCCATTGCTGGATTCAACGATAGTGTCGAACAATTCACGCTGTTTGACGAGCATCGCTTCCACCTCGGACAGGCGGGTTGCCAGCATGTCTGTTGTGCCGACCAGTGCGTCGCTGTCCTTGCGCAGTCTGGCAAGTGCGCCATCATTTTGGTCCAGTTGCTGCGCCACTTTGGCAATTGCCGCTGGCAGCGTTTCCGAAAGTTCATCGCCAACTGCGCCAAGCGTTTGCAGCAATTGAGCCGCATCATTGACCATTGTTGCCGCGCGCTGCTCATTATCGGCCAGATTGACCGCAAGGTCGCTGCTGCTTTCGGAAAGAGCGCTGATGGCAAAGGCCAGTTTGGCAATGCGATCCGTGGCATTGGAGTCGATCATGGTCAGCCGCTGATCACAATCATCGATTGCGGCGCTAAGCTTTGCCGTCAAGGCGGAAAGCCTACTGTCCGCATCAGCATCGATATGAGTCAGTTGCTCTGCCGAACGCACAAGACTTGCATCAAGCCGCGAAATCACCACGGAAAGGTCCTGATCATGCTGCGTCGTGGCCGCGCTGAGCGTTTCGATGCCGCTCTGCAATTTTGTAAGGTGATCAGAAAGCAGCTGTGCATTGCTTTCGGTCAACGCGCCCAGATTTTCGCTCGTATCGCCAAGCCGTTGCTCGGCATCCGCGATGCCGTTGCTCAGCCTTTCCAGCATCGATAGGGTCAGCGCTTCGCTATTGCGCGTGGCATTTTCCAGCCCCTCGGCTGCCTCACCGGTCATGCGCGCCAAATTATCGCGCAGCGCTTCTGCCTTTTGTTGCAAATGTTCGACCGAGGCGGCGGATGATGACGCCGCAGCGCCCATGTCGCGCATTGCGGCAGTTACATGGTTGATCTGATCATTGGCCGCCTGTCCCGCATTGCCAATCTGGTTGGTTGCATCCTTGGCGGCACTGGTGACCACTGGCAGGTGGTTTCGCAAAAGTTCCAAATTGCTTACGGCAGCATTGCTGACACGCTCAAGCATCTGGGCCTTTTGATCTGAATCAGCGAGGGCCGATACAAGCGTCTGGGCAACATCGGTCAACTGTGCCGCCGATGTTCGGCCAATGGCCTCCAACTCGCGCGCATTTTCCGCAAGGAACGACCGGGCAAGCGCAATTTCGCCATTAACTGCACGAATCCGCTGCTCAAGCGCCATGCTTTCATCGCGCAACGATGCTGAGACATCGGCAAAGCGTTGCGCCTCGCGCGCGCTATTGCGCATTATCAGCAACCAGCAGGTTGAAAGCAGCGCCATCGGCATGGCCCAGTTACCAATCAGTTCGGCAATACGGGCGGGCGCTGGAATGGCCTGCACCTCCGCCATGTGTGCCCATACCCAATAACCGGTCCACCCGATGGTCAGCAGTCCGATCAAGGAGGCGGCAAGGATGGTTTTCCAAGGGCGCGCCGGGTGCGCCTCAAATTCTGCCGTTTCCTCAGCATATTGTGCATAAGCGGCTTCCACGGCGGGCTCCGCCTCGTGGAACAAGGGGTCTGGCTCACCGTGTCTAATGACCGAAACCATGGCCTGATAATCCTCATCGGTCAAAGACGCACGGTCCTGATCCGGCCCGTTGCGTTTGATATCCAGTATTTTTGAATGCCCCACCATAGTTAGCGTTTACCATGTTTTTGAAAAAGCGAAACGCAAAGTTAATCACCATGGCCTATTGCCTTGGGCTTATGTCGATAGATTATGGTGCCCTTAATACAGCTCTTCATGCCGCCGCTGGCAATGATGCTGCGCTGATTGCCGAGCTGCGGCAGGCGTTTGTTGATAGCGCCAATCGCCAGATCGACCTGATGGCCCGTTCGCGCTGCGACGCCAACTGGCATTATAGCTGCCTGCGGCTAAAAGGTCTGGCGGCAAGCTTTGAGGCGGCCGACCTGCTTGCGCTGGCCGATGATGCCGCGCAGGGCGCGCCGGGTGACCCCGTGGTGCTGCGAAAGCTTGGCCAGGCCGTTGCGGATATTCGTGACGCAAAGCCCGCCTGAAACAGGGTCAGCGGCGCAGTCGCGCACTTTTTTGGGTGGCACATTGCTGCGCTAAACCCTAGTCCACAACGCGATGGACAAGAACAGGGATCATGCATCTGCGCCACCGGCCGCGCTGCTTTACCTTGGCGATTTATTTGCTGCTGAGGGCGCGTCGCCTTTAACGCCAATATTCGGACAGCCAGCGGTTCACCACCTCATTAAAATGCTTGAGAAACAAGGAATCGATCGCTTTTTCATTGGCGTCGACTCCGTGCCGGCAGCGTTGCTGGCCTATCGGGATGATGCGGCACGCACTGGCCTGTCCATCAATTTCGTTCGCAATCCGCAGGAATTGGCTGCGCAGTCCGCCGATTTGGAACGCATCCTACTGTTGCGTGCTGACCTGCACTGGAATGCTGACGTGATCGCATTGGCACAGGCGCAGGATCGTTCCTTTGTCGCTACGGTGGATGAACGGCCTGAGAACGCCGCTTTTGAACGGATTGACCTTAGCCACCGCTGGGCTGGACTTGCCGTGCTGGAAAATCGGATGATCCGCTCCATGCCGGAATTGCCCGATGGCTGGGACATGGCATCGGCAATCATGCGCCATGCCGTCCAGAGCGGGGTCACGTTCCTGCCGCTTGCCCAATCGGACCTTGCCAATGGATCAGGCATGCCGCTTGGCGGCCGCACAAAGGCAGAAATTGCCCAGTCACTCCTCGCCTCGGTCAATAGCGGGCCGGATCAGGATGTTGACGCCTTCTTGCTGTCAAAGCCGGCGGCAGCGCTTGTCTCACGCCTTTGGGATATATCCTGGGGCAGGGATGCGGGTTATGCCCTTTTTCCGGTGTTGGCCCTAATTGCCGCATTGCTGGCAGCCATGCACTTTGGGGTGGCGGCAACAATTATCGCCATTGCCGCCATTGGTGCCGGTCATGTCCGGCAAATCGTTGGCACGATCGAATATCGCGGCGATCATCGGGATCCTGTTGCCTTGGCGAGTTGGGCGTTGATCGCGGCTATATTGTTACTTCTGCTCTTCAGGACGACTTTCCTAGGCATGGACGGCATTTTCCTAGGGCTGCTACTCGCCGGCTTTGCATGGCTGGGGCGTCTGCGCGCGGACGGCTTTACGATCAGCTCTCCTTTGCTGATTGGAATTGCCATGCTTGGCGGCCTTGCGACTGGCGCAGCGACGACTATCTTGCAGCTCGTGATCCTTGCTCAACTCACCATGTGGTTGTGGCAGGCATGGAGGCGAAGCAGAGTTAAAGGCAATTTAACCCCATAAAGCCTATATTTTCCGTCGGATTGCAAAGAAGAAGCGGACCAAAGCGATTGGCTGATGAAAAGCCCGATAGCATAAGGGACGTGGCGGAACGCCGCGTTGACGCTGCGTATGCCCTGCGCAGCGACCTTTTGGACGTGCTTTTTCCGCGTGGCGGCGAAGCTCCGCCGGAAATGTTGCAAGCACAGGTCAGGCTGGTTTTGCAATCGCTGGTGCGTGCAATTGAGTGTGCCTTGTTGGGCGAGCGCCATCGATCCGCGAAAAGCTGGGAAGCCCTGTCCAGCGCTGGATTGTTGCGCGAACCGGGCCTGATCGACTTTGCCTTGGCGCGCATCGCGGAGCGCAATGTGCGGCAACGCTGCATCGAAAATGACCCCGCCGCCTTGTTTTCGCAACTGGCGCCGCATTTACTGGCAGGAGATTCTGAAAGGCTGGTCGAACTGGCGCAGGCGTTGCTCGCTGCCGATCAAGTTCGATCGGCCAATGATGACCGGCTTTTCGCACGGCTGCCGACCGATTTGCTGCACAGGCTGTGCTGGCGCATTGTCGCTGCGCTGAACAGCGATGGGATCGACCCTGCGCTGCTTGCCTCGGCAAAGGCCTTTCTTGCAGCGGACCATCATAAGGATGATCCAATCGCTCTCGCAGGGAAGCTCTGCTTCTTTCTGGGGCCTGATTATCGGGCGACGCTTTTGAACCCGCAGCGGGCTGGGCTTTCGCTTTTTGTGTCGGCGTTGTCGCGCGAGTCCGGTCTGGATTGTGATGCCCTGTTGCGCATCCTTGATGATAGCGCGCCAGAGCCTGCGATGCTGCTGGCAAGGGCGACTGGCCTGAATGAGGAGGCGGCCAGCAATTTTTTTGCGCTGCTGCGCTGCCGCCCGTCCGAGCCCGCGCTGGAGGCCTATCGTGCGCTTGATCCTGTTGAGGCACGCATGACGGTGGCCAAGTGGGCAACGCCAACGCCATGATACCGCGTTCGCCTTTTCTGGCAGTGCCCATCAGAGCGCTTGTCGCCGCCGACGGCAGCTTGGTCGAAGCCGATCCGCCCCTGCGCCGTTTGCATTTGCTGGCAGGGGGTGAAGTTGGGGGGCAGCTTGCCATTGCCGGTCTTGCCGCCTTTGCCGAACGGGCCGCAAGGACCAAAATGCCCACCCAAGGCCCCGTTGTCGCGTCGGACGAAGAGCATGATGTTGAACTGTGGGTGGAGACAGGGACCATCGGCGACATGGTCGAGCTACTGGTGACCGGCTGGCGTGAAATTGCAACGCCGCGCCGTGATGACCGGCGCGAGGCAAGCATTTCCCATTCCGAAGCAACGGCCAATGCCATTCTGGTCGATCCGGACGGCAGGATTATCAGCATAGCAAACCCCGAACTGGCATCGCTTTTGGGTAGGAAGCTGCACGACATCATCGCCGCTGGATCGCCATCCGGCAACGCGACAAGGTTCAATCAAGGTTCAATCCCGTCCGGGGAAGTGATTGAACTGCAAGGCAATCTGGGCCGTTATGAGATCAGCCTGTCGCCGCATCATGATGCGCAGGGCACTCTTGCTGGCTATGTCGGCTCATTGCAGCGCTGCTCGCCCGCTGAAGGCCATGGCGACGTCATCACCGCGATGCCGCTGGGACGCCAATTTGCGTCCGTTTTGAAACAGCCCCTAAGCCGGATCATGGCCAATGCCGAAACGATTGGCGGACGTTTGCGCGGGCCGTTGCAGGATAATTATGCCGAATATGCGCTGGATATTGCTACGGCTGCGCGGCATCTTAGCGAGCTTGTCGCCGATATGGAGGACCTTGAGGCAATCGACCGGCCTGACTTTGTCGTGGCAAAGGACAAGATTGAATTGGGCGATATTGCGCGCCGCGTCGTTGGGCTGCTTGCGCTAAAGGCATCCGACCATGGTATGGAGATTATCCTGCCGAAAGAGGGGGATCGTGTCGATGCAGTTGGCGAATTCCGCCGCGTTCTGCAAATCATGCTAAACCTTGTGGGCAACGCAATCCGCTACACCCCCGATGGCAGCCATATCGAGATATCTATCAGCCGTGCCGATGACATTGCCATGATATCGGTGGCCGACCAGGGCAGCGGCGTTCCTGTCGAGCATCGAGAGCGTATTTTCGACAAATTTGAACGGTTGGGACGCAGCGGCGATGGCGGCAGCGGTCTTGGCCTGTTCATATCCCGTAAGCTGGCCCGCGCCATGGGCGGCGACCTGATAGTAAGCAGCGCGCCACAGGGGGGCGCGCTGTTCACACTCAGCCTGCCTGCGCGTTAACGGCTCTCGACGGGCACATAGTCGCGCTGCGCCGGGCCGGTATAGAGCTGGCGGGGGCGGCCGATTTTCTGGCCCGGATCGGAAATCATCTCGTTCCACTGCGCAACCCAGCCAACAGTGCGGGCAAGAGCAAACAGCACAGTGAACATGGTCGTCGGGAACCCGATTGCCGACAGGATAATGCCCGAATAGAAATCGACGTTCGGAAACAGCTTCTTCTCGATGAAATAGGGATCGTTAAGCGCCATTTCCTCCAGCTGAAGGGCGACGTTGAAAATGGGGTCAGTCACTTTCAGCGCGTCCAGCACTTCGCGCACAGTTGACTGCATAACCGTCGCGCGCGGATCATAATTTTTATAGACGCGATGGCCAAAGCCCATCAGGCGGAACGGATCATTTTTGTCCTTGGCGCGGGCAATATAATGCGGAATTTTGTCAGGCGTGCCAATTTCGCGCAGCATATTGAGTGCAGCTTCGTTCGCACCGCCATGCGCAGGCCCCCAAAGACACGCAATACCCGCAGCGATACAGGCAAAAGGATTGGCACCGGACGAACCGGCAAGCCGGACTGTGGACGTGGAGGCATTTTGTTCATGGTCGGCATGAAGAATGAAGATTCGGTCCAGCGCCCTTTCGACAACCGGGTTCACCACATAGGGTTCAGCAGGCACGCCAAAGGTCATGCGCAGGAAGTTGCCGGTGTAGGACAGGCTGTTGTCAGGATACATGAACGGTTGCCCGACCGAATATTTATACGCCATCGCCGCAATAGTTGGCATTTTGGCAATCAGCCGGTGGCTGGCAATGGTCCGCTGCTTGGGATCGGCAATATCGGTTGAATCATGATAAAATGCGGATAGCGCGCCGACAACGCCGCACATGATCGCCATGGGGTGGGCATCGCGGCGGAAACCACGGTAAAAGGTGGCAAGCTGTTCATGCAACATCGTGTGGCGCGAAATGGTGTAGGTGAATTCATCCAATTCTGCCTTTGACGGCAACTCACCGTTCAACAGCAGGTAAGACACCTCCATGAAGCTGGAATCCTGCGACAATTGCTGGATGGGATAGCCGCGATGAAGCAAAATACCCTCGTCACCGTCAATATAGGTCAATTGCGATTCACAACTTGCGGTAGAGGTGAAGCCCGGATCGAATGTAAAGCGATCCGACTGAGCATATAATTTGCGGATGTCGATAACGTCAGGACCCGTCGTGCCCGCGAAGATCGGCAATTCAATTGCCTGGTTATCAATCGTCAGAATTGCAGTCTTATCTGCCATTTTTCATATTCCACTTGCGTTTTGGCCGGGGCAGCCGGGATAGTTTTACCGAAGGCTGAAAACACTGCCATTATTTTGATTTTCGGCAGCGCCTTTTCAGGCTATCGATTGGGAGACTTATCTGACAACGGCAAAAGGGAAGCAAATTTTATGCCCCCATACGCCACTGCCCGCAGCTTCCTTGCGCAGTTTTCCGCCCTAGGTCAAGATGATGCTGCGCCTGTCGGCAAGTTGCTTTCGACCATGGAAAATGCGCTGGAAAATCAGCGTGACCAGCTGCCTCTGCTGGTTCCGGCAGGAATTGGCGCTGGCATAATCGCCTGGCAAATGGGTGGGGATGGCATCTGGCCGATCATCCTGTGCGCCTGTGCGGGGCTTGCTGTGCTTGGGCATGGCCTTGGATTGGCAAGGCGTTCAGGCAAAATATTGATATGGGCTGCCATTTTGGCTCTGGCCGGATTCTCGGCAATTTCATTCCGTTCTGCCCATGTTGCCCATAAGGTGCTGGAACGGCCAATGATCGCAACCTTCAATGCGCGCATAGAGGCGGTCGAAGATGTTTCGGCACGGGCGCTTGTCCGCTATGTGCTTGATACTGGGGGCCATGCCGGCCTGCCCCGCAGGATCAGGGTCAATATTGCCAACGACCAGCACAGGTCCGATCATGCCCCGGGTGCGATGATCCAGATCAAGGCGCGGTTGATGCCACCTGCCGGTCCTGCCTTGCCGCGCAGTTATGATTTTGCGCGGCAGGCATGGTTTTTGGGGATTGGCGCAACCGGTAGCGCGCTTGGCGCGCCAACGCTGGTGTCGCCAGCAACGCAAAGCCGTGCATTTTGGACCACATCGCGCGAAAGCCTTGCTGCGCATATTCGGTCAGCCATGCCAGGGCAAAGCGGTGCAATCGGCGCTGCGCTGCTGGTGGGGTCACGCGGGGCGATATCAGAGGAGGATGCCGAGGCGCTGCGCAACAGCGGCATGGCCCATTTGCTATCGGTCAGCGGGCTGCATGTAACGGCCGTTGTCGGCGGCACATTCTTGCTGGTCAGCCGTCTGCTTGCCCTATTCCCTTGGTTTGCCCTGCGCTTTCGCGTTCCACTTGTGGCGGCGGGGGCGTCTGGCGTGGTGGCTGTCGGCTATACGCTTCTGACCGGGGCAGAAGTGCCAACCGTCCGGGCTTGCGTTGCGGCACTGATGATTTTGGCGGCGCTTGCCATGGGGCGAGAAGCATTGTCGCTGCGCTTGCTGGCGTTCGGCGCGTGCCTTGTCTTGCTATTCTGGCCAGAATCGCTCGCCGGGCCGAGTTTCCAACTCAGCTTTGCCGCCGTTGCGACCATCATATTGCTGCACGAATCGCCGATGGTGCAGCGCTGGACCAGCAGGCGTGATGAACATGGTTTCAGGCGATTTGGCCGCTTCATTCTGTCTCTATTGCTGACAGGCGTCGCCATTGAGCTGGTGCTTGCCCCCATCGCGCTTTTCCATTTTCACAAAAGCGGGCTTTATGGCGCATTGGCGAACATATTCGCCATTCCGCTGACAACATTTTTCGTGATGCCCCTGCAGATCATTGCTCTCTTGCTTGATGGTATCGGCGCAGGAAAGCCTTTCTGGTGGCTGGCGGGGCAGGGGGTGGAGGCAATCCGATGGCTTGCCCATGCTGTCAGCAATGCACCGGGCGCAGTGCTGGTTCTGCCCGCTATGCCGCGTTGGGCTTTTGCATTGATGGTCGCGGGTGGCCTGTGGTTGGCGATAGTCCGGGGGAATGCGCGCTTGGGGGGGCTTGTCCCTGCGATTGCCGGCCTGATCGGCTTGGCGAGTGCCCCCCGGCTGGTAACCGGTGATGGCAGGCATGTCGCGGTAATTGCCGGTAACGACCAAATGGTCCTGCTGCGCCCTGGTGTGGGCGACTATGCGCTTTCAATGCTGGAGGAAAATGCCGCAATCCGGACGGAACCGCTGGCGATGGACCAATGGCCCGATGCCCGCTGCAGCCCGGATATCTGCACATTCACGATAGATGCCAATGGACGTCGCTGGGCAATCATGGCGACGCGGTCAAACTATCTGGTGCCGTCGATGGAAATGGCGGCAGCGTGCAAGCGTGCCGATATTGTTATCAGCGAACGGTATCTGCCGTGGCGCTGCAAACCGCGCTGGTTTAAGGCGGATCGGGACTTTTTGGAACGCAATGGCGGGATCGCGGTTTTTTTCGCCGATTCGCGGGTGGACAGCGTTGCCCAAACCACGCTTCATCAGCCATGGTCGCAATTGGGACCAAAAAGGGCGCCGAAGCGCCCTTCCGGTGGCAGCACCAGCGCGCCGCCTAAAAATGCCCCGCCTCAGTGATAGCGGCGTAGCAGCCCGGCAAGCCGTCCCTGCACCTCCACCTCATTTGCATCATAATATTGCGGATCATAGCTGCTGTTGGCCGGATCGAGCCGGATTTTTTGCCCCTCGCGCCGCAGATATTTCAGCGTTGCTTCCTCCCCGCGCACCAGCGCAACGATGATCTCGCCATCGCGCGCTGTGTTGGTCTTGCGGATCAGGGCATAATCTCCGTCCAAAATACCGGCCTCGCACATGGAGTCGCCTGATACTTCAAGCGCATAATGCTCGCCTGCTCCGAGCAGCGCCATAGGCACTGAAAGCGAATTCTGTCCCTCAAGCGCTTCGATTGGCACGCCCGCAGCAATCTTGCCATGCAAGGGGATTTCAACGACGTCATTGGCCGCAACGGGCAATGTTTTTGCAGGTGTCCCAGCAGCAGGGCGACGGTCAGTCAGGCTGACGACCTTGTTATTCACTGCCTCGCTTTGCCCCAAAGGCCGGGCGCTGCCGCCATCGGGCATCTTTACCACTTCAAGCGCGCGGGCGCGGTTTGCAAGCCGACGCAGAAAACCCCGTTCCTCAAGCGCGCCAATCAGCCGGTGAACACCCGATTTGCTTTTCAGATCAAGTGCCTCTTTCATCTCTTCAAAAGAAGGAGAAACCCCCGTTGCCTCAAGACGCTGATGAATGAAAAGAAGCAGGCTGTGCTGTTTAGACGTAAGCATCGCTCGTCCCCGACTGGTTGAACATGTAGGGAACGATTAGGAAACAAAGGGTGCCATTGTCAAGCCTTTGTCAAAAATGCCGCCTGGTCAACCAATCCAATAGCATTCCACCGTTGCACCAGCGTTCAAGGCATCCGCATTGATATCACGTTTTATCAATATGTTAGAGTTTGCAAGTGCCGCTAACATGCTGCTGTCGTTCACACCGCCTACATAGGCCTTTCCATCGCGCAGCTGGCCGCGCAGATGATCCAGCCTTTCGCCATTTGCGCCGAGCGACTCGCCGAGTGTGACCTTTATCGGTGAGGGCAATGGCGAACGGGAACCGCCCAGATGCGCAACCAGCGGCTTTAGCAACAGAAAGGCAGTGACAAAGGCCGATACCGGGTTGCCGGGCAGGCCCAGCAGGATGGCATCGTTTAACCGACCTGCAATGACTGGCTTTCCCGGCCGCATCGCAATTTTCCAGAATTCGATATTGCCGCCTGCAGCCTTGAGAGCCGGAACTATCAGATCATGGTCGCCCACCGATGCCCCACCCGTGGTGACAATGATGTCATGGCCTCCTAGTTCTGCAAAATGTCGGGTCAGCACCGCAAGATCATCGGGCACGGCGGAAAATTCAGTGATATCAACCGGAAGGTCTTTCAACAGGGCGGCAAGCATGACGCCATTGGAAGACGGTATCTGGTCATCGGCGCACGGCATGCCGGGCACGACCAGTTCATCGCCTGTTGAAAACAGCGCAATCTTCAGTCGCCGTCTAACCAGCAATTCCCCATGTCCCGCCATAGCGGCCAGCGCGACGTGGCGGGCGTGCAGTTCCGCACCGCGAGCCACCACTATTGCTCCTTTTTGGAAATCGCCGCCGGCATGACGCACATTATGCCCCGCGTTTTTCGGTGCATTGCCGGTCAAAAGCGCAATATCGCGGTCGCGGGTGACATTTTCCTGAATGATCACCGTGTCACAGCCATCGGGCATCACCGCACCTGTAAATATACGCACGGCATCGCCCTGACTGGTCGAACCTGTAAAGCGTCGACCGGCGGCGCTTTCGCCGATCACCCGCCATGGGCCGCCGCCATCGGCAAAGCGCACTGCATAACCATCCATTGCCGACAGATTGCGGGCTGGCTGGGTACGTAGCGCCAGCACATCCTCCGCCGCCCACCGCCCTGCGGCCTCTGAAAGGGGCGCGCGCTCGGTTTCGACCGGGTCCTTCAGCGCAAAAATCCGCGCTTGCGCCTCTTCCAGCGCGATCATTCTGCGCGCCAGTCGCCCGATTTGCCGCCGCTTTTCGAAAGCAGATGCACAGATGAAATCTCCATGGTTTTGTCGATCGCCTTTGCCATGTCATAAATGGTGAGGAGCGCGATTGACGCTGCCGTCAGCGCCTCCATTTCCACTCCGGTCTGGCCGGTCAGCCGGGCAAGGGTGGTGACGCGGATGCCATCTGCCTCAAATTCGAAATCGACCGCAACTTTGGATAGGGCCAGCAGATGGCACAGCGGGATCAGTTCGCTCGTCCTTTTTGCCGCCATGATGCCCGCAATCCTTGCTGTCGCCAGCACATCGCCTTTCTTCACCGCACCATCACGGATCGCCGCCAACGCCTGCGCCGACATGGTGATGCGCCCTTCGGCAACCGCTTCGCGCATGGTGGCATTTTTGGCGGAGATATCGACCATCGCGGCATTGCCGACATCATCCAGATGGGTCAATTTGGTCATGCGCCGTCCAACAGCATCCTGGTGGCATTTTCGACATCATCTTGCCGCATCAGGCTTTCGCCGACAAGGAAGGTCTGCACCCCGCTTTGCGCCATAAGCACACAGTCTGCATGGGTCGAAATTCCGCTTTCGCAAACCAGCAGAACATCATCGGGGACCAATGCTGCCAGCCGTCTTGTCGTGCCCAGATCGACCTCAAAGGTTTTAAGATTGCGGTTGTTCACGCCAATCAACCGCGATTGCAGCCGGGTAAGCGCCCGCTCCATCTCCGCTTCGTCATGCACTTCGACCAGCACGTCCAGCCTTTCGGCGCGTGCAGCGTCCTCAATCTCGATCATCGCTGCATCGTCCAGCGCAGCGACAATGATCAGGATGGCATCCGCCCCCATCGCCCGCGCCTCTCCGCATTGCCATGGATCGACCATGAAATCCTTGCGGATGACGGGCAGGTCGCAGGCTGCGCGTGCGGCGACCAGATAATCCTCATGCCCCTGAAAATAGGCCGCATCGGTGAGCACCGACAGACAAGCCGCACCACCGGCCTGATACGCGCGGGCATGGGCAGGGGGATCGAAATCGGCGCGGATCAGGCCTTTGCTGGGGGAGGCTTTTTTGATTTCGGCAATCAGCGCGAAGCCGCTGGCAGATTTTGCGCGCAAGGCGGCCTCAAATCCGCGTAGAGGGGTTGGCATCGGCCAATGCGCCAAGCCCAGCAGCTTTCGCTGGGCAACTTCAATACGCTTTGTCGCGCAAATTTCGCTTAGCTTGTCGGTCATGCAGTTTCGGCTTCCCACTGAATGATGCCGCGCACCACAAGGGCAAGGCCACCGAAAAAGCTGAGCCATGTCAGCCAGTTCAATGTGTTTCCCTGCGGCATATTGATGCTGACAACACCGGCAATGTCAGAAATGGTGAAGATGATTGCACCAACAACCAGAGGCCAGAACGGATATCTGCTCAACAACGCAATCGCCGCAACTATTAGCGAAAAAAGCGGAAATAGCAGCTCAAGGGCCGACACATCCAATCCGCGTGTCGCATAGAGATGGATCGCCATCCCGCCCAGCGGAATGGCCAAGGCCACTAAAACCTGTGTGAGGGTACGCTTTCGGGCGGATTGGCAATTCACATAGCCAATAGCCGCGATGCAATGCGCAGCGGCGAAGATAAAGCCTGACAGGAACGCATATCCCATGGCCAATATTATGTCCGCGAGCCAAATGACCGCAAGGGAGAGCGTCAACAGCTGAACCGCCCCAGATCGCGCGACGACCCATGCGCTGATTACCAATAGGCCAGTTGCGATTGCCTTCAATCCCACGATTATCGGCTTCGACCAGTTTGCAAATTCGTGAAATGCAACACCAGACCGTCCCAATGCTCCGGCCCAATAGATCAGGCCGAAGACGATGGCTGCAAACCAAAGATACTGAGCGGCGCGGTTGGCCCTACGCAATTGGAGAGAGGTGCTGGTCATGCTTCGCCGTAGAACAGCGGATGAAAACGGACAATCGTCGCAGGTTCAGCTTCGCCAAGCGGCAAAATCTGATAAAATTCAGGAGGCTCTCCTTCCGGCGCGAGCGCGGGAAAGCCGCGCCAGCCAAAGCGCGAATAATATGCCGGGTTGCCAACCAGCACGCAGCCAGCAGCATGCTGTTCGCGCATCCAGGCGATTGCTGCCGCGATCAACTGCCCGCCAATGCCATTGGACTGGTGCGGCGGATCAACAGAGATTGGCCCAAGCGCATACCATCCGGGAGACCCATCTGCGGCAAAGGCCGGGGTAAGCGTCAACTGGCCAATTACAACCCCATCCACTTCGGCCACCAGCGACAAGGCAAGCGCGCCACCACGACGGAAGCGATCCGGCAGCAACTGCTCATCCCCGTCCGCATAGGGCATGGGTTTGAAAGCGCGTTTGGTAACATCGTGGATAGCGCTGTAGTCGCTGGCGCGTTCGGGACGGATCAGCATGTCGCTCAAAACTTCACCCAGCAATCGAGCAGCGCCTTCGCCAGCCCCTTGTCGATAGCCTCGGCGGATTCTTCGACGCCGTCTTTCCAGTCTCTTGCTTCGCCCGCCACCATCAACGCTGCCGCAGAATTGAGGAGCACAGCATCCCGATAGGCACCCGGCTCGCCCTCAAGCAAGCGGCGCAGGGCAGCAGCGTTATACTGCACATCCCCGCCTTTCAGCGCTTCTGCGGGATGGCGGGTGAGGCCAGCGGTTTCCGGGGTGATGCGTTCCGGCGCTGCCCCGATCCGCCTGACAGTACTGGCGCCGGAAACCGAAAGCTCATCCAGTGGTTCATCACCAGCAACCACCATGGCGTCCTCTGCGCCAAGCATGTGCAAAGCCTCGGCATAGGTTTCGATCAACGCCGGATTGGCAATCCCGACTAACTGCCGCTTCACCCCTGCCGGATTGCACAGCGGCCCCAGCAAGTTGAAAATCGTTCGTCGTCCAATCGCGCGGCGAATGGGCATGATTGGGCCAAGCGCGGGGTGATGCTTTTGCGCAAAGAGAAAACAGATGCCCAAATCGGCAAGCGTCGCTTCCGCAGTTTCCGCCGCGCGGTCAAGGTTGAGGCCAAGCGCCTCCAGCGTATCGGCAGCGCCTGCCTTGGAAGAGGCCGCGCGGTTGCCATGTTTGGCAACGGGCACGTCGCAGGCAGCGACCACCAGCGCAACAGCAGTGGAGACGTTCAAGCTATGGCTGCCATCGCCGCCCGTGCCGCAGACGTCGATTGCGCCTTCGGGGGCGGTGATGCGGATCATGCGGGCGCGCATGGCGTGGGCGGCTCCAGCGATTTCCTCGGCAGTTTCACCTCGGTCGGCGAGCGCGATCAGCAGCGCGGTGATTTCGTCGGCGGACATATGTCCGCCGAGCATTTTTCCAAACAGCGCATCAGCTTCATCAAAGTTCAAGCTCACACCCGCTCCTTCACATCCATCCCCGCCAGCCGCATGAAATTAGCCAGCATCGCATGGCCATGCTCGGTGGCTATGCTTTCGGGGTGGAACTGCACGCCGTGAATGGGCAACGCGCGGTGTCGAAAACCCATGACATGGCCGTCATCGCTGGTGGCGTTTACAACCAAATCCGCCGGGATGTCCTCAACGATCAGCGAGTGATAGCGTGTCGCAGTAAAGGGGCTGGGCAGGCCTGCGAACAACCCGCTGCCGTCATGGCTGACAGGCGAAGTCTTGCCGTGCATTAAACCGCCGCGCACCACCTTACCGCCAAAATGCTGGCCAATGGTTTGATGACCGAGGCACACACCAAGCAGAGGCCGTCGCGCCTCGGCACAGGCAGCAACCAGATCAAGGCTTACGCCTGCCTCATTTGGCGTGCACGGGCCCGGCGAGATCAGGAAAGCCTGCGCGCCGCTGGACAAGGCTTGCCCGGCGGAGATGGCATCGTTGCGCACCACCTCAACCTCCGCGCCCAGCTCCATCAGATAATGGACCAGGTTCCAGGTGAAGCTGTCATAATTGTCGATGACGAGGATGGAATTGTTGCTCACTGCCCGAACCCAGCCTCTCCAGCGACTTTTACGGCTTCGCGTGCGGCGGCGATCAGGGCGCCAGCCTTTGCCTCGCATTCACGCTGCTCATAGTCAGGGTTGCTGTCGGCAACGATGCCTGCGCCTGCCTGTATATGCAATGTGCCATCCTTGACGATACCGGTGCGCAGAACGATGCAGCTGTCCATATTGCCATCCGGGCTGAAATACCCAACGCCGCCAGCATAGGCCCCGCGCGTTTCGGGTTCGAGTTCAGCGATGATTTCGCAGGCGCGCACCTTTGGCGCGCCGCTGACGGTGCCTGCGGGGAAGCCTGCGAACAACGCATCCAGCGCGTCCTTGCCGTTGGCCAGTCTGCCCACGACGTTGCTGACAATGTGCATCACATGGCTGTAAAATTCGACCATATAGCTATCGGTAACGGTCACGCTGCCCCCGCTGGTCACACGACCGACATCGTTGCGGCCAAGATCAAGCAGCATCAGATGTTCGGCGCGTTCCTTTGGATCAGCCAGCAGGCTGTCGCGGTTTTCGGCATCCTCCAGCGCGGTTTCGCCGCGTGGGCGCGTGCCGGCAATCGGTCGGATGGTGACTTCGCCATCGCGCACACGCACCAATATTTCCGGGCTTGAACCGATCAGCGCAAAACCCGGCATATCGAGGAAATAAAGAAAGGGTGACGGATTTATCCGCCGCAATGCGCGGTAGAGGTCAAGCGCAGGCAGAGTGAAGGGCAGGGTAAAGCGCTGGGCCAGAACCACCTGAAATATATCGCCTGCGGCAATATATTCTTTCGCCCGAAGCACCATCGATACATAATGGCCATGCGCCAAAACGGGGTGCGGCTCATCCAGCACGGCTGCCTCGGCATATTCCGGGCGCGTGCTCTTTTTGATGGGTTGCGAGAGTTTGGCGGCAACAGCTTCGATCCGGTCCACGGCGCGGTCCAGCAACTGCTCGGCAGCGCCACCTTCGGGCCAAATGGGGGATGCAATGTATAGCCGGTCAGCAAGCCGATCGAACACCAGGATCACCGTGGGCCGGACAAACATCATATCGGGCAGGCCAATGGGATTGGCGGGCGGGCGGGGCAGTTTTTCTACCAGACCATAGGTTTCATAGCCGAAATGCCCGACAAGGCAGGCAAAGGCAGGCGGCAGCTCCGGCGGCATGTCGATGCGGCACGTTTGCACCAATGTGCGCAGCGCCGTCAGGGCGTCAGCCTCGCATGGCTGAAACGCATTACGGTCAGTCAACCAGTTGCGGTTGATGACGGCCTCTGCTCCCTCCGCGCGAAAAACCAGATCAGGGGCAATGCCAATCAGGCTGTAACGGCCGCGCACCGCGCCGCCCTCAACCGATTCCAAGATGAAATCGCCGCGACCGTCCTCAAACAGCTTTAGCGCGGCAGATACCGGGGTTTCGGTATCGGCCACACATTCGCGCCAGACAATCGCAGCTTTGCCCGATGCGATCTGGCGGCGC
Organism: uncultured Sphingorhabdus sp.; assembly: GCA_964572205.1. GTDB lineage: Bacteria > Pseudomonadota > Alphaproteobacteria > Sphingomonadales > Sphingomonadaceae > Sphingorhabdus_B. Next base: position 26,953 of record CAZNEO010000006.1, read on the forward strand.
GCAACCGCATCATGGTGAGCAATGCGGTTGTCCATAGTGCCACTATTGCTGGTTCTGGCCCGTCAGGCTGTCGCGCAGAGTCTTGATCGCGCTGTCGTTTTTCTCAACGCCGACTTCTTCCTTGGCCGCGAGGATCAATTGCGCCGCATATTCCTGGCTCAGCAAATTCACAAGCTCGGCGCGGTTGGCCTCAAGCCGTTCGGTATCGGCGCTGCCATCACCGCGAATCACCTCGTTCAACTGCACGACGAAATAGCCACGATCACCGGGCGCCGGAATGGTCTTTGCCGTGCCCTTTTTCATGGCGAACATCAACGAAAGGGCAGGGGGCACCTGTCCTTGCTGCGTGGCCTTATTCAGTTCGCCCCGCGTGGTCGAAATTTGCTCGACTGTGGCCGCGTCGAGCCCTGCCGCAGCCAGCGCAGCTTTTAGCGTCTGGCCACCGGCCACGCTTTTGCGGACCTGCTCGGCCATGGCTTTTGCGCGCTTGTTCCCTTCCGATAGCGCCCATTGCTGAGTCACGATCTGGCGGATTTCGTTCAATGGCGCAGGCGCGGCTTCGACAAGGTCGGCTACCGCGACAAGGGCAAAGCGCTTACCCGGCTCAACCTCAATCAACTGGGCGCTGCCGTCACCTTCCATCTGGAAGGCAGCGGGCAAAATCGCCGCCATTTCCGCGATGGGGCGATAGGCCGGGTTGGCCGGATTTTGGCCATTGGCAAGCAATTTGGGCGATGTTTCGACTTTCAGCCCCTGCGCCTTGGCGATGTCGGCGATGGTCGAGCCTTCTTCAAAAGCATTTTCGATTTCAGCAGTCAGATCGCCGATCAGCTCTTGCCGCTTTTGCTCCTTAAGCTGTGCTGCAATTTCACTCCGCACCGCCGCAAGCGGGCGAGCAGCGCTGTTCTTGATCGCGCCCACGCTGACGATGTAAAAACCAAGCGTGCCGCGGGCCGGGGCAGAGACGCCGCCCTGCGCCGTTGCAAAGACCGCATCTGCCACAGCCTTTGAGGCTGATTTGGTCAGCGTCTCGCGGGTTGCCCCCGATGTGCGGGTTGCAGTCAAACCAATCGCCGAGGCAACGGCGTCAATCGATTGCCCGCCCTTGATCCTGTCAGCAGCGGCCTGCGCCGCGGCTTGGGTCGGGAAAACCAGCTGGGCAATGTCGCGCGTCTGCGTGGCAGCATATTTTGCCTCATTGGCCTTGTAAAAAGCGGCTATTTCCGTCTCGGACGGCGTTGCCTTGTCATCGATGATGCTGGCATCGAACAGCGCGTAGGATATGGCCCGCTGCTCCGGCACGGTATAGCGCACCGAATTGGTCCGATAATATTGGTTCAAAACGGCCTCAGATGGCGGTGTCTCTGGAATGAAAGCCGAAGCAGGGATCACCGTGACCTCGCCTGCACGTTTTTCAAGATCAAGCGACGCATAAGGCAAGGCCATACCCAGCGGGGCCTTCCCCGCAGGTCCGGCAGGCGATAACAATTGGCGCGCATAGAAATTCTGCCGAAAATCATCGCGGACCATCTTTTCGGTGAGGTTCAAATTCTGCAGGAAGGCGGTGAAGGCCTGCTGGTTAAAGCTGCCATCGCTTCCCGCCGCGCCAGGCAGTTTCAATATTTCCTTGTTGACCAGACTTTCACTGACCGCCGCGCCATGTTTTTCGCCAAACAGGGCAAGCGCATAACGGTTGATAAGTTGTTCCAGCGTATTGTCGAGCCCGCCGCTTTCCACAAAGCGCGCCCGATCGAGCGTCGGGTTTTGCCGCTGTTCGGCGCGCAGGCGGTTTTCGACAGAATCGCGCAGTTCGCCGACGCCGATTTTCTGGCTGCCAACCTGCGCGACATGCCCCTGGCTAAGCCCGCCGAAGCTGCCCGAGCCAGTCACATCGCCAAGGGCAAAGGCAATGGCGATCAAGCCGACAAAGATAAGAGCAAATACCGCCCCCCAGCGCGAGTTGAAAAGCCTGCGGAAAAAACTGATCATGATAATCCTGCCGAAAAAATCTGGGCAGCCTTTAGGGCGCATGGCGAACGTGATCAAGCGTCGCGGTGAGACCGAGCCATCAGGTTAGCGCAGTATGAGGATAATTTGGCAATGCGCGGAAGTTTTGCTAGCGGCGCCTGGCCCTAACGTAAGGAACCGAACGTGCGGAAACTGATCGCCGGAAACTGGAAAATGAACGGTCGGCTTGCCGATCTGGATGCCATCAGCGCTATTATCAGCGTCGCTGCCGATTATCCCGGCGTGGACACCGCGCTCTGCCTGCCGGCAACCCTCATTGCACCGGCGGCACAAATTAATTCAGACTATACCATCGGCGCGCAGGATTGCCACTGGGCGCAGTCCGGGGCGCATACAGGCTGCATTTCTGCTGCCATGCTTAAAGAGGCAGGAGCCCAGTTGACCATCCTTGGCCATAGCGAGCGGCGCGCCGCCCAGCATGAAACCGATGAGGAAGTGCGCGCTAAGGCGCTGGCAGCGAAGGCTGAGGGGCTGAAGGTCATTGTCTGCGTCGGCGAAACCGAGGCCGAACGCGACGCCGGGCGGGCCGAAGCGGTCGTGCTGGCCCAATTGGCAGGGTCGCTGCCCGACGAAAGCGACGGGGCGTGGATATCGGTAGCCTATGAACCGGTATGGGCAATTGGCACGGGGCGCATTCCCTCTTTGGAAGATGTTGCTGCCATGCACGGGGCCATCAGGGCCGCATTGGTGGCGCGGTTCGGTATGGTAGGCGAGACGATCCGTATTCTTTATGGCGGGTCAATGAATGGCGATAATGCCTCAGGCTTGCTGGCTGTGCCCCATGTTGATGGCGGCCTGATCGGCGGAGCCAGCCTGTCGGCCGAAAAATTCACGCCAATCGTGGCAGCCGCTGCCGACGCCGTTTCGAATTCAAATTGAATTTAGGCGATACCATCCCTATGTGCGCCTGCAACAGCGTCTAGCGGCGCAGATATGAAGCAAATAGTCAGGTAAATAAAATGGGTCTTTTCCACTTCCTCATCGTTGTTCAGGCGATCGTCGCCGCTTCGCTGGTCGGGGTCATTCTGATGCAGCGTTCGGAAGGCGGCGGCCTTGGCACAGGCAGCCCCGCCGGGCTGATGTCGGCGCGCGGAGCAGCAGATTTCCTGACGCGGACCACGGCAATTCTTGCGACTTTGTTCGTGCTTCTGTCGATCAGCCTGGCCTTCGTCGCGGCGCGTGAAGGCGGCCCTTCGCAGATTAAGGAAACGCTTGAAAAATCGGCACCAGCAACACCTGCGGGCGTCGCACCGGTGATTGCACCGCCAGCGCCTGATGCTGCCCCGGCGAAGGATGCACCGGCGGGCAATCCGGCTGACGCGCCGCTCGACAAATAATCCTGCAAGAGCGCGCAGGAAAAATAATTGTTCAAATCGGGGATTCGGCCCCTTGCCGAATCTCCCGATAACGGCTTAGGCCTTTTCTCCCATGGCGCGGTACATATTCATAACCGGCGGCGTGGTCTCCTCGCTTGGCAAGGGTCTGATGGCAGCTTCTCTGGCGGCCCTCTTGCAGGCGCGTGGCTATAAGGTCCGTATCCGGAAATTCGATCCCTATCTGAATGTCGATCCGGGAACGATGTCGCCCTATCAGCATGGTGAGGTTTATGTGACCGATGACGGGGCGGAAACCGACCTCGACCTTGGCCATTATGAACGCTTCACAGGCGTGTCGGCGCGGCAATCGGACAATGTGACCTCGGGGCGCATTTACCGCGATATCATCGCCAAGGAACGGCGTGGCGATTATCTGGGGGCAACGGTGCAGGTGATCCCGCATGTCACCAACCAGATAAAGGAATTTGCCCAAACCGATGTCGATGGCTTTGATTTCGTGCTTTGCGAAATTGGCGGCACAGTGGGGGATATCGAATCGCTGCCGTTCATTGAGGCGATCCGGCAAATGCGCAACGATCTGGGCCGCGACCAGACCGTGTTCGTGCATGTGACATTGGTTCCCTATATTGCCGCTGCAGGTGAGCTGAAGACGAAGCCGACCCAGCATAGCGTCAAAGAACTGACCGCGCTTGGCGTGCAGCCCGACATATTGCTTTGCCGCTGCGAACATCCGCTGCCAGAGGGCGAGCGGGCCAAGATTGCTGCCTTTTGCAATGTGCGCAAGGAAGCCGTCATTCCTGCCCTTGACGCCAAATCAATTTATGCGGTGCCTTTGCAATATCATGCCGAAGGGCTGGATTATGAGGTGCTACGCGCCTTTGGTATCACGCCCGGCATTGCCCCGGACCTGCGCCGGTGGGAGGATATTCTTGATCGGCAACAAAATCCGGAAGGCGAAGTCACCATTGCGGTTGTTGGCAAATATGTCGGTCTTGCCGATGCCTATAAATCGCTGAACGAGGCATTGGCGCATGGCGGCTTTGCCAATCGGGTCAAGGTCAATGTCAAATGGATCGATGCCGAACTGTTTGAAGGCGACGCCAATGAAATAGCCGCTGCGCTGGAACCGATGCACGCCATCCTTGTACCCGGCGGCTTTGGCGAGCGCGGTTCGGAAGGCAAGATTGCCGCAGTCAGGTTCGCCCGTGAACGCAAGGTGCCGTTTTTCGGGATTTGCCTGGGGATGCAGATGGCCTGTATCGAAGGCGCGCGGAACACGGCGGGTGTGACCAACGCCTCCTCAACCGAATTCGGCCCGACGCAAGAACCTGTGGTTGGCATCATCACCGAATGGATGAGCGATGAGGGCCTGCAAACGCGCGAGGATGGGGGCGATCTAGGCGGAACCATGCGGTTGGGGGCCTATGACGCAAAGCTTGCGGGCAACAGCCATGTCTCGGCGGTTTACGGCACCAACGCCATTTCCGAACGCCATCGCCATCGGTACGAGGTCAACGCGGCCTATAAGGAGCGGCTGGAAAAGGGCGGACTGCTGTTTTCGGGCATGTCGCCTGATGGGCTGCTGCCCGAAATCGTCGAACGGCCAGACCACCCATGGTTTATCGGCGTGCAATTCCACCCCGAATTGAAATCAAAGCCGTTCGACCCACATCCGCTTTTTGCCAGCTTCATCGCAGCAGCGGTTGAGCATAGCCGGTTGGTTTAAAAAAGCCCCTCCCGCAGGCGGGACGGGTTGGGCTGACTGAAAGTTGGAATTATAGCCCCACCCTGTCGGCTGCGCCGACTGCCCCTCCCGCGAGCGGGAGGGGAGGTTCGCGTCAGGCAGCCTTGCCGCCCTTTTTCTTAGCAGCTTCATCATGCTCGATCGCGGTTGGGCCAGTGCTGCCACCGATCAGGATTTTGCGCGGCTTCAGCTCTTCGGGAACGACCCGTTCAAGCTGCACGATCAGCAAGCCGTCGGCAAGATCGGCGGTGCGGACGAATACATGGTCGGCCAGCTGGAATCGCCGCTCAAAGTTGCGATTCGCAATGCCGACATGCAGGAAGTCGCGGTTGTCATTGCCGTCCACTTGCTTCTGGCCGGAAACAACTAAAAGATTCTGCTGTGCGACAATGTCGATTTCTTCGGGCTTGAAGCCTGCGACCGCAATGGTCACGACATATTCGGTTTCGGACACACGCTCGATATTGAACGGCGGATAATTATCCCCGCTTGAAGCGCGACTGGCATTTTCGAGAAGGTCAAAAAGGCGATCAAAGCCAACGGTCGTGCGGCGATAGGGAGTGAAATCAAAACGGTTCATGTCAAATTCTCCTTTGGAAGCAATTTGGGTTTTTGACAGGGCCCACATGCGCGGCACCCCGGCGTTTTGAACGGCCTTGCGGGCTGTTCATCGTAAAAATGGGTTTCGATTGCACAATGTCAAGACCACGCAAGTGGGGCAACAAGGAGCACGAATCAAAACCGCCCGGCAGAAACCGGGCGGCGAGTTTGTTCCCATATATTTTTTAAAAGGCCGGACGGGCGCCTGTTGCGGCAGCCTCTATCCGGCCATTCCCCCTGAACCATTGGCCCTTCGCGTGAATGAACCGGTGCAGCCCGTGTAACTTGCCCCAATTGCCGGGTATTGCAATTGGAAGCAGGCGCGGCCCACCGCTTTTTGTCGGCACTGTGCTTTTGGCGCAACAAATCTGTCATCTTGCCAGCCTAAGCGCCGCCGCCTAAATGGCGCAGGCGGACTGGCGCAAGGCATCGGAATATTCCTCCACATGATCCTTAATCGATATGAACGCATGGTTGCCAAGCGCTACCTGCTGCCCGGCAAGGGTGAGGGCTTTATTTTCCTTGTCGCAACGATCAGCCTGGTTGCCGTCGCGCTGGGCGTTGCGGCGCTGATTATCGTCATGAGCGTGATGAATGGCTTTCGCGCCGAATTGTTCGACAAGATTGTCGGGCTGAACGGCCATGCAGTTGTGCAGGGCTATAATGGCCGCCTTGCCGATTGGCGCGATGTGCTGAAAGAAGTACGGGCAACGCCGGGGGTGACCGAGGCCTCACCGCTGATTGAACAACCGCTGCTGGCAACCAGCAATGGCCGGGTCGAGGCGATATTGGTGCGCGGGATGCAGGTGGGCGACATCCTCGACAACCCGACGCTGAAGGGCAAGACCGTGGACGGCGACATCGCCTTGCTCCGCCCGGACAGCAACCGCGTTGCGCTGGGCTCTCGCCTTGCCCAGAAACTCGGCGCGCGTGTCGGCGGGCAGGTGACCATCATCAATCCGGCGGGACAGACAACGCCATTCGGCACTGTGCCGCGCGAAATATCCTATGAAATCGCCGCGATTTTTGAGGTGGGCGTCTATGACTATGACGAGGCCTTTGTCATCATGCCGATTGAAGATGCGCAGCTGCTGATGCTGATGGGCGATGAAATCGGCATGATCGAGGTGAAGACCGTTGACCCTGATGAGGTCGGGACAATCCTCGCGCCGCTGGCTCCAAAATTGGCCAACCGCGCGCTGATTGTCGATTGGCGAAGCATGAACGCCCAATTGTTCGAGGCGCTGGAGGTTGAGCGCATTGCCATGTTCGTTGTGCTGTCGATCATTGTCCTGGTGGCCGTGTTCAACATATTGTCCTCACTGATCATGCTGGTGCGGGCCAAGACGCGGGATATTGCGATATTGCGCACAATGGGCGCTGCGCGTCAGTCACTGTTGAAGATTTTTGTCACCGTTGGCGTGTCCATTGGTCTTGCCGGCATCGGGGCGGGAATGGTTCTTGGCTTTGTCTTCCTCTATTTCCGGCAAGGGATTGTGACGGGTATTCAGTGGCTGACTGGGCAGAATTTATGGGACCCATCGATCCGTTTCCTGACCGAATTGCCATCGCGCACCGACCCGTTCGAGGTGCTTGCGATATGCGGGCTGGCTTTGCTGTTCAGCTTCCTTGCGACGCTTTATCCGGCATTAAAGGCTGCCGGAACCGATCCGGTGCAGGTGTTGCGCTATGAATAGGATCGTTGCCCAGATGGCCGACGTGCGGCGCAGCTTCACGCAAGGTCATGTCACCATTGACGTGCTGCGCGGCGTAAACCTCTCCATCGCGGAGGGCGAGCTGGTGGCGTTGCTTGGGCCATCGGGCACGGGCAAATCCACGCTGCTGCAAGCGCTGGGCCTGCTCGAAGGCGGATTTGAAGGATCGATCAGCATCGACGGCGAAGAGACAAGCGGCCTTGGCCCGGATCGCTGCACCGTCATTCGGCGCGAAAAGCTGGGCTTTGTTTATCAGTTCCACCATCTGCTGCCGGATTTCAATGCGCGGGAAAATGTCGAACTGCCGCAACTCATCATGGGTGCAACCCCGGATGAGGCGTGCGCGCGTGCCGTAGCATTGCTGACCACGCTTGGCCTTGGCGAGCGCCTTGAGCATCGTCCTGCAAAACTTTCAGGCGGCGAACAGCAACGCGTGGCGGTTGCCCGCGCGCTTGCCAACCGCCCCCGACTGGTGCTGGCCGATGAACCGACCGGCAATCTTGACGAACATACGGCCGATATTGTCCTGAATGAGTTCATGACGCTGGTGCGCGGACAGGGTTCCGCAGCGCTGGTAGCAACGCATAACGAGCGACTGGCGGCAAAGATGGACCGTGTGGTAAGGCTGCATGACGGAATATTGGAGACAAGCAAATGAACGTCCACGATTTCACTGTAGATATGCCCGGCGGCGGCAAGCAGGATATGTCGGAGTTTCAGGGCAAGGTGCTGCTGATCGTCAACACCGCGTCAAAGTGCGGCTTTACCCCGCAATATAAGGGGCTTGAGGCGCTGCACGAAAAATATGGGGAAAAGGGCCTGGTTGTCATGGCCTTTCCCTGCAACCAGTTTGGCGCGCAGGAACCGGGCGATGAGGAAGAGATCAAGAATTTCTGCTCGCTCAACTATGACGTCACCTTTCCCTTGGCGAAAAAGGTTGATGTCAACGGCGACAATGCTGACCCGCTTTGGAAACATTTGAAGGACCAGCAAGCGGGCTTGCTGGGCAGCCGTGCGATCAAGTGGAATTTCACCAAATTCCTTGTTGCCAAGGATGGCAGCGTTGTTGGGCGCTATGCGCCAACCGTTTCGCCAGAATCGCTTGAGAAGGATATCGAGCGGTTGTTGGGGTGATTGACGGTCCAGCCAAACACACCGTCACCCTGAACTTGTTTCAGTGTCCATCGGGCAACCGAAACCGAAGGGCCGAGATGCGAAATAGACCCTGGAGCCGAAGGCGTGCCTGCACAAACAAGTTCAGGGTGACGGCAGTTGGCAGGTAGGGCTCTTGTCCACAACTAGCACGGGGCCGCCAATTGCGAATCGTCCCCCGCTGACCTAGCTTCAGCCTATGCCCATGACCCCCTTCGTTCATCTGCGCGTCTTTTCCGCCTATACCATGCTGGACGGCGCGATTGAGCCGAAGGCGATTGGCAAATATGCTAAGGGGCTTGGCTTTCCGGCGATTGCCATAACCGACCGGAACGGGCTGTATGGCGTCATGCCCTTTGAGGATGGCTGCCGCGGCGCAGGCGTGCAGCCGGTCATGGGTCTGATGCTGGCTCTGGCTCGCCCGCCAGAGCTGAACGGCGGCAAGGCGGAACGCGACTGGCTGGCGCTTTATGCGCAGGATGAGGCAGGCTATGCCAATTTGTGCCGCCTTACCTCGCACGCCCATCTCGGCCATGGCGGCGATAGCGAACCACAGGTCAGTTTTGATCAGCTGGCTGCGCATCATGAAGGCCTGATCGCGCTGACCGCAGGCGGCGAGGGCGGTTTGGCGCGCCTTTTGGCCAATGGGCAGCAGGATTCTGCCGCCATCTATGCCGACAGGTTGAAGGCCTTATTTCCGGACCGTTTATATATCGAGCTGGCACGACGGGGTGATGCAATCGAAGAAGCCGCGGAAGACGATCTGATCGCATTGGCCTATGATCGCGGCCTTCCGCTGGTGGCGACCAATCCTGCCAGCTATGCCGAACCTGAATTTTTTGAGGCGCATGACGCAATGTTGTGCATTGCCGATGGCGCCTATGTCGAAAGCGCTGAACGGCGCAAAAGCTCGCGCCATATATGGATAAAGACCGGCCAGCAGATGGCTGAACTTTTTGCTGATATTCCAGAGGCGCTTTCCAATACGCTGGTGGTCGCGCAGCGTTGCGCCGTTGGTGCGCCTCGGCGCGACCCTATCCTGCCCAGCATTGCGGGCGACCGGGAGGCAGAGGCTGCGCAGTTGGTTGCCGATGCAACTGCCGGACTGAAAGAACGGTTGGCCGTTGCCGGCATAACCGATCCGGCGTCGCGCGTCCCCTATTTTGAACGGCTGGATTTTGAGGCCAAAATTATCAACGACATGGGCTTTTCCGCCTATTTTCTGATCGTTGCCGATTTCATCAAATGGGCGAAAAGTCAGGATATTGCCGTTGGACCAGGGCGCGGTTCAGGGGCGGGATCGGTCGTTGCCTGGGCACTGACCATTACCGACCTTGACCCGCTGCAATTCGGGTTGCTGTTTGAACGTTTTCTCAATCCCGAACGTGTGTCAATGCCGGACTTCGACATCGACTTTTGCGAAACGCGGCGCGGCGAGGTCATCCGCTATGTCCAGCAGAAATATGGCAGCGGCCAGGTCGCGCAGATCATCACTTTTGGAAAGCTGAAGGCGCGGGCAGTGCTGCGCGATACAGGGCGCGTGTTGCAAATGCCCTATGGACAGGTGGATCGGCTGTGCAAGCTGGTGCCAAATCATCCGCAGGACCCGCACGACTTGCCCCGCGCCCTTGCCGCCGTGCCAGAATTGCGGGAGGAATATCGGCGGGACGAGGATGTCCGCCGCCTGTTCGACCTTGCCCAAAAGCTGGAAGGGCTGCCGCGGCACAGCTCGACCCATGCGGCGGGTGTGGTGATTGGCGACAGGCCGCTGTCAGAGCTGATCCCGCTTTATAGGGACCCGCGCTCCGACATTCCCGTGACGCAGTTTGACATGAAATTTGTTGAGGTTGCGGGACTTGTAAAGTTCGACTTTTTGGGCCTGAAAACATTGTCTGTGCTGCAAAAGGCAGCGCAAATGCTGGAAAAGCGAGGCATTATCGTTGAGTTTGATAAGCTCGCGCTTGACGATGTGGCGACCTATGACTTGCTGCAATCGGGCGACACAGTGGGCGTATTCCAGCTGGAATCGGAAGGGATGCGACGGACGCTGGCCGCAGTGCGGCCAACCAATTTTGGCGACATTATTGCGCTTGTTTCGCTCTATCGGCCTGGACCTATGGATAATATTCCGATGTTCGGTCGCCGCAAAAATGGCGAAGAGGCAATCGAATATCCGCATCCGCTGTTGGAAGGCATATTGGCCGAAACCTACGGAATTTTCGTCTATCAGGAACAAGTGATGCAGGCCGCCCAGATATTGGCGGGCTATTCACTGGGCGGCGCAGACCTGCTCCGCCGCGCCATGGGCAAGAAAATCCAGAAGGAAATGGACGAACAGCGCGCCATCTTTGTCGCAGGCTGCGCCGAGCATAATGCCATTCCAGAGGCCAAGGCGAACGAGCTCTTCGATTTGATTGACAAATTTGCTGGCTATGGCTTCAACAAATCGCACGCTGCGGCCTATGCGCTGTTATCCTATCATACCGCTTGGCTGAAAGTGCACCATCCGGAGATTTTCTTTGCGGCGTCCATGTGTTTCGACATGCACCAGACGGATAAGCTTGCGGTGTTTGTCGATGATATGCGGCGCATGGGCGTCACCTGCCTGCCGCCCTCGCTGATGGCGAGCGAAGCGGAATTTTGCGTCGAGGATGGCGCATCGGGGCTGGCGGTGCGCTATGCGCTTGCCGGGATCAAAAATGTGGGGGAAAAGGCGATGGAGGCGCTTGTTGAGGAGCGGCTTGCCAATGGACCCTTTGCTGATCTTGATGACTTTGCCAACCGGGTTGATCCTGCCCTGCTGAACAAAAGGCAGATTGAAAATCTGTCGGCTGCCGGGGCTTTTGATGACCTCAACCCCAACCGGGCCAAGGTCTATGCAGGGGCCGAGTTGATCCTTGCTGCGGCGCAGTCGGCCCGCGATGCGCGGACAAGCGGGCAGGGCGGGCTTTTCGGGGAGGGCAGCGGCGGTGATGCCGCCCGGCTGCGCTTTGCCGACCATGACGGATGGTCGATCGCCGAGCTGATGGAGCGCGAAAAGGAGGCTTTTGGCTTTTACTTTGCCGCTCACCCGCTGTCGCAATTTGCGCAAGTTGCGGCCAGCCATGGCGCGCGCAGCCATGCGGAAATCATGGAAAGCGGCCCGATTGCAGAGGGCGTGCGCAAGCCTGCGGTTATGGCCGCCATGGTGCAGGGCGTAAGATGGCGCGAATCCAAGCGCGGCAACCGTTTTGTCCTTGCCGATCTTTCGGACACCAGCGGGCAATTTTCGGCGCGCTGTTTTGAAGAGGCGCTTTGCCCGCAGCTGGGCGATTGGGCGGGAGATGGCACTTGCCTGCTGCTGAATGTCGAGCTGGACCAGCGGCCCGGGGATGAGACGCCGGGGATTACGATCAAAAATGCCAGGCCGCTGCACGGGCTGGTCGCCTCTACCCGGTTCAAAATGTGCCTTGAAATAGAGGCCGTGGATGCATTCTACCAGTTGCAGCATCTGATTGCCCCCTTGCAGGGCGGGCGCGGAGAAGTTGTTGCAAAGACGCGCGCGGCCAATGGGCAGGCGGTGCCGATCCTGCTTGGAAACAAATTCAGGCTTGACGTCGAGCTGGTGGAAAAGGTGAAAGCAATTCAGGGGATAAGCCATGTTGCGCTGGAACCAATAAAGCCCCATCTGGAATTGGTGCGGTAACTGCCGCGAGGAGAGGTTTGATGACAATACACACGATGCAAGATTGGGATCTGCGCGTTTCGCATTTGATCGATTATGCCGCGCGCGAGCACGGCAGCAGGGAGATTGTGACGCGCTGGGCCGATGGGCGCATCGAACGCACCAATTGGGCCGGTGTCGCCAGCGAGGCGCGGCGGATGGCCCAGGCCTTTGTGTCGCTGGGCCTGAAGCCGGGCGACCGGGTGGCGACCTTTGCCATGAACCACCACCGCCACCTTGCCGCCTGGTATGGTGCCATTGGCGCGGGCGGCGTGATCCACACAGTCAACATCCGGCTGTTTGACGAAGACCTGATCTACATCATGAACCACGCCGAGGACCGGGTGCTGATGTACGATGCGGCATTTCAGCCCATCATCGACCGGCTGAAGCCGCATCTGAAGACTGTTGAGCATTTTATAATATTCGACAGCGCGCAATATGACGAACTGATTGGCGGGCAGGACGGCAATTTCGACTGGGTGACGGGCGATGAGCGCGACCCGTGTATGCTCTGTTATACCAGCGGGACGACTGGCCACCCCAAAGGCGTGCTGTATCAGCATCGCTCCACGATGCTGCACGCCATGGCAGAGGTCGCGCCGTCGATTTTCGACCTGTCGACCACTTCGGCGCTGCTCCCCATTGTGCCGATGTTCCATGCCGCAAGCTGGGGCCTGCCTTTTGCTGGCGCGCTGGTGGGCGTGAAATTTGTTTTCTCGACCACCAATGAAGCACCAGTGCTCCATAAGCTGATGCTGGAGGAGGGGATTACCCATAGCGCGGGCGTGCCCACGGTCTGGCTGGCGATGTTCGCGCATCTGGACGCCGAAGCAGCGGCAGGCCGCGAGACTGGTCTGGGTAAGCTGAAGCTGGTCACCATTGGCGGCACAGCGGCCCCGCGCATGATGATCGAGCGGCTTATGAAACAGGGCGTGCGCGTCTCCCATGCCTGGGGGATGACCGAAACCTCGCCCATCGGCACCATGGGTTCGCCCATTCCAGGCTGGGACGAGATGGACTTGGACTCGCAAATCGACGTCGTCACAAAGCAGGGCCGCATCCCCTTTGGCGTCGAACTGCGCGTGATCGACAAGGATGGCAATGTCGCCCCGCGCGACGGCCAGACCGACGGCGCGCTGCAAATCCGCGGGCCATGGGTCATCAAGCGCTATTTCAAGGCCGATGCCGACGCGACCGATGCCGATCAGTGGTTCGACACGGGCGATGTCGCCTTGATCCATCCCGATGGCACGATGCAGATCACGGACCGGGTGAAGGATGTGATCAAATCTGGCGGCGAGTGGATCAGCTCGGTTGAGCTGGAAAACACCGCGGTCGGCTGCCCCGGCATTGCCCAATGCGCCGCGATTGGTGTCTATCACCCCAAATGGGACGAGCGGCCGATATTGGTCGCGGTTAAGAAACCCGATGCTGCCGACCTGACCGAAGAGGCCGTGCAGGCTTACCTCAAGGAGCGCATTGCCAAATGGTGGCTGCCCGATGAAGTGCATTTTGTCGACGCGATGCCGGTGACCGGCACGGGCAAAATCCAGAAAGCGGAACTGCGCAAACAGTATAAGGATTATAAGCTGCGGGGACTCGCCGATGCCTGACCATTATGTCGATCCGACCCGCGAAGCATTTGACCTGTTCAAATCGCTTCCGCGCGATGAGCCGATCAACATGCTCAACCTGCTCAAATTCCGGGATGTAGCTGCCTATCCTGAGGGCCATGAACATGCAGCTAAGGGCTGGAGCGGCGCGCGCGCTTATGCCGAATATGGCAAGACCAGCGGCCCGATATTCGAACGGCTTGGCGGCAAGATCGTCTGGCGCGGCAATTTTCAGACCGTGTTGATCGGCCCACAAGATGGCTGGGATTGGGACGCAAGTTTTATTGCCCGCTATCCCGATAGCGGCGCATTCATGGCGATGGTGACAGATCCCGAATATCGGCTTGCCGTGGTCAACCGGCAAGCCGCTGTGCTGACAAGCCGCCTGATCCGCTATCAGCCGGTCGGGGGCAACGACGCCAGCTTTGGCTGATCAGAACAGGGACAACTGGCCATCCAGATTGGGCGGCACGAACAGGTCGCTGCGCAATCGCCATTTATAGCCCGTCATCCCCGCTTTGCGCGTTGCAATCTGGAAACGGGTGCGGATCAGGTCCGCCCACGGCCCGGCCCCGCGCATTCGGGTAAAGAAACCGGGATCATTGTCCCTGCCTTCCCGAATGGAGCGGATAATGCTCATCACTTTGCCCGCGCGGTCGTGGAAATGCGCGGCCAGCCAGTCCTGAAACAGCGGCGCAACCTCATGCGGCAGGCGCACAGGTATCCAGCTGGCCGATTTCGCCCCTGCCGCTGCGGCTGCCGCAACAATCGCCTCTATCTCATGGTCGTTTATAGCCGGAATAATCGGCGCGACATTGACATGGACCGGCACGCCTGCCTGTGAAAGTCCGCGCAACGCGGCGAGGCGTTTGTGCGGGCCCGGCGCGCGCGGTTCCAGCTTTCGGTGCAGGGCCAGATCCAGCGTCGTCACCGAAATCGCCACAGCCACCAGCCCCTTGGCCGCCATCGGGGCGAGCAAATCCAGATCGCGCAGCACACGGTCGGATTTGGTCGTAATGGTCAGGGGATGGTCATGCCCTGCCAGCAGCTGAAGGCAGCCGCGCATGATCTGCCATTTCGCCTCAATCGGCTGATAACAATCGGTGTTGGTGCCAAAGGCAATGGGCGTGGGCACATGCCCCTTGCGCGCCAGTTCGCGGCGCAGCAGGGCAGGGGCATCGGGCTTTGCAAACAGGCGGCTTTCAAAATCCAGCCCCGGCGACAGATCGTGAAAGGCATGGCTTGGCCGCGCATAGCAATAGATGCAGCCATGCTCACACCCGCGATAGGGATTGATCGATTGATCGAACGGAATGTCGGGCGATATATTGCGCGAAAGGATGGTTTTGGGCCGTTCGACGGTCACCATCGTGCGCAGTGGCGGCAGCGCCCCGTCCAGCGTTTCCCTCTCGTCTAGCCAGTCCCCATCGGCCTCGCGCGCGTCCAGGTTGAACCGCACCGGCCCCCGGTTGCCCGGCGCACCGCGCCCTTCGACAAAATCGGGGTAGCAGGATTTCGACATTGCCATTGCATAGCATAGACAACGGAACATAAAAAGAACGAATTTGTTCCTTTGAAATATGCTGACATGAGGGCTTGGAGGGACACAGGCCTCAGTTTTGCCAATCACAAGAACCTCGTCCTTGCCAAATCCGGGCCTTAATCCCCCGCGACACCCGCCCCGCTGTCCTGCGTCTGCTCGCCTTCTTCCGCATCATAAACCGGCGGCACATAGGGTTCTGCGCCAATATCCCGCCAGCTTGGCTCGTCGGGGTCGAATGTCCCCACATCCTCCACCCAGCCATGCGGCGGTTCAAATGTGCCAAGCCACAAAGGCGTCATTTTGCCAGCGGTGAAGGCGGAGATTTCTGGATCGTCATAACTGCCCTCAATCTCCCTTTGCCGCGCGGCGCAGGCGATCAGCGCATTGGAGATTTCTGCCCTGGCGGCACGGTCAAGCTTGACCCCCTTAAACTGGCTGAGGATATCAGCGGCCTGTTCCTGCTTCGCGCAGGATTTCACCGATGGCTTGCTGGCGCGCACCGTCATTGTCGTTGCTTGGGCTTCCGCCCCGGCTTCTGCTCCGCCGGGCCTTGCATCGCGCGGCACGGCGACCCCGGCGCGGGCATGAACATAGTTGACGGTGACATTGCGGCCATTTTCATCGGTCCCGTAATTTTTCAGCAGGAACATCAGCAGGGCATCGGAATATTTTCGCTTATGGCCAACCAGCTTGCCTCTTTGCCATACCGGTTCCAGCTGCCCCTCCACGGCGCGTTCAAAGGCAATGTCCTTCAAATGCTGGACGCCAAGGTCGATGGCGGCATCCCACGCCCGCCTGAAATCGGCGCCCTGCGGATGTTTGCGCAGCCCGTAACAGCTCACCGTCGACATATTGACCATCTTGGCCGTGCGGCCGACGCTTGCTGTTTCAGCCAACGCCTCGATAAAGGCGCGCTGCCGGGCAGGGGTCCAGCCTTTATGCTGGCGCAATTTTCGCGGGACCGGCTCAAATGCAGGAATTTTGGAGGGTTCAGACAGATTTTTGAGGATGACGGATGGCTTTGACATAGCTCCCATTTAACCAATATGGTTTCTTTTGTCAAGAACAATTATGGAACATTGCTCATGCCTGATGGCGGCTTAGTTGGGGGGAGCGGAATGTCGGGATTCAAGATGTGAATCGCGATAAGCCGCCATAGTTTGAGGGTTTCTCGCGCCTAAGGGGCCGCCCAAGGCCATCGCTTCAAAACCCAGTTGCAAATAGTGTATTGCTGTATTATGGTACTATTACAATAATAGCAGTCCATTTTTTCGATGAGTGCACAAATGGAACAACAATCCGACCACGCAGCAACGACCACAATGCAATCTGGGGTCACTGCTCCTTCGAGGCTTTCAGCCCTGGCGCAATTTTGGCCAGTCCGGCTAATCGCTTATCTGGGTGCAATGCTGCTAGTGGTCGTTTTGACCAAGCTTCTTTCCCTACCGTTCGTTCCTCCCTCGTCGTCTCCGGCGTATGAAGTCATTGTGACAGCACGCAACATTCTCCAAGCTGCTGCCATGATCGCGGTTTATGCCTTCCTGGTTCAAAAACTCGAACGTCGAACCTCCATCGAAACGGCCGTTCGCGGCGCGGCAAACTCGCTGCTTACGGGCTTTGGAATGGGCTCGGGTTTGATCATCATAGTCTACCTCATCTTGTATGGCCTTGGCATCGCCCAGTTTCATTCCGGGACGGGACTGGCAGGTGTCGTTGTCGCCCTGCTGAAACCAGCAGTCATTGGGACGCTGGAGGAGTTGGTCTTTCGCGTCATTCTGTTTCGTATCTTTCAACACATGGCTGGAACCCTTCCGGCAGTCATTCTCTCTGCGGCCCTATTTGGCGTAGCACACATGGGAAATCCGGGGGCGACTCCGCTCTCAATGGTGTTCCTGTCGGTCGAGATGGGCGTTTTTCTCGCGCTGGTGTTTGTCTTGACGCGGAGCCTTTGGGTGGTGGCCGGAAGTCATATGGGGTGGAACTTTGCTTTGGGCTTCATCTTCGGGTCTGACGTATCGGGCCTGGACGCTTCGAGCAGCTTGATTTCAACAACGCTCAAGGGGCCTGCATTGCTGACGGGTGGAGCGTTTGGGCCAGAAGGATCGATCATAACGCTTGGTGTCAGTGTGATTGCCAGTGTGGCAGTGATCAGGCTCATCGCGCGCAGAAACCTGTGGCAGCCTACAAAGTTTGAAATGCGCGAAAAACCGTCGCCAGATTCTAATTAAATTCACCAGAAGGGCGCCAGCGGCTGGCCAATCCCCTGAGCGCATGGCAGGTTTTGATGCTCAGTCCAAACCCGGCCAACGACCGGTTCGTCGTCGCAAACTGCCCCTTTGGGTTAGCCCTCAATCTTGCCGGGGGAGGCCAGTTTGAAAGTGGCAGTCAAACCTCGCGCAGGCGCGGCATCAGCTCCACAAAATTACAGGGTTTATGGCGGCTATCCAGCTGGTGCACCAAAATCTGGTCCCAGCCATCTTTCACTGCGCCGTTCGATCCGGGCAGGGCGAAAATATAGGTGCCGCGCGCCAGCACCGCACAAGCCCGGCTCTGAATGGTGCTGGTGCCAATGCTTTGATAGCTCAGCATCCGGAATAATTCGCCAAAGCCCGGAATATCCTTTGACTTGACCCGGTCCAGCGCCTCCGGCGTAATGTCGCGGCCCGTCAGGCCAGTGCCGCCGGTTGAAATGATGCAATCAATGGTTTCGTCATCGATCCAGTTATGCAACCGCGCAACAATACGCTCCATTTCATCCCGTTCGATAGCCCGGGCGACCAGCCTATGTCCGGCGTCGGCAATGCGCGAGGCGAGCAGGTCGCCGCTGGTGTCATCGGCTGCGGTGCGGCTGTCTGAAACCGTCAGCAGCGCGATATTGACTGGCTTGAATGTCCGGGCGTTATCGAGCGGCAAGATTGCCTCCTCCCTGCTGGAAATCGGCCCCGTTCACGCGCACCGCCACGCTGCGGCCATTTTCGGGAAAGCGCGGCCAGAGATATTGGGCAAGGCCAGTCATGCTGCCGCCATTTTTGCCGCTCTGCCCCTCATAAATCCAATAGTTGCGAAGGATGATCGCAACATAGCCGCGGGTTTCCCAATAGGGGATGGATTCCATGAACAATAACGGATCGCCGCCATCACGAATCTCGCTGTTCCAGCGGGCAACGGGCGCTGGACCGGCATTATAGGCCGCAATCACCTTGGGCAGCAGGCCGCCGGTTGCGTTCATGTCGCGCAATTTTTCAAGGTAGGATTGGCCATATTCCAGATTGACCGACGGCTTGTCGAGATCAGACGGCTTGAACGCATAGCCCTTGTCACGCGCCATATCCTGCGCTGTGCCGGGCCGAACCTGCATCAGCCCGCGTGCGCCGACCGGGCTGACCGCAACCGTTCTGAACTGCGATTCCTGCAATGTGTGGGCATAGGCCAGCGCAGGGTCCACGCGCCAGCCACCTTGCGGGGTCCAGTTGGGATAGGGATAGCGGCTCATCATCTCCGTATCCTGACCGCGCGGCGCATAATGGCCCATCCACAATTGTGTCGCCGGAAGCCCCAATGCACCGGAAAGCCGCGCCAGTGCATTATGCTGCGCCGGATCGCCAATCTTTGCCTGATGCCGCAATGTTTCATCGGCCAGGCTGTCTTTGCCAATCGCGGCAAGGCCAATGGCGATTTTCACATTTTGTGTTTCGGAAAGCGCCTGCCAATCCGCCTTGTCATTATATTTTTTCATCCGCTTGGCGACGGGTTCCATCCCCAGCGCCTCGCCCGCCAACAGGCCGTAAAAGGTTTCGACATGGCTCGCCGCATTTTGCAGGCGGTTTTGCACCTGTTGCGGCTGCTTTACGGCCATTGCGGCGCGCGCGCTCCAGAACAGGGCGGCGGCTTTCAATTCGGCATTGTCGCTGCGCGATGCAACCGCGTCAAAGGCTTGAAAGGCATTGGCATAGTCTTTCAGACGCCAGCTGGCGAGGGCATAGACCCAATCAGACTGCACGGCCCATTCGCCGCCCGCAGCCTTTGCGACGCCTGCCACGCGGCGGGCATTGGCATCGTCATTTTCGATATAATAGGACCATGCGACGCGGTAGCGCAGCTCGGTCAGGGCCTCTGCGGGCAGATTTGCAGCAGCAGCCTCGACAATGGCTTCGGCGCTGGCGGGATTGTCATCCTTGATCAGCGGCTGGATTTTCTCGCGCACGGCATTGGCGGCGCTGATGGCGTCGGGCAGGGTGCGCTTTGGCGCGGAACCAGCCCATGAAAAACGCTGTGTCCCGGGAAGGCCCGGAAGGCCGGTTGCCCCGCGCTTTACCGCCATTTTTTCCAGCTGCTCTGCCTGAGGCAAATAGGGCGCTTCGGTCAGCAGCGCGCGCAGCTTTTCGGCATCAACCTTGGGGCTGCCTGCGGCAAGATACAGCTCGGCCCGCGCCATCGCAGCCATGGGACCTGCCGGGGCAGCATCGATAAGGCGCGCGGCCTCGTCCCATTTCTTTGCGGAGATTGCCTCATAAACCGCTGTAAAGGCGTTATTTTCCTTTTGCGTTGGGGTGTAAGCGACCGGGCTCGCCGTCTCGGTCCCCAACCGCATCTGCTCGCTGGTCGTCGCCAAGGCAGGCGCCGCACTGGTCGTCGATATTAATGATAATAAACAAAGCTTTACACCAGAAGAAACGGTCACGGACAGTCTTCCCTCGCCAGCATCTGCAAATCCTGCCACGCCTGCGCCTTCATTCTGGGCTGCGCGATCAAGGTTCGCGGATGGAACGTTGCCACCGCCGCCATATTTCGGTCGTTAACCTTAAAATAATGTAAATCCCCCCGCGCCTGCATCATATCCTGGCCCAGCATCGCTTCGCACGCTGCTGTTCCAAGCAACAATATCCGCTTTGGTTCGACCAAGGCAATCTGGTGCTGAACAAAAGCCGCCAGAATCGGAAGGTCGCTTTTCGGAACGCTGTTCACCGCCGAACGGCTATGCGCAAGCGCCGTCCGATAGGTGAAATCGGGCAGAATTTTCGCGGCAAGCAGCATGTTTTTGAGAAGCACGGCCGTTTTGCCCTCGCCATAATGCCCCTCGGCAATTTCTTCCTCTTCGGGACAATCGACGATGATGAACACATCCGCGCCCTTTTCCCCGTCTGGCGCGATGGCGCGTGGCCCATATCCGCAACCCGGCAACGGCACGCCTTGCGCAATAGCCGCTTTCAAACTGGCAAGATCGCTCGGCCATAATTCTGTCGCAACCGGCGGCGGCGCAACAGGCGCCGCGGCAATGGCGTTTGGCGCATCCGCCATGATTGGCGCGACCGGATTTGACTTTTCGTCCTTGCCGGCGCCTTGCAAAGGTTCCAGCCAGTTTATGACGCGATCTTCGCACACAAACTCCACACCCGCATCACGCCACCAAGCGTATACGGATTCGACGAGATTTTGTTGGTGATCACTGGATGAAAGCATCGCTGCCGTTCAGTCACTGGTTGACGGCAAGGTCAATTGCTTGGCATGGCAGAATCCATCAGTTGCATGGAAATCGGGACAACCCGATGGGCCAGAAGGGAAAAGGACAGCAAGGGATGAGTGAACGGGAATCAATGCCCTATGACGTCGTGATTGTCGGTGGTGGCCCCGCCGGACTTTCTGCGGCAATTCGGCTGAAACAGATCAATCCCGATATCACTGTCTGCATCCTTGAAAAGGGATCGGAAATCGGCGCGCATATCCTTTCCGGCGCAGTTTTCGACCCGAAAGCGATCGATGAGCTTATTCCCTTTTGGCAAGAAGAAGGCTGCCCAATGGCCGAAGTGCCGGTTACCGATAACCAGCACTGGATTTTGACCGCCAAACGCAAATGGTCGGTGCCGCACATCGCTGCCCCGCCGTTCATGAACAACAAGGGAACCTTCACTGGTAGCCTCGGCAATTTGTGCCGCTGGCTTGGCGCGCAGGCGGAAAATCTGGGCGTGGAAATCTTCCCAGGCTTTTCCGCCGCCGAAATACTCTACAATGAAGATGGTTCGGTTAAGGGCGTTGCGACCGGCGATATGGGAATATCGCATGATGGCAGCAAGCGCAGCGACTATCAGCCCGGCATGGAACTGCATTCCAAATACACAATTTTCGCAGAAGGCGCGCGCGGTCACCTGACCAAGCAAGTGAAGGCCAAGTTCGATCTGGAAGCGGATTCAGAGCCGCAGGTTTACGGCATTGGCCTGAAAGAATTATGGGACATCCCAGCAGAAAATCATGCGCCAGGGCGCGTCATTCATACTCAGGGTTGGCCAATCAAGGATGATGACGGATTTGGCGGCGGCTTCCTCTATCATCAGGCGAATGGGCAAGTTGCATTGGGCTATGTCGTCTGGCTTGGCTACGCAAATCCTTATCTTTCGCCTTTTGAATCATTCCAGCAATGGAAAACCCATCCGGAAATCGCCAAGATATTGAAGGGTGGAAAGCGCATCTCTTATGGTGCGCGTGCCATTTGCGATGGCGGATTCCAATCGCTGCCCAAACTGGTATTTCCCGGTGGAGCGCTCGTCGGATGCACTGCGGGCTTCCTCAACGTGCCGCGCATCAAGGGCAGCCATACCGCGATGAAGTCAGGAATGCTTGCTGCAGAAGCTGCTGCTGCAGCGCTTGGTGAAGGCAGAGCGCATGATGAACTGATCGCTTATCCGGCTGCCTATGAGCAAAGCTGGGTTTGCAAAGAACTGCATATGGTCCGCAATTTTGAACCGATCATTTCGAAATTCGGCGGCGTTTATGGAACGCCCATGGCAGGCCTGAACTTGTGGCTTGAATATCTGGGCGTAAAGCTGCCCTTTACCATGAAGCACAAGCCCGACGCCCAAAAGTTGCAACGCAAAGACCTGTATCAGCCCATTCACTATCCCAAGCCTGATGGTGTTATCAGTTTCGACCGGCTTTCGTCAGTTTTCCTGTCGAACACCAACCATGCCGAGGATCAACCCTGCCATTTGCAGGTGAAGGATCTGGAATTGCAGAAGGCAAGCGAATTTGCGGAATTTGGCGGACCTTCAACCCGTTATTGCCCCGCTGGCGTCTATGAATGGTTAGAAGATGCCAGCGGCGAACCCAAATATCAGATTAACGCGCAGAATTGCGTCCATTGCAAAACTTGCGACATCAAGGACCCGAACCAGAATATCAACTGGGTAACGCCGGAGGGCGGCGGTGGACCGAACTATCCGAACATGTAGCTGTCTCCTTGCCGCTGCGCTTCTACTTCCCGGAGTTGCATGGGCGAAGGGCGACGATATCCCGGCGGAAAGTGCCTTGTTTTGGCAGGCCCAGCGGGCCGAGCTTGGCGGCAAACAAGCCGATGCCCTGAAAACCTATGTGCAGCTGGTTGGCAAGATACCAACAAGCGCGGTTGCGGCTGATCGGTTATATGCAGCAGCGTTAGTGCAAGGCGATTTTTCCAACGCGCTAAAGGCAGCGCGCGCGCAGCAACTGAGCGATGGCGGCGATGCAACTTTACCGATTGTCTTTTTCACCGACGCTTGGAACCGCAAGGATTGGAAGGCGGCGCGCGGAGCCGCTGGCTGGCTGGAAGAACGTGGCATCTTTGGTTTCATGGCGCCAATTCTGGCCGCTTGGGTTGATGTAGCCGAAACCGGTAAGGGCCAGATATCCAATTCAGCCCTGCGCGAAAGCGGGCTTTTGGCCTATTATTCCAACGACCAGCAAATCTACCTATATATCGCCAGCGGCCATATCGATGCCGCAAAACGGCGATTAGGAAGCTTCCCCGGCTTTGGTGATGACTATGCGCGGCATATGGCGATTATCGCTGCCGAATATTTTGGCCGCAATGGCGAGGCAGATTATGCCAACAGCATCCTCGACCATATCGGGCTTGATCCTGTGGCGTTCGGTGCAAAACCCTCCGCCTTTGAACCTAACACCGCAATTTCTGCGCTATTTTCGCGGATGTCGGACCAGTTGGAAGAGCAAAATCTATCCGACCAAGCCCTAGGCTTTGCGCGCTTTGCTCAATGGATTGCGCCAACATCCCCCTATGCTGCAATTACGCTTTCCAAAAGGCTGACAGAATGGGGGCAGGGGAGCAAGGCGCAGTCATTGCTCGACAGCATTTCACCGCAACGGCCTCAATGGAGCTGGGCGTTGACTTACAAGGCGGGCATTTTGCGGGACAGCGGACGCGCCGATGATGCCTTGAAGCTGGTTCGTCTTGCCCATTCGCAGCGTTCCAACTCGCGCGAACTAACCCAGCTGGAGGCGCAGCAATTATGGGCATCGGAGGACCGAAGCGGCGCTGCGGACTTGTACCGCAAACTTATTTCCGACGCCGACAGCAAGACGTCAAACCAGCGCAAAGTGACCTATCGCCTTTTGCTTGCGCAGACGCTTTATGGCGGCAGTCAATGGCCAGAGGCGCGGGCTGCCCTTGAAGAAGCTTTACGAATTGATGGTAATAATGCAAATATTTTAAATATGTTAGGCTACGGTCTTCTGGAGCGGCGCGAAGACGTGAAGCGCGGTTTTGAACTTGTCGCCAAGGCACACCGGCTCGCACCCCAGTCTGCTGCAATCACAGACTCGCTCGGTTGGGGCCACTATCTGAACGGTGAATATGACAAGGCAGTCGCTTTGCTCGAGCAAGCCGTTGAGGGCGCACTTAGTGATGTGACCATCAACGAGCATCTTGGCGATGCGTATTGGAAAGTCGGTCGCACGATAGAGGCGCGCTATGCATGGCGCGCGGCGTCTTTGCAGGCAGACGGCGATGCAGCCGAGCGGCTGTCCGCAAAGATCGATTTTGGCTGGACCGAGGCGACGGCGTCACCCTGATGCCGCCCAATTTTGAAACTGCGTATGCCAAGATCAACCTTGCGCTGCATGTGCGCAGGCGGCGCGACGATGGCTATCATGAACTTGAATCGCTCGTCGCGTTTCTTGACTATGGGGATTTTTTGGAGATAGAGATCGCTAAAGCCGACAGCCTGACGGTCAAGGGCGAGTTTGCCGAACTGGTTGGCGATCCAAACGATAATCTGGTGCTTCGCGCTCTTCGCTGGGCGCGCGAGCAGGACAATCCAGCGATTCCTCCGCTCGCTATCCGCTTGTCCAAACATTTGCCGGTAGCGGCGGGACTGGGGGGCGGATCGGCAGACGCTGCAGCATTGCTGCGCTTGCTGGCAAATAATGGCCTGTTCTTTGGGCTGCAGGATCTGAGGGCAGACGCGGCCGCACTTGGCGCGGATGTTCCTGCATGTATGCTCAGCAGTCCGCTGATCATGCGCGGCATTGGGGAACAGATCGAGGAGGTGAGCGATAATAGCCTGATGGGTGTGTTTGTCGTTCTGGTCAATCCGGGCGTCGCGGTTCCGACTGGCCCTATTTTCAAGGCATGGGACCAAGTCGACAGGGGCGGGTTGGAGGGTGAAAATGCACTCGACATTGCGTTAAAGGGACGTAACGACCTGCAACCGCCCGCGATGGCCCTTTGCCCGGCAATCGGGGATGTTATCGAAATGCTGGCGAACACAAAGCCGCTGATCGCTAGAATGTCGGGATCAGGTGCAACATGCTTTGCGCTGTATGACAATGCGTCGACGGCTGAGCGTGCGGCAGAGACGATCGCGCTGCAGCGGCCAGACTGGTGGGTCAGGGCGGGAGGGCTGACGCTGTGACTGCCAGCATCACCTTGGGAAGCCCGGTCGCTGGCGGAATATTGGTGGTGTGCGATCATGCCTCAAACCACGTTCCCGATGAAATCGATCTTGGTATAGCCGACGCGCTGCTAACGAAGCATATTGCCTATGATATTGGCGTGGAGGGAGTTGCGCGCTTCCTAGTGACGCTGTCGGGCTGTGCGGCGTTCCTTGCGACCCACTCACGGCTTGTTGTCGATCTCAATCGCTACCCTTCCGATGCCAGCGTCATCCCAGAAAAAAGCGATGGCATCCTTATTCCTGGCAACCAGCTTGATGCTGCACAGCGCGCTGCGCGGCTTCACCGTTATTTTCATTCCTATCATGCCTGCCTTGAACAGCTGCTGCATGAAGCGCGGCCAGCGCTGATCCTCTCTATACATAGCTTCACGCCGCGATTGGACACCGATCCGCTCGCCGAACGATCATGGGAGATTGGCGTTCTTTACAATGAACAAGATGCGGCAAGCCTGATAGCCATTGATCATTTGGAAGGTGAGGGGCTGATCGTTGGCGACCAGCTACCTTACTCAGGCAAGCAGCTTAATGCGACAATGAACCGCCATGCAGAGGCCAATGACATTCCCTATGTCGGGCTCGAAATCCGGCAAGATTTGATTGGTGACGCGGCAGGTCAGGAAAGATTTGCTGCTATAATTGCCGAAATGGCGCAATTTATTGTCGAAAGGCTTGCATCAGATGGGGCAAGCTGAATAGAGGCGCAGCGCAGGAAAGCGAGCATTTCATGACCCATGTTTTTGACAAATCCAGACTGCCAAGCCGCCATGTATCGGTGGGCCCAGAGCGTGCACCCCACCGCAGCTATTATTACGCCATGGGGCTGACAGCAGAGCAGATTGCTCGTCCATTTGTAGGCGTGGTGTCGGCGGGCAATGACAGCGCTCCCTGTAACACCACGCTCGACCACCAAGCCGATGTTGCGCGGCGCGGGGTCGATGAATCGGGCGGAATGTCGCGGCGATTTAACACTATTACGGTGACTGATGGCATTGCCATGGGGCATCAGGGAATGAAAAGTTCCCTAATCAGCCGTGAGGTTATCGCAGATTCCATCGAACTTTCGGTGCGGGGCCATTGCTATGACGCGCTTGTCGGTTTTGCGGGCTGCGACAAGTCGCTTCCGGGGATGATGATGGCAATGCTGCGCCTGAATGTGCCCTCAATTTTTGTCTATGGCGGATCAATCTTGCCCGGTCGTTACAAGGGCAAGGATGTAACGGTTAAAGATGTGTTCGAGGTAGTGGGCAAATATGCCGCAGGAACCTGTCCGCTATCGGAGGTTGAGGAGCTTGAACGGGTGGCGTGCCCGGGACATGGTGCTTGCGGGGGGCAATATACCGCCAATACAATGGCGTGCGTCGGCGAGGCGATCGGCCTGTCTTTGCCAAACAGCAATATGGCGCCTGCACCGTATACAACGCGCGACCAGATTGCGCATGCAGCTGGAGTGCAAGTGATGGAATTGCTTGCCCGCAATATTAGACCGCGTGATATTTGTTCACGCGAAGCCTTTGAGAATGCTGCGCGCGTTGTGGCGGCGACTGGGGGTTCGACCAATGGTGCGCTCCACCTTCCCGCCATGGCTCATGAGGCAGGTATAGATTTCGACCTGTTTGACGTCGCAGAGATTTTCAAATCGACGCCCTATATGGCCGACTTGCAGCCTGGTGGCCAGTTTGTGGCGCGGGACATGTATGATGCTGGCGGTGTTTACATGCTTATGAAGTCGCTGCTGGCCGAGGGGCTGTTCAACGGTAACTGCATGACTGTAACTGGCCGGACCGTGGGCGAGAATATCGACGAGGTTACATGGAACCCCGATCAAAAGGTCATCTATGACGCCAAAACGCCGATCACACCCACAGGCGGCGTCGTAGGCCTGCGCGGTACATTAGCCCCTGAGGGAGCCATTGTGAAGGTAGCGGGCATGGACCGCCTGCAATTTACAGGCCCGGCGCAGGTGTTTGATTGCGAAGAAGATTGCTTCGCCGCCGTTGAGCGCCGGGAAATCCGCGAAGGCTCCGTGATTGTTATCCGCTATGAAGGACCCAAAGGTGGCCCAGGAATGCGCGAAATGCTCTCAACCACAGCCGCGCTTTATGGCCAAGGCATGGGAGAGAAGGTCGCGCTGATTACTGATGGCCGGTTTTCAGGGGCCACGCGCGGCTTTTGCATTGGCCATGTTGGTCCGGAAGCCGCGGATTGCGGCCCCATTGCGCTTGTTGAGGATGGTGACGAAATTGCGATCGACGCCGAAACCGGCAGTATTGATCTGAATGTTGCGGCCGAAATCCTGGAGGAAAGGCGTAAACGCTGGACCCCGCGTCCGTCCGATTATGGGTCGGGCGCATTGTGGCGCTATGCACGCAATGTCGGGCCTGCGTATAAGGGGGCGGTAACGCATCCCGGAGCACAAGAAGAACGCCATGTTTTCGCTGACATCTAAACAAGTCCTGCTTGCCAGCTGCCTCATTCTGTCAGGTTGCGGAGGTAACGATCCGGACAAGGACCTGAAAGCCGCGGAGGGTGAAGCTGCGGGTGAAGCTGCTGCTGCAGGCAAGATTGAATGCGCCTTGGCAGGGGCGACCCGCTTTGAGCGCGTGTGCACGACTGAACGTATCGTGGGGCCGGAGAGCCAAATGTTGGTTATCCGTAACCCTGATGGCGGATTTCGTCGCTTTGCCATCTTGAGCGATGGGCGAGGTTTGGCTCCTGCGGATGGGACTGATCCCGATTTCAAGCTCAGCATCTTGGGCGGCGGTATGATTGAGGTACGTTCGGCTGATGATATTTACCGCCTGCCTGCTGCGATCAAGGGCGAAACGGCCAAATAGCGTGTTTATGCCGACTTTCATGGCCAAAACTGCGGCATGAGCGGAGCGGACATAATCGTGCGCGTCGCAGCCTTTGGCGATGGCGTAACCGGAGATGGTCAGCATGTGCCATTCGCTGCTCCTGGCGATCAGCTAAGTCCCAATGGCGGCCTGATATTCGGCCCGCACCATGCCAATCCGCCATGCAGTCATTTCTCTCTCTGTGGCGGTTGCCAGCTGCAACATCTTGATGAGCATAGCCTTTGTGGGTTCATCGGCGACCGCGTTCTTCATGCCTTGGCCTCGCAAAGGGTGGAACCGTTAGAACTCATGCCCGTTCATCTGTCGCCGCCGCACAGCCGAAGGCGGGTGGCAGTACGGTCTGCCTGGGCCGGACGCAATTTCCAGCTGGGGTTCAGCACAGAAAAAAGTCATCGGATCATAGATTTGGTTCAATGTGACGTCATGGCGCCTGAGCTGTTTGCCTTGATCGCGCCGCTCCGTTCCTTTTTGGCTCCGCGCGTTGGTCCAAAACGCAATGTTCAGATTAAGCTGGCGCTGGTCGATCAGGGCGTGGACATGCTGATCGAAAATCTGGATGTGCAGGGCCTGGAAGCGTATGAGGCGCTTTCCGGCTTTGCCCGGGAGAATAGACTGGCACGCCTATCGCTCGATGATGGCTTCGGCGCGACGGCTCATTGGGAACCGGAACCAGTTACCATAACACTCGGCGGAGTAGCCGTTTCCTATCCGCCTTATGCGTTCCTGCAGGCGACAAGCGACGGTGAAGCCGCTCTAGTAAGCGCCGTGCGCGCCATTTTGGGCGAAGCAAAGCTTGCGGCGGATTTGTTTTCCGGGCTTGGCACCTTCGCGCTGTCGGTTGGCGAAGGCCGCAAGACCTACGCGGCCGAAGCGGACCGCCAAGCGATAATGGCGCTAAAGATGGCAGCCGGGAAGGCCCAACGCGCCATGTTCACTGAACACCGTGACCTTTTTCGCAGGCCACTTAACCCTGATGAGTTAAATCGGTTCGACGCGGTCATCCTCGATCCGCCTCGTGCCGGCGCGCGCGAACAGATTGGCCAGCTCGGCCACTCGCGTGTGTCCAAAATTGCCTATGTCAGCTGCAATCCGGGCAGTTTTGCGCGCGATGCAAAGCAGCTTGTTGATGGCGGCTACAGGTTGCAGCGGATATGGCCAATAGGCCAGTTCCGCTGGTCAACCCATGTAGAGCTCGCTGCCGAATTCGTTCGTCAGTGAAATACGGCCATGACAGCGTGCAGCACCAATGCGATCAAGGCGATGCTGGACAAGGCAAAGAGCGAAAAGCGGATGACCACGCGATTGCCGATTATCTGAGACAGGCTGTGTGCAATGCGTAGGCCGACATAGGCCCACGCAATCGTTGCGTTCATATTGTCACCCTGACCAACCATCGCCAGCACGATCGCCACCGCATAAAATACGGTAGGAGCCTCGTGCAAATGGTTGTAATTGTCGGCCACCCATGACGCCTTTTCCTCACCTTTTGCGACAAGTTCATCGCGCAGGCCGCGTCCGGTAGTGCCAACCATGTTTTTGCCATCGATGCCCGCCCGGCCCATGGCTGGCAGGCGCGTGGCATAAAGCCATATCCACATGATCATCGTCCATGCCGCAAGCGCGACAACTGGCTGCAATATTGCACTATGTTCCATTTATCGCCCCCTCAAATCGTCGCGAGCACAGCGTTAACGGCCAGAACTACCAAGCATAGCGTAGCCAGCAGGAAAATGCCGAACCGAACCATCACGACATTGATTGTCGCCTGATAGATCGAATGGACGATACGCAGGATTGTATAGGCCCAAGCGAACTTCACCATCATCGGCGTTGCTGCGCCTGCCACAGCCAGAATGAGGACCGCCGCATAGAAAATCGTCGGCTGCTCCATCAAATGGGTATAATTGTGCGATTTCCAGGCGACGCTGGGCGGCAATTGGGGGTCGATATCCTGCCCGCGTAGCCCCGGAGGCGTTGGCGTTCCCTTTGGCGCAAGCTTTGATGCGGCGGGCAGCCGCGTAAAGGCCATCCAGAACAGCATGATAAGTGACCACAGCACCAGCACGGCTGCTGGAGCCAAAATCGGATTTTCCATGAATACAACCCTCCCCTTTGTTATCGGTCAAAGGAGAGGGTGAAACAGCGCAATTAGATTGTCAATTGCAACTTATCTGCCGATTGCCCTCCCGCGCGCGAGTCGGGAACGATTATTGCGCTGACCGGCGTTCTAGCCGAACGACGTTGCCAACATCATTTGCCGCAATTTGGGTGTAGAGGCTCGCCATTGGCTCGTCGCCCACAACAAAATCCTCTGTGTCGCCAAAGCCGTTGAACTCCGTCCGCATTGCGCAGCCATAGGCGCCGAGCATACCCACTTCGATATAGTCGCCAGCGGCGACGTCAGCGGGCAGCACGAACGGACCAGCCATATAGTCCATATCGTCGCAGGTCGGTCCGTAGAAGGCGAACTCGGCAAGCTCACCCGCGCCACTTTCGCGCTGCAAGGCGACCGGGAAGCGCCAGCCGACATGGGCTGCATCGAACAGCGCCCCATAAGCGCCATCGTTGATGAACAGCTCATTCCCACGCCGCTTTTCCACTTTCACCAACAGCGAGGCATATTCGGCGCATAGGGCGCGGCCCGGCTCGCACCACAGTTCGGCGGAATAGCTTATCGGCAGATCTTCAAAACAGCGGTGGATGGTCTCAAAATACGCATCCAGCGCGGGGGGCTCCATACCAGGATAGACCGACGGGAAACCGCCGCCGACATCGACCACATCGACCGTAACTGACGCCTCGACGATTGCCGCGCGAACACGCTCCATAGCGTCAGTATAAGCCGAGGGCGTCATTGCTTGGCTACCGACATGGAAACATATGCCCAGGCCGTCCGCAACCTGACGGGTTGCAATCAACAAATCAGCAACTTTGTCGGCTTCCGCACCGAACTTAGACGCAAGGCTCAGCTTGGCATGTTCAGACGATACGCGGATGCGCACGCACAGCTCAAGGTCGGTCGCAGGCACACCGTCAGTGGCGGTGGCACGCACAATTTTGTCGAGCTCTTCATGGCTATCAAGGCTGAAGGTCCTCACTCCATGATTGTGATATGCCTGCGTAATGGCACGCTCGGACTTCACCGGATGCATGAAGCAAAGCTTCGCATCGGGCAGGAATTTGTGCACCAGCCGCACTTCGCCCAGGGAGGCGACGTCATAATGCGTGATTCCCGCCGTCCATAGCGTCTCAAGCAACGCAGGCGAGGGATTGGCCTTTACAGCGTATAGCGAGCGCCCCGGAAACTTCTCAACGAAGAATCTGGCGGCACGCGCGGCGGCATGCGGGCGAAGGAGTGTTACGGGCTCGTCCGGCGCGAGGGCGCGGACTAGGGACGCAGCATCAGGATAGTTGTGCAACTCAAGGGACCTCCAACAGTCTGTTAAACTTCAAAAAACGAACAAGGCTGCCTTGCGGTTATTGGAAGTCCCCATGGGGCAGCGGAGAGCGCCTATATGAGGGAGATGTTAAGATGTAAAGAAGATTTCGGGCCAATTATTACAATTTTGAGGCTCAACTCAATCGGTCGCGAAACTCTGTCCAATCAAACTCGCGCACGCAGCGCAAATCGTCGGTGTCGCTGTCCCATAGCCAGATGGAGGGCAGGGGGACACCGTTGAAGGTGTTAGTTTTCACCATCGAATAATGCGCCTGATCGAGGAAAGCGAAGCGTTGGCCGGGTTGCGCCGGGGCGGCAACGCTATAATCGCCGATTACATCGCCGGCGAGGCAGGATGGCCCGCCCAGCCGGATGATATGCCCCCCGCCATTGGTCACTTCACCCAGCATAGCGGGGCGGTAAGGCGCTTCGATCACATCTGGCATATGGCAGGTGGCGGAAATATCGGTGATGCCCACGGACAGCTCATTTTCATGCGTGTCGAGGATCGTACCGACCAATATCCCGGCGTCGAGCGCCACCGCCTCGCCGGGCTCCAGATAGATTTCGCAGCCGCTATCGGATTTCATATCGCGCAAAAACTCGACCAGCTCCTCGCGCTGATAATCAGCGCGTGTGATATGGTGCCCGCCGCCCAGATTGATCCAGTCGAGCTGATAAAAATAGGGTTCGATATAGTCAAACACCCGGTCCCATGTCGCGATCAGCGGCTCCAGATCCTGCTCACACAAATTGTGGAAGTGGATGCCGTTGACGCCTTCCATATGCTCCTCGGTCAATTGATCGACCGGAAAGCCAAGGCGGCTGCCGGGGCTGGAGGGATCATATTTGGCAACTTCGCCCGTGGGGTGCTGCGGATTGATGCGAAGTCCAATATCGAAAGTCTGCCCTGCGGCGCGCGCCTGTTCCAGGATCAAGGCAGCCCGCTGCATCTGCATTGGCGTGTTGAAGATAACATGGTCGGAAAGGCGGCAGATTTCTTCCAAATCTTCTGGTTTGTAAGCGGCGCAATAGGTGGCAATTTCGCCATCGTAAAATTCGCTCGCAAGGCGCGCTTCCCAAAGGCCTGATGTGCAAACGCCGTCCAGATATTCACCAATAATGGGCGCGGTGGACCACATGCTGAACGCCTTGAGCGCAGCAAGTACCTTCACCTCTGCCGCATCGCGAATGTCGGCCAAAATCCGGCAATTGGCGCGCAGCTTTGCAGCGTCGACGACAAAGGCTGGCGTAGGCACGCGGTCGAGGTCAAATCGGGCAAAGGCCCCGGGATCGCCGGCTCTCGTTTCCATCAGAACTCCAACGGCCCATCCAGTTCCTTCACCTGCCATGGCAAGCCATGCTGGTTCAGCATATCCATAAACGGATCAGGATCGAACTGTTCCATATTCCACACGCCAGCGCCTGACCATTGCCCGGTCACCAGCATCGCCGCGCCAATCATCGCGGGCACGCCGGTGGTGTAGCTGACCGCCTGATTGCCCGTCTCCGCATAACATTCTTCATGGTCGCAGATATTGTAGATGTAGAGCGTCTTTTCGTTGCCGTCCTTGCCCAGGCCAGTGGCAATGCAGCCGATATTGGTCTTGCCCTTGGTCGTCGGTCCAAGCGAAGCGGGTTCGGGCAATACGGCCTTGAGGAATTGCAGCGGTATGATTTCTTTGCCTTCATACATGACCGGGTCGATCCGCGTCATGCCGACATTTTGCAGCACGGTCAGATGCTTGATATATTCATCGCCGAAGGTCATCCAGAAACGGATGCGCTTGATTTCGGGCAGGTGGGTTTTCAGGCTTTCGATTTCCTCATGATACATCAGGTACATGTTTTTGGGGCCAACCGCCTCAAAGTCGAACAACTGCTTCACGGACATCGGCGGGGTTTCCACCCAGTCGTCATTTTCCCAATGGCGCGCGACCGCGGTCACTTCGCGGATGTTGATTTCGGGGTTGAAGTTGGTGGCAAAGGCCTGACCATGGTCACCGCCGTTGCAGTCGAGGATGTCGAGTGTGTCGATGCGCTCAAAATGATGCTTTTTCAGCCAGGTGGTGAACACACTGGTGACGCCGGGGTCAAAGCCTGAACCCAAGAGCGCAGTCAGCCCTGCCTCTTGGAAGCGATCCTGATAGGCCCATTGCCAGTGATATTCGAACTTGGCCTCGTCAATCGGCTCATAATTTGCCGTGTCCATGTAATGGACGCCAGAGGCAAGGCAGGCCTCCATGATGTTCAGATCCTGATAGGGCAAAGCGAGGTTGACCACGAGTGCCGGCCTGATCTGGTTCAGCAGAGCCGTGGTCGCTGCCACATCGTCGGCGTCAAGCGCGCAGGTGTCCACGTCCACTCCGGTGCGCTCCTTCACCGACGCAGCAATCGCATCGCATTTGCTTTTGGTGCGACTGGCAAGGCTGATATGCGAAAAAATATCTGGATTCATCGCCATCTTATGGACTGCGACCGACCCGACGCCGCCTGCACCGATCACCAACACCTTGCTCATCCGTTAGGTCCTCGCCAAAGAGATTCGTTATGGCGACGGCATATAGAGGGCTTTGATGACAGAACAAGAATTGCTGGACCCAGCGCGAAAGCCTTCGCGAGAAGGCGTGCTCCGCGCGATGGCGAAGGTGGAGCAGATTTTGCCGCCAACGCCGCTTTTGCCGCTTGAGATCGATGGTCGGACAATCTGGTGCAAGGCGGAGATGCTGCAACCCATTGGTTCGTTCAAGATTCGCGGCGCATGGCACCGCCTTTCAGACTTGTCCGACGAGGAACGCGCACGAGGCGTGGTTGGCGTATCGAGCGGAAACCATGCGCAAGGCGTTGCCTGGGCCGCCAAGCGGCTCGGCATCGCTGCGACCATTGTGATGCCCGAAAATGCGCCCAAGGCGAAAATAGAGGCAACTCGCACTCTGGGGGCGGAGATTGTGCTCTACCAGCGCCCCGGACAGGATCGTGATGCTATTGCCGCAGAGTTGGTGGAGCGGACCGGGGCGACGCTTGTTCACGCCTTTGCCAACCCGTGGGTGATTGAGGGGCAGGGGACATTGGGACTGGAGGCTGAGGCGCAGCTAAAGGCACGAGGTGTGGAAGGCCCGCTCCACATTATCGCTTGCTGCGGCGGTGGCGGTATGTCCGCAGGGCTCGCCTTGGCTTGCCCAGATGCGCAACTCTCAATTGTTGAACCTGAAGGCTGGGATGACTTGATTCGATCCTTGGAAGCGGGCCAGATTTTGCCGGTAGCCGATCAGAATTTTGCCACCGAGTGCGACGCTCTGCAAACCCCACAGACGTTCCCGATCAACTTTGACATACTCAATGGCCGTGTTGCCAGCAGTGCATCCGTAACCAGAAAAGAGGTCGCATCGGCGATGCGACTTGTGTTCGAAAAACTGCATCTGGTGGTCGAACCGGGTGGCGCGGCGGCGCTGGCGGCGGTGCTGGCCGGGAAAATTGAGCGACAAGGAACAGCGGTCACTACACTCTCAGGCGGCAATGTCGACAGGGAAACTTTCGCCGCATTGGCGCTTGATTAGGCCGCTTCGGCCAATCTCAACTCCATCCGGCCCCAAATTTCGACCAGCGCGTCGGTCAGTTCACACAACATCGCTTCGCTATGTTGCGGGCCCGGCGTGAACCGCAGCCGTTCGGTTCCGCGTGGTACCGTAGGATAGTTGATCGGCTGCACATAGGCCCCATATTCGGCCAGCAGAATGTCGCTGATCTTCTTGGCCTTTACCGGATCGCCAACCATCAGGGGAACGATATGCGTTTCGCTGAGCATGACTGGAAGCCCCGCTTTGCTCATCAGCTCTTTCAGTCGCGCAGCATTTGCCTGTTGCGCTTCACGTTCTTCGCTCGACTGCTTAAGATGCTTCACGGCTGCCAACACACCAGCGACCAACACCGGCGACAATGATGTGGTGAAAATGAAGCCAGGAGCATAGCTGCGGATCACGTCAACAATGCGTTGATCGGCCGCGATATAGCCACCCATAACGCCAAAAGCCTTGCCCAGTGTCCCTTCGATGATTGTAACACGGTCGGCCACCGCATCACGCTCAGTAATTCCGCCACCATGTGTCCCGTACATGCCAACTGCATGCACTTCGTCGCAATAGGTTAGCGCGTTATATTTGTCCGCCAAATCACAAATTGCGCCGATCGGTGCGACGTCACCGTCCATCGAATAGACGCTTTCAAACGCGACCAGTTTTGGCGCCTCCGGGTCATCCGCCGCGAGCAACTCCTCAAGATGAGCCAGATCATTGTGCCGCCAAACCCGCTTTTCGCAACCCGCATTGCGGATACCCGCAATCATGCTGGCATGGTTTAATTCGTCGGAATAGATGATGCAGCCCGGCAGGATTTTGGCAAGTGTCGACAGTGTCGCATCGTTAGAGACATAGCCAGAAGTGAACAGCAATGCTGCGTCTTTGCCATGAAGGTCGGCAAGCTCCGCCTCCAGCTCGACATGGTAGTGCGTATTGCCGCCAATATTGCGCGTACCGCCCGACCCTGCGCCGACATCGTGCAACGCTTCTTCCATCGCTGCGATAACCATTGGGTGCTGGCCCATGCAGAGATAGTCGTTCGAGCACCAGACGGTGATCGGCTTCGGCCCATTATGCCCCGCAAAGCAGCGCGCATTGGGGAATTTCCCCTTGTTGCGCAAAATGTCGATAAACACGCGGTACCGGCCCTCGGCATGTAGCCGGTCGATAGCCTTGTCGAAAACCATATCGTAATTCATGGCAAGCTCAGCCTGTACGGAATTTCCGCCCCATAGTCTGGCAAAAGGTAGAAATCCAGCGCGAACGATTCGCAAGATTATCGATCAGACTGAAATAACTGCCCCGAATCCATGGTCACGCAGCACCGGGCCATATCGGGCAATCTGCGTAAGCTCGCCCGTAGTCAAAAAGATGCCGGGCACTGGCTTGTCGGGCCAGGGCTGACCTTGAGTTAAAGCCAAAACGCGCCGGGCAATCCCGGCCGAACCGTCGACAAAACGGATCGAATGTCTGTGTCCCAAATTCTGCGCGGCCTTGGCCAATTCTTCCTCAACCAACGGGAAATGGGTGCAGCCAAGAACAACCGTATCGATATTCTCGCCATGTGGCTGGCTGACCAATCCATGGATAGCACTTTGCGCGTCATCTGGATTAGGGACAACACCGCACAACTTAGCTTCGGCAGCATGCACCAGCGCAGGCGCTGCGTGGCGTAACATCGTCATGCCCTGCGCGAAATTCGCTTCCAGCCTGTCGGTGTAGGGCTGCCGGATGGTGGCCTTTGTTCCAAGTAGTCCTATGACGCCACTTCGCGTCATCTCAAATGCGGGCTTGATCGCCGGAACTGTTCCAACCACCGGCAGGCCCAGAACGGCCCTGACATGCGACAGCGTAATGACCGAGGCAGTATTGCAGGCGATCACTGCCAATCGGGGTTTATACCGCTCAGAGAGAAGCCCAAGGAGCGCACAAACCCTTGTGGCCACCTCCATGTCGCTTTTCTCGCCATAAGGCAGGCCTGCATAGTCAGCGGCATAGACAATAGCAGCGGTGGGCAGTGCGACACGCACCCTGTCCATTACCGACAGACCACCGATACCAGTATCCAGAAATAGCAGTGGTTGTGACGCTTCAATCATGAGGCGCTGATAGGCGGTTGGGACTTTCGGCACAATCGCCATTGAGGCGGTCGCCAAATGTCGTTATGGCTGGAACAAAGAGAGAAAAGGGTTCTGCAATGAGCATTTTGGAAGCATTGACAGCGGCGCTGCTGGGCTATGCTTTGGGGTCGATTCCATTTGGCCTGATATTGACACGCCTCGGCGGGGCCGGAGATATTCGTTCGCTCGGCTCTGGGAATATCGGTGCGACCAATGTTCTGCGCACCGGTAGGAAATCGCTGGCAGCGCTTACGCTTATTCTTGATCTTTTAAAGGGAACAGCGGCAGTGATGTTGGCACGGCAATTCCTTCCGGGAAGTGAGATATTTGCCGCGGCAGCAGCGTTTTTCGGGCATCTCTATCCAATCTGGCTTGGATTTAAGGGGGGCAAGGGCGTCGCGACCTATGCAGGCATCCTATTCGGCCTCTCATGGCCGATAGGGCTGGGATACGGCATAGTCTGGATCGGCACATTGCTTGCGACACGAATATCGTCTGCGGGCGGCCTCGCCGCTGCGCTGGCCGCCCCATTGTTCGCTGCCTATTGGGGGCATCATGGCTTTATTCCCGTGCTGACTGCCTGCAGCCTGATCGTTTTTTGGAAACATCGGGACAATATCCGGAGATTAGTGGCCGGAAGCGAACCGAAGATTGGCCAGAAATAGTCGATGTCGGACATATTTGATCGGTTGCGCCTGATCCGGTCGCCAAATGTTGGGCCGGTCAGCTATCGCCAACTGGTCAATCGGTTCGGCACGGCCACTGCCGCACTCGCCGCCTTGCCGGATTTGGCAGCACGAAGCGGAGGCAGGTTCCGCGCAGCGCCAGAAGCTGACATCGCCAAAGAGATCAAGCAGGCGGCTTCTTTGGGTGCCCGGCATGTGTTCCTCGTCGATGCCGATTATCCCGCTTTGCTTGCCCAATTGGATAACAGCCCGGCAGTTTTGACTGTTCGGGGGGACATTGAACTGGCGGCGCGCCCGGTTGTAGCCATGGTCGGAGCGCGCAACGCCTCGGCCGCGGCCTGCCGGTTCGCAAGGACATTGGCGCGCGAGTTAACGGATTCGGGGGTCGTGGTGGTATCGGGGCTAGCGCGCGGCATTGACACTGCGGCACATCAGGGCGCTTTGGCCGCAGCGACGATCGGCGTCATCGCAGGCGGCATTGATATTGTGTATCCGCCTGAAAATGCCGAATTGCAGGAGGCAATTGCCAAAGACGGCCTGCTAATCGCAGAGATGCCTCCAACGACTGAACCCCGGGCGCGTCATTTTCCGCATCGCAACCGGATTATTGCAGGTATGGCCTTGGGGACAGTGGTGGTCGAGGCGCTGCCTAAGTCCGGCTCGCTTATCACTGCGCGGCTTGCTGGCGAATATGGGCGTGAGGTGATGGCAATTCCCGGTTCACCGCTCGATCCCCGTTCGCGGGGTTGCAACCAGTTAATCCGCGAAGGCGCGACCTTGGTTCAGGAGGCTGGCGATATATTGGAACTTATCCGCCCTATTGATCAGCGAATGCCATCACAGCCATTCATTGCCCCCAATTACGTTGCTGTAACCGAAGCTGGCGACCCGGAGCGCCGCGCGGTAGGTGAACTGTTGGGGATGAACTTTGTCTCTATCGATGAAATTGTGCGTCAGTCGGGCTTGCCGCTTCCTGCCGTTCAGTCGGTTTTACTGGAATATGAACTGGCCGGAAAGCTGGAGCGCGGGGCAGGGGCAAAAGTGCGATTGACCGCATGAAATTCGGCCTTGACGTGCCCCATCCAAAACCGCCAGCCTGCGCGCATACGCGAGAGAACAGGAAAATAGCAAAACTATCATGCAATTAGTCGTCGTAGAATCACCCGCCAAAGCGAAGACCATCGAGAAATATCTGGGCCCCGGCTTTAAGGTATTGGCGTCCTATGGCCATGTGCGCGATTTGCCGCCTAAGGATGGATCAGTCGATCCGGATAACGGCTTTGCGATGTTGTGGGACAATTATCCTGACAAGGCAAAGCAGTTGAAGGCCATTGCGGATGAGGCGAAAAAGTCTGAAAAACTGATCTTGGCGACTGACCCTGATCGGGAAGGCGAGGCCATCAGCTGGCACGTGCAGGAAGTGCTAGAGAAGAAAAAGGCGCTGCCAAAATCGGTGGAGCGAGTCACGTTCAACGCGATAACTAAGGCTGCGGTGACCGATGCAATGGCCAAACCACGCGGCCTTGATACCGATCTGATCGATGCCTATCGGGCGCGCCGGGCGTTGGATTATCTGGTGGGTTTCACGCTTTCGCCGGTCTTGTGGCGCAAATTGCCTGGAGCCAAATCGGCGGGCCGTGTTCAATCGGTTGCCTTGCGCCTGATTGTCGAACGCGAACGCGAGATTGAGGCGTTTTGCGCGCAGGAATATTGGACGGTTATTGCCAAATGCGAGCATAATGGGCAGGGTTTTGACGCTCGGCTTGTGCGCTATGCAGGGGAAAAGCTGGACAAGCTTTCTATCGGAGAGAAAGGCACGGCAGAAGCTGCTCGCGGGGCAGTTGAGGCGGCGCATTTCACCGTTGACAGCGTTGAAACCAAGCCAGTTACGCGAAATCCGCAGCCGCCATTTACAACGTCGACGTTGCAGCAGGAAGCGGCGCGCAAGCTTGGCTTTTCGGCTAGCCATACGATGCGGATTGCACAAAATCTTTACGAAGATGGCGCAATAACGTATATGCGCACGGATGGCGTGCAAATGGATGGAAGCGCGATTTCTGCTGCGCGCAAGGCCATAGCTGATCGTTATGACGCTGGCTATCTACCTGAAAAACCACGGCAATATCAAACAAAGGCCAAAAATGCGCAAGAAGCGCATGAGGCAATCCGTCCTACCGACTTTAACCGCGACAAAGCCGGGTCGGGAGACCATGCGCGTCTTTATGACCTGATCTACAAACGGGCATTGGCCAGCCAAATGGCATCGGCGCGGATGGAGCGCACGTCCGTTGATATGGTCGATGGCACAGGCCAAATGACCCTGCGCGCCACTGGTCAAGTTGTTAAATTCCCGGGATTTCTTGCGCTGTATGAAGAGGGGATTGATGACAAGGATGATGAAAATGGCGCGCTGCTCCCGCCGCTGTTGAAAGGCGATGTTCCGGCGAAAAGGTCAGTGGAAAAAAATCAGCATTTCACGCAGCCACCGCCCCGCTTTTCCGAAGCCAGCCTTGTCAAGCGGCTGGAGGAGTTGGGAATTGGACGGCCGTCAACTTATGCCTCCATCATTCAGGTGCTGCGCGACCGCGCCTATGTGCGAATAGAGAAAAACCGTTTCTTTGCAGAAGAATCGGGGCGACTTTTAACGGCGTTTCTGGAAAGATTTTTTGACCGCTACGTTGCCTATGACTTTACCGCCAGCCTTGAAGACCAATTGGATGAAATCAGCGCAGGATCAGCGCAGTGGCAGGCCGTGCTTGACGCTTTTTGGCGCGATTTCAAGCCGAAAACCGCCGAAGTCATGGAGCAAAAGCCGTCTGATATCACAGCCGAGCTGGACAAGTTTCTTGCGCCCTTTCTTTTCCCGGAAAGTGCCGATGGCAGCGACCCACGCCAATGTCCCAAATGCGGCAATGGCAGGCTTGCCTTGCGGGGAGGGCGCTTTGGTGCGTTTGTGGCGTGCTCCAATTATCCAGAGTGCAAATTTACCCGCAAATTCGCCCAGCCTGGGGGAGACAATGGCGAAAGCAGTGGCCCGGAATCGCTCGGCACACACCCGGAAACGGGACTGGAAATCATGCGAAAATCTGGCCGATTTGGACCCTATGTCGAAATGGGCGAGGGCGCCGAAGCAGTTCGGGCATCCATCCCCAAAGATGTTCCAAATGAGAGCTTTGGCCTTGATTGGGCGATAAAATTGCTTTCGCTGCCGCGCACCATTGGCACGCATCCTGAAAGCGGGGAACCGGTGACCGCTAGCATCGGGCGTTATGGCCCCTATCTGGCTCATCAGGGCAAATATGCCCGCTTACAATCGACAGCGGATGTCTTTGAAACCGGCATGAACGCAGCGGTCGTTAAGCTGGCGGAAGCAGCCTCAGGCGGCGGGCGTCCAGCACGCGCCGCAAAGCAGGAACCGCTCAAAATTCTGGGCAAGCATCCGCAAACTGAGGCTGAAATAAAGCTGATGGACGGTCGCTATGGCGCTTATGTCACCGATGGCACAACCAATGCGACCTTGCCCAAAACGGTCGCTGCCGACGAATTGACGCTTGAAACCGCGGTTCAGTTAATCGCCGAACGCGCGGCAAAAGGGCCTGCCAAGGGGAAAGCCAAACGCAAGGCCCCCGCCAAAAAAGCAAAAAAGAAATAGCAATGTGGCGCGCGGCAGCATTGCTGATTATGATTGCAATGCCGCTGCAGGCCGCGCAGTTACGCTGGGACAGCGTTGAAAAGGCTGATCTGGCAACACTCAACGACGATGACGTTGGTCGCCACATTGCGGACCCCGCCTTTTTTGACGGACTTTCGATATCCCAAACCCGCTTTTCCGAAGGCGGTTTTGATTGGCACATCCTTCGCTTTGCCAATGCTGAAAAGCCTAAAGGGCCGTTATGGGCTGTGCCCCATGATGATGAAAATGCAGCCTTTGAGGGAGCGATCGCTGCGGTCAAGCAATATGGCGGCGTGGTCATTACGGTCAATTCGGGGCCGGGCAGCAATCGCTATCAGG
This sequence comes from uncultured Sphingorhabdus sp., assembly GCA_964572205.1. Taxonomy (GTDB): domain Bacteria; phylum Pseudomonadota; class Alphaproteobacteria; order Sphingomonadales; family Sphingomonadaceae; genus Sphingorhabdus_B. The sequence goes on from CAZNEO010000006.1 coordinate 68,800, forward strand.
CGGGCAATGGAACCTGCGGGGGTCGCCCCGCCAAAGTGGCACGCTGTGACCCTAACCGGAATTTCTCCGAAAAAACGCCGCTGTTTACGACTGCCTTTTTGGGGCAGCTTGTGCCGGGCGAGCCTGTAATTGCGTTGCATACCAATAGCCCCGGCCATGGCGCAGGGAAGGGCAATATTACGATCCTTGATTCAGAGGCGGCGGCCAGAGGGATCACCCGGCCGCGACGCGATGGCCATTTCGGGATTAACCAGCCCGCCTTGCTGGCCGATCCGGACAGCTATGCCATTCTGCCCTATCGCAGTCCGACGAAAACAACCGCAGACATTGCCTGCCGCAATGCGCTGGTCAAAGGCGGCGTTCATGTATGGCATGAAGCAGTGGGGAAAAGCGACGGTTCGCTTTCCAATTACATAGTGCTGTCGATGCCGCACATAGCCTATGTCAACATGGAAAGCAGGCGGGAAGATGATATCGCCATTGCCGCGCAGCGGCATGAATATATGATCGCGGCCTACTACAAAGCTTGCCTGATATCAGGGGATTAGCCAGCTCCCCTGCCATTGCGCAGCCGTCTCGTCCCACTGCCAACGCGTTCTGCGGTGCCCTTGATTGGCCAAAAACAGCCATTCGATCATGTCGAATTGAATGAGCAATATTGCAAAATTGCCCCGGGCTGGTGCGATTTCGGCGTCAGATGGCTGCTTTCCCTCAATCCAGTGCGGCAGCCCGGACGAGGGGTGTGCGATTGCTTGCCCGGGCGCTGCCTCAGCCATATAACATCGGCGGGCAAACAGCGTTGAACCCTCCCACGCCGCCTCAGCAGCGCCGCTGACACTTTCAATGCGACCATGGCCACTCAATCGCAGCTGGATTTTCGCATCGGCGTCATAAATCAGCACCGACGCGGCAGCTTCATCCATCTCGCTGGTCTTGGCCGAACGCAGGTCGGTATGAAAGCGCAAGAGGCGCTGGGGCCAGTCAACGGCGCGCAAGATCATGACGCGCTGTGATGGTCGACCCGCAGCATCAACTGAGGCGACAACGGGCGTATGGGCCGCGCTGCGCCGGTCTTTCGTTCCGACGATCACCATGTCTCTGGCCCGTGAAAGACTTAACGCCAAGTCGTTGTAAAAGGCTTCACTCTGGTCAGTCATGATCATTGTGCACTGGCAAAATCGCCGCTTTCCTCGTCCAGCACCCAAAGATCGCCATCGGCAATCCCGAAAAAAGTTCCGTGCAGTTTCAACTGGCCGCTTTGCTCACGCTCCGCAATGAAAGGGAAACTGCGCAAATTGGCAAGACTGACCCGGATTGCGTCGAGTTCAAGCCGCCGTTGCGGATCGGGCGGCGAAGCGGCCGCCACTGCGTCGCGCGCATCGCGGATGATGTCGACCCAGTCATCGACAAAGCTTCGCCCCGGCAGCCCAAGGTCGCCGCCCTCCAACGCGGCCTTGATGCCCCCGCATTGGGCATGACCCATCACCACGATATGGCGCACGCCAAGGCCAAGCACGCCAAATTCAATAGCAGCAGACACGCCATGCAAACCCCCGCCGGTTTCATAAGGCGGAACAAGGTTGGCGACGTTGCGCAGCGCAAAAACCTGGCCTGGCTCTGTATCGAAAATTGTGGCCGGATCGACGCGACTGTCGCAGCAGGAAATGATCATGATCGGCGGAGATTGCCCATCATTTGCCAGCGCCTCAAAGCGGGCCTTT
>CAZNEO010000007.1:0-68532 GCA_964572205.1 uncultured Sphingorhabdus sp.
GGAAGTTGGAATGCAGGCGGCACAGCGGCCCATCCTGATTTATCCATATTGGCACATTTTAAATCTCTATATTCACCGCGAAGGGAATATTGGGGCGTTATCATACTTCGCATACCCAAGGGACTCGCACCCCCCGAAAGGGGGTGCTAAGCGAGTAGCGCCCCAGTCATCTTAAGGGACGATCCTTATGCACCAGCTACTGAAAGCACACTAATGCAGTTTAGGCTGACCTATGCGGGAGTGCTGCTTGGGGCATCCCGGAGCAACACGCGCGCAAATCACAAACATGATTTGCGAAAGCACTTCCACAAGCAGTTGGCTCGATTATGGCGGCAAAGCGCCCTCTTGTCTGAAAAGAAATACGGTAGTTGGGATGCTCTGGATTTTGACAACCCAAATCCCAAGCCCGAGCGCCTATATATCGACGTGTTAAAAGAGCGTTTTGCGCTTGGCTCCTATGAATTTGCGCCAATTGTCACCGAGGAACTTTCACTTTCTTTTTCACTCGACATTCTATTTTTACGCCCCGGCCCCGAAGGACGCCATATGCAATCGGGCGATATTGATAATCGACTAAAAACTATATTTGACTCCCTTCGACGGCCCCAAAACAATGATGAGTTAGCAGGGGGCCATCCTGACGAGAACGAAAAGCCGTTCTTTTGCCTCTTAGAAGACGAAAGATTGGTCACTCGGGTGGCCGTAGAAACGGATAGCCTTCTCGAACCAATTGGGAATTCCTTCAACGATAATGATGCAAGGCTCGTGATAGACGTGCGAATACATCCGCATTCTACCAATTTCGAAAATATGGACTTTATAGGGAACTAGGTTTCAGTGCGTGCTTTGTGAGTTTTTCGAATGCCACATCGGCCTCGATGGGGTTTAGTTCGCCAGCGGCGATTAGCCTTTCGACTTCCGCCTTGAACCTTTCGCTTTGCTGCTCTTGCGTCTCTGCGTTTTTCTTTTTGGGCATCACATTGCACTAGCTGTTTGATAGGTGAGGCGCTTCCCAACGATACCGCGCAACATGGTATCGGCGCGATCAGCGTCATTATAACCCAACGCTACGCGGTTGCTGTAGCGAAAGTCAAACTCTGCCAGATAGCGATGCAGGTGTTTCTCATTGCAATGCTGGCAAACCCCGCGCATCCCGCGCTTAAAGATGCTGAAATAGCCTTCCACGGTATTGCTGTGAACGTCACCGCGCACATACTCCCAGCGCCCGTGGGTAGTATGGCCATGCTCCGCAAATTCCTTGCCCAGCTTCCAATAAATGCGCGCCTCATCGGTCATTAGGCGGGCTTCCTTGGCAAGGTTAGCGCGCACAATGGGGGGAATTTCGCTGGCAAGAGGACCGTCGATTGAAAGCGACCGGACCTGTCCGCTGGAACGGTCAAGCAGGGTAAGCACGGCCATTTTGTGAGCATAACTCCAACGCTTGGGAGTAGCGCCTTCCTTAGTGCCGATGTAGGTTTCATCTACTTCTACAGCGCCGCCATCGGTCCCGAACGGCGAAAAGTCGCCAGAACGCATAGCTTCACGAATACGGTGCGACATAAACCACGCGGTTTTAATGGTAACGCCAAGGGTCCGGTGAAGCTGGTTGGCACTGATACCCTTTTTGCTGCCAGCGATCAGATACATAGCTTGCAACCAGATATGCAGCGCAACGTGGCTGCTTTCAAAGATGGTTCCGATGCGCACGGTAAAGGGCTTGCGGCACTGATAGCATTTATACAGGCCGGTGCGGGTGGATTTACCGCCCATTTTACCAATACGGTTAAATCCGCCACAGTGAGGGCAGATAGGGCCTTCGGGCCAAACGCGGGCTTCTACATGGGCAAAGGCTGCCTCTTCATCGTGAAAGTGCTTCGCGGAAAGGGCGGATGCCATGACTTTTTACTCCTTATGGATTCACCCATAAGGTTTTTCGTGGGTATGTCAAGTATAATAACGCCCAATATTTGCCATATGGGCGTTACAATCTCAATCTAAATATTCCTATATGGGTCGTTTTTCGGCTTTCCATTTGCTGCCCGGGGGATGGAATTGGCCAAATTCGGCGATTTGCCGCGACAGCCGCGAAATTTGCATTGTCGGTCGCGCTCGTCCAAACAGGGCGGAGACAGCACCGGAGTGACGGATATGAGCGACAGTCGGCAAACCGCGTTGATGGACGATGCCCGTATTGCGCAAGGCATAGCCTGGCAGGCGGAACATTGCAGGCGCAACGGCGCGCCGGTGACAGGGCGGATTGTCGATGCGCAACTATCGCTGATGGCGAGTGACGCCGCCGTCGGCAGGCGAATTGCGTCATGGCCGGGACTGCCGCTGGAGGATGCCATGCCGCTTCGCCTTGCGGGCGGGTTTCACCATTTGCTGCTGACCGGCGCTGACCAGCGGCTGGAACCTGTATATCGCGGCGCGATAACCGATCAGGCGCAGGTGGACGCCATCGTCCTGGCGGTTACCGCTGACCATGATGCGCGCCTGCTGCCCTGGCTCGATGGGCCGCCGCAAACAAATGAGGCTGGCCGCTCCGCCAGTTTCATGGCCGGGCTGCTATGGCTGTCGGCCCGGCTTGGCCCCCGCTTTGAACTGAACGAGCTGGGAGCAAGCGCAGGCATCAACACGATGATGGACCGCTATCATTATGACCTTGGCGGCGTGACGGCGGGGCCACCATCCTCGCCCATGCAGATTCGCCCCGAATGGCGCGGATCGACGCCGCCGGCCTGCCCGGTTGAGATTGTCTCCATCCAGGGCTGCGATCAGGCCCCCATCGATCTTTCAGACCCCGAGGCGGCGCTGCGCGTTAAAAGCTATGTCTGGCCGGAAAACACCGACCGCATTGCGCGTATGGACGCCGCGCTTGCCCTTGCCGCGCAACAGCGGCCCGATGTGGTTGCGGCTGATGCGCTTGACTGGGTCGTGGAACGGCTTGCCGCGCCCCAGCCACAAGGGGTCACGCGGGTCATTCATCACAGCATCGTCTGGCAATATATCCCGGCAGAGCGCCGTGATGCGATTAGCGCGGCGATCGTAGCGGCCGGCGCGCAGGCAACACCGCAAAGGCCGCTGGCATGGATGATGCTGGAAACGAACCGGGCAAGCTTTGCCCATGAACTGACAATCCAATATTGGCCCGATGGGCAGGATCGGGTGCTGCTAGGCCAGGCACAGGCGCATGGCGCATGGGTGGAATGGATGGGCAGCGACGATTGACAGAGCCCTGCCCCGCTGCGCCAAATTGCTCCAAAAAGGGGGTGTGCGGTATATTGTTTGCTCAGCACAGTGCGGGCTGGCTGACCTTTACCGACCACGTTCTTCGCCTGACTGGATTTGCCTAGGGTTCGGGCGACGGCGCTACCCAACGACCAGCCCCTATCCAAGCCACTCACGCATTGCCGCAGTTACGGCCTCTGCCGCCTCCCATGGCGAAAAATGCCCGGCATCGGCAATCCGCCGAACGGTCACATGGGGGACAAGGCTTTCAATCTGCTCCAGCTGGCAAGGCAACAGCGCCGGGTCGTTCATGCCCCAGACGATCAATGTCGGCACATGCAGCACGGGAAAGGGTTTTTGCAGAAAGTCTGTTGTCCGGACCGGATCGTCCATGGCAGGCACATCGGTGGGCGATGCACGATACCAGTTGAACATCGCCGTCAGCGCGCCCGGCTGGCTCCATTCGTCCAGATAGGCGGCGCGTTCTTCATCCGATACAGCTGATGCCTCCAGATGACGCATGAAGCTGTGCTCAAAAAACCAGTCGAGGCCATTGTCCGCAATGCGGCGCTCCAGCTCATCGCCGCGAAATGTGCGGATATATTGCGCGGCCTGCCGCTGGGCCAGATCCTCGATGATTGTCTTTTGATAGATATAGGGGTGCGGCGCATTGGCGATGATCAACCGCGCGATCCGCTGCGGCTGTGTCAGCGCCGCTGCCCAGCCAATCGCCCCGCCCCAGTCATGCGCGGCAAGCGTAAAGCGATCAATCCCCAGCGCATCGGCAAGCGCAAAGACATCGGCCACCAATTTGGGGACGGCATAATCCGCCACGGCGGGCGGTTTGGACGAGCGCGCATAGCCGCGCTGGTCAGGCGCAATGCACCAATAGCGGTCCGCCAGTCCCTCCATCTGATGCCGCCATGTGCGATGCGATTCGGGAAAGCCGTGGAGGAAGAGGATTGGCGGGTTGGCGGGGTCGCCCAGCGTCCACACTTCGAGTTCGACCGCGGTGGATAGGGCAATGCGCTTGTAGTCCATGCTTTCGTCTAACCCAATAATTTGCGGACGCAAAATTTACCACACAAAGCCACAAAGGGGGCCTTATCGACAGCTTCTTTGTGGCTTCGTGGCTTCGTGTGAAATTATCTATGAATGGCTGAGGGTCAGTGGCACTTCGGGGATGGGGATAAACTCCTTGTCATCGCCGGGAACCAGCGGAAAGCGCCCTGATTTCCAGTCATCCTTTGCCTGGTTGATCCGGTCGCGGCTGGAACTCACAAAATTCCACCAGACATGGCGCGGAGTATTGAATGCTTCGCCGCCGAGCAGCATCACGCGGCAGTCCGTGTCGGCACGCAAAGTCATCGGCACGCCGGGTTCAAGGACATAAAGGCTATGCGTTGCCAATGGCTGGCCGTCCAGCGCGGCGCTGCCCATGGCCACCAATATGCCGCGTTCATCGGCCTCGGCATCAATGGGGGTGGTCGAACCGGCGCGCATCGCAATGTCAGCATAGATCGTATCCGCATGTTGCGTCGTTGGCGCGGTGCGGCCCCACAGACTGCCCATGATGATCCGCGCGGTAACGCCATTGTCGTCAATCTGCGGCAGGTCAGCGGCAGCGACATGTTCAAAGGCCGGATCGATTTCCTCCCGCCCATCGGGCAGCGCAAGCCATGTCTGCATTCCAGAAATGGGCGATCCCGTCGCGCGCTCCTCTGCGGGCGTGCGTTCCGAATGGACAATGCCCTTGCCTGCGGTCATCAGGTTCAGCGCACCGGGGCGGATGGTGGCAAGCGTGCCGAGGCTGTCCCGATGCTGTATCGCGCCATCGAACAAATAGGTGACCGTCGACAGGTTGATATGCGGATGCGGCCGGACATCCATGCCAGCGCCAACATCGAAATGCGCGGGGCCAAACTGATCGACAAAGATGAACGGGCCTACCATCGTACGCGGGCGCGAAGGGAGGGTCCGCCGCACCTCGAACATGCCAAGGTCGTGGCTGGTGGGGGTGATGATCTGCATGATTTTCAATCCAAGGGTTTGGTTGACTTTCGGGTCATTTGATACATCATATCATAAATGAGAAGGCTTGGCTCATCTTTGCTGACTGCCGTGGTCCATTGTGGTTATGCCGCAATTCTGGTGCAAGCGTTTGTCGTCACACCACCGATTAATTCCTTTCGTCCATGCGGCTGTACGATTTATTTGCCGGAAGTTGTAAAGCATTTGACCTTGCTCAATCTGTCGCCAGCCACCGGATCGGACGAAGTGTCCCACGCCGATACTAGGACGGGGCCGGGCCAGAGGATATGCAAGGCAGGGTCATCTGACACCGCCGCGCCAATATTGACAAATCTTCACCTCAGCCCCCAGCTGGAAATGCTGATTTTCGATGGTTCCAAACGGGTTGACCTGTGTGTCACTATCAGCAGCGCGGGGAAGGTAACGGGAGCCAATGCCAGCAGTCTGTTTCTCAGCAGAGCTGATGAAAGACGGATCGAAGACTATATCGTTTCCAACTGGATTTTCACGGCTGCCGCTGGAAAACAGATGATTGCGGGCAGTTACCCGCTCATCATGGGCGTCAGGGAAGTCCAGAATTGGTGAGAGTCATTCGCCCACCGCCCGCGCCCTTATCGCCAACGCATGAACCCTTTGCCCCGGCAAATCGCCCAGCGCCTTGTTCACCATCCGCTGGCGCATAACGCGGTTTACGCCAGCAAAGGCTGCGCTTTCGATTTCGACGGTGAAGTGGCTTTCGCCAGAGCCATCATCGCCGCTATGGCCATGGTGCGATGCGCTGTCGTTGATCACGGCAAGATGGGTTGGGGCAAAGGCCGCAGTCAGCAGCTTTTCCATTTCGGCTTGAACGGGGCCTTTTGTCATATCTGCCCCCTTCCCATATCGCCGCTCTTTGGCCAAGGGAAAATCATGTCCGCGCCGCGCAATCCAGACCGTTTTCATGGCCGTGTTCACGGGCCGCGGCGCAATTGCGCCCATCCCCGCTGCGACCGGCCCGGCGAATTTCGTGCGCCCAATCCCTATGGCCGCCCGCCCGGCCCCAATGGTCCGGGGGATTATCAGTGGCTGTGCCTCGATCATGTCCGCGAGTTCAACGCTGGCTATGACTGGTTTGCTGGCATGAGCGCGGAGGAAATATCCGCCGCGCAAAGTCCGCTAAATGTCTGGCCATCGGAGACCCGCGCTTTTCGGGAAGGCGGCAATGTCGATGCTCCGCCCAAATGGGCCGATTGGCGCGACCCGCTAGAGGCAATCAACGCGCGGTTCCGCGGCCGGGCCGAAGAGGCTAGGCCAGCAACCACGCCAACCGGCATATTGCTATCGGCCGAGGACAAAAGGGCGCTATCAACGCTTGGCCTTGGCAGCGACGCCGACCGCCGGGCAATCCGCGCTGCCTATTCGCGGCTGGTGCGCAAATATCATCCCGACAAAAATGGCGGCGACCGGAGTCACGAAAAGGCGTTGCAGGCAGTAATTGACGCCTATGCCCATTTGCGCGGACATGGCGGTTTTGCCTGACCCTAGGATCGCTAAAAGCTCATATCGTCATAAATGCGCGACAAGTCCCCGCCCCATTCGCCATGATAGCGGTCAAGCAGCACTTCAGCGGGGGTTTTGCCTGAGGCGACGACTTCGCGCAGCGGATCAAGAAAGCCGCTTTCATTATCGCCGCTGCTGTTCAGCCGCGCCCGCGCGGTCAGGCCTGCCGAGGCGATCTCAACAATCGGCCCGGCAATATCGCGCAATGTCCTGCCGCCGCCAATTGGTGCATCAAGCCCAAGCCTTGGCACGGACGCGCGCAATGTTTCGCGTTCCTCCATCGTCCAATGCTTGACCACATCCCATGCGGCATCCAGCGCCGCCTGATCATAGAGCAACCCGACCCAAAAAGCCGGGAGCGCGCAAATCTTGTTCCACGGCCCGCCGTCCGCCCCGCGCATTTCAAGGAAGCTTTTCAGCCGCACCTCGGGAAAGGCCGTCGACATATGGTCTTCCCAATCGGAGACCGTTGGCTTTTCGCCAGGCAGCACCGACAATTCGCCTTTGAGGAAATCTTTGAAATCAAGGCCAGAGGCATCGATATATTTGCCATCTCGATAGACGAAATACATCGGCACATTCAGCATATAATCGGCATAGCGTTCATAGCCAAAGCCATCGTCGAAGACGAAGGGCAACATGCCCGTGCGGTGCGGATCGGTATCGGACCAGATATGGCTGCGATAGGACAAAAAGCCGTTAGGCTGCCCCTCAAGAAATGGTGAATTGGCAAACAAAGCCGTTGCCAGCGGTTGCAGGGCAAGGCTGGTGCGGAATTTGTGCGCCATGTCGGCTTCGCTGGCATAGTCCAGATTGACCTGAATGGTGCAGGTGCGCAGCATCATATCAAGACCCATGCTGCCAACGCGCGGCATATGACGCAGCATGATCTCATACCGCCCTTTCGGCATGATCGGCAGGTCGCTGCGTTTCTTGTCCGGCCACAGCCCAAGGCCAAGGAAGGCCTTGCCGGTTTTTTCGCCAATAGCCTTTACCTGCTTCAAATGGCGGCCGGTCTCCGCGCATGTCTGATGCAGATTTTCCAGCGGCGCGCCCGACAGTTCCAATTGCCCGGCAGGTTCCAGGCTGACTGTGCCATCCGCGCCGCGCATGGCAATGACATTGCCGCCTTCATAAATCGGTTCCCAGCCAAATTCGGTCAGCGCCATCAGCAAATCGCGGATGCCGCCCGGCTCGTCATAAGACGGCGCATGATGGTCTTTGGTGCAATAAACGAATTTCTCATGCTCCGTGCCGATCCGCCAGCGCTCTTTTGGCTTTTCGCCCTTGGCCATGGCCTCGATCAGCTGCGCGCGATTTTCGATCACAGGATCGTTGCGATTTGAAACTGTTTTCGTGCTCATGGCACGGCATTTAGCACTGTGGCGACACATCGCCAGCAAAATTCAGTCAACCAGTGCCTGAAACACCATCGCAAGGGAAGCATTGGGCGCAAGCGTTGTGGCAGTGCCCGTTATGGTCGAACCGCTAATATTCATCCACACCGCATCACTCTCCCCGCTATCACTTGCATCATCATCCTCGACCGTCGTAGCAGTGCCGCAGCTTGACCCAGAGGTCATGCTGCCGGGTTGGTAAGTGACATCATTTGGCAGCGTGTCGCTGGCCACGACGGAAGTGGCAGTGGCAGAGCCATTATTGGTCACTGTAATACAATAGCGGATCAGGGCACCGGGCAGATATTTATGGTTTGAACCGCTGACATAGTCGTTCAACACTTCGCTGATTTTCGACACTGAAAGAGTGGCTTGCGGACGGCAAATGGTCAAATCGTGGATGGCAATGGCCTGCTGCCCCGGATCGGCAGGCGCAAGGCTGTGGTTGCCGTAAAGGATTGTGATCGTGTCGACCGGCGCGTTGAAGGTGACGACGACATTACCATTCCCGCTATTGTCAGCCGATATGCCGTCGCCAAACGCGCTATTGCCAATGACATAGTTGGCGACTCCATTGGTCAATATCGGCGTCACCGATGCGCCATTATAGGTTCCTGTCACGGTGACACGATCGGCAAATTGTCCGGCATTATAATCGATGTCGAACAACTGGAATTGCAGGCCGGGAACTGCTGTCGGCAAAGTGAAGGTGTTGGTTACAACCGATGTGCGGCTGGTCATGTCGACAAGCTCAAATATCGAAAATTGCGCTGGCGACAATCCACCGGTGACAACATTCTGCCGGGTTGGCGACTGGCCGCCATAGGTAGCATTGCTCAAAAATGAGCCGCCGCTGATCGAGATGTTGAAATTCATCGTTCCGATGGCAGTCAGCGGATAACTGCCGCTCGTGCTGCCGGCAGTCCAGGAGACGCCATCCCAGTCATGCACCGTTGAGCCCACTGGACAAACAAGCGTAGGCGGTGTGCCCGCCGTTCGCGTGCCACTGACTGTGAAACTGGCCGAGGCATCATCATCTTCGGCGACGGAGCTGTTGTTGGGCGTGGAATCGAGATCTGGTGCCGATGAACTTGCGATCTCGGCAAAATTTGTGATCACCGCTCCGCTCGTCGCATTGACCGTTGCGGTTATAACAATTGTGGCCGACGCATTGGGTGCCAACGAACCGACGGTCCAGATTCCAGTCGCTGAATTATAGCTACCCGTTCCGGACGCGCTGACGAAATTGACGCCCGCCGGCAAAGCTTCGCGCACGGTAATGCCCGTCGCGGTCATGTTTGAGGCGGCAGCATTTGCGACCGTCAATGTATAAGTGACCGTTGCACCATTGGCCGGGGACGTATTGCTAACACTTTTGGTCAACGACAAATCGGCAAAATTGGTCGGGGCTTGCGTCAAATACAGGTCAGCGCGGACAAAGGATCCGTCATCTGCCGTAGGGAAAAGATCGCATATCTCAAGGCGCCATGTCCCGATCGAGCTCTGGCCATTGAACGCTGACAACGCAGCATTTGGAATAAAGTTGTTCTGATAGGCAGTGGTATTGTGATTGACGTTGTTACCGTCGGTATTGACCGTTTGCGTGCCTCCATCATTCAGACGCACATTAAAATTATCGCCGCTGATATTGTTGGAGTCGCCATTGACCAATTGCACCCGGGTTCCCGCCGGAGATTGCAGGGTAATTTGCAGGTCACCGCGCCAGCTATGTGTCGCCAGAACACCCAGGTCGACGTCCGATACCGTGAAATTGGTTCCGACGGTGAAATTACGAACGAGTGGCGCAGTGCAAGTGGTTGTATTGTTTATCGCGCCCGTCGTTGTATTGCTATATTGATTGACCGTTTGCGCCTGCGCAACGCCGCCATGAAGGCAAAGCCAGCCGAGAAAAATCAACGCTGCAAGGCGGAGAAAAGCGAATTGGCGCGGTATCATTGCCTGTGTGCCTAAGCGCTTTTGGTTTATATTGATTAAATATGTCCTGTAACATTGCCGCAGCAATGTAAATTCTGATCATTTAATCAGCGCCTCAAAGATGAAGGCAAAGCTTGACCCAGCAGCAAGACTGGGGGCCACGCCCGTGACGGTGGTCCCTGAATAGGATGCGCCAAAGGGATTACTCTCATCCGTGCCGCTGGCATCATCATCCTCTGCCGCTGTCGCGCCCGCGCAACTTGTGCCGGTCTTGATCGAGCCTGGCACATAGGTAAGGTCAGCGGGCACCGGGTCTGTTGCCACCACATTGGTCGCGGTTGCCGTGCCGCTGTTATTGACAAGGATGCAATATTCAACGCGCGCACCTGGCAGCGATTTGAAATTCGCGCTGCTGACATCATCGTCCAATATCCGCGACGTCTTGCTGATGACCAGATTTGTGGTCCGCATATTGGTCCATGTGCAGACAATGGCCGTATCGGCCCCGTTCACCGTCAGGCTGTTCCCCGACAAAGGCGTGTTGTTTCCGGTGCAGGCCAACGCCGCCGCATAGTTAAAGGCATTGCCGGTCGTGAAAACCTCTGAAATTGTGCCGGTCACCCCGGCCAGAACCGTCAGCAGCGTGCCATTCGTATCAGTCTCATTTGCGGTATCCGCGGTTGAACTGAAGCTGGTGTTCGTGGTGAATCCAGCAGTTGATACCGTGACCCGGTTGTTGACGATTGCATTCACCCACGTCTTGCGCAGTTGCAGCGTCGCCGTTCGCCGCGTGTTGGTATAGGCGCATGTTGTCGCGGTGGTGCTGATGCTGATGGTTATCGTCCGGCCGGTTGCGCCACTGGCAAGCGGCGTGCCCCCGGTGCAGGCGACCACCTCGGTATAAATTCCGCTGATCGCTCCGCCGCCATAGCTTTCAACGGGCAGGGTAATGACTTCGCCGGAAAATACCGTCACAAAGGCACCTGTTGCTGCCGTTGGCGCGGTTGCAGTAAAACTGGGATTGTTGACCCCGCCGGTCGTCGTTGCCGATGCGGTATGCCCGGTCGTGCTGTTGGCCCCCCAGCTTTTTGTTAGCCGCAACTGCTGGCTGATCCGGCTGTTGGTGTAGGTGCAGATGATGTTGGTTTCGCCCGCGCCAATCGTCAGGCCATTGGTCAGGTTGGTGTCGGCCGCGCCTGTGCAGGCCACCGCCTGCGTATAGGCGCCAATATTGGTCCCCGGCAGGGTTTCGGCCAGCGTCACAGTCTCGCCGATCACAACGGGCGTCGGTGTTGCGTCGGTATCCAGCTCATTGGCGGTTCCCGCGTCAGAGGCCAAGGTGTCAATCACAGTCGCGCTGCGCGAAACAGTGACATTGGCATCATCGCCAATCGCGGCATTGACCCATTGTTTGCGCAGCGTGACCCGCGCATCATCGTCGGTAATGGTATAGGTCGATGTGGTTTGCGGCGTGGACCCGCATGTCGTGCTGTGGCCCAGCGTATAGCCCGTGCCCGCCGACAGCGAGAAGTTGATTGTTTCGCTCGATTCGATTGCCGTATCGTTGATGATCGTCACGCCCAGCGGGATTGCCGTGTCATAATAGGTCCCGGCGGGAATGGTGACGGTAAAGCTGGAGCCGCCGCTGGGCGTCGTGAAGTCGGTGCCCAATGTCGCAGTGCCGCCGGTGACATTCACCGTCACACTGATCGCTGACGGTGCTGTCCCTGAAACCCGCAAGGTTGCAACGCTGGCAGAGGCGACCGATTCCACATTGGTGGCGTTGGCCGTCGACAGTTGAATGAAAGGGCGCAGAGTTAACTGGATGCTATCCAGAAAATTGCCAAAGGAGCCCGGATTGGTCGTACGAAATTGCACGCGCTGAAAGCCCGTCGGCCCGGTGTAGGTCGTCGTCCCGCTGTTCACCACCCAGGCATTGGCGGCGATCGTGGAGCTTTGCGTGGTCAGCGACTGGATCAATGTGCCGCTGCTATTGGCGACCTCAAAAATGGCGGTTTGCGGGTCTGGGCCGCCTGACCGCGCGCGGTGGGCAAAGGTCCAGCCCAGCGGTTCACCGTTTACCAGGCAGATATTCTGGAAAAGCGTGCCTGGCGAACCAGCATTCATTTCGGCGTGCACGGCCCCCGAATGCGATGGAACGCCGCTGAAGTTTGTATCCCACAGCTCAATTTCGCCGGTGGTCGAATCCCAGCCGACAATGGCAAGATTTGTGAAATTCTCCCAATTGGGCGTTCCGGGCCCCTGCGGATCGTTAAGATCAAAGCCGGGATTGGCGAGGGATCGCAGCTGCGCGCGCGCAGGCGAGGTCCCGCCCCAGATCAGGCAGGCAAGCAATACCAAGCGCCATAAGACGCCGAGCTTATTCAAGGGCCTTACATCCACCCGGAGACGCTTAACAAAACTTGGTTTATAACTGTTAAATGAATGGAGCGGGAGTCAGCAACACGGATGCAGATCCCACTAAATCCGCCAATCACCCGCGGTCGCCATCCAGACCGAGATTGCGGCCACTGCTGCGGTATCGGCGCGCAAGATACGCGGGCCAAGCGATACGGCCCTTGCCGCCGGATGCGCCCGGATTATGGCATTTTCCTGCGTTGTAAACCCGCCTTCCGGACCGATCAGGATGGCAGCCGGGCCGGGCTGGGGCAAAAAAGCATCACCGCCGCGTTCGTCGCAAAAATATAGCGTGCGGCCCGCTGGCCAATCCTTCAACAGCGCGTCCAGCCTTGCAAGTGGCCCGATTTCGGGTAGCGCATTACGCTCGCATTGCTCGGCCGCCTCGATCATCTGCGCCCGCAGCCGGTCGTCCTTTACCTTGTCGACGACGCATCGTGCCGTCAGCACCGGCTGAAACCGTGCGATGCCAAGTTCGCAGGCCTTTTCCGCAATCCAGTCCAGCCGGTCTTTCCTGACAAGCGACTGGCACAGCCACAGATCAGGGGCGGCCTCGCGCTCACCCAGCTTTGCCTCAACGACTAGCAACAGATCGCGCTTGCCCGTCGCCGATAGGGTTGCAAGATATTCGCCGCTGCGGTCGTCAAACAGTTTGACCGGATCGCCTGCCTTCAGCCGCATAACATTCAGCAAATAATGCGCCTGCCCGCCTTCAACCCGCACCTCAGCGCCCTGAGCCAGCGCCTCGTCGATAAACAGACGCGGCGTCGAATGCGGGGGCCAGGCAGGGGTAGCGGGCATGGGCAATTCTCAACGGCCGTTATGCTGAACCTGTTCCAGCATCCATCGCTCCGGCCAGACTGATCTATGCGTATAATTGGACCCTGAAACAAGTTCAGGGTGACGCGCCGGGTTTTTTGCGCAAAAGCAGTGCGATGTCTGCGCCCATGGATATAGTCCCCGATAGTGAGCATAAGGGCCTTAGTGGCCTGCTGCCGACCAAGTTGCGCCCATTTGCGCTGCTGGCGCGTTTCGACCGGCCAATCGGCTGGTGGCTGCTCTATTGGCCCTGTTTCTGGGGACTGGCGCTGGCAGGCGGGACATGGAGCAGCTGGCCGCTGATCCTCTGGTTCCTGCTGGGCGCCATTGCCATGCGCGGCGCGGGATGCGTCTATAATGACATTGTCGACCGCGACCTTGACCGGCAAGTTGCCCGCACCGCCGCTCGGCCACTGGCCTCTGGAGCTGTCAGCACAAAGGCCGCGTCCATCTGGCTGGTCGCGCTTTGCCTTGTGGGGCTGCTTGTGCTGCTGCAACTGCGCTGGCAGGCGCAACTTGTTGCACTGGGCAGTCTGGCAATGGTTGCTGCCTATCCCTTTATGAAGCGGATAACCTGGTGGCCGCAGGCATGGCTGGGGCTGGTATTCAGTTGGGGCGCGCTTGTCGGCTGGATGGCAGTATGGGGAGAAGCCGACCCGGCCATGCTGTGGCTTTATGCAGGGACGATTTTCTGGGTAATCGGCTATGATACCATCTATGCCATGCAGGACCGGGAAGATGATGCCCTTGTCGGCATCCGCTCCAGCGCCTTGCGATTGGGAAACCACCTGCGTGGCGGAGTGGCGGCCTTTTACCTTTTGGCGATTGCCGGGTGGAGTATGGCGATCTGGTCAGTCCGCCCGCAGGGCCAGGCACTGGTCGCGCTGCTGCCAGTGGCGGGGCATCTGCTTTGGCAGGTGACGACATTGCAAAAAAACGGCAGCAACGCGCTGCCATTGTTCCGGTCCAACAAAATGGCCGGATTTTTGATGGCGCTTGCCTGTCTGGTGGTTGGCAGCGCAGCTTAAGGAGAAGCATATGGAACATCGCCGCCTTGGCAAAAGCGCCATTTATGTGTCGGATATCTGCATGGGAACTATGGTGTTCGGTTCGCAGACCGAGGAGGCCGAGGCGCACCGCATCCTTGACCGGTGCCTTGATGCAGGCATTAATTTTTACGACACGGCAGAAAATTACCCAGTCCCGCCTGCGCTCCACTGGGCCGGGAAAACCGAGGAAATTTTCGGCCGTTGGCTAAAGGGCAAGAACCGCGACGCAATCATTGTTGCCACCAAGGTGTGCGGCCCGTCGCATGGCTGGATCAAGGGATCGCAACGCGCCGAAATGACGGCGCTTGACCGGCACAATATCACCCGCGCCATCGAGGCAAGCCTGCGGCGGCTGCAGACCGACTATGTCGATCTTTACCAGACCCACTGGCCGGACGTGGGGCTGGATTATGAAGAGACGATGGAGGTGCTTGACGAGCTGATCCGCGCGGGCAAGGTCCGCGTGATCGGCTGTTCCAATGAATCCAGCTGGGGCCTGATGAAATCACTCGCCGCCTCAGAGCGGCTGGGCGTTGCGCGCTATCACACAATCCAGAATAATTATTCGATCAACAACCGCCGTTTTGAAGACGAGTTAAAGCAAGTGTGCCGGCAGGAGGGGGTATCGCTGCTGCCTTATTCGCCCCTTGGCGGCGGCGTCTTGTCAGGCAAATATCTCGATGGCGCACGTCCGGAAGGCGCGCGTTTCTCCGCCTATATGGAGATGATTGGCCAGCGCCAGTCCGTCATGGCGCAACGCTTTGCAGGGCCGCGCGCGCTGGAATCCACCGCGCGGATCGTCGCCATTGCGCGCGAAGCGGGGCTGTCACCAGTCACGTTGGCAACCGCATGGTCCAAGCAGAATGATTTTGTCGCCTCAACCATAGTGGGGGTCAGCAGCGAGGACCAGCTGGACGATATTTTCGCCGCGATTGACCTGAAGCTGCCCGCCGATGTGATGACCGCCGTGCACAAAGTGACGCGGGAGATTTTATACCCGATGGGTTAAAGCCCAAGTGCCCTACGCAACTCCGCGTTGATCCGGCTCTGCCAGCGCGGCCCCATCGCGCGGAATTTTTCAACCACGATGCTGTCGAGGCGGAGCGTCACTTGTTTCTTGGGATCAGCGGATTTGGGCCGACCGGGTTTGGTGAGGGTGCCGTCGGCGGGTTTGATAAGCTTGCCGCCTTTATAGACGGCAGCGCGGCGGAACTGATCATCTGTCCATTCGGGCAGATCATCATCGTCCCACCCATCGATCAAATTTGCGCTGTTCTCTGTCATTGCATTTTCTCATCGAAAAGATGCGCATTCCACCTTCAATCGGTGTCCATGCAAACATCACCAAGCGTTCGTCAAGAAAGCCGTAGGTAAGATACCGGGGTTCCGGATATGGCTTACGGTCATCCTGCTGAACAATATGAACTCCGTCCAATGCCAATGGCGCGTCAGCAAAATCTAGCTGCCGATGCTCCAACGTCCATTGTCGCTTTGCCTCGTCCCATTCCAAAATCATTTCTGCCTCTTAAGCTGTCCGATTTATAGAATAACATTTTTCATTCTCCAAAATCGGCCTGCTTAATCTACGGACGCGGCCATCTTCCGTGCGTTAGATAGTTTTTGTAACCACAAAAACTCTGCAAAGTCAACCTTACTCCGCCGCCAGCAGCTCTTCCGCCCCGCCCAGATCGACGCTGACCAGCCGGGATACGCCTTGTTCAACCATGGTGACACCAAATAGCCGGTGCATCCGGCTCATCGTAACGGCATTGTGGGTGACAATCAGGTAGCGCGTATCGGTTTCGCGCGTCATCGCGTCCAGAAGGTCGCAAAAGCGTTCGATATTGGCATCATCAAGCGGCGCATCGACTTCATCCAGCACACAGATTGGTGCCGGGTTGGTCAGAAACAGGCCAAAGATCAGCGCGACCGCCGTCAACGCCTGCTCACCGCCCGAAAGCAAGGTCAGCGATTGCAATTTCTTGCCCGGCGGCTGGGCGAAAATCTCAAGTCCCGCCTCCAGCGGATCATCGCTGTCGATCAGGGCAAGATGCGCCTGCCCGCCATTGAACAAGGTCGCAAACAACCGCTGGAAATGCTGGTCCACCGTTTCAAAGGCGGCGAGCAGCCGCGCCCGGCCCTCACGGTTCAGGCTGCCGATCGAACCGCGCAGCCGGTTGATCGCTTGCGTAAGCTCTTCGCTTTCGGCCTGCCCCTGCTCCACCTGCACTTCCAGCTCGGCCAGTTCGTCGGCGGCTATCAGGTTGACTGGGCCAATGCGTTCGCGGTCCATCTGCAACCGCTCCAGCCGCGCTGATTCCTGCGCAGCGTCGGCAAGCTCGTCCTCCGCAAAGCCATGCTTTTCCGGCAGCAAGGGCGGGGGGCATTCAAAGCGTTCCCCAGAGATCGCGGCCATTTCCCGGCGGCGGCTGTCCTGATTTTCGGCCCGCGCCTCGGCCCCGGCGCGCTGCTCACGCGCGGCAGAAACAGCCTCTGCCGCAGCGGCCAATTCGGTTTCAAGGGTGCGCAACGCCTCTTCGCTGATGCGTTCAGCAGCCTGCAATTGTGCAAGCTTATCGCCCAATGTCGCTCTGTCCGCCTCCAGCCTGCCGATTTCTGCAGCAATGATGTCGGGCCGACCGGCCATTGCCTCCTGCTCAGCCATGATCTCGGCGCGCCGCCGGTTCATGTCGGCAATGCGCTGCTCGGCCTCACCAGCGCGATCCTGCCAGCCGCGGATTTCCGCCAGAGCCACGGCGCGCCGTTCCCGGTTCTGGCTGGCCGACTGGTCAAGTGCGGCAAGATCGGCTTGGGCGCGCAAATGCAGTTGGCGGGCGGCTTCGCTTTCCGCCTTCAGCTTTTCAACCAACCCGTCATGCGCCGCGCCATCGGGCAGCGCGCTGCGGGCTGCTTCTGCCTCGGCCAGGTCTGCCGCAGCAGCCTTGCTCTCGGCATCCGCCGCCTGCATTCGCTCGGCAAGCGCGGCGCTGGCATTGCGGCGACGGGTAAGTGCATCCTCTGCCCGGTCAGCATCGCGCAGCGCCTGCCGCAATTGCGCATCGGCGGATTGCGCCGCGCCTTGCGCCTCGCGAAGAGTTAATTGGGCAGCCGCAATGGCGTCGTTCACGTCGGCAAGCGCAGCATCCTTCGCAGAAACGCCTGCCTCCGCCTGCGGCATTAGACCCTCTAGCGCAGCCAGCCGATTGGCACGGACCAGTTGCTCCGCCGCGGTCGCGCCATCATCCTCCGCGATGAATCCGTCCCAGCGGCGCAGCCTACCGTCGCGGGTGACAAGACGTTCGCCAATGGCAAGATCGCGGCCGTCATCTTCGTCTGCAACGATGATCAACGCCAGCCTTGTGGTGAGTTCGGCGGGCGCTTCCACAAAGTTTGCCAATCTCTCACCGCTGGCACTTAGCCTGTCGAAGTGCGGCAAGGCTGTTCGTCCTATCCCGTCCATCGACAGGCTCAGGACCAGCGGCGTGTTGGGCCGTGCATTCCAACGCCGTCCCGCATCACCGCCGATGGCAGCATTGACATCCTCACCCAGCGCCGCTGCTAGGGCACGCTCATAGCCCGGCCTGACCTTGATCCGGTCGATGGCCTTTGCCCCATCCGATACAGCCAGCGCGCGGGCAAGCGCCGCTTGTTCGGAAAGCAAGGCCGCCAGTTCGGCCTTTGCGCTGGCAAGCGCGCTTTGCAGGCCATCGCGCTCCGCCTGTTTGGTCGCGCGCTCCCCTTCGATGCCCTCAATCTGTGCGGCCAAGTCGGTCAGGCGCAATTGCAGCGCATCCACTGTCGCCGTCGCTGCCTTGCGCGCGGCATCAAGCACCGCTTCGTCGCCCAAGGCGGCAAGCTCATCAGCCAGCCGTGCGCCATCCCGCTCGGCCCGCTCCAGCCGCGCCCGGGCATTGGCCAGCCCGGCATCGGCAACGCGCCGTTCAGCATCGGCACGCGCCTGCTCGGCCATTGCCTGGGCCAGCGCGACTTCGCTTGTCCGCGCCTGCCGTTCGCCCAGATCAACGCTGCGGGCAAGATCGGGCCGTTCGCTATCCTGCGCCTTGATAAGCTCGGCAAGGCTGGCGCTTTCCTCTTTCAGCCGGGTGAGCGCGTCGGCTGCATCATGAGTCAGCTTGTCTTCGCGCGCGCTATCCCCGGCAATACGGGCAATTTGCGCGGCAAGGTCCGCCTGCCGCTGGATGACTTGGTTGCGCTCCCCTTGAAGCTGCGCCAGCCGCGTCGCAAGATCGGCGGCTGCATCGCGCGCTGCCATGGCCACCGAACGCGCTTCGGCCAGTTCACGGACCGCTGCCTGCTGCCGCTCTGACAGGGAACGCTGCTGCACCGACGCCGCCTCGACAGCGGCCCCGGCGCTGTCAGCTTCTGCCCGCGCCGCCTGCGCCGCTGCTGCCGCTTCCTTCCAGCGCACAAAGATCAGCCGCGCCTCGGCAACGCCAATCTCGCTGGTCAGCTTGCGATAGCGTTCCGCCTGCCGCGCTTGCTTCTTAAGCGCAGCGCCGCGCACCTCCATATCGGCAAGGATCGTCGCCAGCCGATTGAGGTTCGTCTCGGCAGCGCGCAATTTCTGTTCGGCATCCTTGCGGCGGACATGCAGGCCCGAAATCCCGGCAGCCTCCTCCAGCATCATCCGCCGTTCCTGCGGCTTGGCAGAGATGATCGAGCCAATCCGCCCCTGACTGACGAGCGCTGGCGAGTGCGCGCCCGTGGCGGCATCGGCAAAGATCAGAGCAATATCCTTTGCCCGCACATCGCGGCCATTGGCGCGGTAGGCACTGCCTGCACCGCGCTCTATGCGGCGGACAACTTCCAGTTCCGCATCATCGTCATTGGCGATGATGCCGGGGATATTTTCGTGCGCATCATGCTCAGCAAGCAGGGATACTTCGGCAAAGTCGCGGCTGGGGCGCTGGGCTGTCCCGGCGAAGATCACATCCTCCATGCCGGAGCCGCGCAGCGACTTTGCGCTGCCCTCGCCCATTACCCAGCGGATCGCCTCCAACAGGTTGGATTTGCCGCAGCCATTGGGACCGACAATCCCCGTCAGCCCGCGTTCGATATGCAGCTCAGTCGGCTCAACAAAACTTTTGAAGCCAGTCAGTTTAAGCCGCTTGATCCGCATCAGATGTGCACCGGTGACTGGCGCTCAGGGGACTGTCCCCGAACGGGGACCGTCCCTTTCGTTTGTCGCGCACTTCGGCCGGAAGGGACAGTCCCCATGCGGGGACAGTCCCCAGCGT
The DNA here is from genome assembly GCA_964572205.1 of uncultured Sphingorhabdus sp. Lineage (GTDB taxonomy): Bacteria > Pseudomonadota > Alphaproteobacteria > Sphingomonadales > Sphingomonadaceae > Sphingorhabdus_B. The sequence continues at coordinate 19,675 of CAZNEO010000007.1, forward strand.
AAACTTCCCCCCATAAAGGCATCAGCGCGCGCCTGCCTCCTGCAACTTGCCTTTGACCGGCGCCCAAGCGGTCACGTCGATCTTGTTGCCGTTGAGATAGAAAGTGGGCGTACCCTGAATGTCGTAATTCTTGCCATATTCAGAGGTCAGCGTTGCCAGCTTTTCCATTTCCTTGGTGTCCGACAGGCACGCCTTTGACTGATCGCGCGAAATGCCGCGCTGAGCGAAAAAGTCGATAATTCCTGCCACTTCGGCAACGGCAAAGGCACGCTCGCCGCCCTTCAACGCAGAGATACGGGCGTTCAAGGCCTGGTCATTTTCGACAGCCTTCATATTGGCGAACATGGTTTCCTGAAACGCCATGAACTGCTTGTTCAGCGGATAGACCGCTTCTGGCGCGCCGCACCGGGCGATGCGAGCCGCGCTGAGGTCAAGCTCGTCACGGATGAAATTACGCACCTCAAAGGCGACTTTGCCGGTGTTGATATAGTTGGCGTCCAGCTCTTCCCCTGCGTCGGCGGCAAATTGCGCGCAGACATGGCAGGTCAGCGAGGCAAATTCGATCAGCTTGATCGGCGCGTTGGGATTGCCGACAAGATAGCCGCCATCTTCGGTCTTGGTGACAACATCGGTCCACTGCTTGCCCTCAGGCGGCTTGACGGCAGCCACGGCCTCGCCCTTGAGCGCGCCTTTTTCCTGTCCATTGCCTCCGCATGAGGCAAGCGCCAGCGCGGCCATGGGCGCAAGGAGAAAACGGGTTTTCAGCATTTCATGCTTCCTTTCTGCGTTGGCAGGCAAATACAGCCCGCCAGAATTTTCGGATTGCTGCGCATCTGGATTCACTCCGGGCTTTTGGCAAGGCTTTTCGCCAGCGAATCGAGCACAGCCTGCAGTTCGGGGTCGCCAATTTCGCGCAAGCTGTCGCCCAGTTCAAAACTGACCGGTTTCAGCATGGGCGGCGCCTTTGCAACGGGCCGTTCCGCCCGCTTGGCAATGGCCCCGTGGCGGATTTTGACACGGGCCACAGCGCCATAGCCGAAAAAGCGGTTCACCCGCTCCACAACCTCAGGCAGCACATGCTGAATCATCGCGGCGTGCGCGCCCTCAACCACCAGTTCAAGCGTGCCGTCAGCCTTTTTCCCCGCAGGAAAGCGGATCGATTCCGGGCTGGAGACAGCAGCATAGCGCGGCCCGACAATTTCGTCCCAGCGGCTGACGATGGAACTTTGCACAAAGCCAAAGCGGCGAAAGGCTGCACGGCCAATATCAGGCATAAGGTCGGATACAGAGCGCGCCTCACCGCCGCGCGGACGCATATAAGGCCGCTTTAGCGACTTTGCATTTTTGGGCGCGGGCTTGCCTTCCTCCATGGGCCGAGTATCGCACGCAGCATGGCTGCCGTCGAATCCTTCGAACAAAAAACTGGGGATATCGCGCCGTTGCTGCTGCGATGGTATGACCGCAATGCAAGGTCGCTGCCATGGCGCGCCCCGCCCGGTGCGCCCCGCGCCGACCCCTATCATGTCTGGCTTTCCGAAATCATGTTGCAGCAGACAACGGTGGCAGCAGTCATTCCCTATTTTGAACGCTTTACCCGCATCTGGCCCAATGTCGCTGCGCTTGCCGCTGCGGACGATGCCGCGCTAATGGCGGCATGGGCGGGGCTTGGCTATTATGCACGCGCCCGCAACCTGCTTGCCTGTGCGCGCATGATCGTTGCCGAGCAGGGCGGACGATTTCCCGATTATGAGGAAAGCCTGCGCAGCCTGCCTGGCGTCGGGGCCTACACCGCCGCAGCCATTGCGGCCATTGCCTTTGACCAGCGCGCCATTGTCGTCGATGCCAATGTCGAGCGCGTTGTCGCCCGGCTGTTCGCAATTGAAACGCCATTACCAAAGGCAAAAAGCGCGATTTACGCCTTGGGAGATCGGATCACCCCGCCCATGCGGCCCGGTGATTTTGCCCAGGCAATGATGGACCTTGGCGCAACGATTTGCACAGCACGCAAACCTGCCTGTCCCAGCTGCCCCTTGCAGGCGCATTGCGCAGCCCATGCGAGCGGGATGGCCGAACGCTTGCCGGTCAAGCCGGAAAAGACGCCAAAGCCGCTGCGCACGGGGACGGCTTACTGGATTGAGCGGGACGAGCATGTCTGGCTGGTCAGGCGGCGTGCGCACGGAATGCTTGGCGGAATGCGCGCTCTGCCCGATGATCGCTGGAGCGCGGGCGCCAATGGCGACTCGCAACCGCCCCTGACGGCGCATTGGCGGTTATTGAACCAGCCGGTTGACCATGTCTTCACCCATTTTGCCCTGAAGCTGTCAGTTGCCGTTACGGCATTGCCGGACAATGCCGAAAGCCTGAGCGGCGGCGAATGGTGGCCGGTAAATTCATTGGACAGGGCAGGTCTGCCCACCTTATTTGCCAAAGCAGCAAAGCGTGCGCTGGCCGCGCGCTGATAAGCGGGAGAGAAAAATTGGAACGCCCCAATCACGATCATTTTGTCGCCAGCAGGCGGCGCTTTCTTGGGTTCGCAGGGCTGGGTGCAGTGGCATCGATGCTGCCTGCACCGGCCTGGAGTTTCCTTGCGCGCGAATATCCGACGCTAAAGTCGAAGATTGAGGGCTTTGTCGCGGCGAAAAAATCCGCAGGGATTGTCGCGGCCATCGGCCATGGGGCAGCGGCACCGGAATATGTGTCGGCAGGCACGCTTGCCATTGGCGATGCAACGCTGGTCGGGCCGGATACGCTGTATCGGGCCTATTCGATGACAAAGCCAGTGACGGGCATGGCCGCCATGATCCTGATCGACGAGGGGAAGATGAAGCTGGACCAGCCCATCGCCGATTTCATCCCCGAATTTGCCGAAATGCGCGTACTGACAAGCCCGGATACATCGCTGGATTCGGTTCCTGCTAAGAACCAGATTACTGTGCGTCACCTGCTGACGCACACAGCCGGGCTTGGCTATTCGATCATCAGCAAGGGCCCATTGCTTCAGGCCTATAAGGACAACGGCATATTGCCCGGCGTGGTAAGCCGCCTGCCGCTGCCCGGATTTGAGCCCGGTGCGCCAGTGCCCGACCTCAAAACCTTTGCGACACGTGTTGCCACATTGCCGCTGGTCGCCGAACCGGGGACAAAATGGCGCTATTCGATCAGCCTTGACCTGCTGGGCCGCGTGATCGAAGTGGCCAGTGGCATGGATTTTGAGGCTTTCCTGCAAAGCCGCCTGTTCAATCCGCTGAAGATGACCAGCAGCTATTTTCAGGTCCCGCAATCCGAGGTCGGCCGCTTCACCACCAATTATGCGGTGTTTAACGGCGCGCTGATCCCGATCGATATGGCCGCGAACAGCATCTATCTTGATAAGCCTGCCTTCGCCTTTGGCGGGGCCGGGCTGGTCTGTTCGGCGCATGATTATGACCGTTTCCTTGGCATGGTGCTGAATGGCGGCAGCTTTGATGGCACGACGATCCTGTCGCCCGAAACGGCAGCATTGGCCGTATCGAACCTTTTGCCAGAAGGCACGGACACAAAGGGCACTTTCATCGATGGCCAGCATTTTGGCGCCGGCGGTGCGGTTGGGCAGGGCGAACGCGAAGGCAGCTTTGGCTGGGCCGGCGCGGCTGGAACCGTCGGATTTGTGAACTTCAAGCATAAAGTGCGCGGCACCGGCATGATCCAGTATATGCCGCCCGACGCCCTCAACTTTCATGATGATTTCGCCAAATGGGTCGTTGCGGATCTGGGGGCTTGAACAACCCCGGTTTCACAGGATCGCCGCTTGACCGCGCAGACCGGCTGCGCAGCGATAGCGATGCGTTCAACGCGGTGTTGAATGACTGGCGCGGACGGGTTCTTGGGCTCGACGGGCTTGATCCCATGCTGGCATCCGAAGGCGGGCTGAAATGGCTGTCGATGGCGGAGGTGTCGGTTGAAACCGAATTGATCCTGCTTGGCCTTGCGGGGGACAGGCCGCATTTCGTGCCGCTGGTCGAAGGCGCAGGCGGCATGGCAAGATCGCCAGCGATATGGCGCGCTTTATCCATGCTGACCGCCGAAGATGCCGCCATCTATGGCACGGCGCGCAGCCTGATCGACTGGCATAACAGCCACCGTTTTTGCGGGCGTTGCGGCGGTTCGACCACATTATTTCGCGCCGGTTGGGGGCGCAAATGCACGCAGTGCAACGCCGAACATTTCCCCCGCACCGACCCCGTCGTCATCATGCTCGCTGAATTTGAGGGACGGGCCCTGGTAGGGCGGCAGGCCGCCTGGCCCAAGGGCAATTATTCGGCGCTCGCGGGTTTCCTAGAGCCGGGTGAAAGCATCGAGGAAGCCGTCCGGCGAGAGATTATGGAGGAAAGCGGCGTTGCCTGTGGCGCGGTGCGCTATGTCACCAGCCAGCCATGGCCTTTTGGCGGATCGCAGCTGATGATTGCCTGCGTGGCACAAGCGCATGGCGATGTAATTACACTGGATACCAACGAGCTGGAAGATGCGATGTGGGTGACGCGGGACGATGTGCGCGCCGCGCTGCGCGATGATCCCGCCAAAATCTTCTCCGCCCCGCCCCCCTTTGCCATCGCCAACAGCCTGCTGCGCAGCTGGGCTGAGGGCTAGGCCGATTGACATGGCGCATTTGTTCCTGTAATGTTCAACAAGCCGCAGGCACTCGCTCTTTGACATTCTGAATAGCTCGCCCAGTCTAAGGGCAGCCCGTTGCGCCTCGCGCGCTTGCCCGCAAAGGTCAGGCAAAAACCGCGCTATGGGTGCATTATTATGGCGTTTGAAAAGGCACATTTCGGCCCTTCAAAAAATGTGCATTTCACTATCAACTTGCGCAGAAATGCGCGCCTTTCCGGGCAGTCATCATCGGCCAATAAATGCACCGGACTCGGCTGAAATGCCGTCCCCCGACTGCACAGGCCTTGAGAGCAATCAGCCCCTTTCCTGCCGTCCCGCAATCAGGGCATCGACCACGCCCGGATCGGCCAGCGTCGAAATGTCGCCCAAAGCGCCAAAATCATTTTCCGCAATCTTGCGCAATATCCGGCGCATGATTTTCCCCGACCGGGTTTTGGGCAAGGCCGGGGTGAAATGAATATGGTCCGGCGAAGCGATCGGGCCGATTTCACTGCGCACCTTCGCACGCAGCTCTGCCAGCAGCGCATCGGACGCAGCTTCACCGGCATTCAGCGTGACATAGCAATAAATGCCCTGCCCCTTAATGTCATGGGGATAACCGACAACCGCAGCCTCAGCGACCTTGTCATGCAATACCAGCGCGCTTTCCACCTCAGCCGTGCCAAGGCGGTGACCCGATACGTTGATGACATCATCGACGCGGCCGGTAATCCACCAATAGCCGTCGCCATCCCGGCGGCAGCCGTCGCCGGTAAAATATTTGCCCCGATAGGTTGAAAAATAGGTGGCGGCGAAGCGGTCATGATCGCCATAAACGGTGCGCGCCTGCCCCGGCCAGCTATGGGTAATGCACAGATTGCCGGATACATCCCCGCGTTCGTCGCCTTCTTCGGCAATCACCTGTCCCTCTGCATCGACCAGCTGCGGACGGATGCCAAAGAAGGGGCGACCCGCGCTGCCGGGTTTCATGTCATGCGCCCCGGGAAGCGTGGTGATCATCACGCCGCCGGTTTCGGTTTGCCACCATGTGTCAACGATGGGCAGACGCCCCTCACCCACCGTTGCATGATACCAGCGCCATGCCTCTGGATTGATCGGTTCGCCAACCGTGCCCAGCAGGCGCAGGGATTTGCGTGAGCGGGCCTGCACTGGCCCCGCGCCATCGCGCATCAACGCGCGCAAGGCTGTCGGTGCAGTGTAGAAAATATTGACCTGATGCCGGTCGATAATATCCCAGAAACGGCCATTGTCCGGATAGCTGGGAATGCCTTCAAAAATCAGGCTCGTCCCGCCATTTTGCAGCGGACCGTAAACGACATAACTGTGCCCAGTGACCCAGCCAATATCGGCCGAACAGAAAAAGACTTCGCCGGGCTGGTAGTCGAACACATAATGGAATGTGGTCGCCGTCCACACCGAATAGCCGCCTGTAGTGTGCAGAACGCCCTTTGGTTTTCCAGTGCTGCCTGACGTGTAGAGGATGAACAGGGGGTCCTCCGCCTGCATTGGTTCGCAGGGGCAGTCAGCGCTGACCTCGATTTCATGATACCAGTGGTCGCGGCCATCGCGCATCGTCACCGGATCGCCGCTGTGCCGGACCACCAGCACCGCCTCCACGCCGCCGACTTTTCCCAGCGCTGCATCGACATTGGCCTTTAGCGGCACAGGCTTTCCGCCACGGACCCCGGCATCGGCGCAGATGACAAAGCGGCTGGCGCAATCCTCGATACGGCCTGCAATCGCCTCTGGCGAAAAGCCGCCAAATATGACGCTGTGCACAGCACCGATGCGTGCACAGGCCAGCATGGCCACGGCGCCCTCAACGCACATGGGCATATAGATGGTCACCCGCTCTCCCTTGGTGACGCCCAGTGCTTTCAGGCAATTGGCCATGCGGATCACCTCGGCCTGCAGCTCTCCATAGCTGACATGGCGCGCAGCTTTGGCGGGGTCATCAGGTTCAAAGATGAACGCGGTCGCCGCGCCCTTGCCCGCAGCAACATGACGGTCGACCGCGTTGTGACACAGGTTGAGCATGCCATCCTCAAACCATCGGATGGATACCGGATCATAGGACCAGTTCCCGGCCTTTGACGGTGCAGAGAACCAGTCGATCCGCTTCGCCTGCGCGGTCCAAAACCCATCGGGGTCGGCAATGCTTTGCGCATAGAGGCGATCATAATCAGCGACGCTGCAATGCGTGTTCCGGCTCGCATCCTCGGGAACGGGGAACCTGTCCTGTGCTTCGCTCACTTGTGATCTCCTGATTGCCCGCTTATCTTGAGCCCCAGCATTGGTGGAGTCGGTCCGGTGATTCAAGGTTAAAGAATAAAGAGCCCAAACCGCTCAACTCTACGCCATCATGCCGGACTTATTCGGGGTGACGGTTTCCTTGAACCCAATCTGACGGGACAAAACCATGCCCAAACTCCAGAATAAATCCGCCCTTGTCACCGGCGGCGCACGCGGGATTGGCGCGGCAATTGCCCGCTGCTTTGCCCGTGAAGGTGCAGCAGTGGTCGTTGCCGACATTGACCGCGAAAATGGCGAGGCCATTGCCAGCGAAATCGGCGGCGCATTTTTTGAACTTGATGTATCTGACGAAGCGGGTTGGTCACGCTTGGCCGCAGCCCATCCGGCAATCGATATCGTCGTCAATAATGCAGGCATAACCGGCTTTGAAAGCTCACCCGGCCCGCACGATCCGGAACATGCCAGCCTGGCGGAATGGCACCGCGTTCATGCAGTCAATCTCGACGGCACGTTCCTTGGCTGCCGCTATGCCATTGGCGCGATGAAGGCAGCAGGGGAGGGCGCAATCATCAACATGTCATCACGCTCCGGCCTTGTGGGCATCCCGGGGGCAGCAGCCTATGCCTCGTCCAAGGCAGCGATCCGCAATCATACAAAATCAGTTGCGCTTTACTGTGCCCAGCAGGGATGGCGGATCCGCTGCAACTCTATCCACCCCGCCGCGATCCTGACACCGATGTGGGAGGCGCTGATTGGCGATGGCCCGGACCGCGCGACGCGGATGGCAGCGATGGTGACTGATACGCCGCTGAAGCGATTTGGCACTGTGGACGAGGTCGCCGCGCTCGCTCTGCTGCTCGCCAGCGACGATGCTGCCTATATGACAGGAAGCGAACTGCATCTGGACGGCGGCCTGCTGGCGGGATCTGCTGCATCGCCCGGCGATTGATTTTGCAACCAATTGGCGCAACATGGCAGAATGGAACAACAGATTGAATTTATCGAGGTTGGCGCGCGCGACGGGCTGCAAAATGAAAAAACGCTGGTTGAGAGTGCCGACAAGCTCGCTCTGATCAACCGGGCGATTGAAGCAGGCGTGCGCCGGATCGAGGTTGCCAGTTTCGTCAATCCACGCCGCGTCCCGCAAATGGCCGATGCTGAGGCAGTTTGCGCCGGTCTGCCGCAGCGGGGCGATGTAACCTATGTCGGGTTGGTGCTGAACGACCGCGGGGCTGAGCGTGCCATTGCCACAGGCCGCATCGATGAACTGGGCGCTGTAGCCGGCGCAAGCGATGCCTTCACTGTCGCAAATCAGGCGCAAAGCAGCGACGAGTCGGTCGATGTTGCACTGTCCATTGTTCATAGCGCCCGCGCCGCTGGCCTGAAGGCGCAGGTCACCATCTCGGTTGCCTTTGGCTGCCCCTATGCAGGCGAAGTCAGCGAAGACCATGTGGTTGACATGGCCCGGCGCCTCGCCGTCGGCAATCCGCGCGAAATCGCGCTGGCCGATACGATTGGCGTCGCTGACCCGGCGCAGGTCGCACGGCTGGTCGGCAAAGTGCGAGAGGCAATTGCGCCGCTACCGGTGCGCGTGCATTTCCACAATACGCGGGGCACGGGCCTTGCCAATGTCTGGGCGGCGATTGGTGCTGGCGCGACCATTGTGGATGCGTCGGTTGGCGGGCTTGGCGGCTGCCCCTTCGCGCCCGGCGCAGCAGGCAATGTCGCCAGCGAAGATGTCCTCTATATGCTGCACCGCGCGGGCATTGCGACGGGCGTTGACCTTGCAAAGATGATCGAGGCAAGCCGTTGGCTGGAAACTGTCATGGGGCGCAAACTGCCCTCGATGCTGGCCCACGCCCCACAGTTTCCCCCGGTCGAGGCAGGGCAATGAGCGAGGCGGGAGCATTAAATGGATTGATCGTGGTCGAACTCGGCCAGCTGATCGCCGGGCCATTTTGCGGGCAATTGCTGGGCGACATGGGGGCCGATGTCATCAAGGTAGAGCCACCCGGCGAAGGCGACCCGATGCGCCAATGGGGCCAGGGCGATCATAAAGTGCAATGGGAGGTTATTGGGCGCAACAAACGATCCGTTACCGCCAATTTGCGGCACGCGGATGGGCAGCAACTGGTCCGCAAACTGATTGCCAAAGCCGACATTGTCGTCGAGAATTTCAAACCCGGCACGATGGAAAAATGGGGCCTTGGCCCTGCCGTGCTTCAGGCGGAAAATCCCGGGCTGATCATCGCGCGCATGTCCGGCTATGGCCAGACTGGCCCCTATAGCGACCGCGCGGGCTTTGGCGGCGTTGGCGAGGCGATGGGCGGCTGGCGTTACATTGTCGGCGATCCCGACCGCCCACCTGCCCGCATGGGGGTTTCGATTGGCGACACCTTGACTGCAACCTATGGCTGCATGGGGATATTGGCTGCGCTGCACCACCGCACACGCAGCGGCCGGGGGCAGGTCGTCGACACTGCATTATATGAATCGGTGCTGCAGGTGATGGAGGGGCTGGTTCCCGAATATGATCGCAGCGGGCTGGTGCGCGAACGCTCAGGCTCGATCCTGACGGGTATTGCCCCCTCCAACGTCTATCCGTGCAAGGACGGCGATTATATGATCGGCGCGAACAAGGATTCGCTATGGCAGCGTCTTGCAACCGCCATGGGTCAGCCCGATCTCGCCAGCGACCCGCGATTCGCCACCCACATAGCGCGCGGCGAAAATCAGGCCGAAATTGACAGCCTGATCGCACAATGGACCCGCACCTTGACGGTTGCGGAGGTTGACGCGCTGATGATCGCCCATTCCATCCCGGCAGGACGGCTTTATCGCGCGCCCGACATGCTATCCGATCCGCATTTTGCCGCCCGCGAGGCGATTGTCGAAGTCGATACAGAGACGCATGGACGACTGAAGATGCAGAACGCCTTCCCACGCCTGTCAGAAACGCCAAGCGCGATCAGGCGGCCCGCGCCCGCCCGCGTGGGCCAGCATAATGTTGAAATATATGGCGACTATCTGGGCCTGACAGCGAAGGATCTGGCGCAACTGGAACGCGCAGGGGTGATTTAGGTCCGTGTCCTAAGCCGCCAGTTTGCGCTGCTTTTCCAGCTTTTTCAGTACCATCTGCCGCTTTAGCCGCGACAGGTGATCAATAAACAATATGCCTTCCAGATGGTCCATCTCATGCTGCAGGCAGGTAGCCATCAGGCCGTCCATATCCTCTTCATGAACTTGCCCGTCCAGGTCCTGCCAGCGTGCGCGAATTGTCGCCGGACGCTCTACCTCCGCATATTGATCGGGGACGGACAGGCAGCCCTCATTATACACGGCCAGATCAGATGATGGATCAAGGATTTCAGGATTAATGAAAATGCGTGGATTGCGGATCACATCATGGTCGTGATTGCAATGCTCGCCATGCTCATGATCATGTTCCGCCGGTTCCTGCAAATCGATCACCAGCACGCGTTTTGGAACGCCAACCTGAATGGCAGCCAACCCGATACCGGGCGCATCATACATGGTATCGAACATGTCCGCGACAAGCTGTTTCAGCTCATCGTCAAACACCGTTACGGGTGAGGAGACGACTTTCAGCCGCGGGTCGGGAACTTCTAGGATCGGAAGAATGGCCATTCATTCAAAATAGGGACGCGCCTGCCCAAGGTCAATCGCAGGATTACACCGGGCGACGCGCGCGCAATGCCTGCGCCAAGGTTCCCTCGTCCAGATAGTCGAGCTCTCCGCCTACTGGCACGCCGTGCGCCAACTGGGTCAGGCGGACAGGAAAACTCTCCAGCCGTTCGGCAAGATAATGGGCGGTCGTCTGGCCTTCCAGCGTGGCGTTCATGGCAAGCACAACCTCGTCAATGCCGCCAGCCGCAACACGGGCGACAAGCGCGTCGATATTCAAATCTTCCGGTCGCACGCCATCCAGTGCCGAGAGACGCCCGCCAAGGACATGATATTTTCCGGGGAACAGCCGCGACCGATCCAGCGCCCAAAGATCGGACACATCCTCCACAACACAAATTGCGCGTATATCGCGGCGCGGGTCGGCGCAGATACCACAGGGGTCGATTGTATCGATATTACCGCAGGTGCCACAGGTTTTAAGCCGTTCCTCAACGCTTTCCAGCGCGCGCAGCAGCGGCTGCAAAACTGTCTCGCGCTTTTTCATGAGATGCAGCACCACGCGCCGCGCGGAACGCGGCCCCAGCCCAGGAAGCCGCGACAAAGCCTGTGCGAGCGCGTCTATTTCTTGCGATGCCATGAGGGGGTAGCTAGTGCGCCTTTCCAACAAAGGAAAGCCCCGCAATTTGGAGGAATCGTGCGCCTGATATTTATGGGAACCCCGGATTTTGCCGTTCCGACGCTCAATGCGCTGGTGGCGGCGGGCCATGATATCTGTGCGGTCTACACACAGCCGCCACGCCCAGCCAACCGGGGAAAGAAGCTTACGCCCTCGGCGGTGCAGGCGCGGGCCGAGGCGTTGGGGCTGGAAGTAAGGACCCCTACATCGCTGAAAGGCGCGGAAGAGCAAGCGGCATTTACTGCACTGGAGGCCGACATCGCTGTAGTGGCCGCCTACGGCCTGATCCTGCCGCAAGCGATTCTTGATGCACCCAAACATGGCTGTTTGAATGTCCACGGCTCGCTATTGCCGAGGTGGCGTGGGGCGGCGCCCGTCCAGCGTGCGATACTGGCAGGAGATGAGGAGACCGGCGTTTGCATCATGCAGATGGAGTCGGGGCTGGATACCGGGCCCGTGCGGGCGATGCTATCGACACCAATTTCGAAGCTGCCCACTGATACAGCAGGCAATCTGGCGCAGGAACTTGCAAATATTGGCGCTCATTTGATGGTCAAAGTACTTGCCGATCTTGATGGTCACCCAGCGGTTCCGCAAACGACCGAAGGTGTCACTTACGCGGCAAAGATTGACAAGGCCGAGGCGAAAATCGACTTTGCCAAAGCTGCTGAATTTATCGAGCGGCAAGTTCGCGCTTTCAACCCAACGCCCGGTGCTTTTTTTGAGCATCAGGGAGAGCGATTCAAAGTGTTGGAGGCTGATGATGAGGACCAGATGGGAGAACCCGGCTTGGTTCTGGATGATCAGTTGCTGATCGCATGCGGCATAGGCGCAATCCGCCCGACCATCATCCAGCGTGCGGGCAAACCTGCCATGCCAGTCGCCGATTTTCTACGCGGCAAGGCGATCCCTGCTGGCACCCGCCTTTCATGACCCGCTTTGCGCTCACCATCGAATATGACGGCGGGCCCTATATGGGCTGGCAGCGGCAGGCGCACGGACCATCGGTGCAGCAGGAGATTGAGGACGCCATTGCCAAGGTTGGCGGCGCGCAAACACAGGTTCATGCGGCCGGGCGAACCGATGCGGGTGTCCATGCGCTGGCCATGCGCGCGCATTTCGATCTCGAAACGGCGCTAACCCCCTTTCGGCTGATGGGCGGGATCAACGCGCATTTGCGTCCGCATCCCATTGCCATCCTCCATTGCCAGATTGCGCCCGATGACTGGCATGCCCGCTTTTCCTGCATTGGCCGCGCCTATGAATATCGCATCGTCAACCGCCGCGCGCCGTTGACGGTGGAGCGTGATCGGGCGTGGCAGGTGATTCAGGAACTCGATGCGGCAGCAATGCACGACGCCGCACAATTGCTGGTCGGGCTCCATGATTTCACCACTTTCCGGTCGGCGCACTGCCAGTCGGACAGCCCGGTCAAGACGCTCGACCGGCTGGATGTTCGGCGCATTGGGGATCATGTGCTGGTCGAGGCCGAGGCGCGAAGCTTTTTGCACCATCAGGTAAGGTCAATGGTCGGAAGCTTGGCGGCGGTCGGCACGGGGCGCTGGAGCGCGGCGGATTTGCAGGCTGCGTTGGATGCCAAGGACCGCAATGCGCTCGCCCACAATGCCCCGCCCGAGGGGCTATATTTTGTGCGGGCAGTCTATAGGGATTGATGTGAAAACGGATAGACGAAAAGACGAGTAGACGAGCAACGCTGGCCCATTAACGCCAACCCCGTCCATCCGTATTTCCGTCCCGCCGTTTTTACCATTTGATGGGCTGCTGTCGCAGCCTCAGTTAAGCGAAAATACGCCCGACCGATTTGTCGAGCATCAGCAGCTGCCACAGCAAACGGCTGTTATCCGACCGCCCGGAGATATGATCCTCGGCAATTTTTGAAATTGCTGATGCCTCAAACCACCCGGTCTTCGCCAAGGTCGCGCTGCTTGCAATGTCCCGCGCTGTTTGCGCCAACGGCCCGCGAAGCCACTGCGCAATCGGCGTTACGAAACCCATTTTGGGGCGATAGAGGATATCCTGCGGCAGGTAGCGTTCCATCGTTCGTTTCATCAGCCATTTGCCTTGCCCGCGCCGCACGCGCATCGATTCCGGCAGACTGGCGGCAAATTCCATCAGGCGGTGGTCGAGCAGGGGTTCACGCGCCTCCAGCCCGACGGCCATGCTGGTCCGATCAAGCTTTGTTAGTATGTCGCCTGGCAGCCATAATTTCATGTCGGCATATTGCGCCCGGTCAAGGCCGCTACGCGCGGGTGCACCGGTCATCAAAGCGTGCATATGCGTCTCTGCCCGGTAGCCCCCCAGGGCAGTGCGCATCTTGCCCGCGTAAAGTGCATCGCGCATGGCGGGCGGCGTCACGCCAACGGCTTCGGCATAGCCTTCCTCCCCCGACCGGGCGAGCGAAAGCAGTGTCGTTTTGGCGCGCAAAGGGCGGGGCGCCCAGTCGGCCTTGGGATAGACGGCCCCCAATGCGCCGAAAAGCGGCCCGCGGATAGATTGCGGCAACAGGCCGCGCGCGCGCTCTTCGCCATGATGGAAAACATGGCGTCGATAGCCTGCAAGCGCTTCATCAGCGCCATCGCCTGACAAGGCAACGGTTACATGTTCGCGCGCCATTTCGCACACGCGGTAGGTCGGGAGCGCCGAAGCGTCGGCGAAGGGTTCGTCAAAATGATGGCCCAGCAGGTCGATCAGGCCAAAGTCATCGGCCGCCACCGTGCGGCTGCGATGCTCTGTCAAAAACCGTTTGGCGATGCGTTGCGCATATTCGCTCTCATCCAATGCACCAACATCAAACCCGATCGAGCAGGTCTTTACTGGCACACGGGACGCTTCAGCCATAAGCGCAACAACGCTGCTGCTATCGACGCCGCCGGAGAGAAAGGCACCCAAAGGCACATCCGCAACCATCCGGCTAAGCACGGCCTGACGCATCAGGCGCAGTAGCTCTTCCTGCAACTCCGCTTCGCTGCCCTTCACACGGTGGGAGAAGTCGATATCCCAATATTGTGTAGAGGGCGGGGGCGGCTTGCCTTGGGTCAGCAGCCAATAATGTCCGGCAGCCAGTTTTTCGACACCTGCCACGATGCAGCCATGGTCGGGAACATAACCAAAGGCCAGATAGTCATCGACTGCGGCCAGATCGGACTCACGGCGCAGCGCGGGATGGGCAAGCAAAGCCTTTAGTTCGGAACCGAAAATGATGCTGCCATCGGCCAGCGCCGCATGGTAGAGCGGTTTGACCCCCAAACGGTCGCGCGCCAGCAGCAATTGCCGCTTTGACTGGTCATAGAGCGCAAAGACAAACATGCCGTGCAACCGGGGCACGCAGTCGGCGCCCCAGCGCCGATAGGCCTCTATGATGACTTCGCTGTCGCTGTTGGTGCGAAAGGCATGGCCGAGCTGTTCCAACTCCTTGCGCAATTCGAGGAAGTTATAAATTTCGCCGTTGAAAGAGAGGACAAGGCTCTCATCCTCGCTCAGCATTGGCTGCGCGCCGCCGCCAAGGTCAATGATCGATAGCCGCCTGTGGCCAAGGCCGATCCCCGGAGCGGTCCAGACACCTGCGCCGTCCGGCCCCCGGTGCGCAATCGCATCGGTCATCCGGCGGACCCTTTCCGGATCCACGGGCTTGGAGCTTTCAACGTGGAAAATGCCTGCAATACCGCACATGGGCCGACGCCTTAGTCCAAACCAGCCATGCGGTCAGCCAGTTTGTCGATATTGCCCAGAGATTTGACAAAGGCGTCAATGGCGGCACGCGGCTCTACCCTGCCGTTACGCTCGGCGGAGACAAGGATTGCTACTGCCTGCTGATTCCGACCCAGTAGCCGCGCCCTGAGCGTCGCCAGCTTGATCGTGCGTGCGGAACCACTGGTAACCCCATCGACCCGGTAAAAGCTTAAAACTTCACGCAGGGCTTTGGCATCAGCGCTGATCCGTTCGCACCGGGCCGTGCGCGGCGCATCGCAGGGCGCAATCCATGACCAGATCGTTTCCCGCCCGGCAGCGCCCTGCCCAAAGCCAACCAGTTCGCGGCCATCGCCTTGCCGGTCATAAACGGCGATATACAGATCAACGTCCTGTCCGGCGGCGTTGCGATAGCGTCCTAGCAGTTCGTGACTGGCATCGGCAAATTCGGGTTTCCATGGCCGTGATGGCGTATAGTCCACCCGTTGCCAGCCCCCCACATCGGGCAATTCTATCCTTTGCGGAACAAGCGATGCGGCATTCGTGGTAAATAACGACCAGCCGAGCGGTAGGGCTGTCGCTGCCAACACCGCCGCAAGCGCGGTGCGGCCCGCGAGGGGAGCGCGGACTGGGCTCTGCAACTGTGCGGCATCCACCGGCATGGCATCGGCCGCTCGGTCAAAAAAGGGCCATCCAACAGCCAGCACCAGCGCGATAACCACGCCAAAGAAAATCCAGCCATAAAAGACATGATCGAAGCTTGCGGCAAAATCGATATTGCCATGATGCGCGATATAGATCGTGCCAAAGGCGCGCAGCCCGTTGGCAATGATCGGAATAACAACGCAGGCCGCCATAAAGGCCAGGCGCCGGGTCCAGCTGGTGAAACAAAGATTGGCGACCAGCGCGCCCAGCGCCACCATGGCAATTAGAAATTTGACGCCCGAACAGGCCTCCGCAACCCGAAACAGGGCGGTAGGGGTCGAAATGTAGATCCCCTCAATATGCGCCGGGATGCCGGTCAGGCCAAGCAACCACATGCACATTTCCGCCGTCACCATTTGCAGAGCAGGCACAAATTCCTCGCCAAAAGGCACAAGGAAAAGGGCGTAGAACAAAGGAAAGGCCAAAGCGCGCACAATGTTGGGGCCTAGCATGCTGGCAATTGCGCCCTGCAACATCATGACAAGGCCAAGATGGCGAGCCAGAGCAAGCCCTGCGGCATCGCCCAGCAACCAGCCAAAACTGCCGGCCCCTGCCCATAGCAGGCCAAGCGCCCAGCCTTGCGGCCTGATCTTGGCAAGTTCTGCCTTGCGCTGGTCAACCAGCCACCACAGGATTGGCAATATCAGCAGGCAGTGATTAAAGGTTGAGCTGTTCCACCAGATCGCCGCCATGTCGACAGCGTCGCGCCAGAACAGCGCGAGTATGATTGCGGCTGCAATGCCAACATTGGTAAGCGCGCGATTCCAATCCCCTGGCGCAAGAGCGGCGGGCTGGAGAGCGGCCTGTGACGGTCCGACGATTGCTTCGCTCGCACTCACCGCTAGCGCCTTCCCTTTGGCCGCGGAGAGGCGGCCATGATCTTGTCCAAGGCAGCAAGCTGCCCATCCCAGCCATAATGCTTTATGACATGCAGACGGGCCGCAGCGCCGAGCTCCAGCCGCCGGGCAGGATCGTTGAGCAAATCTACAACTGCCTTTGCCTCGGCTGCTACATCCTTTGCGACGATCAAATGTTTGTTCTTGGACGCCTTGATCCCTTCGGCCGCAGCAGTCGAAGCGACCACGGGTTTTGCCATCGCCATTGCCTCCAGCACCTTGTTCTGGATACCGCGTGCAATGCGCAACGGCGCAACGACCACATCAGCCCCGGCCAGCCATGTGCGCACATCATCGACTGCACCGGTCACTTGCACGCCGGGCAAGGCTGATAGGTGCGACACCGCGTCAGTGGGATTGCGTCCGACAATGGCAAAGGTCGTTTCAGGATGTGCAGCGCGGATCGCTGGCAGGGCATTATGCGCAAAATCGGCAACTGCCTCTATATTGGGGCGATAATCCATCTGCCCGGTAAACACGATCAGCGGATCGGCAAAAGCCGGGTGCAGCCTTTTGAATTTGGCCGCCGGATCATAGAAAACAGTATCAATGCCATTGCCCAGCGCCAGCACATTGTTCGCCCCGCTGCGCCGCCTGAACAATGCCGCTTCGGCCTCGCTGACAAAAAGGCTGGCATCGGCACGCTGGGCGATTTCGGCTTCATAGGCGGCAAGTTTCCTGCCCTCGCGCCCATGCACCCAGCCCATGAAGCCGCTGCCTTCATCCGCATAGCTTTCAAATTTGGCGCTATCGACATCAACAAAATCCATGACCACGCGGCCCTGAAAGTCGACAGGCACATATTGCGCCATCTGCCCGGAAAACACGAAAATATGGCTGATGGTGCCGCTTTCCAGCCGCTCGGCGATCCAGCGGCCCATGGTCCGCGAGCCAAAGCTGGTCAACGACACAGGCGTGCCCCGCGCTAGCGCCTCAATCCCTGCGAACCAGACGGGCTTGTCGCGCAATTCAACATGCAGCGAGGCAAGCCCTGCGCGCTCTGCCTCGGCACATTCCATGTCACGCGCATCATCGGCAAAGGCAGCGACATGAACGCGGCCAAGCGCTTTCAGCCTGTTCAATATATGGTGCGAACGGATTTTATCGCCGCGATCCGGCGGCCATGGAACGCGGTGCGCAAGGAACAAAATCTCTTTCATTATCCCAGCCCTTTGGCGATCCACGGGCCGATCAGATTGGCGACGCCCAGAGGCAGCTTCTGCCATATCGCAATTTGCGCCTTATATTTTGAGCTGTTGGGATTGATGTCGCGTGGTTCGCTGCCACCAGCGGTGCGAACGGCATAGGACAAGGGCTGTGGTTCAAATCCCCAGTTTTTCTTAAAGGAAAAGGCCCCTGAGCCAATTTTGGACCGGCCGAAATCAAAGGCGACGCAGCCGCGCCGCCGGGCGTGATTCATCAGCGCATAATACATGACATCATTGGCGCGCAGCGCCCGCGCGGCGAACACGCCGCCGCCCCAATAGGGCATGACTGTCCCTTTGTGATAAAGGCTCAGCACGCTTGCAACCGGCGTGCCGTCGTGCAGCACAGTTAGGATGTCGGCATCATCGCCAAAAGCACCCAGCACTCCTGCCATGAGCGCCTTTGGAAAAACCGGCGTGCCAAGGTTACGCACGCTTTCTGAATAGACGCGATAATGCCAGTCAAGGTCGCGCCGGGCATTGCCCACTGCGATCACAAAATCCTTGTCCAGGCCCTTGCGCACCTCTGCCCGCTGCTTGCGCGGGATGGCGAGCAGCTCCGCCTCATCATCGTTGGTAAGCGGCCGGGCAAAGCCGGCATGGGCATCGGACTTCACGATCCAGGGCGCATGAAGCAGCGGCCCTCCCCGCAATTCAAGCGTTGGGTAATTTTCCGCTTCGGCCAGCTTCCACGCCTCCTCGGCAAGGCGTTCGGCAACACCCTGATTGATCGCCAATATGCCGCCGCCAACAGCAAAACCACTCGACACCAGCGCTCGCCCAAACAGGGGGGAGCGCACCTTGTGCAACGGCAATATCCCCTGAATGCCATTGACCTTGCTTTCCGCAATCAGGCAATGGGCCTGCTGGCCAGTCCCAGCCTCCACACCCTTTAGCCAGCCTGTAAGGTGGAATGGGGTTGAATCGGAATGCTGCCGCACAAAGCCATCGATCAGTTTGCACTCTTGCGCATCAGCCAATCTGGCGGCGCGCACGGCGGCGCGTTCGTGAACCATGGGCATGTTCATGCAATCCGTGCGCGCTCATCGGCCACAATATGGTCCAGCCTGTCCCAGCGGAAATCAGCGATCAGGCGCTGCAATTTGGGGGCCATGGCGTTGAGTTTTGTGTAGTGGCGGAGTTTGGACTTGAGCGGTGCGTGCGCCACGCGCGGTTGCCCGGGGTCAATTTCCCAAGGGTGAAAATAGATGATGGCAGGGCGGTTCGCCACGCCGTTCACCTGCGAAATCGCCCAGCGGGAAAAACCATAGGGCAGCAAGCGGAAAAAGCCGCCACCGCCAGCGGCCAGCCGCCGCCCGGCAAATTCAGCGGTGGTGACTGGTATTTCAACCAGATCGGCGTCGGGAAGCGGGCGAAAGGCAAAGCGCGGTGCCTCTGCCCAGCCATAATGGTCGTGCTTTATGGGAGCAACGCTGCTGGAATAGCTATAGCCCTGCTCCGCCAGCACCCGGTGCGCCCAGGGTGTGCGCTGGTCGATGGAAAAGCTGGGGGCACGGTAGCCCGTCACCTTGGCGCCGCTGGCATCCTCAATCGTCTTTCGCGCACGATCGATATCCGCAGCAAAGCTGGCAGGGGTCAGCGTGAAAACACGGTCATGATTTGATCCATGGTTGGCAAGTTCATGGCCGGCATCGCTAATGCGCCGCATCAATTGCGGATAGCGCTGCGCAACCCAGCCAAGGGTGAAAAATGTTGCCTTGATCCCTGCCTCGCCAAACATCGCCAGCAGGGCATCGGTGTTGCGCTCTACCCGGCATTCCAGCGCGGGCCAATCCTCACGAGAAATTACATTCTCGAAAGCCCCGACATGAAACCAGTCCTCAACGTCAACGGAAAGCGCGTTGCGCAAGCGTGAAACCTTCCTATTTGCAACAGATCAAGCGGCGCGGATTGAGCGGATCTGACCGGCCAACGCCTGATTGTCCTTTTCAACCCAATTGATCACAAGCGCAAGCACCCGGCGCAGGTCGGCATCCTGCTGCGCAACCTGCGTTTCCAGCCGCTCAACGCGCGCATGAAGGGCATTGAGCGCACTGTTGTCTGCCAACGGCGCAACGGGCGCCGCAGAGTTCGCAGCAGCAAGCGGAATAACCGCTGCGCCCGATGGCGCGTAGACCTGCTCAACCACTTGCTGTGCCTCGCCAACGGTTGCAGCGACTTCGGGGCTGTCCACGGTTTCTGCAGGAGCGGCATCGGCTATGGCAGGTGCGCCATGGGCGTCTGGAGCGGATTGGCCAGACACTGCGCCATGCGCCGACAGGGGCGCTTCGTAGGCAAAGGGCTTACCCGCCATGTCGGCAATCACGGCTTGCACCAGCGCCCCGTCCAGCGTTTCCAGCGTTTCGACCGCGCCCATCAACAGCGTGCGATTCATCAACGCATTGATCTTGCGCGGAACACCGCCGCTTTCGTCAAAAATCGCGTCAAAGGCATCGCTTGTCAGTTGCGGCCGCCCGGTCCAGCCCGCACGCTGCAAACGGTGGACGACATAAGGCTCCACTTCATCGGCATCCATCGCGTCGAGATGATGCGTCGCAATAATCCGTTGGCGCAGTTGCTCCAGCTCTGGCGCACGCTGCACAAGATCGCGGAATTCGGGCTGGCCAAGCAGAAAAATCTGCAACAGGGCAGATGAGCCCAGTTGGAAATTTGAAAGCATCCGCAGTTCTTCCAGCGCGGCGACCGCCAGATTTTGTGCCTCGTCCACCACCAGCAGACAGCGGCGACCGGCTCTTGCCTCAGCATGAAGAAAGTTTTCGATCGCTTTCAAGGTCGAGGCCTTGTCCAGCCCGCGCGTGTCTATGCCATAGCTTTCGGCTGCCATCTGCACCATGTCATTGCCGTCAAGCTGGCTGGTTACGATGGTCGCTGCGGTCAACCGCGCTTTGTCGATGGTCTGCATCAGGTGGCTAACCAGCGAGGATTTGCCCGCGCCAACCTCACCGGTGATGACAATGAAGCCCTCCCCCTGGGCAAGGCCATAGCCCAGATAGGACAATGCCTTGCGATGCGTCAGGCTTTCAAAATAATAATGCGGGTCGGGGGTCAGCTGAAAAGGGCGACCTGAAAACCCGTAAAACTGGTCGTACATTGTTCGTCCTTCTTTAAAAGCTGTACCGCAGACCAAGGAGGGCGGAGGCGGTAACGTCCTGCTCAAAATCCTCTATGCGGAATGTATCGATCCCAACGGCTGCGGTGGCCGACAGGCCGCGCCAGATATTGCGATAATAAGCGACATTGGTGCCGAAACCATAGCTGTCTGGCGCGCCTGCCTGCCCCGGATCGTTAAAGCTTGCATAGACATTGGTTTCAATGCTGGACCGGCGGTCAATCTCGCGGCCCAGATAGCCCGAAAGATAATAATTTTCCTCAATCAGCCCGGCGATCTGCCCCTGCCCACCCAAGGCAGCAGCAAGGAATTTGCGGCGATCATAACCAATGGCAAGGCCACTGCTCCACGGACCAATGCTCTCGGCAACCGAGGCCTGCACACCGCGCGAGCGGAATGTGGCCGAGTTGACGGTGCGCAACGCATTGTTGAGGCAAAAGCCGCCCTCTGCTGCAAATACGCAGCTGTTCAGATCGCCCGTGAGCGGGTTGCGATTGCTGTTGAACGTAGTTGGCAATCCGGCCAGCGAATCCGATACCAATCCGCCAAAACCCTGCACGGCATCATAGACCGAAACGTTCACGCCCAGCCGATCGTTGGGCGTATAGCTAAAGCTGCCAATATAGGTGTCGCTGCCATAGCGGTGGCCATAGCGCACCTCCAGCGCAGTGCGGCGGCTGGGCCGCCACAACACGCCAGCGTCCCAGATTATGCCGTCGGATTCAAAGGCCAGAAGGCGCGGCGAGGACGGATCGGTGACCAGACGGCCACCGGGACCGATGACCGGATTGCCAAGACCATCCCGAACGGCGTCGCGTTCGCTGACCTCAATTTTTTCATAGCCCACCCCACCGACAAGAGCGAGCGTATCCGTCACCGGCACGGTAATGTCGGCGCGTCCATAATAGCCTTCATAACGGGCATCGAGCTGGCTTGCGTCTTCGCGGTTGTAACCGACCCCAACGGCCCAGCCAAAGGGCAGCGTGCCCGGCTGCATCCCCAGCGACGCGCTGGCAGCATGGGTAACGCTGTCATCAAAAATATCGACGGGCGACGCGTTGCCGGGCAATGCGCCAACATCTTTGCTTTCCACCTTGGTATAGCCGACCCGATAGGCGGCGTTGACCGAAAGATCGCCCGATTGCGCGGCAAAGGTTGGCCCTGCATAGACCGAATAGACCTGAGTCACATTGTCGGAAAAAGGCTGAAAACTGACCTGGTTAGGGCCGCGTCCGTCAATGCTTGACCGCGACGCCAGCGCGCCTGCCTCGACGCTTAAATTGCGCGTCAGTGCAACTGAGCCGCGGGCAAGCCCGCTGACATTATCCTGATCCTCAACCTGGTTGTCATAGCCGATGATGCGTTCATAGCGCAGGCTGACCTGGCCCTCCATCCGGCGGGTCGCAATGGCAGCATCGACGCCAGCCGCAACCGTTGTGTAGGTCAAAATGTCGCGCCCACCATCAAGGTCGGCAAACAGCACCTGCTGCACCTCCAAATAGGGGGTAACATCCAGCCGTGGTTTCTCGCGCGGAACGCCCAGATCGGGTTCAGGCGCACCATAATCAGGGCCGGCGGTGGTTTCTGTATCCTCCATGGGGGCCCAGTCGGAGGCGATCTGCTGGGCAACGGCCTGCGTCGACATTGCAAGGGTCGCAATGCCACCCAACAGGGTGAATTTCATCGCTTTGATTGTCCGGTTGTGCATATTCATGCTCCATATCCGTAGTAACTGCCGAACTTGCGTCCGGTGGGGGAGAATTTCGCGCGGTTCAGCATTAACTGAATATGTTCGCAGCCGCTCAGCAGGCTCAGCGCGTCACGCAGCGCGCTGTCGGTGGTCACATCTGCATGAACAACAACGACCGTTTGCCCGACCAGCAGCGCAAGTACCGACGCAGGCGAGGCGGCAAGCGCCGGTGGTGAATCGAAAATCACGATCCGAGCCGGATCATGTTTGGTCAGCGTATCGAGCACGGCTTCTGCGCGGGAAGCTGCCAGATACTCCGTGTCCTGGTTGGTCTGCGCGCCAGCCGGAAGGATCGACAGGCCCGCAATATCCGTTGCAATCACATAATCCTCAACATCAGCAGCCGGATTGGCGAGCGCATCCATCAGGCCCGGGCTGCTGGCTATGCCGAGCCGCGCCAGCACGCTGGGCTTGGCAAAATCGGCGTCGACCAGAAGAACGCGATTGTCCTTTTCCGATGCCATCGACAGCGCGAGGTTGATTGCGCAGAATGTCTTGCCCTCATTGGGATGGGCCGAACAGATCAATATCCGTTCGCCGCGGTCAACGGATTCCAGCCCCTTGCCGCCGCGTGCCGCCAGCAAAAGCTGGCGCTTGACGATACGAAACTCCTCCGAAAGGCCAGTGACTGGCCCATCAGGATCAATGAAGTTCATCGCCCGCAGGCGCGCCCTGTCGATCGCTGCAAAACGCTCTCCCTGCGGTGGCGGCGCACGATTGATCGGTGCAGCAGCGACCGCCGGTGCAGGCATGGCCGCCGCCGGAACGGCAACCGGCGATTGCTCAGCCGCCTGCACGGGCACGGGCTGGACAGCCGCAGGCTGGACGGGAGCGGGCTGGGGCGCAACGGGCGGTGCAGGCGTCGCCAATGGCGCGGGCGGCGGCCCCCGCAAGGCGGAGCCAAAATCATAGAGATCATTCGCCCGCTCAAGAAGCGATTGCGGCGGCTTTATGGGGCTGTGCTTGTTCATCTTGTCTTTCCCCGTCATGCCAGGCCACGCTGGACAAATTCGACCACAACCAGCAGCGCGCACACCCCGACCAGTGCTGCGCTGCCGCCGAGAAACAGCTTCATCTTGCGCTTGCGCTCAATCCGTTGCTCGCTGGTCAGCATCTGCGAAATCGACCCGATCACGGGCAGTCCGCTGGCGCGTTCCAGCTTTGCGGCCGTGGCAAAACTTGTCTGCAAATGCCCAAGGGCAAAGGCAGCAGCAGCGCCTGCACCAATCCCTGCCATCAGCACCATCGCCAAGAAAAGCGGGCGGTTGGGCGTTGCCGGGGCCTTGGCGATCACTGGCTCTTCGGTCACGACAAACTGCACCGAATCGGTTTGCGCACCGACCTGGCCGCGCAGACGGATTTCCTCCCGGTCAGTCAGCAGCTTGTCATATTGAGCTTTCAACACCTCATAGTCGCGGCTGATCCGGCCATATTCTGCCGAAACCCCCGGCTCTGCAGTCTGCTTTGCGGCAAGGCTGGCAATGTCTGACTGCAGCGCCGATTTGCGTGCAGTAAGCGCGGCAACGGCTGCCTCACGCTCGGCCTTCATCGACTGGAGCGAGGAATAGGCAGGATTGGGCGTTTTGAAACTGCCGCTGCCACCACCACCGCCGCCGCCCTGCGATTTCAGGATGGCAATCTGGTTGCGCGCCTGGATCACGTCAGGATGGCTGTCGGTCAAGCCGCGCGCCTTTAGCGCGGCAAGCTCGCCTTGCGCTTGGGCCAGCGCGCTGTTGCCGCCACCACCCGTGCCGGGCGTGGTCAGCGAAGGCGGCGTGCCAGCAAGCTGGCTGTTCAGGGCCGACAGGGTGCTGCGCGCCTGGATCAACTGCGAATCGATCTGGCCAAGCTCCGCCCGCACGGCTTCCATGCGCGCTGATGCCGAACCGGCACCGGGCAGCATCCCCAAATTCTGCGTTTCAAAGGCAACCCGCTTTGCCTCTGCATCCGCCAGTTTCTTCTGCAAATCTTCCAGTTGCCGGTCCAGGAAACGCAGCGAGCTGCTGGTATCCTTGCGGTCGCCTGCAATGCTGTCTTCTTCCGCCACATCGATCAGTTTTTGCACGACATCACGGGCGTCCTTTGGCGATGGCTGGGCAGCTGTGATGGTAAAAATATTGTCGTTGTTGATGTCAGGTTTGACTTCAATCGCCTTGCGCAGACCGGCAACCTTCCCCGCCAGTTCAGCCTCGGAAACAACATTGCGGCCAAGGTCTGTGCCACGGATAACCTTTGCCAGATTTTCCGAACTGTTCAGCGTCTGGCCCAGCCGCTCTACTGCCTTGCGCGATTCGCTGGCGGAAATGCCGACCTTTTCATTCAGCAGCCCCTGGGTGCGGATCATCACTTTGGCTTTGGATTCATAGCTGTTCGGGATCATCGCAACCACCAGCCAGCCGAGCAGGCACAAAGCCCAGGCAATACCAAGCGCCAGCCAGCGCCGGTTCCAGATGCTGTGGATTGCCAATCGCAGTTCGTCGTAAAGGCCGTTCATGGTATTATGTCTGTCTCGCTGGGTCAGGGATGCCGGGCGCGGCCCGTATCAGAACATGCTTTCGGGAATGATGATGACATCGCCGGGTTGCAGCATGACATTGGCCTTGGTGTCGCCCTTGCGCAGCAAATCGTTGATTCGCAGGCCATATTCCTGCATCCGCCCGGTATTGCGGTCCACCCGTTGCAAGCGCGCCTTGTTGCCGGCGGCATATTCCGAAATCCCGCCGACCGCTGTAATGGCATCCAGCAGCGTCATGTTTGAGCGGTAAGGAACCGAGGCCGGTTTGCCGACGCCAGCGCCGGCAATACGAACCTGCTGGTTGTTCGTCGCGGCAAATTCCTTGACGATCACCGACACAATAGGATCGTTGATATATTGCGACAATTGCAGGCGGATATCCTGTTGCAGCATCGTTGCGGTTTTGCCTGCCGCAGGCAAATCAGTAATCAGCGGCGTGGTGATGCGGCCATCAGGGCGCACTTGCACGGGGCCGCTCAGTTCCGGATTGCGCCAGACGAAAATCTGTATCTGGTCCAGCGGGCCAATAATATATTCTTCACTCGCCTGCTGCTGATAGGGAATGGTGGGGGCGGGCGGCAAACCGGAACCGCCGGAGGAACAGCCGGTTACGGCAAGGCTGCTGACACTGATGGCAAGCAAAGCCTTGTTTTTAAACGAATATGCCATATTCAATCCCTTTCCAGCGCCGTCCGTCGTCTCCAACGCGCAGGGTGCGATGGAGCGACACGGATTGCAGCTTGCCATTTGCTATGCAGAAAAAGGGTGAACAGACCGTTAGCTTTTCCCGGTCAGGCCTGTAAAACTATGATGCGCCTCATTTCGGGACGTCGGTGAGCGACGCGTTAACGCCCGCCAAGGCTATGCAAACAGATCCAGAACCTGTTTTGCATAGCCCGTCAGGTCGTCCATTGCCTGCGCCCAAGGGTAATGGCCATGGCTGATGCGCGCGACGCCAAGCTCGGCGAGCGTGCGGTGATCGGGGGTGCCCGGACTCATCAGAATGTTGACCGGCAGCGCCGAACGCTCGCAGATACGACCGATCAGCTTTGGGTTGGTAACAAAGGGGACGAACAGGCTGTTCGCGCCAGCATCGGCATAGGCCTTGGCGCGTTCCAGCAACGCATCGGCGACGGCTTCGTCATGCTCGGCGGGCGGCGTCACGATAAACATGTCAGCGCGCGCATTGATCCAGAGGCCAGCCGAAGCTGCAGCCTTGTAGCGCGCTGCGGCCTCTGCGCTATCGAATAGCTGGCGGGTGGCAGGATCCTTGTCTTCAATGTTGCAGCCCGCCGCCCCCTTTTTGACAGCGCGTCTGGCGACTTCGCCCACGGCATCGGCATTTGCGCCATATCCCGCCTCAAGGTCGATGGTCACCGGCAGGTCGGTAACGCTGACGATCTCCGACAGATTGGCAAACACCACCTCCAGCGGCAGCGTTTCGCCATCCTTATATCCATGCGCATTGGCAACGCCATAGCTGCCCGTGGCGATGGCTTTGGCCCCGGCCTTGATCACTGCCAGCGCACTTCCGGCGTCCCAGATATTATAGAGGATTAGCGGTTTGCCGGGGATATGCAGCTTTCCCAATGCTTCGGCGTTGGCGTTCATGCGGTTTTCTCCCGTTCAAGCAGGGTTTGTTTGCGTTCCAGCCCATAGGCATAGCCGCCAAGCGAGCCATCGGTGCGGACCACGCGGTGGCAGGGGATCAGCACGGCGACATTGTTCGCCCCATTGGCCGATCCTGCGGCGCGCACGGCCTTCGGCTTGCCGACGGCAGCGGCGATATCGGCATAGGAGCGGGTTTCGCCAACAGGGATGCGCCGCAGTTCCTGCCAGACGGCTTCCTGGAAGGCTGTGCCCGCAACGTCCAGAGGCAAGTCAGGCATCCGTGCCGGATTTTCGACCGCCGCCACTGCGCCCTTCGCCAGTTCCGCCATTGCCGCATCGGCGGGAAGGATTTCAGCATGGGGAAAGCGATCGGCCAGTGCAGCTGCATCTTCGTCAAACGAAAGGCGGCAAATGCCCTTGTCCGTTGCTGCCACCAGCATTTCGCCCAGAGAGGTTGGGACCAGAGCCCAGCGGATCACGGCCCCCGCACCGCCATTTTTCCACGCGCTTGGCGTCATTCCCAATCGTCCTTTCGTTTCGGCATAAAAGCGGCTGGGGCCGGAATAGCCCGCATCGTAAATCGCATCGGTGACGCGGCCATTGGCAGCCAGCGCCGTTTCGACGCGCTTTGCCCGCTGTGCGCGGGCATAGGCAGCAGGTGTTACTCCTGTGGCGCGCTTGAACAGCCGGTGGAAATGGTGCGGCGCATAGCCAACCGCCTCGGCCAGATCGTCGAGCGCGAGAGATTCTTGATTGCCCAGCAACGCCAACGCCTTTGTGACTGCAACCGCATCACGGGCAACATCATCGGGCAGGCAGCGCTTGCAGGCACGATAGCCTGCCGCTGCGGCCTCGGTCGCTGTCCAGAAAAACTCGACATTGTGGCGCAACGGACGTCGCGCCGGGCAGCTAGGCTTGCAATAAATGCCCGTGGTTTTGACCGCACCGACAAAGCGCCCATCCATCATCCGGTCACGCGCGTCAAAGGCGGCAAATGCCCAATCGCGATCAATCTGTTTTGATTCGTCCATAGCCCCTCAATAACGAGGTGACGTGGCGGTGCGTCCCGAAACTTGCTTTCAAAAGCGCCAGCCACGCCTGGAGCTTAGGCGGGCCATGCTATAATTTACGCCCGACCCAGGCAACGCGGCCGATGATCTGAACCGACTTTGCATCAACATCGGTCAGCGCGGGAAAGGCAGGATTGTCCGAAAGCACAGAAAACAGCCCGCCTTTGCCTTTTTTCAGTCGCTTGACCATCAGCACATCGTCAAGGCGCAGAACATGGATGCCATCCTTCACCGGGCGCAGCGCCGCTGCGGTATCGACCATGATATCATCACCATCGTTCAGGGTCGGCTGCATGGAATCCCCCTGCACCTTAATCAAGGTCACTTGCGCAGGATCGACGCCCAGACGGCGCAACCAGCCCTCATCAAAACCAACCTTGCCTGCCAGAGCCTCAACATCGGTCAGCGCCCCTGCCCCTGCCGACGCGCCGATAGCCAGTTTGGGCACAAGACGCAGGCTGTCGCGCTGCGGCGCAAGCGCGCCCAATATCCTTTCATCGACGCCAAAATAGCGCGCCAGCTTGCCACGTTCGGCCTCTGGCAAGCGGCGCGGGCTGCCGCGCTTGATATATTGCTGGATATAGGCGGCGTTGCGGCCCAGCATCCGGGACAGCGTTACATAGTCGTCGCCATTGTCGCGGATTAGCCGGTCAAGCGCGCTGCGCGGATCATCTTTTTCCATCTCGCACCGATAGCAGTAGGATTTTTCCTAGACAAGTAGGATTTTTCCTACGACATATATTCTTGCTTTGTTCCAGATGATTCGGCGCATTTGGCATCGGTCATGTCTTCGGCGTGTGGGGGCACAGGGGCAAGGCGCAATGCGTTTTTGAAGAAGGAGGCCCCCATGCACATAAACCGGAAGATCGAGAATTTTTTGCGGCAATTTGATTATCCGCCCACCCGTTTCGGGCGAAAGGTTGCGGGCGACCCCCGGCTGGTCCGCGATATGCGCGCCGGGCGCACTTTAGGTGCAGCCCTTATCGAAAAGGCCGAAAGTTTCATGGCTGACTATGCAGCGTTTAACATTGCCATGGAGGAAACGGCATGAACACATGCCGTTTTTCCGATATCATCGCTGCGATGTTGCCCGGCGCAATCGTAACCGGCGAAAAGGCCACGGACTGGCGGTCCATGACCTTTTCAGGCCAGCGCGTGGAGGTGAGCCTGCGCTGCGCAACCACGCCCGCCGACCTTGCGGCATTTGCCGAGAAGCTGTCGCAGCATGAATTCACGCTGCCAGCCCTGTTGGTGGCCGATGTCCATATGGCCCGCGCTACAACGCTGCCCGACGGGGAGACCATCGTGATGATAGAGGCGCTGCTGCTGGATGATGAATGCCAGAGCCAGGGCCATGGCCCGAACAGGTCCTGACCCTGACAGCAGCCATGTTGGACAAAGATCGGCAACAGCGCTTTTGACATTTTCCGCTACTCCGCGCATCACAGGCGCAATTGCCGATCAGGCCAAATGCAGATCAGGCCAAATGCAAACAAGGAGATACACCATGCCCAAGAATGAGCGCGAATTTGACATCATTGTCTATGGTGCAACCGGTTATACTGGGCGTCTGGTCGCGGAATATCTCACGGGAAAACCGGGCCTGAAATGGGCGATGGCAGGGCGCAGCGCGGCGAAGCTTGCTGAAGTGCGCCGGTTGATCGGCGCGCCGGAAACGACGCCTTTGGTGCTGGCAAATGCCGACGAACCGGCAACGCTCGACGATATGTGCAAACGGACCAAGGTGGTGCTGACGACTGTTGGCCCTTATCAGCTTTATGGCGACGGACTGGTCGCGGCCTGTGTGGCCAATGGCACCGATTATGCAGACCTGTGCGGCGAACCGGCATGGATGCGCGAAAAGATTGACCAGCATGACGCCGCCGCCAAGGCCAGCGGCGCACGGATCGTCTTTTCGGCTGGGTTCGATTCGATCCCCTTCGATCTTGGCGTCCTGATGCTACAGAAACATGCCGTCGCAACGCACGGCGCACCTGCCCCGCGGGTGAAGGGCCGAGTGCGCAAGATGCAAGGCGGGGCGTCAGGCGGGACTATCGCCAGCCTGACCGAAACGATGAAGGCCGCCGCGAAGAACCCCGGCATCATCATGCTGCTGAAATCCTCTTTCGCGCTGACTCCGGGTTTTGAGGGGCCATCGCAGCCATCGGGCCTGATCCCGGAATATGACAGCGAAGCAGGCGCATGGGCCGCACCCTTTGTGATGGCGCCGATCAACACCAAAAATGTCCACCGCACCAATTTCCTGCTTGGCCACCCGTGGGGGACCGACTTGGTTTATGATGAGATGATGCTGACCACGATTGGCGATGTCGGCAAGGCAATGGCAGAGGGCATTGCGAAAATGAACCCCTTTGGCGATTCCAAGCTGAAGCCCGGCGAAGGGCCGACAGCGGAGGAGCGCGAAAATGGCTTTTACGACATTCTGTTCATTGGCCTTTATCCCGACGGGCGCGAGGCGCGGCTGGCAGTCAAGGGCGACCGCGACCCCGGCTATGGCTCGACATCAAAGATGATCGCTGAAACCGCCATAGCGCTGGCGGAAAGTTCAGGCGAAGGCGGCGTGACAACACCGGGCGCCGCGCTGGGCGAGGCGCTGGTCAAGCGGCTTGAGGCACATGCCGGGTTAAGTTTCACCGTCGAGGCATGACCAAATAGCTTGGGCCTGACCCTAAACCGGCACGGCAATCTGCTTGCTGCCGAATACCGACTGCCAGTTTTCAATCTCTGTCACGACAATATCGTCGATACCATGGGCGATGGCGGCAACCTGCGCATAGTGCAGCGCGCCCGCCGGAGCCGCAAGCAGGATGGCAATCCGCGCCTCTATCGCCTCCAATTTTTCCGCGGTGATTTCAGATATTGAGGCAAAGCGTTCAAAATCGCCGAAATAGCGGATCCCGGCAAGCGCCCCGCCCAATGCAGGCAGGGATACGCCAAGGAATGTGAATGCCTTTGACCCGCCATGCGGCCAGCCGCTGGGCACAAGGCCAAAATGCGCCGCAACGATCAGGCCGAGATAGGTGGCAACGGATAATATGGCGAGCAGGAACAGCCGTTCCGAAAGTTGGTCCAGCCCATGATGGACCTTTGACAGGCGCTGCGCCTTTGCCTGGTGGTAAACCCGCTGCTCGCGGGCATGGACAAGCAGCAGGCCGGACAACAAGCTGCGCAAATAGCCCTGGTCGATCCGTACCCTGGGCAGGCCTAGATCGCGCAACACCTCACGTGCGTAAAATTCTGGCCAGCTGGTCTCGGTTCCGCGCGGCCAGCGCCCGCTGGCCCTCGCCACCCCCAGCAGCAGCATGATCGGGGCATGGCGGAAATATTCAGCAACACGGCGCGTTTCAAACCATCGCCCGTGCCAGCGCCCCCGTCGCCCTATGGTGGTGATCGCAACGATGATGGCCAGAAGCAGGAATTCGGTCAGCGCAAAAGGCCATTTGGCATCAACCGACGCCAGCGGCAAATAGGCAACCCCAGCGATAATCGCCATGGCAGACAGCAGGAAATTGGTGGTCATCCCGCCGCGATAGGCATCGGACAAATAGGTCGACAGCCCATCCGCCCAAGCAAAGCGCTTCAGCACGTCGTCGCGGACACGCGCAGTAAAAGCTGCATCGCCGCCGGGCAAGATAGTGGCCGCCGCCATCATGCCCGCACCGCTGCCCGTTGCAATATCCTCTGCCCGTTCATAATGCTGGCGCAGGCTGCCGACGCGGCTGGCAAGGCTGCCCCCGCCAAACAGCGCCTCTACCCGGCGATAGGCATGAAAGCGCCGCGCACTGCGCGCGTGCCATTGTTCGGTATGAAAGGCGATGGCACGTTCATTCTGGTCTGCTTCGGGCGGGTTGAAAATGCCGTTGATGAACTGGCGCACAGTGGCATCGTCCGGCAATGTCTCTGCCTGTTCCAGTGCATGGAGCTCTTCCGGACTGCGCAATAGTGAGAGCCGCTCTGGCGCGCGTGCGTCAATCCACAATACAGCAGTTCCCGCTTCGACCGCTGCTGCGATCGTATGGCGTGTGCCGCCCACACCGCCCGGAGCAACACCGTCCCAGATGGCGACAAGCAGGTCAGCCTGTTCGATCATGATCCTGCCTGCAACGGCGACCCGGGCAGAGGCAAGGTCGGAAAAACGGCGCGCGGCCTGCCTGTCATCGGGCGCTGCCAGCATGGCGTCATGCGCCGCCGCGACAGCTTCATCCGCTTCGGCCAGTTCAAACAAATGCGCGTTTGCTGCGGCATTGCGAATTTTGGCGGCGCGCTGCGCTGTTTCAGGGTCGCTGGCCAGTTCGCCAGCGCGCAGGGCAGCCGCATCGGCGACCGTCGGCGGATCGGCATTGATTGCAATGTTCAATTCAAGGCTGAAGGGCAAAGGCGCAGCCAATTCCCACCCGCGCCCCAGCGCGTGATCCACTGCCAGCAAGTCTGCACCATGCGCCAGCAGGGAAAACAGTCGGGTTGGTGCTGCCCCTCCGGCCTCTGCCGATGTGACTGTATCAACCAGGTTGAACAAGCGCAGCAGCGCATCGGACAAACGGTCATAGTTCTGCGCAAAGGCTGCATTGCTCTCGCGGTGGCCAGTAACGGCAATACAAAGGCGCGGCAAAGGCAGGCCAAGCATCACGGTATCGGTTGCATTTTTGCCCACCATCCCAGCATGGTAGCGCAGCCTTTTTGCGCGGCAAGCAGATTGTGCTATATCGGATGCCGGGCAATGATTGCCAATGGGGGAGCAGTCCGATTACAATGGCAAATAGGTCTTTGGCTATCCTGTTGGCGTCGGTCATCGCGCTCAATGCGGGCTCAGCGCCAAGAGCGCAGGACGGCGATGAGACAGACATGGCCGACAACAGCGAAGAGCAGGGCGACTATTTCCTTATCGAAGAAGGCAGCGAAGATGGCTGGAGCGAGGAGGATTTTGCCACCTATGACGGTGACGATGAGGATGGGCCTGCCTTTCAGGACGGCCTGCCAATCATTGACATAGAGCCGGGCACGGACGCGCCGCCTGTGCCGCCACTGCCCTCAGAAGGCAGCGATGCGCCAGCAGGCACAATCACCCGGGTATCGCTGGGCTTTCGCGTTAGTGAAAATCAAGCCAAATATCAGGCGCAAATCAGCTATACAGGCGATCCTGCGACATGGGCGCGGGCGACGGCCAGTGCCCCGCTTTGGGCGCGGCAGCATATTTGCGGCGGCGCGCTTATCGCCCGTGACTGGGTGATTACCGCTGCCCACTGTGTTTCTGCTGCGCATTTGAAACGCGGCCTTACCGTCACATTGGGCGCGGAGGATTTGGCAAAGCCGGGCGATGGTATGCGTTTTCGCGTCGACCGGATCGTCATTCATCGCCGCTATTCCAAATATGAAAATGACATTGCGCTGGTTCACCTTGCCCCCGACACGCGCTTTCGCAATCCAGCGGAAATTGGCCGTATCGAATTGCACCAGGGGCCCGAACCGGCAATGGATACCCCTGTGTCCGGTCTCGGCTGGGGGCGCACGCGCGAGGCAGGACCAGACATTGCCCCGTCGGCGATCTTATGGCGCGCCGATCAGCGGGCTATTCCCGCCGCTGAATGCCGCAAATTGCCCGATTATGGCTCGGTAACAATCAATGGCCGCCTGCAACCGCGGATCACCGCCAAGGTGCTATGTGCAGGCGGCACGAAAAGCAAAACCTGCAGCGGCGACAGCGGCGGGCCACTGATCTTTACCGGGGGTCCGCCGATCCTGGTCGGGATTGTTTCATGGAACAAGGTGAATTGCAGCGATCCTGCAAATCCCGGCGTTTACACGCGTGTCGCCGCCTTTTCCGGCTGGATCCGAAAGGCAATGGCCACAACCGATGCAGGCGGCGCAGTGCAATATGTTGATGATTAGGGGCAGAAGCAAAAGGCCCCTGCCCCCCCTTTGTTACATCAACGATGGATCAGGGCTGGACGCCGCCACTCGATTGCTGATCCTTTGACTTGTCGCCTTCGGCCGGTGCCGGGGCTGCAGCAGCATCGGCAGCAGCCTCTCCAGCGGCAGGCGCGGCAGCGGCGTCTGCGGCAGGAGCAGGAGCCGCAGCAGCATCGGCAGGCTCAGCAGCGGCTTCTTCGGCTGCGGGCTCAACCTTTTCTTCGGCGGGTTTGCTGCACGCAGCCGCGCCCAGTGCGAGCACCGCAGCAGTTGAGATCAGGACTAATTTACGCATATTTCCACCCCTCTATTTGCATGTGGACCTTCAGACTAAACGAAACCAAGGTCCTTTAGCAAATCCGAAAATTCGGCGCGCTGGCGTAGCGGATCAAGGAACGGGTCGGTGAACGCATAGGCAAGACCGACATCTCCGATTTTGCGAGCCAGAAGCAGTTTTTGCAACGCCTCGTCAATCTGGCCCCATTGGGCATGGACCTGCGCCTGTTGATAGGTTGACCCGTCGGCAAATTCGCCGATCAATGCATCATAGGCCGCTTGCGCAGCGGGCGCATTGCCCAAACGATGCTGGGCAATGGCAATGCCCGTAAGCCGCGTCATCTGGTCGGTTTCCTTTTCAAACCGGGCAAGCGCCTCGGCAACGGCATTTTTCTGCAGCAAGGCATCGCCCCAATAGGCGTTGGCCTGCGACAATTTGGGGTTGAGCTCCAGCGCCTTGCGGCAAGCAGCAATGGCCGGGTCAAAGCGGCGTGCGCAATAATGAACAAAGGCCAGAATACGGTGCGCGGCGGGGTTCAGCGGATCGAGCCCAACAGACCGGTTAATGGCAGTCAGCGCCTTATCCTGCCAGCCCATTTCAGCGGCATAGGCAGCGTAAAGCAGCTGGACCGTGGCGTCGCCCTTGCCCAGACGGTTGCTGATTTCATAGGGCTGTCGCGCACCGCGCAGGTCCAGCTTTCCCTGCACAAGGACAAAGCCCAGCGTCGATTGCGCAATCGCAAGGTCAGGGGCAATCGCAACGGCGCGGCGCGCGGAGCGAACGGCATCGTCATAGCGCGCCTCAAACTCGCTGGCCTTGGCATAGGCGTTGGTGATGACCGTGATGACCCGCGCCCGCGCTGCATGGGCCTTGGCATAATCATCATCGATGGCCAATGCCGCATCATATTGTTTCAGCGCAGCGCGATAGGCCGCTTCACCAGAGCGCAACGCATAATAGGCATTGCCGCGCAAATAGGCATCAAAGGCGCGCCCGCTGTTCGTGCCACCCTGTTCGCCCTTGTCCGCCTTGTTGCCCCGCACAAATTGCGCCGACAGAACATCTGCAACATTATCGGCAATCTCTGCCTGCAGGCTGAAGATGTCGGTCATCGTCCGGTCAAACTGATCGGACCAGGCCGGTGCATTATCCTTGCTGTCCAACAATTCTGCGGCAATGCGGATGCGCTCGCCTGATTGCCGCACACTGCCGCGCAGCACATAGTCGGCGGCCAGCGCCCGGCCGATCGTCGGCACATCTTCCTTATAAGTTTCGGCTGCTTTTCCGGCTGACATCGGGGCCAGCACACGCAGCCCGTCGATGCGCGCGACCCCTAGCCGGATTTCCTCTGACAATCCGTCGGCAAAATAGGCCTTTGCCGGATCGCCGCTTAAATTGGCAAATGGCAGCACGGCGACGCTGTTGCTGGCACCTGCTTTGCCGGAAAAGGCCCGGGTCCAAAGGGTGAAGCCACCCCCTGCCACGGCGATTGCGGCCACCGCTCCCCCCGCTATCCACGCCCGCCGGCTGACGGCGGGCTGCAGCTGAACGACACCAACCGGTGCACGCCCGGCAAAGCTGCTGATTGCCTGCACGATGCCAAGCATTTCGGGTGCGTCGGCCCGGCCATTCCATGCCGTCAGATCAATGACCTGAAATTGACGAAAACCCAGCGGCGGCGCGACACCGCCAAGCGAAAGCGGCACAAGACGCCTGCGGTCCCGGCCAACCGTTGCCTCATCGCGGACCCAATGCGAATCAAGTGATGTTTTCGACCAAAGCACAACAACGGCATCGGCCCCCTCAAGCGCGGCTTCGGTGGTCGGCAGGAATGTTTCGCCGCCAGCCAGCAGCCCATCCCACCAGACCTTGCAGCCCGCAGCCTCCAGCGCGGCAATGATCAGCTTGGCCTGTTTCTGATCAGCCCGGGCATAGCTGAAAAAGACGGTGGGACCGTCCTTTACCGCTTCTATCCCCATATCCGCTGTCATCAGACGAATGCCCCTGTTGCAGCAATTTACAACACAGTGTCTAGGCGGAATAGCAAGGGCGGACAAGGGGCTGAAACGGGCGTCGCGGTGGCCCTAAGTGTTTACGCATCAGCGTCAACCAATTTGCGCGGCTGCGGGATGTGGGGCGTGAGGGCGTGGGGGCTTTGCGCCCAAAAAAGCGACTGGCGACCCGCGTAGCGCTTAGCGCGAGCGCGCGTTCATGCGTTGCAGAGTGGCGAGTGCGGAGCGTAACGCTTCGTCCATATCATCTTCGGGCAGCGCGCCCTGCGCAGCCGCCGTTGTTGCCGGGACGATTTCAAGCGGGGGCGGCTGTATCGCAGGTTCCGGCTCAAACGTCGCGGACATGGGCAGTTCTGCAATATCGCTGCTGCCGGGCTGGCTGGTCGCAAGCGCCTCCAGCTGGGCGAGCTGCTGCTGCCGATTGGCCACGGCGATTTCCAATTGGTCGACCAAGGCCGAAATGCTGGCGAGGTCAGCGGTGGCCGGGTCCGGCATTGACGCTTCGACGGCGACGGAAGCAGCTTGGGCAATGGCAGCATCGATAACAGGTGGTTCAACCGCATCAGCAATCGCGGTTGGAAGCTCCGGGGCGATCGCGGGGGCAATTGTGGGAGCCGCCACAGGCAGCACATCCGGCTGCGCGTCGGCCAGCGCCTCAACGGCCATTGCAGGCATTGCTGGCGTGATTGGCAAGCCGTCTGGTTCGCGGCCGGTGTCGGCCTGCGCACCCATTGGCACATCGGCAAGGTCGCGCTGCGCTGAGATGGGCCTGCGCGGCGGTGCATCAGGGTGGGCATCGCCCGCCCGCAGCTTCGGCAAATCGGACAACTCGGTTATCACCGGACCTACACGGCGGCTTTCAACAAAAGCGCTGATCCTGGCGCGGATTTCGGCAAACAGCGACGTTCCGGCCTGTTGCGGGTCTTGCCCGCGCGGTGCAGCGGCCGGTTTTTCCGCGCGCGGACGGCGCAGCAGCATCGCGGCGATCACCGCAAAGGTGGATGCAGCAAAAAGGAATGCGATGATGGCGCGGGCGGTATCGCCCAGCGGCGCAGCGGTAGCAGGAACCAGTTCGGATATGCCCGTCGCCCCGGTGATGGTTTCAAAAATGGCCACGGGGATAAGCATCGCCACGACCGCCATAACCGCCGCACCGGCCAGCGAAATCGCCAGCGTGCGCAAGGTTCCGTCCAGTTTCCGGCCTTTTTGCATCAAATCCCTACAGCCTGCTTGCGGCCCTTTCCCGGGGGGAAGTCAGCCGCCTTTACCATCGCCTAGCAGCAAATGGTAAACAGGATCGTAACGCACTATGTTCCTTTGCCAATTGCGTTCTTTGGCAACAAAATCCCGGGCCGCCTCACGCCGCGCTGGCCAGGCCGCCCGGTCAAGCAGCAAGCTATCGAGCGCATCGGCCAGTGCCTGCGGGCTATCAGGAGCAAACAATGTTCCGGTCACTGCATCCTCTATCAACTCCCGATGGCCGCCAACGCTGGACGCCGCCACAAGCCGCCCTTGGGCCATCGCCTCAAGCGGCTTCAGCGGAGTAACAAGGTCAGTCAGCCGCATCGCCTTGCGTGGATAGGCAAGGATATCAACAAGGCTGTAATAGCGTTCAACATCACTATGCGGCACGCGCCCGACGAAATGGATACGCGAAGCGGCAGCGGAGCGCTCCGCCTGAGCTTTCAGGGTTGCCTCCATCGGGCCGCCCCCCACCAGCAGCAGATGCGCATCCGAATCCATAAGCGGCATGGCCGCAATCAGGTCATCAATGCCTTCATAGTCATAAAAGCTGCCAATATAGCCAATGACAGTCTTGCCGCTGAGCCCAAGTTCGCCCGCCAACACCTGGTCCGGCGGTGGCGGGTTGCCAAACAGCTCCATATCAACGCCATTGGGCGACACGAAAATCTTGTCCGCAGGAACGCCACGCGCGATCAAATCGCTCCGCAAGCCTTCACAAATGACGGCCACACGGTCAGCCTTTGACACAACATGGTTTTCCAGCGCACGGGTCAGGCGATAGCGCATTGATCCTTCGCGGCCAGTGCCATTGCCGACGGCGGCATCCTCCCAAAAGGCCCGGATTTCATAAACAAAGGGCAGGCCAAGCCTTTTTGCAGCCATGGCGGCGGCAAGGCCATTCAGCGCTGGCGAATGGGCATGGACTAGATCAAAGGGCCATTCGCGGTGCAAGGCAATAATCCGGTCGGACAATGCCCGCACCTCGCGCCATTCGCGCAGCCCCGGCGGACCAGACGGCAGACTGCCGGTCCGGAAAAAACGCAGCCCCTCAACCATTTCCTCATCGGCATCGGGGACAATGCCATGCTGGTAATGCCGCTGCCCAGTCAATCCCGCAACATGCCAGCCTGCGCTTTGCTGCGCTTTCAATATGGCACGGGTACGAAAGGTATAGCCGCTGTGCAGCGGCAGACTATGGTCCAGGATGTGCAGGATATGGGACATGACGCTGCCTATAGCGGCAATATATTTAACGCTGCGTCAACCCAATCACGTTATGCGATGGTGCAACGCGTTAAGGGGCTATTTGCCGGATGATCGATAATTTCTCGATATTGCTGAGCCATGCCCTGATCGCGCTCATGTTCTGGCTGCTTACCCAGCGGGATGATCTTGACAACGAAGCGCCGCCTGCGCCCGATGCCGAACCCGAAGGCTTTGGCCATGTCATCCACAAGCGCCGCGCCGCAAACAGGGACGCACCCGATGCGTGACCTGTTCTTTGTCGGCTATCTTGGCCTGCTGCTCTTGCTCGCTTTCAAGCGGCCATTTCTCTTTACGCTTGTCTACGCCTATGTGGATATTGTCGCGCCGCAACGGCTAAGCTATTTCCTCCTCAATTCCATCCCCTTGTCGCTCATTCTGTTCGGATTTGCCTTTGCTGGTTTTATGCTGGGCGATGACAAAAAAGATGTCCGCATCTCGCCGCGATGGTGCCTGCTGGTGTTGCTGCTGGTCTATTGCGCCGCGACCAATTCAATCGCGGTCGAGCCGGTGGCTGCCGCGGAAAAATGGGATTGGGTCTGGAAAGCGCTGGTTTTTGCCATTTTCCTGCCGCTGACCTTGCGAACGCGGCTGCGGATTGAGGCATTGGCGCTGGCATTGGTGCTGTGCGCCTCTGCCCTGATCGTAACGGGCGGCATCAAGACCATGGCAGGCGGCGGCGGCTATGGCGTGATGGTGCTGCTGGTCGACAATGACAGCGGGCTGTATGAAAGCAGCATCATCTCTTGCGTTGCCATTGCCATCATCCCGCTTGTGCTCTGGCTGGCAAAGCATGGCACCATTTTCAAACCCGATTGGCGGGTCAGGCTTTATGCAGCAGGGCTGGTCTTCGCCTGCCTCCTTATTCCGATTGGCGTGCAAGCGCGCACCGGCCTGGTCTGCGCCGCCGCGCTCGCCGTGTTGCTGCTGCGTAACGCAAAGCGGCGAATGCTTTATGTCATTGGGGCTGCGACCATTGGCCTCGTTGCCATACCCTTTTTGCCGGCGGAGTTTACGGATCGCATGGAAACGATCAAAAACTACAAGGCCGACGAAAGCGCATCGACCCGCATTGCCGTGTGGCAATGGACATGGGAATTTGCCAAATCCCACCCCTTTGGCGGCGGCTTTAACGCCTATGTGCAGAACAAGATCCGCTATACGATTCCGGTAATCGACGAAATGGGCCGCGACACTGGCGACGTCGATTCAGGCGAAGTCGTTGACGAAGGCCGCGCCTATCATAGCAGTTACTTCGAGATGCTGGGCGAACAAGGCTATCCCGGGCTGATCATCTGGCTTTTGATCCATGTCGGCGGCGTGTGGCGAATGGAAATGCTGATGCGCATTTATCGCAAGCGGGGACGAGAGGATGAAATGTGGGTCATCCCGCTGGCCCGCGCCTTGCAAAGTGCACAGATCATCTACCTTGTCGGATCGCTTTTTGTGGGCATCGCCTTTCAGCCGTTTGTCTACATGCTGGTTGCCATGCAGATCAGCCTCGACACCTATCTTGCCCGCAGGCGCAAGGAATCGGCCTGGCGTCCGATCAAGGATTTGCGGATTAAGACAAAAGCGGCGGGTTGATCGTTTGATTTTGCCCTGCCGAGCCCTACATCGGCATCATGACGATCAAAACCCCGCCGCCTGAACCCAAATTGCTGAATGCCGATATGTGGTCGCATATGCAGGCCCGATTTGATGGCTATTTTGTCCTGATCGCGGATTGGATCCGATCGAACGCTCTGGAATTGTCCATTGCAACACTGGTCGGCTTTGCGCTTTATTTCCTATTGAGCTGGTTCCGGCGAAAGGCTGCGGCCATCGCCAACCGGCGCGGCGATGACGGCAGCATCCCGACCATTGCATGGCGCGCCATTTCCCGGACAAAGCGCTTTTTCCGGATCATGCTGGCCGCCGAACTGGTCAACGGTTTCGCCAATGCGCCTGAGCCAGTCGCGCGGACAATATTGTTCCTGTTCACCATCGCCTTTGTCGTCCAAGTCGCAATCTGGGCGCGCGAAATCATTCTGTCACTGGTTGAACGCCGCGCGCAACAAAGCGGGACGGAGCAGGAAACGCTGCAAAGCGCGATGGCCCTGATCCGTCTGGGCATCAGCTTTGCAGTCTTTGCCATCGCGGCAATCGTTGTGCTGGACAATCTGGGCGTCAACATAACCGGTCTGATTGCCGGACTGGGCGTAGGCGGCATTGCCATCGGTCTGGCAGCGCAGGGGATTTTTTCCGATCTGTTCGCCGCCATTTCGATCATTTTCGACCGGCCATTCAAACGCGGCGATACCATCACCTATGACACTACCACCGCCCGGGTCGAAAAGATCGGCATGAAAAGCACCCGTCTGCGGGCGCTTTCCGGTGAAGAGAAGATCATTTCCAACAGCAAGCTGCTGGAAAAGGAAATCACCAACAATACCCAGACAGTCTACCGCCGGGTCACGTTCGTGCTGAATATTGTCCAGCATATTCAGCCATCACTGGCTGCCAAAATACCTGCGCTGTTGCGCGACATTGTCGAAACGCACGGCGGCGAGTTTATCCGCGCCGGCTTTACCACCTTCGCGCCCAGCTCGCTTGATTTTCAGTTGGTGTTCGACGTGCCCAGCGAAGATATTGACGACATGTTCGCCATGCGGCACGCGGTGGGCATAGCCATTGCCGAACGCTTTGCATCTGAAGGCATCCAGTTCGCCTATCCGACCCAGACAACCTATACCGCCGCGCCTGATGGAACGCTTGTCATGCCCTATGCGCCACCGCTGCATACAGGTGATTCGGGCGGGACCAAGCCAAAAGCCACAAAGTGACGTAGCGTCAGCGCGGCTATCGGCATCGGGCTTGTCAACCAGCCCCAAAAGGCGCAGAACGCCGCCAAATTCCCCCTAGAAGGAGCATGACATGAGCGGAGTAACCCCGGCCGAGCTTCAGGGCCGCATCGGTGAGACCATTGGCACATCTGAATGGCTGCTGGTCGATCAGGATATGGTCAACAAATTTGCCGACGCGACTGGCGACCATCAGTTCATCCATGTGAATGAAGAGATGGCAAAGATGACACCTTTTGGCGGCACCATCGCCCATGGATTTCTGTCGCTGTCGCTGATGCCCGTGTTGATGGCCAAATCCGATTGCCCGCGCATCGACGGCGTAAAGATGGGAGTCAATTATGGCGGAAACAAAACCCGCTTTCTTGCTCCCGTGCGTGTCGGCAAGCAGGTGCGTGGCCATTTCAAGCTTTTGGAGCTGGAGGAAAAGCGCCCCGGCCAGTGGCAGCAGGTAATGGAATATACGCTGGAGATCGAAGGCGAAGACAAGCCTGCCTGTATTGCCGAGTGGATCACACAGTTTTTTGTTTGAGCGGTTTCTCCCCTCCCGCTTGCGGGAGGGGTGGCGCGGAACGCCGGGGAGGGTCCGGTGATCGCGCTTCGTTTCAAGGCCCTCCCCGCTCGCTGGCGCGAGCTTCCCCTCCCGCAAGCGGGCGGGGATTTTTGACAAAGGAAATTCTCCTATGCGTGACGCAGTAATTGTTTCCACCGCCCGCACCGCAATTGGCAAAGCCTATCGCGGCGGATTTAACGCAACCCTTGGGCCGACGCTTGGCTCCTATTCGCTTGCCGCAGCGGTCGCCAAGGCTGGCATTGACGGCGCGGAAGTCGACGATGTCCTCTGGGGCAGTGCGCTG
The DNA here is from genome assembly GCA_964572205.1 of uncultured Sphingorhabdus sp. Taxonomy (GTDB): domain Bacteria; phylum Pseudomonadota; class Alphaproteobacteria; order Sphingomonadales; family Sphingomonadaceae; genus Sphingorhabdus_B. The sequence goes on from CAZNEO010000007.1 coordinate 61,917, forward strand.
CAACAGGGCACGCAGGCAGGCAACCTCGCCCGTCAGGTTGCATTGCGCGCTGGCCTGCCGATCACCACATCGGGGATGACCATCGACCGGCAATGTTCGTCGGGGCTGATGACCATTGCCACGGCCGCCAAGCAGATCATCACGGATAATGTCGATATACTTGCCGCTGGTGGGCAGGAATCGATCAGCCTTGTGCAGACCAAGGATATGCGCGTGCAGCCCGATCCGGCGCTGATCGCCATGCACAATTCCATTTATATGCCAATGCTGCAAACCGCGGAGGTTGTTGCCAAGCGCTATAATATCAGCCGCGATGTTATGGATGAATATGGCCTCCAGTCGCAGCAGCGCACCGCCGCCGCACAGGCCGCTGGCAAATTTGACGATGAAATTGTTCCCGTCACTACGATGATGAATGTCGTGAACAAGGAAACCGGCGAAGTCTCCCAGAAGGAAGTGACCATTGCCAAGGATGAAGGTAACCGCGCCGACACGACCCTTGAAGGGTTGAAGTCGCTGAACAGCGTCATTCCCGATGGCACAATCACCGCAGGCAATGCCAGCCAGCTTTCCGACGGTTCGTCGGCCAGCATTTTGATGGAGGCAAAAGTTGCCGAAAGGAAAGGCCTGAATCCGCTTGGCCGCTATGTCGGCATGGCAGTGGCGGGAACGGAGCCCGATGAAATGGGTATCGGTCCGGTTTATGCCATTCCGAAACTGCTGGAACGCAATGGCCTGAAAATGGACGACATTGGTCTTTGGGAATTGAACGAGGCGTTTGCGGTCCAAGTGCTGTATTGCCGCGACAAGCTGGGCATTCCTGATGAACTGCTCAACGTCAATGGCGGCTCTATTTCCATTGGCCACCCCTATGGAATGACCGGCGCCCGCTGCGTTGGCCATGCACTGATCGAAGGCAAACGTCGCGGTGCCAAGCATGTTGTCGTCACCATGTGCGTCGGCGGCGGCATGGGCGCAGCTGGCCTGTTTGAGGTGTTTTGATGCTCGCGTTCGGGCGGATTTTAGAGATCGCTATAGTCGGATTGGCGTTGTTTTCTGTTTCTCCGGCTGTCGCGTGTTCAATAGCTCCGCCCGAACCACCCCTGCCTGGGGAGAGCGACCAGGATTATCGTGCGAGGACCGAGGCTGTGGGGCGCGAAAATGAGGCGCGCTGGTTGAAAGAACGGCAAGAGCGCAACCTGCAGGCCGCGGACTGGGTATTCGTTGCGCGACACATCTATTGGTCTCCTCCATATAAGCCCAAATATCGCAATGGAGTACCTGCTCCCATTCTATTACCGGAGTATCCGCTTCCGACCTATTTCAAGCCTCTAACCTGGCTTAAGGGGCCCGAACTAAGCAAAACGTTCAAGGTGAAGACTTACGACACTACCTGCGGCCCAATGGCGCTCGGAGACACAACCTTCAGCACAGAAGGCGACATGTTCGTCTTCTTCGCACGCAAGGGTCGAATATCTGACGATACACTGATCGATGCGATTGCGGTGGATAAAGTCAACGATCCAGCGCTGATGGATTTTGTCGCGCCTTACCGCTCATCAAAGTGAGCCTGTTGCGGTTGGATCATCCCACCTTCAAAACGGAACCTGTCCTTTCGATCCTCGGCCAACAGCGCAGGACCATCCAAATCGACCCAATGCGCGCCCTGCGCCACGAGAAAGGCAGGCGCGATCCCCAGACTGGTGGAGAGCATGCAACCGACCATCAGCTTTAGCCCGCGCGCTTCGGCATTGCGTGCCATGGCAAGCGCCTCGGTTAGGCCACCAGACTTGTCGAGTTTGATATTGATGCCGTCATAGTGGCGCGCACAAAGGTCAATGTCCGCACCCGACTGGCAGCTTTCGTCTGCCAGAAAAGGCACGGGTGATTTGATCCCATCGAGCAGCGCATCCTGCCCGACCGGCACCGGTTGCTCGATCATCTCTACGCCAAGCGCAGCCAGCGCAGCAGCTTCCGCTTCTATGTCCAGCCCGCCCCAGCTTTCGTTGGCATCGATGATCATCCTAGCGGCGGGAGCGCCCTTGCGCACTGCCGCCACCCGCTCGCGATCGCCCTCGCCAGTCAGTTTCAGCTTTAACAGACCAAAGCCCCGAGCATCAGCCTTTGCAGCATCAGTCTCCATGACGTCCGGCTCGCCAAGCGAAATGGTGAAGGCAGTCTGCAGCGGTGTTGGCTTGGCTGTGAGGCCTGCGACTTGCCATAGCGGGAGCCCTGCGGCCCTCGCCTCCAAATCCCACAACGCGCAGTCCAATGCATTGCGCGCTGCGCCGGGCGGCAACAAAATCTGCGCGGCCTCACGCGCCTCTCGCACGCCCAGATCGGCAAGCGCGTCGATTACTTCCTCAACCTGTTTCAGACAGCTTTCCGCGCTCTCGCCATGATAATAAATCGCGGTTCCCTCTCCCATGCCGACAGTAGCGCCGTCGCTTGCCGCGACCACCAGCACGTCCACATAGGTTTTTGCGCCGCGGGCGATGATAAACTGCCCGGCGACCGGCCAGCGTTCAATGACTGCGCTGATCGTCAGCGACAAAGCGCTTTACCCGTTGTGGCTGAGTATCCAGTCCTCAACAACCGGCGCAATTCGATCGCGCCATTTGCTGCCATTGAAAATGCCATAATGCCCTACCTCAGGCGCAAGATGATATTTTTTCAGCGCTTCGTCCAGTCCGGTCGAAATCTTCAGTGCCGCCCTGGTCTGGCCAATGCCGCTGATATCATCGCGCTCGCCCTCTATCGCAAGGATCGCGATGTCATGGATAGCGCCGGGGTCGACCAGCTTGCCGCGATAGTTGAACTCTCCCTTGGGCAGCAAATGCCGCTGGAAGACCACGTCGACGGTCTGCAGATAAAATTCCGCAGTCATGTCGCACACTGCGCGATATTCGTCATAAAAGGCCTTGGTTGCATCGGCACTTTCGCCGTCGCCCTCCACCAAATCCTGAAACATCGACCAGTGGCTGACCATATGGTTGCCAAGATTCATCGACATGAAGCCTGACAATTGCAGAAAGCCCGGATAGACCCGACGTCCTGCACCTTTATAATAAGGCGGCACGGTGGCGATCACATTGTGGATGAACCAGTCATGCGGCCGCGTCGTTGCGTGATTGTTCACAGCGGTCGGGGCTTCACGGGTATCGATCGGCCCGCCCATCATGGTCAGCGTGCGCGGGCGCAGCGGATGATCCTTCGCGCTCATCACTGCGGCTGCGGCATAAGCCGGAACCGACGGCTGGCACACCGCCAGCATATGCGCACCGCGACCGCCAGCATCGGGACCGATATATTCCAGCCATTCGATGATATAATCCATGTAGGATTCAAGATCGAAACCGCCGCCAGTCAGCGGCACATCGCGCGCGTCTTTCCAGTCCGTGATATAGACGTCGTGCGTTGGCAGCATCCGTTCCACCGTGCCGCGCAAGAGCGTGGCAAAGTGGCCAGACATCGGCGCAACGATCAACAGGCGGGGCTTGCCCACGCTGCCTTCATAGACAAAATGCTTTAGCTGGCCGAACGGCTTTCGCGCTTCATTGCGTTCCTCAACCGGCAGGTGATTCCCATCCACATCAACGAAAGCAAGGCCAAAGGCTGGCTTACCGCGCACTGCAACCGCATGGGCGAATACATCAAGGGCAGAGGCGGTCATCCCGGTCAAACCGCCCATGCTGAATGGCCCGCTGAAGTTCTTCAGCCAATCTGCCTGCGCCTGCGCCATTTTTCCGACGCCTGCCATCCAGCCACGCTGGATATCATACCCTGTGTAAAGCATATCTATTCCCGTCTGGTCCCGCTGGGGACATAGGCGTTTATTGTGCGATGCACCATAGAAAAAGCGCACGCGCAAATGCCGCCGCCGATTGTCGCGCCGCACGACGCCTGCTAGGCCGCGTCCACCATGACAGATAATAGCGCCGCTCTCCCGGCTAACATCGCTGAGCCAGCTCAGGAACCGACAAAAACAAAAGAAAAGCTGAAACTATCCAGCTTGCGCATGATTGCGCGCTTTACGGCGCACTATCCTCGCCAGATTGGCTTTGCCTTGCTGGCACTCATCACCGCGGCGGGATCAACGCTTGCCATTCCTGCAGGGTTGAAGCTGATTATTGATGAGGGATTTGCTGAAAATAACGGCGATCCCGCGCCCTATTTCTATCTTTTGCTGGGAATCGTTGTCGTTATCGGCATTTCGACTGCCTTTCGCTTTTACTTCGTAAGCTGGCTTGGCGAACGGGTGGTGGGCGACATTCGCTCCGCCGTGCAGGCCAATTTGCTGCGCCTCGCACCCCGCTTTTTCGAGGAAAACCGACCAGCGGAAATAGCGAGCCGGATGACCGCAGATACCGCCATTATCGAACAGATTGTCGGAACCACAGTATCGGTTGCGCTGCGCAATGTCCTGATCGGCGTTGGCGGTGTCATTTTCCTTTTTGGCCTTGCCCCAACGCTGACAGTCTGGCTGCTTGCGGGGATACCGGTTGTCGTTCTGCCGATTGTTTTTCTGGGGAGGCGGCTCGAAAAGGCGTCGCGGACCAGCCAGGACAAGGTGGCGGGGGTCGGCACAATCATTTCCGAATCGCTTGGCGCAATCAAGATTGTCCAGGCATTCGGGCAGGAAAAGCGTGAAGCCACCCGTTTCGCCGATGCCGTTGAGGCGACTTTTACCGCCGCAAAACGACGCATCCGCATCCGCGCCTTTCTTACTGCGCTGGTCATGGCGTTGATCTTTGGCGGAATAACGCTGCTCGTCTGGGAGGGGACGGATCAGGTCCGCGACGGCACGATTTCGCCGGGCACGCTGTTTGCGGTGGTTCTCTATGGCGGCCTTGTCGCAGGCAGTTTTGGCGCGCTGACCGAAGTGTATGGCGATCTGGTGCGCGCATCGGGCGCGTCGGCGCGGCTGGCAGAGCTGATCCGCGAAGAGCCCGAAATCGCCCCGCCTGCAAACCCCGTTAAAATGCCCGCGCCGCGCGGTAGCCTGGAATTTGAAAATGTCCGCTTTCGCTATCCAACCCGGCCGGAAATTGCGGCGCTGGATAATTTCAGCCTGAAAGTATCGCCCGGCGAAACCGTGGCCGTGGTTGGGCCATCGGGCGCCGGCAAATCCACCTTGTTCCAACTGGCGCAGCGTTTTTACGATCCAGAGGCAGGCACAGTGCGCATCGACGGCGTTGCCCTGACCAGCGCGGACCCGGCCGAATTCCGCCAGCGTATGGCGCTTGTCCCGCAGGATACCGTGCTGTTTGCCGCGTCCGCGCGCGACAATCTGCGCTATGGCAACTGGCTGGCCGGGGATGAAGCGATCTGGGCCGCAGCCGAGCAGGCCAATGCCGCCGAATTTCTGCGCACCCTGCCCGAGGGGCTGGACACCTATCTGGGCGAAGGCGGCGCGCGGCTTTCCGGCGGGCAGCGGCAACGCATTGCCATTGCCCGCGCGCTGCTGCGCGATGCGCCCATTCTGTTGCTGGATGAGGCAACAAGCGCGCTGGACGCAGAGAGCGAGCGGCTGGTGCAGGACGCGCTGGAGCGGCTGATGGAAGGGCGCACAACGATTGTGATTGCCCACCGGCTGGCCACCGTGCGCAAGGCCGACCGCATCATCGTGATGGACGATGGACGCATCGTCGAACAGGGAACCCATGCCGAGCTGTCAAAGGCAGGTGGCCTCTACGAACGCCTCGCAAGCCTGCAATTTGATATGTGAGGCACAGCGGCGTTTTTCGTAGGTTTCGACGCAGAGGCGCGGAGAATAGCAAAATGGAGACATCCTATTCGGTGCCCCCGGTTTTGGAGTGTCATAGTTGGCGGAGTTTGGAGGCTTACGCACCTGTCACCGTAATTCCATCTCCTTCACCGCAACCGTCTGTTACTGGTTGTGATCGATGAGTCCTGAGCCCAGATGCAAAAAAATGCAAAACCTAGTATTTTTACTGAATTGCGCCTCATTCCAGAAAAGTCCATTGTGCACTGCACAACAAAAATGCAACTCTCTCCAAAGGAAGGAAATTTCATGCGTAAAGGACTAACGCTGCTCGTCGCGGTATCACTGGTGGCATTTGGCGCAAGTGCGGTTCAGGCCGAAGCTGAGCGCAGCTTCACCGACGACGGTTTTGTCTACAGCTATCGCATCATCAACAAGGGCGACAAACAGCTGGTCGTCGGCACGGTAACCAAGTTCGGTCAAAAACGCAACTTCAGGCTGGTAGTCCAGGATGGCAAGGTTCGCGGCGACGTGGGTGCAGATCGTGTAGCATTTGCGGTCAGCGAAGCCCGCGAACAGAATATTCAGCTGGCTTCGGACTGATTAGATTTTGATCCCCCTCTTGTCGTCAAGAGGGGGATCGGGATCCGAACTCTAAAATATGCCAGACGCAAGCCCCTCAGCCAGAGAATGACGGTGACAGGCAAAATGGGGGCATCATATTCGGCATCCCCAGCTCTGCGGGTGGTAGAGTGCTTCGCTAATTCGTGCATTTAGTAAACTGGCACCGTAAGTTTTTATGCACTGCCACCACAATTCTGCCATCGTCGTAGCAGTTTCAGGATGTGATCCAGACAACCGGCCAAACCGATGGAGCCGATTTCCGCAGCA
>CAZNEO010000008.1:0-68149 GCA_964572205.1 uncultured Sphingorhabdus sp.
TCGAGCGTGGCATCTGCATGAGCGACAAAATGCCCTCCTGCATCCGCGCCCCACCTGCAGCGGTAAAGATGATATAGGGGCATTTCTTGGCGACAGCCTCCTGCGCCGCCGCCACAAAGGCCTCGCCCACTGCCATCCCCATTGACCCGCCCATGAAGGCGAAATCCTGCACGCTGATCACGGCGGGCTGACCGTCGATCTGGCCAAAGCCGCTGATCATTGCGTCTTGCTCCCCCGTCGCGAGCCGCGCGGCCTTCATCCGGTCGGGATATTTTTTGGTATCCTTGAACTTGAGCGGGTCCTCCGCAACCTTGGGCATGGGGAGGACGCGCAAGCTGCCATCGTCAAATATCGCTGCAAAACGCTCTGCCGGGCCGATGCGGCCATGATGATCGCATTTGGGGCAGACCGACTGGTTTTCCTCATATTCCTTGAGGAAAATCATTGAATTGCAACCCTTGCATTTGTGCCAAAGCGTCTCCGCCGTTTCACGCTTGGCGATGAAGGGAATGGCATTGCGGACGCGAGTGACCCAGTTCATTTTTCAGCCCCTTGCTGCTTTGATTGCGCCGGACAGACTTGCCACATAATCGCGCACCGGGCCAGCGGCATTGCTGCCATGTTGGGCGACCAGCTCAACGATGGCGGAGCCAACCACCACGCCGTCTGCCACCTTCGCAATGGCAGCAGCCTGTTCGGGGGTGCGCACGCCAAAGCCGACCGCAACGGGCAGGTCGGTGGCGGCTTTCAGGCGGGCGACGGCATTCTCAATGCTGGCTTGGGCGGCCTGTTGCTTGCCCGTAATCCCGGCGACCGAGACATAATAGAGGAAGCCGCTGGAGCCATACAGGATCGCGGGCAGGCGCGCGGTGTCGCTGGTGGGGGTGGCGAGGCGGATCAGGTCTATGCCAGCGGCGCGGAGGGCAGGGCCAAGCTCGGCATCTTCCTCAGGCGGGATATCGACGCAGATCACGCCATCGACGCCCGCCTTGACGCATTCGGCGGCGAACCATTCGCTTCCCCGGATCGTCATCGGATTGGCATAACCCATCAGCACCAGTGGTACATCCGGATGCCGCGCGCGGAAGGCGGTGGCGATGGCGAAGATATCCGCCGTCGTCGTGCCAGCCTCAAGGCTGCGGATATTCGCCTTCTGGATCGCGGGACCGTCGGCCATCGGATCGGTGAAGGGCATGCCGAGTTCGATGACGTCTGCGCCGCCCGCTACGAGCGCGTCGAGATTGGCAGCGGTATCGCCATCACCGGCGGTGATGAAGGTGACGAGCGCGGGATTGGCTTTGGTGAAGGCGGAGGAGAGGCGGGTCACTTAACATTCCTCCGGTCTGCAATACGTTGGTCAAGGTAACTTCCTACAGAAAATAATGCCAAGCAGAGTAGTAACATAACCACCCATGCCTGCCATCCCGACCAAATTTGAAGAAAGCCCAAGCTGTCAGCTATAAAAAAAAGAACACAAAAAGATATAGTGTTTACAAGACCTGTTCGAACATATCCAAATACTTCGGAACTCATATCGTCGTTCCCAAAGCCTCAGCCACAGTGAAGATATCCTTGTCACCGCGTCCGCACAGGTTGGCGAGGATAATCTGGTCTTTGTCCATCTTCACCGCCTCGCGCGCAACGGCGGCAATCGCGTGGCTCGGCTCCAGCGCAGGGATGATGCCTTCGGTGCGGCAGAGGAGCTGGAAGGCGTCCAGCGCTTCTTTGTCCGTCGCACTGTCATAACGCACGCGGCCGATTTCCTTCAGCCAGCTATGTTCGGGGCCAATGCCCGGATAGTCGAGCCCCGCCGAAATCGAATGGGCTTCAGCGATCTGGCCGTCTTCATCCTGCAGCAAATAGGTTTTGTTGCCGTGCAGGATTCCGGGGCGACCGCCAGCGAGCGATGCGGCATGTTCCTTGTCCAGACCGTGCCCTGCCGCTTCAATTCCCAGCATCGCCACATCTGCGTCGTCCAGAAAGGGATGAAACAACCCGATGGCATTCGATCCTCCACCAATCGCGGCTACCAGCAGGTCGGGCAGGCGGTTGATGCGGCTTAGCATCTGGGCGCGCGCTTCCTTGCCAATCACGCTCTGGAAATCGCGGACCAGTTCGGGATAGGGATGCGGCCCCGCCGCTGTCCCGATGATGTAGAAAGTGTCGTGCACATTGGCGACCCAGTCGCGCAGACCTTCATTCATGGCGTCTTTCAACGTGCCAGCACCACTGGTCACCGGAATCACCTCTGCCCCCAGCAGGCGCATGCGGAAGACATTGGGTTGCTGCCGCTCGATATCCTTAGCGCCCATATAGATGAAACAGGGCAAGCCAAAACGCGCGCAAACCGTGGCAGTGGCGACACCATGCTGGCCAGCGCCGGTTTCGGCTATAATCCGCGTCTTGCCCATGCGGATGGCCAGCAGGATCTGGCCAATGCAATTGTTGATCTTGTGCGCGCCGGTATGGTTCAGCTCATCACGCTTGAACCAGATTTGCGCGCCTTTACCCTCGGGGGCGTCTTTGCGCAGTTCCTCGGTCAGCCGTTCGGCATAATAAAGCGGGGAAGGGCGACCAACATAATGTTCGAGCAAATCATCAAACTGCGCATGGAAAGCGGGGTCGGCCTGCGCGGCGCGATATTCGCGCTCCAGATCGAGCACCAGCGGCATCAGCGTTTCGGCGACATAGCGGCCGCCAAATTGCCCGAAATGACCGCGATCATCAGGCTGGTTGCGGAAGGAGTTTGCGAGTTTATCTTGCACTGTCATAATCGCGGACCGCTTTGCAGAACTGCGCGATTCTGTCCACATCCTTGACGCCGGGTGCGGATTCGACGCCTGAGGAAACATCGACCAGCGGCGCTTTCGTTATGCGCAACGCCTCAACCACATTGTCAGGCCCAAGCCCGCCCGCCAGTCCCCATGGAATGCGGTGCTGGAAATCGCGCAGCAACGACCAGTCTACACGTGTGCCATTACCGCCGGGCAGCGCCTGCGCGGGCGCGTCGAACAGCAGCCGGTCGACCACATCGTCATAGCGGTCGGCATTGAGCAGTGTCTGCCGGTCCCTCAGCCCCAATGCCTTCCAGATTTCGACCTTCATATGGCGGTGCACCAGTGCCAGCCATTCGGGCGTCTCTGTGCCATGAAACTGGATGATATCGGGCCGCACCCGGTCAAAGGCTTGCGCTGTCAGTTCGGGCGAGGCGTTCACCAGCAGCAAGACAGTGCGCACGCCTTGCGGCGTCTGGGCACGCAATTCTGCGGCGCGCTCAAGGCTGACATGGCGGGGGCTTTTGTCGAAATGGACAAAACCGACATGCGTCGCGCCGCCGCGAGCCGCAGCCTCTATCGAGGCCTCAGTCGAAAGGCCGCAGATTTTGATTTGGGTTTGCATGGCTAAAGGTCCGGGTTTTGCACCAGCCTGAGCAACGTGCCATCCAGATCGACCAGATAGCCAATTGTCATGCCGCTATGCTCGCGCTTTGGCGGATGCAAACGTGGCCAGCCCTCGGTCGTTTCGGGGATGTCCGCTGCACGGCAAATGGCATAAAAGCCGTCCAGATCGTCAAGGCGCAGGCAGCAGCCAAAGGAACTGCTAGCCGGGTCGAGATCGGGGTAGCGGAAAAATTCAAGACACAGACCGCCACGCTCAAGAATCAGCCAGTTTTGATCGTGCCAAGCGGTTTCAAAGCCCAGCTTTGCGTAGAAATCTATTGTCCCGGCGTAATCGCGTGACGGCAGATTGGGCGTTGCATGGTCCGCCATTACAAAGTCCCCACAATCGCCCGCGCGGCTGCATCCGGGTCCTCGGCCTTGGTGATTGGCCTGCCGACCACTAGCACATTTGCGCCATCGTCGCGCGCCTGCCTTGGCGTTACCGTGCGTTTCTGGTCGGCGCTGTTACCGCCCGCAGGGCGCAGGCCGGGGACAACGAAGAAGCCATCTTTCCAGCTTTTTTTGACTGCTTTGACCTCATGGCCCGAACAGACAATGCCATCCAGCCCCGCCTCCTGCGCCAAAGCCGCAAGCCGCGCGACTTGCAAATCGGGCGCGTCAGGCACGCCAACGCGGCTTAAATCATGGTCGTCCAGACTGGTGAGCACGGTAACGGCAACCACTTTGGTATGCGCGCCTGCTGCGGCCTTGGCATCCTCCATCATCGCGCGGCCGCCGGCGGCATGGATGGTGACGATGGCGGGTTCCAGCACGTTGATTGCCTGCATAGCCTTTGCCACCGTGTTGGGGATGTCGTGCAGTTTCAGGTCGAGGAAAATCGGCAGGCCCAGCTTCTGCACCTCATGCACGCCATGATGGCCGTTTGCGCAGAAAAATTCGAGGCCCAGTTTCACGCCGCCGACATGCGCCTTCACCCTTTTGGCAAGATCAAGTGCATCGTCGAGATAGGGTGTGTCGATGGCGACATAGAGGGGATTGCTCATGCTGTCCCTCCCGCCGGCGGTTGCGTTGCGCCGCTGGAGGCAAAGCTCGACATTGGCCTTGCGCCTTCCAACGTGGCGATGCGCCGTTTCAGCCGGTAGCCTTGTGTCTTGTGCCACACATAAAGCGGCAGGTAGCCGATGATGAACGACAGCGCCAACAGTGCAGGCAATTTGGTGTCGAGCCACAAGCCGCCCCACAACTTTATGGAGACCGGCTGCCAGTTGTTGATGGCAAACACGGTAAAGCCGACAAGGAAAATGACCCAGCAGAGCGTCTTTAGGAAGGACATGGGGGCTGGTGGCTCCTCTTTAGGACTGGGGAAAGCTTAAGGGAAGGCAAGGGGACATTCCAGCCCTTAATCGCCTCCGTTGAGCGAGCATCACCCGAACACTCGTTCAAAAATCGTGTCGACATGTTTCAGATGATAACCAAGGTCGAACTTCTCCTCGATTTCCTGTGGCGAAAGCAGCGCGGTAACGTCCGCGTCCGCCTTCAGCAGCGCAAGCAGCGAAAGCGCGCCGTCCGATTCCCACACTTTCATTGCATTGCGCTGCACCATGACATAGCTGTCCTCGCGGCTTGCCCCGGCCTGTGTCAGCGCCAGCAGCACCCGCTGCGAATGGACAAGGCCACCCATCTTGTCCAAATTCTTTTGCATACGCTCAGGATAGACCAGCAGCTTGTCGACCACTGATGTTAGCCGCGCCAGCGCAAAATCCAGCGTGATCGTGGCATCGGGGCCGATATAGCGCTCGACCGACGAATGGCTGATGTCGCGTTCATGCCACAGCGCGACATTTTCCATCGCAGGCAGGGCATAGCTGCGCACCATGCGCGCTAGGCCCGTGAGGTTTTCGGTCAGCACCGGATTGCGCTTATGCGGCATGGCGGACGAGCCCTTTTGCCCCGGCGCGAAATATTCTTCCGCCTCCAGCACTTCGGTGCGTTGCAAATGCCGGATTTCGACCGCCAGCCGCTCGATAGACGAAGCGATCACGCCCAGCGTTGCAAAGAACATCGCGTGCCGGTCGCGGGGAATGACTTGCGTGGAAACCGGCTCGACTGCCAGCCCCAGCTTGGCAGCGACATGCTCCTCCACGCGCGGGTCGATATTGGCGAATGTGCCCACTGCGCCTGAAATCGCGCAGGTGGCAATGTCCTTGCGCGCCGCGACCAATCGCTCCCGCCCACGTGAAAATTCGGCATAGGCCTCCGCCATTTTCAGGCCGAAAGTAACCGGTTCGGCATGGATGCCGTGGCTACGGCCAATGCACGGCGTCATCTTATGCTCAAAGGCGCGCTGCTTGATCGCGGCGAGCAGCGCATCAAGATCGGCCAGCAAAATGTCGGCGGCCTGTGCCAGCTGCATCGCAAGGCAGGTATCCAGAACGTCCGAGCTGGTCATTCCCTGGTGCATGAAGCGTGCTTCGTCACCGACCTGTTCGGCAACCCAGGTGAGGAAGGCAATCACATCATGCTTGGTCACTGCCTCAATGGCGTCGATTGCCGCAACGTCGATTTTCGGGTTGGTCGCCCACCATGCCCATAGCGCATCGGCCGCCGATTTGGGCACGATGCCAAGATCGGCAAGCGCCTCTGTCGCATGAGCCTCAATCTCGAACCAGATTTTGAACCGGTTTTCTGGCTCCCAGATGCGAGTCATATCGGGGCGGGCGTAGCGGGGGACCATGGCAGGGCTTTCAAGAAAGGGAAGAGTCGCCGCGCGGGTAGCAGAGCGTCGGGGGTGCGTCAAAACGCCTGCCATTTGGCGTCCCGCGCACTGCCATCAACGGGTTAACTGCTACGCAGGATGGAAAGTAAAACTGGCCGATATTGATAGTGTCTATTTGGTCGTTTTTGTCGTCAGTCCGGTCGATTTCGTCGTCCAACGGTTCGACGCAAAATGGCGGCGTTGAAGGGATAGTGTTGGCCGCAGGATAGGGGAAGACAGCCCAAGCATTCATACCGCAGCAGTAACAGAACATAACGGGAAAATCAAGATTATGCTTGTGATTCTGCCCCCATGAAAAAGGGCGGCACAGTTGCGCCGCCCCCTTTATCCGTAATAATCAGCTATGGCCTAAAAGTCGTAGGAAACCCGTCCATAGACAAAGCGCCCGCTAAAGCCGAACGGCGATTGGGAGCTATAGGGGAGGAACGAGTTGTTAAAGCCATAGTTGACGCCATTGACCGTGCCAAAGGGCAGGCGGTCGGGATAGACATCGAACAGGTTGTTCGCGCCAAAGGCAATCGACAGGTCCTCTATCGGCTTAATGCGGAATTCCAGATCGGTGACCCATTTGGGCGACAGGAAAATATCGCCCGGAACCTGCCCCGGTGTCAGCGCGATGTTGTTGTTGTTGGCTGCCGTCGAGAAGGCGCTTGGTAGAAACACTTCGCCATAACGGTTGGCGCGCAGGGTCAGGCCGACAATGTCATAATCCCAGTCAAGGCTGAGGTTCAGCTTGTCCGCAGGCTGGCCATCGGTCAAACGATAGCTTTCCTGCCGGGCAAACAGGCGCTGCGCGGCAAAGCCCGAAAAGGTCCGGCGGCTGGTAATGTCGGTCTTGTTCAGGTTGAACCCTGCGCTGATCCGGAATTTGCCAAGGCCGAAATCGGGCAAGCGATAGCTGGCGACGATGTCGAGCCCTTCGGTGCGGGTATCAATGCCGTTGATGAAGAAACGCGCCGATGAAACGCCGCTAATCCCGGCATTGGTCAGCAGCGTCAACACATCTGCACCGGTCAGGTTTTCGGTCAGGGTGATGCGGTCTTCGATCTTGATATTATAATAGTCGACCGTCAGGTTCAGCCCCTCCAGCATGGTGAAGGTCACACCGCCACCGATATTCACCGATTTTTCAGGGTCCAGCGGTTGCGAACCGAGCGCAACGGCCACGGGCGAATCAACAGGGAAAGTGCCCACCTCAATCAGCACGCCGCCGACATTGTTGGTCGATGTGGTGGCAAATACCTGCTGTGCCAGGCTGGGTGCGCGAAAGCCCGTTGAGATCGATCCGCGCAGCGCAAGGCCATCAATCGGTTCAAAACGCAACGCCGCCTTGCCATTCACGGTATCGCCAAAGTCGCTGTAATGCTCATAGCGACCGGCAAGTTGCAGGGTGAAGGCGCTGCTGAGGTCAGCATCGACCTCGACATAGGCAGCATAGCTTTTGCGCGACCGGTCCGTGGCATTTGCCGGGCGGAAGCCGGGAAATACCTGCGATCCGCCCGCCGCGTTAAAGGGAGCTGCCGAGAAGGGGCCATTGATATAGCTTTGCTCTTCGCCTGCCACGATTTTGTAATTTTCGTCCCGATATTCGCCGCCCAGCGCCAGCGAGACATTGTCGCCAATGCCAATGTCGAGGTCGCGGCGAAGATCAAGGTTGATCGATGTCTGGCCCGAACGCAGTCCGCCAGCGTTGAACCGCCGGGCGCTCAGCGTTCCGCCCAGCGAGGTGTTGACGCTGTTTTCCACGCGGTAATTCAGCAGGTTCGATCCATAGGTCAGCGACAGGTCATAATCCCACGAACCGAATGTCCCACGCAGACCGGCAGCGGCCGAGATATCAATGATCTCGCTGGCAATCAGCGGCAGGAAACCGTCGGCATAGATTGGCACAAAGCTGGTGGTCGATGCGGCCCAGTTACGGTTGCGCACATCCAGCGAACGGCGATAGAAACCCGCGCCATTGCCATCGCGCACGCCATAGCTGCCAAAGGCATAGATTTCGACTGCCTCGGATGCCTCAAAACCAGCATTCACAAAGAAGTTCATATCTTTTGAGACGCCGTCACCATAACGGTGGGCATAGCGGTTGAAAGTGGCCTCGCGCGGGTCGCCCGCCGCGAAATAGTTGCGCCGGATATCGGGGCCGGACCGGTTGGTCGGATCGCGGTCCTTATATTCCGCTGTCAGGTTCAGATAACCTGTGTCCCCGATCGGCAGGCCGAAATTGGAGGCGAAGGTATAGGTGTCGCCGTCGCGCCGCTTACGGTCAGCCCCGGTGAAGGTAATCACGGGATTGTCCGCAGCGCCTGTCGTCAGCGATACAGTATCGACAACGCCTACATCCTCCATTTCCGTGATATATTTGCCATAGGTGGCCTGCGCGCGGCCACCTATGCCTTTTTTCAGCTGGACGTTGATAACGCCGGCAATGGCATCGGACCCATATAGCGAGGCGGCGCCATCGCGCAGCACTTCGATCCGCTCAATGGCAAGTGCCGGGATGGTGTTCATGTCGACGGCGGTTGAGCCGCGGCCCACCGATCCGTTGAGGTTGATTAGCGACGATTGGTGGCGGCGTTTGCCGTTCACCAGCACCAGCACCTGGTCCGGCGCAAGGCCGCGCAGCGTCGCCGGGCGCAGCGAGTCCGTGCCATCAGTCAGCGACGGCTGGGGAAAGTTGAACGAGGGCACAAGCTGGTTCAGCAGGCGGTTGGTTTCGGTCGAACCGCTGTTCAGCAGGTCATCGGATGTCAGCACGTCGACGGGCACGGGGCTGTCGGCAATGGTGCGGTCGGTGCGGCGCGTACCGGTTACGATAATGACAGGCTGATCGCCCTCGGCATCGTCGGCCTGCGCCGTATCCTGCGCATAGGCAGGCATCGTCATGGAGAGCGAAAGGGCAGATACAGAAACGGCCAGGGCCAGTGTCTTCACGGAGGTAAGGTGGGTCATCAAGCTTCCCTTCTTGTTATTAATTATGCGCATTGCACCAAAGCTGACACGATATGTTGCATCGGCCTAGCATTTCCTTGTCACAAAAATGTTTTTTGACTGCGCTTGTTGCCTTTTTGCAACGCAGCATTTTTCCCTATGGCGGCGTAGGTGCAGCCGAAGTTGCAATGCGCATTAATCTGTGGATTGCTGAACATCGCGCTTTGCGGGCGCGGGATGCGCCGCTATCGCCGCGGCAATGCCTGACACGACTGAAACAGAGCT
The DNA here is from genome assembly GCA_964572205.1 of uncultured Sphingorhabdus sp. GTDB lineage: Bacteria > Pseudomonadota > Alphaproteobacteria > Sphingomonadales > Sphingomonadaceae > Sphingorhabdus_B. The sequence goes on from CAZNEO010000008.1 coordinate 9,394, forward strand.
GCCGCCCGAGGATCCGTTCGACGCCATTGTCAACGCGCCCTTCGACGCGGCGCTGTCGGAACGCTATCTGATCTATGCCATGTCGACCATTACTGCGCGGTCGCTGCCCGATCTGCGTGATGGCTTGAAACCCGTGCACCGCCGTCTGTTATGGGCGATGCGGCAGCTAAAGCTTGATCCGGCCAGCGGGTATAAGAAATGCGCGCGTGTGGTTGGCGATGTCATCGGCAAATATCACCCGCATGGCGATCAGTCGGTCTATGACGCGATGGTCCGCCTCGCCCAGACATTTTCGCTGCGCTATCCGCTGGTCGACGGGCAGGGGAATTTCGGCAATATCGATGGTGATAATGCGGCTGCCTATCGCTATACCGAAGCGCGGCTGACCAAAACGGCCATTGAGCTGATGGCCGGGCTGGATGAGAATGCCGCCGATTTCAAGCCAACCTATAATGGCGAGGATGAAGAGCCGGAAGTTATGCCCGGCCTGTTCCCCAACCTGCTCGCCAATGGTGCCAGCGGGATTGCCGTGGGCATGGCAACCAGCATCCCGTCGCACAATGCCGCTGAGGTGATCGACGCAGCGATGCTGCTGATTGATGAACCAAAGGCCAGCCACGCGCAATTGATGCAGATCGTGCAGGGGCCAGATTTTGCCACGGGCGGCCTGCTGGTTGACAGCCGCGAGGTGATCAGTGCCGCTTATGAAAGCGGGCGGGGCGCGCTGCGCGTGCGGGCGCGTTGGCACAGGGAGGATGAAGGCCGGGGCACATGGGTCGCGGTCGTCACGCAGATTCCCTATCAGGTGCAAAAGGGCAAGCTGATTGAGCAGATTGCGCAACTGATTGCCGACAAAAAGCTGCCGATCCTTGCCGATATCCGCGATGAATCAGACAGCGAAATCCGCATCGTGCTGGAACCCCGGACACGCAATGTCGAACCCGAAGACCTGATGAACGCTCTGTTCCGGCTTTCCGACCTTGAAACCCGCTTTGGCCTCAACATGAATGTGCTGGATGCCAATCGCGTGCCCAGAGTGATGGGGCTGGGCGAAGTGCTGCGCGAATGGCTGGCGCACCAGATTGACGTGCTTGTCCGCCGATCGCAACATCGGCTGGAAAAGATCGACGCGCGGCTTGAGCTGCTCCAAGGCTATATCATTGCCTTCCTCAACCTTGACCGGATTATTGAGATCATCCGCACCGAGGATGAGCCAAAGCCCGTGATGATGGCGGAGTTCCAGCTGACCGACCGGCAGGCCGAGGCGATCCTCAACATGCGGCTGCGCAGCTTGCGCCGTCTGGAGGAAATGGAGCTGCGCCGCGAACTGGACGAATTAAAGGCCGAACGCGAGGAGCTGGTCAAGCTGATCGAAAGCCCGGCGCGGCAACGCACGCGGCTGAAAAAAGACCTGACCGCGCTGCGCAAAGGCTATGCCGAGGATACAGATCTGGGGCGTCGGCGCACAACATTGGAAGAAGCCGCGCCGGTGCGTGAAATCTCTTTGGAGGCCTTTGTCGAGCGTGAGCCGGTGACCGTCATCCTTTCCAAACGCGGCTGGATCAAGGCGATGAAAGGCCATGCCGACCTGTCGGCCAAGGCCGATTACAAGTTTAAGGAAGGTGACGCGCTGGCGCAGATTTTTCATTGCCAGACAACCGACAAGATATTGGTCGCAACCGCCAATGGCCGTTTCTACACGGTAGGAGCCGACAAGCTTCCTGGCGCGCGCGGCTTTGGTGAGCCGCTGGGCACGATGATCGATATTGAGGCAGGCAATGACATCGTGACGCTGCTGCCGGTGGTGCCGGGCGGGCGGATGCTGCTCGCGGCCTCCACGGGCAAAGGCTTTGTCTGCGCCATGGAAGATGTCGTTGCCGAAACGCGCAAAGGGCGCGGGGTCGTCAGCCTGAAACCCGGCGCGCGGCTGAAAGTGGTGCGTATGGCTCCGCCTGCCACGGATGATGAGGCGCTGGCAAAGGACCATTATGTTGCCGTTGTCGGTGATAATCGCAAACTGGTCGTCTTTCCGCTTTCCGAAGTGCTTGAGCTGGCCAAGGGGCAGGGGGTTACGCTGCAACGCTATAAGGATGGCGGGCTGTCCGATGCCATCTGTTTCCGTTTCAGCGAAGGGTTGAAATGGACGATGGGCGGGGAAAGCGAACGCGAACGCCGAGTTTCGCCCGAAGAACTGGCAGGCTGGAAAGTCGCACGAGGCGCTGCCGGTCGCCTGCCGCCTCAGGGCTTTCCCCGCAATAACCGGTTCGATTAAAGCCGCTCCAGACATTTTGCTTAATGCGACCGATCAAGGGCATTAACCTTTCGGTTAGGACGTCTGTTGTGGCAAAATTTTACAGCGCGCGATTAACCGGGATGCAATGAAGCAGGATGGTCGCCACATTTTCACGCAAGCCGAACCGGCCAGCCTGTCGGCTGCGATGGTGGCGCGCGATGTTCCTGCGGGAGTCCCGGCACATGACTGGCTGAAATCCTTGCCCATTGCTGCGGCGATTTACCGGGCTAGCGACGGGCTGGCCACGCGCCTTGCCGCCAATGCGCAGTTTGAACAGCTGATGCGCGATGACAAAAGGGTCGCTGATCTGCGGCCGCAGCACTTTGCCGACTGCGTTCTCAACATGGCGCGCGAAGGGCGCAGCGAACATCTGGCCAGCTGGCGCTCACCCGACCGCATCAATCGTTGCGAACTGGATATCACCGTATCCCGTTTTGGCGAAGAGCGTGCGCTCTATCTTGTTTCGGTTATCGACCGGACGGCGGAGACGATTGGCCGGATCAACCTGCGCCGCGAAATGCTGAACGACAGCCTGACCGGCTTTTTCAACCGGGCGGGATTTGAAGAGCGCATTGAGGATCTGGTTGGCGCAAGCGATTCTGGTTCGCGCTATGCGATCATCATTTTCGACCTTGCGCGTTTCAGCAGGATCAATGAATCGGTTGGCGTCATTGCCGGTGATGAATTGATCATCACGGTCGCCCATCGCCTGAACAGCCGCCTGCGGGGCAATGAACAACTGGCGCGGTTGAACGGCAATGAATTTGCGCTGTTTGCCAAGCTGGAATCGGAAAGCGCAATCGAATCCATTGCCCGGCGCATAACACAGGCCTTTGCCGATCCATGCAAATTGTCCAACCTGGAAATCCAGGTCGAATGTGCAACGGCAGCGGCGATCGGGAAAGTCGGGCATGATGACCCGATGGACGTGCTGCGTAACGCCCAGATTGCGATGAAGCGGGCCAAGCGCACCAGAAGGCTGGAGCTGTTTTCCGAGGACAAGCTGCAGCGTGCAACCAGCCGCTTTGCCATCGAAACCGACCTACGCCGTGCGATTTCCGCGGGCGCGCTTGACCTGCATTACCAGCCACTGATCGATCTCGACACCGGCGAACTCAGCGGATTTGAGGCGCTGGCGCGCTGGCAGCATCCCGACAGGGGCTGGATTTCGCCCATGGACTTTATCCCTGTGGCAGAGGAAAGCGGCTTGATCGTGCCGTTGGGCCGCTGGGCGCTCGACCGCGCGGCGCAAACCATTGCCCATTGGGATGAACGGGCTGGCCGCACATTACCGGTGCGCATGTCGGTCAATCTTTCCGCTGTGCAGTTGCAACGCGACGATGTTGCCTCTGCTGTAGAAAGCGCAATCAGGGGCGCACAGATTTCAGGCAGCCGCTTGACGCTGGAACTAACCGAAAGCGCCTTTGTCGATGACCCCGATGGCGCGCGCAAGGTGCTGGACGCACTAAAGGCGCTGGACGCCAACCTCGCCATGGATGATTTCGGCACGGGCTATTCCAATCTTGCCTATCTGCAAAAACTGCCCATTGACGTGCTGAAAATTGACCGCAGCTTTGTGTCCGACATGGATGCCAACCGCGATAACCGGGCGATTGTCAGCACCATATTGTCGCTGGCCAGTGCATTGGGGATGAAGACAACGGCCGAAGGCGTTGAAACGGCGCATGTTTCAACTGCGCTAAAGCAACTGGGCTGCACCAATGCGCAGGGCTATTATTTTGCCAAGCCGCTGACAATAGATGCGGCCTATTCCTTCCTGTCGGAAAGTCTCTCGGAAACAAGCTGATCGGCAATCGCATTAACGCGGGCCTGATCCGGGAAATTTTCGGCGACCCAGATTTTTTCAATGGCTTGCAATGTCCGGGCGATCTGCGGCCCGGCGGACAGCCCGCGCGCGACCAATGCGCCGCCCTTGAGCGGAAATTCCGGCGGCTGCCAATCCTGCAAGGCTGCAAGCCCTGCCGGCCAGTCATCATCGCGGCCAAAAAGCAGATAAATGTCGATAGCTGCGTCAATACCGACATCATAGGCCAACGCCCTTGCGCCCTTACTTTCCGGAGAAAGCAGGCAGAGGCGGGCGGCCAATGCGGAACGCAACCGGTTGGACAATTTCAGCCGTGCGGCGACATGATCGACGATGCCGCGGTCAGGTGCCAATATCGCCAGCAGCCGCCGCGTGGCCGAGGGGAGAAAGCCTGATCGCTGTTCGCGCGCCACAAGCTGCGCCACGGCCTGAAGCCCCGCACCCTCCACCTCCGGCATGAAGGCGGCGAAAATGCCATGCGCGTGCATCAGGCGCAAAGTGGGCGATGGGTCGGCAAGCGACAGCAGCTTCATAAGTTCGTCAGCAATGCGTTCGCGGGAGAGCGATTTCAGGCTGCTTGCCGCCTTCGCACAGGCGACCAGCGCGGCTTCCTCTGGCGCGAAGTTGCCAAAGCGGGCATGGAAACGAAAATAGCGTAGGATGCGCAAATGATCCTCGGCTATGCGCGCATTAGCATCGCCGATAAAGCGCACTGTGTGGCTGGCAAGATCGGCTCGCCCGCCAAAATAATCGAAAATTTCGCCGCTGTCGGGGTCAGCATAAAGCGCATTGATTGTGAAATCGCGCCGGGCCGCATCCTCGCGCCAATCGGTTGAAAAGGCAACGGTCGCGTGCCGTCCATCGGTCGAAACATCCCGGCGCAGCGTGGTAATTTCAAAATTGTCGCTCTGTGTCACTGCCGTCACTGTGCCATGGGCAATGCCTGTTGGAACCGCTTTTATCCCCGCAGCTTCCAGCCGTTCTATCACGTCCTGTGGCAATAATGGGGTCGCAAGATCGATATCAGATACCGCAAGGCCCAGCAGCGAATCGCGCACAGCGCCGCCAACAATACGCGGCGGCGCGCCTTCGACCCGCAAGGCATCGACCACTGCCCGCAACGATGCTGAATTCAGGATAGGAAAGTCAGATCGACCAGACATCATCATGCCCCAAGCCGTCGTGCCAGATTGGCAATGATCCCTGCTGTCACGCCCCAAATCCTGCGTCCCTGCCAATCCATGTCATAATAATGGCGGTTCTGCCCCTGCCATATGGCCTGTTTCTTCTCCAGATTGGCAGGATCAACAAGGAAGTCGAGGGGAACTTCAAACCAGTCCTCCACTTCCTCGGGATTGGCGATGAGGGGCAGGTCGGGCGGGATCACCCCGACTATTGGTGCAATCCGGTATCCGCTGCCCGATGTGTAGATATCGGCTGCCCCCAATATCTCGACATGCTCGCGTGGCAAGGCAAGCTCTTCCTCCGCTTCGCGCAGCGCGGCATCAATCGCATTGGCATCTTGCGGGTCAATTTTTCCGCCCGGAAAGGCCACCTGTCCTGCATGGCTGCGCAGCCATGCGGGGCGCTGTGTCAGGATCACGCCCGGGCGCTGCCGGTCGGTAAGGGCAATCAGGACGGCGGCCTCGCGGTACTGGGCCTGTGGTTCCAGATAGCTTTCATCCTCGCTTTCAAAAATACGAGCGGGGTCAAGCGCGGATATCATCTGCGCACGCCAGTTCATGCTGCGTCCCCAATCGCAAAAAAGCGCCCGCTGCTCCAGAATCCCGGCGGGTCGCCGCCTTCCGAAAGCGCGATCTCGGCCAGCTCATAATAGACTGGGCGTGCCAATCTTGCCCAAAGCTTCGCCCGCACATGCACATAGGGAAGCGGACGCAGGGCAATGCCATGGTCAGGGCCGACGATCACCAAGTCATCGCTATTGAGGCGCAGCGCAACCGTTCGTTCCGTCCCGCTCCCCTCGCTTTGCATCTCAACAGCGATAAAGGGGGCATCCTCGACAATTATGGCCAGTTTTTCCTGCGGGGTGACCAGCCAATAGCTGTCATCCTCTTCGCGACGCAAAAGGCCGGAGAATGCCCGGATCATGGCGGGGCGCGTGATTTCTGCACCCTGATGATACCAGCGGCCATCGGCGGCAATGCGCATTTCGCTGTCGCCGCTGACGGGCGGATCCCATGTTTCCACCGGCGGCTGGCGTCGCTGCCCGACAAGCGCCGCGATATCCGCAAGTTTCAGCTGCGCCAGATCGGGTGGATCATAGGGCATCGGCGCGCTCCACCATGCCGCGCAGGGGCAGGGGATGGCCTGCAATGTTGCGCGCAAGCAGCCGGTGCGGCTCCCACGGTCCGGGCAGGGTCCAGCCATGCGTTGCCGCTGCCGAAAAGCCGAAGCGGCCATAATATTCGGGATCGCCAATCATGACCATCGCAGGATTGCCGATGCTGGCCGCTGCTTCAAGCGTGGATGTCATCAACCGGCCGCCGTGCCCCAAATTCTGCCAGTCGGGATCAACGGCGACAGGGCCGACAAGAACCAGCCTGTAATCGCCAATGCGCACGGGCCAGCACTGAATTGCCGCAATCAGCCGCGTGTCATTGGTCACTCCAAAGGATAGCGGCGCAATCATCATGCTGCCTTCGCGCAGGCGATAGGCGGTGCGTCCATGCCGATCCGTGCCAAAGGCCCGGTCCAGCAATATCTCAATTGCGCCTGCGTCGACCGCGGCGAGTGGCAATAGCTTCTGCATCGCCTTATGCCGCCGCTGGTCTTCGCCATATCAGCAGGAATAGCGCCGCCAGCGTGGCCAATGCAATGGCCGCCGCGATCAGGAACGGGGCCCCGGCAAAATAGACAGGCGCATCCTTGCTGCTGAAAAAGGCAAGGGCATTGTTGAACAACAGTTGCGCGCTCAGGAAAGATAGCGCCGCAAGGCTGCCATTCAGCCCCTGCAATTCGCCCTGCTGGTCGGCTGGCGTGCGCATTGACATCATCGCATTGATTGCAGGCAGCGCCATGCCGGAAAGCCCGTTGAGGATAATCAGGACCAATGCTGCGGTGCCGTTGGTGACAAAGGCATAGGCAAGGAACAATGAGCCGCCTGCGGCAATGCCAATTGTCGCGGTCTTGCGCTCGCCATAGCGTTTGACGACTTTGCCGATCACGAAAATCTGAAAAATGGCAATGGAAAGCCCGACTATTGTAAGCGAAATTCCAACCATCTTGCTGTCCCAGCCATATTGGGCAGGGGCAAAAAAGGACCAGCTGACTGGGTAGACATTGGTTGCCGTCAGCCAAAGGAAATAGATGAAGGCTATCGGCAAAATCCCCTCAATCTTGCCAAGGCTTGACAGCGCGCCAAAGGGGTTGGCCCGTTTCACCTCAAAGGCGCGACGCCGATCAGCGGGCATGGTTTCGGGAAAGGCAAAATAGCCATAAAGGCAATTGGCAAGCGCCAGCCCGCCCGCAAGGAAAAATGGCAGGCGCGTGCCATAATCGGCGATCAAACCACCCAATGCGGGGCCCAAGATGAAACCGAGGCCAAAGGCTGCGTTAACCTTGCCAAAGCTGGCAGCGCGATCCTCCGCCGTTGACATATCGGCCATGGCGGCATTGGCAGGGCCGAATATCGCGCCGAGCCCACCCGCAATCGAGCGGCCAATGAACAGCCAGATGATCGACGGCGCAAGCCCCATCAGCAGGAAATCAAGCCCAAATCCAGCCAGCGAAAACAGGAACACAGGCCGCCTGCCAAAACGGTCGCCAAGATTGCTGATCAGGGGCCCCAGCAGGAACTGGAAAATGGCATAGGATGCCCCCACCCATGCGCCCAGCGCGGTTGCCTCTGACAGGCTGACGCCCTCCAACTCCATGATCAGTTCGGGCAGGACAGGCATGATAATGCCAAAGCCCACCGAATAGATAAAAACAGTCAGCAGCACAAAGCGGCGGGCGCGCGTCCTTACCGTTTCATCCAAGCTCGCCGCGTTCGTCATGGCCCGCGCCATAGGCAGCGGTGTAAAGCTTTGTCCATGTTTATTGCAAAGGCGCAATTGCTTGGGCTAGTATCAATGGCCCTAGGGGAGTAGCAAAATATGTCCGATCAACAGCCCACCGACGTACCACCTGCGGAAGCCAGCGCAGACAATCCTGCCGAACATGCTGCACCGGTTGCCACTGTTAAGCCGTCCAACCGCTGGGGCAAACTGGTGTTCATCCTTGGCGCGGGGTCGATCCTTTTGGCGCTGGTGGGGGCATTGGGCTCAGGCTGGGGTCTTTGGCATTTCTCCTTTGGCTTCCGGTTGCTGATGGCTGGCTTTGCAGCCGCAGTGCTTGCTGTCGTGATTGGCTGGTTCGTCGGCTGGCGAAGCAAGCGCAAGGGCATATCAGCCCCGCGGCCGCTGCGCTGGGCTGGCATGGCGCTGGGCGCGCTGTTTGCAGCTTATCTGCTCAGTATGGTCTACACCGCGCGCAGCGTGCCTGCCATCCATGATATCTCCACAGACCTTGCCGACCCGCCGCAGTTCAAGATGCTGGCTCTGCGGGAGGATTATCTCGACAATATCCCCGGGCAGGATGATCCCGAAATGCGCGGCCTGAACCCGCTCCAACGCTGGGCCGCAATCCATGCAGAGGCCTATGGCGACATCCGTTCGGTGCGCATTACAATGCCCGTCGCTGACGCCATTGCCAAGGCGGAGCGTATTGCCAAGGAGCGCGGCTGGGATATCGCCATTGCTGACCCCGTCGAAGGGCGGCTGGAGGCCACCGACACCACACGCTTTTTCCGGTTCAAGGATGACGTTGTCCTGCGCGTGCGCCCAACCGATGACGGCACGGGGAGCATTATCGACATGCGCTCCATTAGCCGCGTTGGCCAAAGCGACCTTGGCGTCAATGCAAAACGGGTAAGGGCTTTCCTCGCCGATATCGCCGGGACCAATCCGGCAGGCTAGGTCCTGAACCTAGGGCCTGTCCTGGCGTTATCCCGCGCTTTGTTCCAGCAGGCGCTCGGCCATCGCGCGCACCTCGGCGCCCATATCCGCGCGTTCAAGTGCAACGGCCAGATTTGCCTCGATATAGCCGGTCTTTGAGCCGCAGTCATAACGCGCGCCGTCAAAGGTTACGGCATGAAATGGCTGGCCGCCGATCATCTGCGCCATGGCATCGGTCAACTGGATTTCGCCGCCCGCACCTTTTTCCTGGTCGGCCAGCACGCGCATCACTTCCGGTTGCAAGATGTAGCGGCCAGAAATGATCAGGTTCGACGGTGCTGCCTCGACTAGTGGTTTTTCAACCAGTCCACGCACTTCAGTCAATTTTCCGGCCGATGCACCGGGGTCGATCACGCCATAGCTTGAAACCTGATCATGCGGCACAGCAAGCACACTCAACAAGTTGCCGCCCACCTTTTCATATTCGGACACCATCTGCGCCATGCAGCCGGGCGACCCGTGCATGAATTCGTCAGGCAAAAAGATCGCAAAGGGTTCATCGCCGACGATGTCTCGCGCGCACCAGATGGCGTGACCCAGGCCCATCGGAACCTGCTGGCGCACATAGGCGCAGTTGCCGGGGCCAAGCCGGGTTGGTTCCAACACTGACAGGTCCTTGCCGCGCTGCGACATGGTGTTTTCCAATTCATAGGCAATATCGAAATGGTCCTCGATCGCGCTCTTGCCGCGGCCTGTAACAAATATCATCTGCTCTATGCCGGCCTCGCGGGCCTCATCGACAGCATATTGGATCAGCGGCCGGTCGACGACAGGCAGCATTTCCTTGGGAATGGCTTTGGTCGCGGGCAGGAAACGGGTGCCTAGACCGGCAACGGGAAAGACAGCCTTGCGGATGGGTTTATGGCGCATGGCCTTGCCTATAGGGAAACAGCGTTAATTGTCTATGACAGTCATATTTCCCTCAACCCGAATTTAAACAGGGACTGTCCCTATTTAAATGGGGTTATGCGTTGGCCAGGCGATCAGCGAAGCTTTTTTTCAGCTTCGCAAGCTTTGGCGGAATCACTGCGAGGCAATAGGGGTTGCGTTGTCCCTCTCCAGACCAATAGTCTTGATGATAATCCTCCGCCGGATACCATGTCGCCGGACCCTCGATTGTCGTCACGATCGGTGCGGGCCAATCGGGCTGGGCCCGCGCAATCGCGTCCTCTGCCTCCGTCCGCTGCTCGGCATCCAGCGGAAATATGGCTGAACGATATTGTGTCCCGATGTCATTGCCCTGCCGGTTGAGCTGCGTTGGATCATGCGTTGCAAAGAAAATGTCGAGCAGATCGGCATAGGAAATGGCCTGCGGGTCAAAGCCTATGCGTATTGCCTCGGCATGGCCTGTGCTGCCGCTGCACACTGATTTATAGTCAGGATTGGCGACATGCCCGCCAATATAGCCGCTTTCGACTGACGAAACGCCGTGCAGCTGGCCGAACACCGCCTCTGTGCACCAAAAACATCCACCTGCGAAAATCGCCTCTGCCATTGTCTGTTCCTCATAGGGCAGCGGCCCTTGCTGCCTCACGCTTGTCTTCACGGCCGCGCACGACCAGCAGATACATGGCGGGCGTAACGATGCGCGACAAGAGGGTCGATGAAATAAGTCCGCCGATCAGCACTATCGCAAGCGGGCCATAAAGGCTTCCCCCGAACAGCGCGAGCGGCAGCAACCCGCCAATGGCAGTGACTGAAGTCAGCAGCACGGGCAGGAAGCGCACTTCGCCTGCGCGCTCAATCGCATCGCGTAACGCCATGCCCTGCGCGCGCAGCTGGCTGGTGAAATCAACCAGCAGGATGGAATTTTTAATCTCTATCCCGATCAGGGCAACAAAGCCGATCACCGCCAGAAAGGACAGATTATTGCCAGTCAGCAAAAGGCCGATCAGTCCGCCAAATGTGCCAAGCGGAATGACGCCTGCCACGACGAGCGCCTCGCGGAATTCGCCAAATTCGGCAACCAGAATGGCAAATATGACAAAAAGGGCAATCAGGATAACCGGGCCGAAGCCGCTAAATGTTTCGTCGACCTTTTCTGCTTCACCGCCGACACGGATCTCATAGCCCGGCGGCAGTTTCAGCTTGTCTAGCCGCGATTTGATCTCGCCGGTCAGCTTTGACAAGGAAACGCCCGGCTCTATCTGCGCAGTGACCTCCACCGTGCGCTCAAGGTTGCGGCGCTTGATTATTGGCGAGACGGACACCAGCTGCGGATCGGTAATTTCGGCCAAGGCAATGGGCGCGCCGCTCCGCGTTTGCACATAGATGCTGTCGAGCGCGGATACGGGCTGGACGGTATCAAGCGGCAGGCGCACGGTTACCGGATAGCTATCGCCTTCATTGTCGCGGAACGTGCCCGCCCGCTCCCCCGATAGCGCCAAACGGATGGTGCGCCGCGGCGAACCCGCCGGAATATCCAGCATCGCTGCCCGCGCATCGTCAATTTGCATATCAAGGTCGATGCGGTCGGTTGACACCGGATTGAAAACATCGCGTGTGCCCGGCGTATCGTGAAGGACAGTCTGAACTTTCGCGGCCAATTGTTTCAGGACCGCCAAATCCTGGCCGACCACGCGGAATTCAATCGGGGCATTGATCGGCGCGCCATTCTGGAACAGCACCAGCCTGATCCGCGCACCGCTTATCTGGTCAAACTGCTTGCGCAGCCGCTCGACCATCTTATTGCTTTCCTCGCCTTTCCACCGGTCCATAATGGCCAGCACTTCGCCGGTTGTGGTGGTTTCGGTGCTTTCAAACACATTGTAGAATACCGAAGGGTTGCGACGCCCGACATTTTCCGCGCGCACCTTAATATCCTTTTCCGTGGCAAGGATATCCGACACTTTGCGCACAATCCGGTCGGTTTCATCAAGGCTGGTTCCTTGTTCGGCATCGATCAGGACGCGGAAATAGCTGGCATCGGCATTTGGAAACAGGCTAAATCCCAGCACGGGGACAAGGGCAAAGGCCGATAATGTCAGCGCCATTGCGCCCCAGACATAACGCCTTGGCCGCTCAAGCGCGCGGTGAAGCAGCGGCCGGTAAATAAGGTCGATATTGCGCATCAGCCATTGCAGCAGGCGATTGCCATGCTCATCCTCTTCGCGTTTCAGTAACCTGCTGGCCAGAAAGGGGATGATGGTCAGCGAAATGATGAGCGAGGCGCTGACCGTATAGATGATGGTGACAATGAAGCTGCGGGTATATTGGCCGGCACCTTCAGGCAGGAACAGCATCGGGAAAAAGGCAAATACCAGCACGCCAGTAGAACCCAGAACGGCAATGCGGATTTCCTTTGCACCATCTATCGCCGCGATGATGCGGTCCTTACCCATGCGAAGATGGCGGGAAATATTTTCAATGACCACAATGCTGTCGTCGACGAGCAGGCCCAGCGACAGGATGAACCCTGCCACCACAAGCTGGTTGAGATTAAAGCCGGAGGCATAAACCGCAAGCAGGCCTGAGGCGAGCGAGAGCGGGATCGACACCATGACGATGGCCGCTGCGCGCCAGCCCAGCGGCAACAGCGTTATCATCACCAAACCAAGCGCTATTGCAAAATCCCGTGCCAGCTCACGGAGGCGCTTGGCAATATCACGGCTTTGGTCGAACTGCGCGATGATTTTCATATCGGGCGGAAGGAATTTGCGTTGCTCGGCAATCTCTTCCATCAAAACATCGCGCAATTTGGTCGCGTCGGTTCCTGCCTTTTGGTTGGCAGTGATCCAGACGGCGCGCTGGCCATTGTGGTAAAGGTGCGACCGCGGCTCTTCTGAACCCCAATTGACGGTTGCGACATCGCCAATGCGCACCACAGTGCCGTCATCGGCGCGCAGGGGCAGGGCGCGCACGGCGTCCAGACTTTTGAACGCGCCGCCCGCCTCAACATTGTAACGGCGAGTCCCGCTGACGACTGCTCCGCTGGACACATCCGATCCGCCAAGGCGAACCGCATCGGCAATGGCGCTTGCCGGGATGCGCAGTTCGGCAAGGCGCGCAGCATTAATGGCAACGGTCACCTCTGGTTGGGCAAGGCCATAGACCTCCGCCTCGCGCACCGCGGCATAGCGCGAAAGGGCCTCGCTGATGTCGAGGCTATATTTTTCGAGACGCCGCCAACTTGCAGTCTCACTGACCAGCGCAAATTGCAGCACTGAGGCATTTGTCGTGCGGATTTTCTTGAATTCCAGCAGCGCTAGTTCAGCGGGAAGCCGTCCACGAATGGCGGTCACTTCGCGCACCGTATCGTTGAAATAGCGTTCCGTATCACCCGACCAGTCAAATTCGGCGCGAATCACCGTGCTGCCGTCGACGCTGGTAGATGCGACCTCTTTGACGTCCTCCAGCCCCTGAACAATTTCCTCAATGGGTTTGGCGATTGTCTGTTCCATCTCCGACGCATCGGCGCCGGGCTGCAACGCCAAAATGGAGACCACAGGGGATGGGAAATGCGGGTCGACCGCGCGCGGAATGGAATTCAGCGCCGAATAGCCCAGCGCTGCCAACAGGGCAAACAACACAAGCGTGAGTTGCCAGCGCCGGATTGCAAGTTCGGTAAAGTCCATTGGCGGAGCGGCCCGGGCGGCTTAGCGGGTCACCGCAGTGGGCCGGACTTTCGCGCCAACGCGCAGCTTTTCGCCGCCCGACACGACAATCCGCTCACCTTGTTGCAAGCCGCCGCGAACGATAACAAAATCGTCCGCCACGCGCTCGATAACAACGCTGCGTGCCTCCACCCGGTCTTTCCCATCGACGATATAGACAATCCCCTCTCCGGTGCGCACGCTGAACAATGCGCTGGCTGGAATTTGGAGCGCTCCGTCCTGGGCGGCGGGCAAATTGATTTTTGCCGTGCCAATCTGTCCGGCGCGAATTCTGGCCTGCGCGGGAATGGCGAAAAGTACAGTGAAGGCCCCGGTCGCTGCATTGGCCTGTCCTTCAATCTCACTGATGGTGGCCGTAAAGGGAGCGCCGCCCAGGGCATCAAGCGATATCTCCGCGCTCATGCCAACGCGAAGCTGTGCGGCATCACGATCAATGACCGGCACGCGAAAGACAAAACCCTGGTCAGCCTGTCCCAATATGACTGCTGGCGTGCCGGCTGCGACCACCTGCCCGGGTTCAACGACGCGCGAGAGGATAACGCCGCTGGCAGGGGCATAGAGTTGCGCTGTGCCTGTTGCAAAACGGGCCTGCGACACGCGGGCGGAGGCCGCCTTAGCCGCTGCTTCTGCTGCCTCATAGCGGGCTTTGGTGACCCAGCCTTCTTTGTAAAGTTCCGCAATCCGGTCAAAATCGGCCTGCGCGCGCGCCCGCTCTGCGTCGGCGACATTTTGATCGGCTCCCACGACTGTGGTGTCCAGCGCAGCAATCAGCGCGCCGCGCTTTACAAAATCGCCCTCGTTAAACCTGACCGTGGCGACTTTGCCGTTGCTGGTAAAGCCCAGCGGCGTTTCGCGCCGATAGCGGACAGTCCCGATTGCGTTCAGGGTGCGCATCAGGTTGCCGGGCTGGACTATCACTGTCTGTACCGGGAATATGTCCTCAGGAGGCGCAGCCTTTTTGCTGTCGCCATTGCTGCAGGCCGACAGAGTTGCCGCCGCCAAAATTGTGAATCCGACCCAATATCGCAAGTAAAACTCCCCTCGCTTGGTCATCCGATACGGCAATCGCTGCGCCAAGGAAACCACCGATTGCATTTCGCAACGTATTTTATTGTGGATTGCCTAGCTCATGACTCTGGCATCAGCAGGGGCGGTGCGCGCAGGCCGTCGGCTGTCGGCGTGTTGGCGATTCTGTCCAGTTCCTCGCGCATGATTGCCACACGCTTTTTCCAACGCGGGTGTGTGGCGGCCGAAAAAATGCCAAGGCCATATTTGCGACCAAACCGCTCAGCAAAGGTCAACGCCGCGGCGCTGTCATAGCCCGCATTGGCCATCAGCCAGACAGAAAGCCGGTCGGCCTCCATCTCGGTCAGGTAAGTAGCCTTTGTCTTGCCCTTTTTGATGGCATCAAGCCGGGCGCGGTGACCAAGCAGATTGTGCGCCAGTTCATGGGCGATCACAGCGGCCAGTTCATCATCATTGGGAGTGAAGGCCAGTAACCCCGTGGTAAGCCGCACTCGCGCGCCGTCGGCCCCGGCGTCAACAGCGTCTTTGGTATCGACAAAAAAGCGGGAGGCGCAAATGGCGGGCGGATCGATTTGTACCGTTTTCAATTCGTCGGTCCCAGCGATGGAAAATGTCAGCATGACACTGCCGGGTGCTGCAAATAATGCGTCTAGTCTTTTGCCGATTGTTTCGATCAGTTCGACGCTGGCAACATGGTCTTGCCGTTCGCCGCCAAACCATATGCCGCCGTCCATGTCTTTCAGGCCATAGCCATCGCGCAGCCCTGCCAATGCAGCGGGGCCATTGTCGACGATTGCGGCAATCGCGACCGGTGTGGGGAAATCAAAGGCTGCCCGGGCAAGATCCCGGTCAGGATATTGGCGATAACTGTGCAACACCCAACCCGGATTGCGCTCCTTGCGGGCGCAAAATGGCGCATTGGCCGACGCTAGGCGATAGCCAATGCTGGCCACACGCTTGTCCATTGCGGCAAGCTGCCTGTACGCCTCGATATCCGATGCCGATGGGGCAGCGGTGAGCGATGTGGCGCACAGTCCCAGAATGAATGCAATCAGCCACTTCATGCGGCAGCCCGCAACAGCCGGTCATTAATGGCTTCGCCGATGCCTTCCATGGGGATCGGGGCAACTGCAATGGCCACCCGGTCGCTGGCATCGGCGCGGTGCAATGCATCAAACAGCCGGGCGGCTGCCTCGGCAAGGTCGCCATTTGCAGACAGGTTGTCATTGCCGTCGACACTGCCAAAACCGATATGCCATTCATCGGGAGCTGCCAGCACGACATTAAGCCGCAGTTTTTTGGCCGGGGCATAATGGCTGGCAAGCTGGCCCGGTGCCTCAATCTTTTGATCGTCGATCGGGGTCGGCGGTGTGTCGAGCGCTGCCTGCAACGCGGCAAGCGTAATCGGGCCGGGTCGTAAAATCTGCCAGCCGTGATCGCGCAGGGCCACAATCGTCGATTCCAGACCCGCCCGGCATGGGCCAGCATCCAATATGATTGGCACAGCCTCACCCATGCTCGCCGCGACATGCTCCGCTCTGGTCGGGCTGATTGTGCCGGACCGGTTCGCTGACGGGGCGGCCACGCGCAGCCCACTGGCCAGCAGCACTGCCCGCATCACGGGATGGGCGGGGCAACGCAGCGCGATGGTCGGCAGGCCGGCAGTGACCGCAGATGCCACAGGTGCGCCATCCTGCATGGGCAATACCATGGTCAGCGGGCCGGGCCAGAATTGCTGTGCCAACAGGCGGGCCCGTGCATCAAAGCGCGCGATAGCCTCTGCGTCTTCAAGTCCGGAGACGTGCACGATCAACGGGTTGAAATCAGGCCGTCCCTTGGCCGCGTAGATTTTGGCAACGGCTTTGGCGTTGCTGGCATCGGCGGCGAGGCCATAAACAGTCTCGGTCGGGATCGCGGCAATCCCGCCATCGCGCAACCGGGTTGCTGCCTCGGCCACGCCCAGTGCGTCAGCCGGAATTATCTGGCGATTCCCTTGCGGATTTGAGCCTGTCATCGTCCCGCGCTATAGGCGCAGCGCGATTCCAATAACAGGCCCAAAGATGACCTTCACTGCACCCGTCACCGAACAACTTTTCGTCCTGGACCATGTCACAGGCATAAACGAGCTTGCCGCGCATGATCGCTTTGCCGACGCCTCGCCTGATATGGTGCGTGCCATTGTTGAGGGTCTGGGCGAATTCGCCGCCGAACAATTTGCGCCGCTGAACCGGGTAGGCGATACTGTGGGTGCGCGGCTGATCGATGGCCGGGTGGTCATGCCCGATGGGTATCGCGCCGCCTATCAGGCCTTTGTTGAAAATGGTTGGGGCAGCATCAACGCGCCTTCCGACCATGGCGGGCAAGGGCTGCCCTATAGTCTTGCGACCGTTGCGCTGGATTCGTTGGGCGCTGCCAATATGGCGTTCGCGCTATGCCCGTTATTGACGCTGGGCGCAGTTGAGGCGCTGCACCATCATGGCTCACCTGAGCAGCAGGCGCTGTATTTGCCCAAATTGGCCAGCGGCGAATGGACCGGCACAATGAACCTGACCGAGCCGCAGGCGGGAAGCGATGTCGGCGCATTGAAGGCAACCGCGACACCTTGTGGCGACGGCACGTTCCAGATCAGGGGCCAGAAAATCTACATCAGCTTTGGCGATCATGACATGGCGGACAATATCGTCCATCTGGTGCTGGCCCGCACGCCCGGCGCCCCGGAAGGAACCAAGGGCATCTCGCTTTTTCTTGTTCCCAAATATCGGCTCAATGCTGATGGCACGCCGGGCGAAGAGCAGGATATCGAAACCGTTTCGATTGAGCACAAAATGGGTATCAATGCCTCGCCCACCTGCGTGCTTGCCTATGGCGAGAAGGGCGATTGCATCGGCGAACTGATTGGCCCCGAATTTGGCGGGATGCGCGCGATGTTTACGATGATGAACAATGCGCGGCTCAACGTGGGATTGCAGGGTGTGCAGATTGCCGAGGGTGCAACGCAAAAGGCTCTCTGGTTCGCGCGCGAGCGGGTTCAGTCGGCGCGCGCCGGTGGGCCATCGCGCGATCCGGTTGCCATTATCGAGCATCCCGATGTGCGCCGGATGCTCTTGCGCATGAAGGCGGGGACACAGGCTATCCGTGCCTTGTCCTATTATGCGGCAGGGCAGGTAGACCGGGCGACGCTGGATCTGGATGGCGCGCAGGAAATGGTTGACCTGCTGACCCCGCTTGCCAAGGCCTATGGCACCGACATGGGCGAACATATCGCCTCCTTGGGCATTCAGGTGCATGGCGGCATGGGCTATGTCGAGGAGACCGGCGCGGCGCAATTCTACCGCGATGCCCGCATTGCGCAAATATATGAAGGCACCAATGGCATTCAGGCGGCGGACCTTGTCGGGCGAAAGCTGGGGATGCGCGGCGGTGACGCGGTGCGCGACCTCGTCGCGCGGATCGGTGCTGAGGCAGGTGACCATGCGGGGCTAAAGGCACTGGCCGGAGCATGTGGCGAAGTGACCGAATATATGCTTGGTGCATCGGTCGATGACCGACTGACGGGCAGCTATCCCTATATGACCATGATGGCGGTTGCGACCAGCGGCTGGTTGATGGCCAAACAGCTACGCGCGGCAGAAGGGGGCGATACGCCATTTTTAAAGGCGAAAGCTGTGGCCTGCCGCTATTATCTCGACGTGATGGTGCCCGAGGCGCTGGCATTGGCGGGCAGTGCGATGGCGGGGGCGGCTTTGCTCTATGCGCTGGATGCGGAAGGGTTGGCTGCGTGAGAAAATTTGTAAATGAGACGACACAAGGAGAGAAGGAGCGCAGGGCGCAAGCCGGCGTCTCTCCTCCTCCCGTCTCATTTACCCCTGTTGCCACTGGATATGTCTGGCACAATGAACAAGAATGACATTCTATTGTCGCGCATTGCTGACGCGCTTGAACGGCTCGCGCCGCCCGATGCCGAGCCTGCTGATCTAGCCGCGCACCCAGCTTATCATTGGGACGGCAAAACTTTGCATTCCGTGGCGCGCTTTGCACCGCTCCCGCCCAGCCTGATCGTTGGCGTGGACCGGCAAAAGGCCGATATTCTGACCAACAGCAACCGCCACGCCTTGGGCCATGCCGCGCATGATGTGTTGCTGTGGGGCGCACGCGGGATGGGGAAGTCGGCTTTGGTCAAGTCGGTCATCGCGGCGTTGCAAGCCAATGGCCTGCCGCTTGCGCTGGTTGAAACGACAGCGGATTTGCTTGGCAGCCTGCCAGCCCTGTTCAACCTGCTCGGGAAATCGGATCGCCGTTTCATCCTGTTTATCGACGACATGGCGTTTGACGGTGACGAGGCCGGGCCGCGGCGCTTGCGGTCCATGCTGGAGGGCGGAGCGGAGGCGCGACCTGCCAATGTCAGGCTTTATGTCACCTCCAACCGCCGCAACATTGTCGAGCGTAATCAGGTCGATGAAGATGTGGCTGTCAATGCGCGCGACGTTGCCGATGACCGGTTGGCGCTGGCCGACCGCTTCGGGTTGAAACTGGGTTTCCAATATCCTGACCAGCCCGCCTTTCTGGCGATGGTTTCGGCCTATGCTGCACATTATGGCCTGCATTGGGAGGAAAGCGATGCGCTGACCTTTGCGCATGGGCGCGGCGGTCGATCAGGGCGCATCGCTTGGCAGTATATCGTCGAGCTGGCGGGCAGGGCAGGGCGCAATCTTTAAGGCACTTGCGTTGCCGCGACGCCTGATTATCGTGGCCCTTATGACCATCAAAGCCGCCACTCTCGCCGCATTGCTGCTTGCCAGCACTGTCATTACACCATCGCTTCATGCGCAGACGACAATTGCGCCGCCCTTATCCTCAACGCTGCAAACGCAGGATGAGGCATTCGCCAAATGGATGGCGGACAATAATGTTCCTGGCCTGGTCTGGGGCGTGGTGATGGATGGCAGGCTGGTGCATGTGAAGGCCATGGGCGTTCAGGATCTGGGCGAGGCCAAACGCCCCGTTACTGCGGAAACGGGATTCCGCATTGCATCAATGAGCAAGGCATTCACTGGCTATGCCATTCTGAAACTGCGCGACGAGGGCAAGCTGCGACTCGATGACCGGGCCGTGAAGCATATCCCCGAAATCAAGAGCTGGGCAGGCGACATTACCGTCGCAGACCTGCTGTTCCATACGACTGGCATGGTCACCGATGATCCGTGGGGTGACCGGCAGCAAGTGATGCCAGAGGCGGAGTTTACCAAATTGCTGAAGGCAGGCGTTCCGCGCAACATGCCACGCGACGTCCGCTATGAATATTCGAATATGGGCTTTGCCATGCTTGGCCGCATCATCAGCAATGTGTCCCGCACCGACTATGCCTCATATGTCGAGAATTCGGTTTTTATACCGCGGGGTATGAAATCCACGACCTATGAGGTGAACGACGTGCCGCTGGCGACGCGGGCGATTGGCTATCGCTGGGAAAATGGCGCGTGGGCGGAGGAGCCGACAATGAAGCATGGCGCATTTGGCGCAATGGGCGGGATCACAACGACGGCGAATGATTATGCGAAATGGGTCGCTTTTCTGCTGTCAGCTTGGCCCGCTGCGGAGGGCGATGCGAAAGAAAGGCAAACCATCCGCGCCATGCAATATGGCGGCGGCCTGACGCATCGGCGCACCCGCCCCGGCAAGGAAGGCGCAAATTGCCGGATCAGCGGCGTCTATGCAGCCGGGCTGGTTGCGGCCGATGATTGCGTCCTTGGCCCGGTGTTGTTCCACGGTGGCGGCTTTCCGGGCTATGGCAGCCATATGCTGCTTATCCCCGATCTTGGCATCGGCGTTTTTGCGCTGAGCAACCGCACCTATGCAGGCCCGTCTGCGCCCGTATGGGATGCCGCAACCTCTTTATTCACTGGTCAATATGCGCCCGCCCGGGTCATGCAGACATCGCCGCAACTCGCCGATGCCTATGATGCGGCCAAAACGATATGGCGTGACGGCAGCGTTGCCGGTGTGCAGTCCCGCCTGGCGATGAACTTCCTGATGGACCGCAGCGTTGAGAATTGGGCGAAGCAGCTTGCCGAGTATAAGACCAAGGCCGGACAATGCGACACCAGCACGGCGATTGTGCCATCGGGCAAATTGTCTGGCCGATTCAGCTGGACCTGTTCGAATGGCAAGGTGAGCGGCAACATATTGCTCGCGCCGTTTGAGAAGGCGCAGATTCAGGCAATTACGTGGACGGTAGCTGCTCCGTGACCGGATAACAAACTTGAAAGCACAAACCTGCGTCACCCCGTGCTTGATACAGGGTTAGGTTCAATTTCGGACGTTGCGTTCAAAAGCCAAGCCCCGCATCAAATGCGAGGCGACGGAAAGGGCTTGGTAGAGGCCTTTAAGGGAGAAAACCGCCTTCAATCCGTCTAAAAATCCGCTGTCTTCAGGTCTTTGGTAGCTTGCCTGATGTCTGAAGCCAGCCCCTTGCGCAGCGTCGTGAAGCGGTGGAATTTTAGGTCATCCAGCTTCCAAGCCCCATCTTCCTGCTTGAAGACAAACACAAGCGGTGCGCCGCTGTCTTTTCCATCGACTGTGCCGGGCGAATAGAGCACGGTAACAGCCATCTGACTTTTGCCCTTCAACGCGAAACTCTGGCTGACCAGCTTGGCTGTGCTGTTGTCATTGTCCTGACATTGGCAATACCAATCAAAGCCGTTGAGCTTGTAAAGTTGATTGCTCGACCGCATCAGCGCGCCCCATTGCGTCACAAGGGCACCAAGCGATGCAGTATAAGGCAGCTCATACCCGTCGAGCGCTGCACCAGGATTGTTTTCCGGAGCATAGCTGCCATCATCCGGGGCTTCCGGCATGGGGCTTGTATAGGGCGTATATACCCGCTCGATCATGGCACGGACGAGCGCCTCGTCCTGCGGAGAGGGCTTCTTTGCCAAAGCAGGAGTAACCAGTATCGCGGCAGCAACGATCGCGCCCATTACCGGCTGCAACCGCATTGCGATCAGTCTCCCTGACCGGGCTCCGCGCTGAAATATTTGTCGAACTTGCCTTCTTCGCCCTTATGTTCATCCGCATCGGCGGGAGGTTCGCGGCTGGTCGTGATGTTCGGCCATTCGGCGCTATAGGTGGCGTTTAGCTCCAGCCATTGCTCCAGCCCGCTTTCGGTGTCGGGCAGAATAGCCTCGGCGGGGCATTCAGGTTCGCACACGCCGCAATCAATGCACTCATTGGGGTTGATGACGAGCATATTCTCGCCTTCATAAAAGCAGTCCACGGGGCAGACCTCGACGCAGTCCATATATTTGCAGCGGATGCAGGCATCGGTCACAACATAGGTCATTGGTCATTCACTCCCCTGAACGGTTTCTTACTGTTGCAACGCCTATTGTGCCTTTGCCTTCCAAGTCAACGGGGGAAATTTTCCGTAGCATCAAATAATGGTGTAGCAGGACTGCGCCTCTGACGCGGGGCCGCGGCGCGGCGGAATGGCAAGGATGCGTATTGCAATCGCGCCATCGCCCTTTGGTAGGGTAAGCACGTCGCCTGCTTTCACGTCCACGCTGGCCTTTTCCACGCGCATCCCATTCAGGCGCACATGCCCTGTTGCAATTAAAGTCTGCGCCATGCTGCGCGATTTTGTAAAGCGCATATGCCAGAGCAGCTTGTCAATCCGCAGCGAGGTCAACCGCCCATCTTTTCCTTAAGTGCCGCCAGTTGCAGGGCAAGGGCAGAGGGTGCGGTTTCCTTTGTGGACGTCCTGACAGAGGCAGGCTTTGGCTGGCGGTCCGCCTTTGGCTTGCCCTTTGCCTTGGGCCTTGTAGGGTGCTGATGCGGCGGCTTTGCCTTGCGCAAACCGACCCAGCGCCAATGGGTCGAGTTCACTGGTTGCAGCGAAGGTGCGGCGGCCGCCACATCCTCAGGGGGAGGAGGAGGGGTCGCGTCTGCCGAGGGCGATTCCTGCGCGTCCGGGGTCAAGACATCCTCGGTCAGCCCTGCTGCCAACGCTTCGCTCTCGTCCGACTGCGGCTCTGCCATGCCTTCGGTTCCCTCATTTGGGGCAGGATTGTCAGCAACCACTGTGTCAGCCTCAGCCCTATCGTTCGCCTCCGCACGCCTGAAGCCCGCATCGCGCATCAGTGCGTTCAGTCCGCTCTCGCTAAGGCCCAAAGAAGTGGCAAAGGCCATGTCCATCCCGAATATAAGGGCATTGCCGCGCGCTTCATGCGCCTTTTTGATCACCCGTTCGGCAAGGTCGATGCGGACATATTCGTCACCGGCCTTGCGATAGCCCGCATTGCGGCAATCAGCGATGGAGGCAAAATCCCATGATTTCAGGTGGACTGCGCTTTCGGGGGGAAGCATGGGCATGGGCTTTTCGCGCGCTGCGGAAAAAAGCGCTGCCCGCCATTTTGCTGCTGCGGGTTTCAGGACAGCGTGATGATAAATATCCAGCGTGCCGAAAATAATCCCTGCCTTGCGCGCAGCGCCCCGTGCTTCCTTTGGCAATGCGGTAAGCGTGTTGGCCAAATAGGTCCGTCCCGCAATCCCTCCTGCATCGGCAAGCTGCGCAGCAAGCGCCCGCACTGTCGCATCGGTGGCGGGATCAGTGGCAAGCTGGTTAAGTGCCAGCAGGCCGCCCATATGCTTTTCCAGTTGCACTTGCACCCAGCCTTCGGCGCGTTCGGTAATGGCTTTCAAATCAGCACCATCCAAACCGGCAACGGCGCGCACCGGCCTGAACGCGGGTTGCAGCAAGGTCCGGCCTTTTGTCAGATGGCCCAATATTGAGTCATTCCAGAATAACGCCGGTCGCCCTTCGCCATCCCGCTCCAGACTGAACTCCTGCTCTTCGGCCATTACCAACGCCCTCGCCTTGTTTTTCAGATGTGCGGCCAGATGCCGCTCTGCCGCTGCCAGCAACAGCTTTCGCTCACCGGCCCGCGCATTCGCATCGGGATGGAATTGAAATCCGTCAAGCGTGCCAATTTTTTCGCCGTCAACCGTGACATTTTTGTCAGCATCAACCTGCACGGGCAGGTCCGAGACGGAGCTGACCGTCTTTTTCAGCAACAGCGACGTTCGCCGGTCAACAAAGCGCTGACGCAGCGCCTGATGCAGGGCATCGGACAATTTTTCCTCAAGCGCGCGGGTGCGTGTTGTCATCGCGGCAGGATCGGCGACCCAATCCGGGCGGTGGGCAATATAGGTCCAAGTTCGCACGGCAGCGATGCGTGCCGACAGCGTCTCAATGTCGCCCTGAATGCTGTCCAGCCGCGCAATCTCGGCGGCAACATAGTTGTGCGGCAATGGCCCGCCATCGGCCATATGCTGCCAGAGGGACGCAACGAAGCGACTGTGATGTTCCTCCCCCATGGCGCGGAAATCGGGCAGGCTGGCAACTTCCCACAGCCGCGCAACGGAGGCCGGGCCAGACAGGCGCTGCGCGATGCCGGGCATCTCGGCGAGGCGCTTTAAAACTGCAAGGTCAATCGCCTCCGGCGCTGCCCGTAAGGGCGGCCCGTGCGGACGCGCCTCAAGGTCCGCGATCAACGTCGCAAGCGTGCCGGTGCGCGGCCGGGCATCACGCCAATAGAGCCAGTCAAGGTCGGGAAAGCGATGCTCCTCGATTGCCATCAGTTCTTCCGGCGTCATCTCCCCGGCTTCGCCCGCCAATGTACCAAAACTGCCATCGCGCTGATGTCGTCCCGCTCGGCCAGCGATCTGCGCCATCTCGGCAATGGTCAGTCGCCGGGTGCGATGGCCATCAAATTTGGAAAGCCCAGCAAAGGCAACATGTTGTACGTCAAGGTTAAGGCCCATTCCGATGGCGTCGGTTGCAACCAAATAGTCAACTTCGCCCGATTGGAACATGGCGACTTGGGCGTTGCGGGTGCGTGGGGACAATGCACCCATCACAATCGCAGCGCCGCCGCGTAAACGGCGCAGCAACTCTGCAACCGCATAAACCTGCTCGACGGAAAAGGCGACAATGGCGCTGCGTGCAGGCAGGCGGGACAGTTTCTTTGCCCCACCATAGCTTAGCGTCGAGAAGCGCGGACGCGAAATAATCTCGGCTTCGGGGATCAGGGCGCGGATCATCGGGCGAAGGCTTTCTGATCCCAGTATCATCGTCTCGTCACGCCCGCGAACATTCAGTATACGATCAGTGAAAATGTGGCCGCGTTCGGGATCAATGCCTAATTGTGCCTCGTCGATTGCCGCAAAGGCAAACTCCCTTTCGACAGGCATCGATTCTGCCGTGCACAGATACCAGCGAGCGCCGGGCGGCTCGATCCGTTCTTCGCCTGTGATCAAGGCCACTGCGCCGGGCCCCTTGATGGCCACAACGCGGTCGTAAATTTCGCGCGCCAACAGGCGAAGGGGAAAGCCCATGACGCCGCTGCTATGGGCGCAAAGACGCTCGACCGCCAAATGTGTCTTGCCAGTATTGGTGGGGCCAAGCACGGCCTTCACAGGAGGCATGGAGGAAGGCATTCGTACATCCACAGTGAAGTTGCCTCTGGGGCCTGGCCTTAGCCTGCGCTAGACCGGCTTTTGCCTATAAGGCCTTGTGATAAATCCGGTATATTTTGTTCACTGTGCCGCCCACCGCTTCGCCGACCGAACGCATTGGGCCATTGGATGCAAGCACCCAGCCAAATTCACCGCGCGTTGCGCCATAGCGTGTGACGGCGTCGCGCCGGATATACTCGACCAGCATGAATGCCAGCTGGCTGGCAAGGCGGCTGGCCTGCAATTTTTTGACGACGCCCATCAATGGCACGCGCATTGTCCGGACTTTCGGTTTACGCAGCCACCACAGCAGCTTTGCCCAATTGAACGGGAATAGCGAACCGCCAAAATCCTTCAGCTTTTCATTCAGGTCCGGCAGCGTCATCATGAAAGCGACTGGCTCGCCATCAATTTCGGCAATGCGGATCAAATCTTCATAGACAATGGGCTTCAGCTTTTTGCCCGCATAGGCGACCTCGGCATCGGTAAACGGAACAAAGCCCCAATTGTCGCTCCATGCGTCGTTCAATATGCCGAGGATCAGTGCTGCTTCGGCGTCGAATTTCTTCTTGTTCACCTTGCGGATTTTTATCCGTCCGCTTTTTTCGCCCATGGCAACAATGCGGTTGGTCAATTCCGGAAAGCCGGCCTGAATAGGCAAGTCATAGGTGTACAGATCCTGCACGCCTGCATAGCCTGCACTTTCGATCCACGCTTCATAGGCGGGGTTATTATGCCCCATCATCACAGTGGGCGGGTGATCATGGCCCTGCACCAAAAGTCCGGGTTCATCCCACATGGCAAGACTGACCGGGCCAAGCACCCGCGTCATTTTCTGTGCCCGCAACCATGCCTCGGCCTGCGCAATCAGGCCATGAGCCACTATTTCGTCCTCTGCCTCAAGCAAACCCCAAAAACCGGTTCCCGGACCCATGCCCTGTTCGGGCGGCTGGGTGAGGGCGATGTGGTCAATATGCGCCGATATGCGACCAACAACCCGTCCAGCACGCCGGGCAAGAAACAGTTGCGCTTCGCCATGGTCGAACCACGGGTTCTTTCCTGGCGTTACCAGACCCCTGATTTCATCCTTCAGCGGCGGAACCCAGTTTGGATCATTGGCATAAAGCCGAAAGGGCAGGTCGATAAACGACTCGGTCGCAGCCTTTGTGCCAACGGGCTGGATACGCAACTCACCGCCATCCATTGCGGGTGGTCCCCCTATATTAAATCTGGTTGGGGCATGTCGCGCTTTGGGCGCTGCTGTCAATAGTCGGGCGCGCTCTGGCCTTATGAGTGCGCCGTCAATTTTCGTTCCCATTGCAGCGCGTGACTTACGATCGTGTCAAGGTCATCGAAACGCGGCTGCCAGCCAAAGCGGTCCTTAATGGCCCGATTGTCCGAAATCAGCGCATCGGGATCGCCCGCGCGGCGGCCTTCGACGACGCGTTCGATCGTCAAATTTGTTACCCGGTCAACGGCATCAAGTACCTGAAGCACCGAATAGCCATGGCCATAGCCGCAGTTGAGCACATGGCTTTGTTTCGGATCGGCGAAGAGATTTTCAAGCGCAATGACATGCGCGGCGGCAAGATCGCTGACATGGATATAGTCGCGCACGCCTGTCCCGTCATCGGTCGCATAGTCGGTTCCGAAAATGCTGACATGGCCGCGTTTGCCCAGTGCGGCCTCAACCGCGACTTTGATAAGATGCGTGGCACCTGCGGTCGATTGCCCGGTGCGCCCTTCCGGGTCTGCGCCCGCGACGTTGAAATAGCGCAGCGCGCAATAGTTGAAATCATGCGCGGCTGCCACATCGCGCAGCATATATTCGGTCATCAGCTTTGACAGGCCATAGGGATTGATCGGCAGCGTCGCCATATCCTCGCGCACCGGGCTGCTTTCTGGAATGCCATAAGTGGCGGCGGTGGAGGAGAAGATGAAATGCTGCACGCCGCCAGTCACAGCCGACTCAATCAGGCTGCGGCTGTTCGCGGTGTTGTTGCGATAATATTTCAGGGGATTTTCAACCGACTCAGGCACGATGATCGACCCTGCAAAGTGCATGATCGCCTCGACGCCCTGTTCGGCGATGATCTTTGCCACCAGATTGGAATCGGCGATATCGCCTTCGTAAAAGGGCACGTCATCGGGAATGGCCCAGCGGAAACCCGTGGTCAGGTTGTCGATAACAATCGGGCTGTGGCCAGCATCTTTCAGTGCGAGGACAGCATGGCTGCCGATATAACCGGCACCGCCGGTGACAAGGACGTTATGGCTTTTGGTCATGATGTCGTTCTGGCAGCTAATGCTCTCAATCGCGTTAATGGCCGTGCCATTGCCAATCGTGCGTGCTTTAGGAAAATGAAAAAGGCGACCAATGGCCGCCTTTTTACAACAGCATCGCGTCCAGCGCTTAAGGGCTGTCGGAATCGTCTGAAAGCAGGACGACACCAAGGATGACCGCTGCCGCCGCGACCACGGCAACGATTGTGCCATTGCCACCGCCAAGCTTGTTTTCCTGCTTTACGGCCTGGCCAACGCGCTTGACCGATGTTGATGCGGGCTTTGCCTTGCTCTGTGCTGCCTGCGCCACTGCCGGAGCCGCGACCAAGGCCAAGGCGGAAGCAGCCGCCAATATCTGTTTACCGAAACGCATTTTTGTCTCCCTTCAACGATTAGACGTGAGGTGAACCCGTTTCTTTTTAGCGACTCTGTTTTTGGGTCCGGGCGCAACTTGCCACATTCCCATGGAAAGGCAAGGGCAAGCCAAAAAAAAAGGCGGCTCGAAAGCCGCCTTTTCTCTATATCGTGCTACCAGCGATCAGGGGCTGGTGGGCGCGTCGTCGTCATTGCCAGCGGCAATCACGATGCCAGCGATAACAGCAGCAGCCGCGACAACAGCAACGATAACGCCGCTGCCACCACCGAGCTTGCTTTCTTCCTTCGTCGCCGACACGCGCTTCGCTTTCGAAGCGTTAGCCGTATTGGCAACAACCGGGGCGCTGATCAGCGACGCAGCTGCGATCGCAGCGAGCGAAACTTTACCGAAACGCATTTTTTGGCTCCTTTTTTGTATGTGGTTTCAAACACACCGCCGGGCCAATGGCACAATGAGCGCGACAACGCAAGCGTGGATTCAAAAATCTTGTAATATTCAGTGTCCTAATGTCGCAAAAATGTCATAATCGAAACCGAACCTGCATTCAGGGCCGGAGAGCCAGACAGCCAGACATTAGAGTCGATCATAATGTCAGCTTGGGCTAAGCTGAGGAATACCTTTATGAAAATTGCGCTCCACCAGATGTGTAGCGGCATTGATGCCGAATCCAATTGCGCCGTCATGCTGGACGGTATCAAATCGGCTGCCGCATCGGGGGCTGCGATGTATTTTGCCCCGGAAATGAGCCTGTTGCTTGACCGCAACCGAAGCCGGGCGGCACAGTCGATCCGGCCGGAGACTGATAATTCATGGCTTGCGCGCATCGGTGCTGCTGCTGCCAATGCTGGCATATGGGTCCATATTGGCTCCCTCCCGGTCCAGCATGAAACAGCCAATGGTCATTATGCCAACCGGTCAATCCTGTTTGACGCGTCGGGGAGTATCCGTGCGCGCTATGACAAGATCCATTTGTTCGATGTCGATCTTACGACCGGCGAAAGCTGGCGCGAATCATCTGTCTATCGGAGCGGTGATAGCCCTTGCGTCGTAGAGACGCCGATCGGGTTGATGGGACTTTCCATCTGTTATGATCTGCGTTTTCCCGATCTTTACAGCAGCATGGCTAAGGCAGGCGCCTTGCTGATGACTGTTCCGGCGGCATTTACGGTGCCAACTGGCAAAGCGCATTGGCATATATTGCTGCGTGCACGCGCCATTGAAGCGGCCGCCTTTGTGATCGCCCCGGCCCAATGCGGACGCCATGCCGATGGCCGCGATACTTATGGTCACTCGCTTGTGGTTGACCCTTGGGGGGAAGTGCTGCTTGATATGGGGCAGGGCGAAGGGTTGGGCTTTGCGGATATTAACCTTTCCCGTGTCGCGGCGGTGCGTGACCAGATACCAGTGCATCTCAATCGGCGGACGATTGTTCCGCTTTAACTGCGCGCTGCATCGCCAGATATTGTTCTCGCCACGCAATGATCAGTCCTGCAGCGACAATCATAGGCGCGCCCTGCCAGACACTGTGGCCGGGCACCTCTGCAAATATCGCATAGCCCAGTAATGCTGACCAAATGAGCGCACTGTAATCGATGGTCATGATGGTCGCCACCGACGCATAACGCAGGGAGGCAGTCAGCAATATCTGCCCTATTGCTCCGGCAAGGCTTAGCCCCGCGATGATCGCCCATGTTTCGGGATCATGTGCCTTGCCGACAAACAATAAAGCGATACCCAGCGGCAGGATCGATGTTAGGCTGAACCAGAACACGATGCTGCCGGGCGTTTCGGTGCGGGTTAGGCGTCGCAGTTGAATGACAGTGCACCCGGTGAACAGAGCGCCCAAAAGCGCGACAACCGCGCCTGTGCCGCTGATCGCATCCTGACCAGGGCGCAGCGCCACCAATATGCCGACAAATCCCAAGACAACGGCTCCCCAGCGATATCGCCCTGTCGGCTCAGCCAGCAACAGCGCGGCAAGAATGGTGGCAAATATCTGCGTTGCAAAGCCAAGTGTGGTTGCCGCGGCCATGGGAAGCAGCACCATTGAGGTAAAGTTCAGTCCCATGGCTGCAATGCCCAAGACCATCCGCAGCGCATGTGCCCCTGGGCGCGCGGTTCGTATCGTGTGCAGGTCATTGGTCCACCAAAGCCAGAATATGGCAACAGGCAATCCGGCCAATTGCCGCCAAAACAGGCTCTCGCCCACATGGACGCCGCGATTGCCCGCCATCTTGACGAGCAGGAACATGACGCCGATCACAATCACAGCGCACAGGCGTAAAACGATGCCCAGCATTGGTTTTGCCTGAGGCGGGGTTGCGGGCGCAGGCTGGGGCTGTTCAGCGGGAAATGGCATGGAGACTTTGCCATAGGCGTATCGACGCATCGCGCAAGTCTTGCACCCGCCCTTGTGCTGGGCAATCTGCGTTGCCATGTTCGGGCAATGCAGCATCAATTATTGCAGCTTTGGGCCTTTCATCCATGGACAATCATTGCCGCAGGGTCAGCAGTGCTGACAGCAGCGAGCATGGTTGCTGATCGGCGGCGGTCGAAGCGCAGACGGCTCGACAGGGTTGGTTTCGTTCCCTGGACCGGGATCAGCATCCTGGCCACGCTGGTGACCGTGGTGTCCATTGCGCTGGCGCTTAAGTCAGGGTGACGCTTCCCTTTAGTGCGGACAGGCGATAACCGGTTGCGATCAAAAACCGAATCCTGCCAATCGGCTTGCCAAAAAGGAGAGAACGATGACTGACCTGCCCGCAACCAACACGACCCTGCTGACCGAAGTGAAGGCCGATGGCACGCTGGAACTCTATCTTGCCGACCTGCCGATGCCGCAGCCCAAGGATCATGAAGTGCTGGTAAAGGTGCTGGCAACGCCGATTAACCCGTCAGATCTAGGACTGATGGTTGGCGCAGCCGATGTGGCCAGCGCGCGGGCTATTGAGCGGGATGGCAGGCCGGGGGTCGCCATGGACGTATCCGAACCCGGAATGCGTTTCATGGCATCGCGCGTGGGGCAGGCCTTGCCCATTGGCAATGAAGGTTGCGGCGTTGTGGTTGCCGCTGGCGCATCGGACGCGGCGCAGGCGCTGATCGGAAAAACCGTCGCGTTGATCGGCGGCGAAATCTATGCCGATTATCGCTGCCTCGCGGCCATGGCCTGTATGCCACTGCCCGATGGCACAGCGCCAGAGGATGGCGCGTCCTGCTTCGTCAACCCGCTCACCTCGCTGGGCTTTACCGAAACGATGAAGATGGAAGGCTATAAGGGCATTGTTCATGCCGCCGCAGCCTCCAACCTTGGCCAGATGCTGGTCAAAATTTGTAAGGCGGACGGGATTCCGCTGGTCAACATCGTGCGCAGCCAGGCCCAGGTCGATTTGCTGAAAGGCATCGGCGCGGAAATCGTGCTCGATTCGAGTGCAGAGGGTTTTGCAGAAGCGCTGACCGAGGCAATCTACCAAACCGAGGCCTATCTTGGCTTTGATCCCATTGGCGGGGGCAAGATTGCCGGGCAGATGCTGGCCGCAATGGAGGCAGCCGCAGTGCGCCGGATGACAGCCTATAGCCGCTATGGCTCCGACCAGATGAAACAAGTCTATATCTATGGCGCGCTGGATGTGGGGCCGACGATATTGAACCGCAGCTTTGGCCTGACATGGGGGCTGGGCGGCTGGCTGCTTACGCCCTTCATGGCGAAGGCCGGTGCAGAAGTGGTCGGGCGGATGCGGGCACGGGTGGCGGCAGAACTTACCACTACGTTCAAAAGCCATTACAGCCATCGCATTTCGCTGGCGGAGGCTGTCGAGCCCGCAGTCCTGCATTCCTACAACGCAAAGCGGACAGGC
The DNA here is from genome assembly GCA_964572205.1 of uncultured Sphingorhabdus sp. GTDB lineage: Bacteria > Pseudomonadota > Alphaproteobacteria > Sphingomonadales > Sphingomonadaceae > Sphingorhabdus_B. The sequence goes on from CAZNEO010000008.1 coordinate 41,191, forward strand.
GAAAAATATTTGATCGTTCCTTAGGCGCAATCGAGGCTTGCAAACGATTGCAATGGCGGTAGAGGGCCTGCGCCCTTTACCGTCAGGAAACACAACTCACATGCAACCGACTCCGCAATATCGGCCAGCCGTTCATTTCAGCCCCGCCACCGGCTGGATGAATGATCCCAATGGGCTGGTGTATGATAATGGGGTCTATCATCTGTTTTTTCAGCATTTTCCGGACGATAACGTCTGGGGGCCAATGCACTGGGGCCACGCGACGAGCCGCGATTTGATCCATTGGGACGAACAGTCCATTGCATTATATCCCGATGAACGGGGGATGATATTTTCGGGCAGCATCGTCATTGATCATGCCAACTGCTCTGCGCTGGGCCAAGATGGCGTTGCACCGTGGATTGCGTTTTTCACGCACCATGACATGGCAGGCGAGAAGGCCGAGCGGCTAGACTATCAGTCGCAGAGTATCGCCTATAGTCTGGACAAAGGGCAAAGCTGGGAGAAACATGCCGGCAACCCCGTTATCCCCAATCCGGGCATCAAAAATTTCCGCGATCCAAAAGTGATTTGGCATGAAGCGACGGAGCGCTGGGTGATGGTGCTGGCGGCTGGCGACCGAATATTATTTTTTGCCTCTGCCGATCTGATTAATTGGGAGGCAACCAACGAGCTCAATAGCTTTGAGGTGGCAGAGGGCAATGTCCTTGAATGCCCCGATCTTGTCCGTTTTGAAGTCGGCGGAAAGCTGCGCTGGGTGCTACTGGTCAGCGTTTATACAGGCGGTCCCAATGGCGGATCTGGCACGCATTATGTCGTCGGGGATTTTGACGGGCGTCACTTTGTGCCAGAGCATGATGACATCCGCTGGCTGGATTATGGCCCCGATAATTATGCGGGCGTTACGTTCCATAACGCGCCGGGCAATCCCTTGTTGATCGGCTGGATGAGCAATTGGGCCTATGCGCAGGCGGTCCCAACTGCGCCGTGGCGCAGCGCAATGACCTTACCTAGGGCGCTGGAGCTGGTCGAAATTGCCGGGCAGGCGAGGTTGCGACAGCGAATCGCGGCGGACGTCCCGTACAGCGCCCGGTTGACGCTTGCCGCGTCTGACCTGTTGGATCGGCATTTGCGATTAAGCAATGCCGAGGGCGACCAAGTTTTGGTTGGCTATGACCATGCGAGGCGAAGCTACTATATAGACCGGCGGGCATCAGGGTTGATCGATTTCAGCGATAAATTCCCGATCCGCGCCATCGCCCCGGCACTTGGCGAACCGGGGGATATCGAAGTCACAATCGATGCCTGTTCGGTCGAACTGTTCGCCGACGGCGGGCTAACGGTGATGTCAGCTCTTATTTTTCCTCGCACGGCGTTGAACAACGTGAACCTGTTTCCCAACCGCTAAAGCCCCGTTACCCCGCACTCGATGCGGGGTTCGGGATTATTTTCCCGCTGAGGTGAAGCCTAGCCCCGCATCAAGTTCGGGGCGATGAAGGTGAAGTCACTAACCCACGGCTCGCAATTTCGGCTCGGCTTCGTCCAGCGATTTGCGGATGATGCCGACCAGATTGTCGATCTGCGCCGTTGAAATGATCAGCGGCGGGCACATGACGATGCTGTCGCGGATGCCGCGCACCATAAGGCCGTTCTTGATGCAGATATCGCGGACCATCGGCCCTGCGGTTCCCTCCGCCCCGCCAAAGCGTCTGCCGCTGTCCTTGTCGGCGACAATTTCGACGGCGCCGAGCAAGCCGATGCTGCGCGCTTCGCCGACCAACGGATGGTCGTTCAAAGTCGCCAGTGCCTTGGCCAGATAAGGCCCGGTTTCGTTGCGGACTTTTTCGACAAGCCCCTCACGTTCCATAATCTCTATGTTGCGGAGCGCTACGGCAGACGCGACTGGATGACCCGAATAGGTATAGCCATGCACAAAATCGCCGCCGGTTTTCATGACTTTGATGATGTCGGCACTGACGGCGACGGCAGAGATAGGGAGGTAGCCAGACGACAGCCCTTTGGCCATGGCAATAATGTCCGGCTTGACGCCCATCGTTTCATGACCCCACATATTGCCGGTACGGCCGAAACCGCAAATCACTTCGTCGCAGATCAGCAAGATGCCATATTTGCGGCAGATTGCCTCCACCTGCGGCCAGTAATTGGCAGGCGGAATGATGACGCCGCCAGCGCCTTGCACAGGCTCACCGATAAAGGCGGCGACATTTTCCGGGCCGACTTCCAGGATTTTGGACTCGATGGCCTCGGCGCATGCCATGCCGAAATTCTCCGGCGTCATATCGCGGCCTTCATTATACCAATAGGGCTGGCGAACATGCTCGATACCGGCAAGCGGAAGGATGCCCGGGGCAGGGAAGCCTTGGCCGTGCATGGCTTTCATGCCGCCCATCGACACGCCTGCGACGGTCGAGCCATGATAGGCATTGTGGCGGCTGATGAAGATTGTGCGCTTATGCTCGCCCTTTACCTGCCAATAATGGCGGACAAGGCGCAGGATGGTGTCATTGGCTTCGCTGCCCGATGAGTTAAAGAACACATGGGGCAGGCGGCCCCCCGTTAGGCTGGCAATCTTGTCCGCGAGAAGCACTGCGGGCGGGTTCGCGGTTTTGAAGAAGCTGTTATAATAAGGCAGCTCAAGCATTTGTTCTTTTGCGACTTCGGCCAGTTCATCGCGGCCATAGCCGACATTGACGCACCATAGCCCGGCCATGCCATCGAGAATGCGGTTGCCGTCGCCATCATGGATATAGCAACCCTCGGCATGGGTAATGATGCGGCTGCCGCCTAAGTCCTCAATCTCTTGCCAGTCGGCCTGCGCAGGTAGATGATGTGCGATGTCGAGGCGGCGGAGTTCGGCGATGTCGTAATTGCGGGGCATTGTATGATCCTCCGGATTTCTGGATTCCCCCTCCCGCTTGCGGAAGGGGCTAGGGGAGGGCGCGAGCGTTAGCGAGCGTCGCGCCATTTCAGACCCTCCCCCAACCCCTCCCGCAAGCGGGAAGGGAGAAGAAAAGCCTCGCCAGAATTCTAAGGCGAAAAGCCGATACGCGCTTGGTAGCGGTTATAACGGGTGATGCACCGGTTCATAACTGGCCCCTTAGCGCCTTTCCAAGCAGGCGGAAATAGGTTTGGCTGTCGGGATCATTTTCGGTGTTCCACTCAGGATGCCATTGCACCGCGAGCAAGGGCGCGCCGTTGGGGCGGGCACTATAGGCTTCGATCAGGCCGTCTGGAGCGCGGGCTTCTACCGACAGGCCGTCGGCTAGCCTGCCTATTCCCTGATAATGAACAGAATTTACGTCCATTGAGCGTTTTGCATAGGCATTGGCCAACATACCGCCATCCGCCAATTCCACCGCGTGACGATGGTCGAACATCGCATCGAACGACACACCATCGGGTGCATGGTGGCGGATGAGCTCGTCGCTAGCACTGGTGTCGCGCCGCAAAGTGCCGCCAAGTGCAACGTTTATCTCTTGAAAGCCTCGGCAAATGCCGAACACCGGCTTTTGCGCATCGATCATCCGGTCGACCATCGAGAGCGCAATTTCATCGCGGCCTTCATCGAACGGCCCGTCGCCATCACTCTCGCCATAGCGCGCGGTTGCAACATTGGACGGGCTGCCCGTCAGCAGGATACCATCCAGTCGAGGCGCAACCTCCGCCGCGGTCATCAGATCGGGCAATGAGGGCACAATAAGTGCGGCAACATCGGCATAGCTCATCGCCGCGCGAACATAACGCTCCATCACCGCCTGCGCCGGTTCGGTGCCAACCTGCCGGTTGCAGGCGATTATGCCGAGGACGGGTCTCACGCCGCCCCGATCAATTCCCGCCCGATCAACATCCGGCGGATTTCATTGGTGCCGGCACCGATATCGAGCAGCTTGGCATCGCGCCAGTAACGCTCGACTGGCCAGTCTTTCGTATAGCCCGCGCCGCCAAGCGCCTGGATGGCTTCGCCTGCCACCTTCACCGCGCTTTCGCTGGCGAGCAGAATCGCGCCTGCCGCGTCAAAGCGCGTGGTTTGACCGGCGTCGCAGGCCTTGGCGACATTGTAGACATAGGACCGCGCAGAATTGAGCGCGACATACATGTCGGCAACCTTGGCCTGCATCAGCTGGAAGGAACCAATGGCTTTGCCGAACTGTTTGCGCTCCCGAACATAGGGCAGGACGACGTCAAGGCAGGCCTGCATCACGCCCAGCTGCAACCCCGCGAGCACCACGCGCTCATAGTCGAGGCCGCTCATCAACACGCCGACACCGCCATGCAGCGGGCCCATGATGCGGTCTTCCGGGATAAAGCAGTCGTTGAATACAAGCTCTGCCGTGGGCGACCCGCGCATCCCGACCTTCTCGATTTTCTGGCCGATGCTGAAACCTTCGTCTTCCTTCTCGATCAGGAAAGCACTGATCCCGCGTGAGCCGCTGTCGGGTGCAGTTTTGGCGTATACCACCAAAGTATCGGCATAAGGCGCGTTGGTAATCCAGAATTTCGTGCCATTCAGCACATAGCCGCCCTGGACGGAATCGGCCTTCAGCTTCATCGAAACGACATCCGATCCTGCACCTGCCTCTGACATGGCAAGGCTGCCGACATGTTCGCCGGAAATCAGCTTGGGCAGATATTTTGCCTTTTGCTCGACATTGCCCCAGCGGCGGACCTGATTAACGCACAGATTGCTATGCGCACCATAAGACAGGCCTATCGAAGCCGAGACGCGGCTGACTTCTTCGACCGCAACGACATGCTCCAGATAGCCAAGGCCAAGCCCGCCATCTTCCTCGTCAACCGTCAGTCCGTGCAGGCCAAGCTCGCCCATTGCTGGCCATAGCTCGTCGCGCGGAAACCAGTCTTCGACATCTATTTTGGCAGCCAGAGGCGCAATTTTATCGGCAGCAAAGCGCTGTGTCGTGTCGCGGATCATGTCCGCATTTTCGCCAAGAGCAAAGTCAAGTTGGGGCAGGTTTATCATGGGCAAAGCGAATGCCGCCATTGCCGATTCAAAGCAAGCCTTGGCTTCGCATACTGGTAAAGCCATCCTTGCCAATGATGACATGGTCGTGGACGGAAATGCCCAGCCTTTTGCCTGCATCGGCGATTTCCCGGGTCATGACGATATCCTGCCTGCTGGGCTGGCTGTCACCTGATGGATGGTTATGCACAAGGATGACCGCGGCCGCGCCAACATCCATTGCCCGGCGCAAAACCTCCCTGACGTAGATCGCCGACTGGTCAAGCGACCCTTCGCTGGCAATTTCATCAAGGATCAGGCTGTTTTTGGCGTTGAGATAAAGTACACGCACGCGCTCGACGGTCAAGTGGGCCATATCGGCACGCAGATAATCCAAAAGCGCCTGCCAGCTGGCAAGAATTGGCGCTGCGCGCACTGGCTCAGACAGCATTCGCAATGCCGCTGCCTGCACAATCTTGATCGCGGCCGCTGATGTTTCGCCCATCCCCGGCTGCCGCATCAGGCTGGTCGCATCGGCCGAGAACAGCGCGCCCAGCCCGCCATAATGGGCGATCAGTTGCTTGGCCAAAGGCTTGGTGTCGCGGCGCGGGATTGCAAGAGCGAGCAGATATTCCACCAACTCATGGTCCTGTAATGTATCGCCGCCCAGCTCGATCAATCGTTTGCGCAGCCGTTCCCTATGGCCTTTACCATAGTCGCCTGTATTGGAGCTTGCGTCTGCCATCAGCCACGCTTTTTTCGCAAATTATCGTATCCCGCAAGCATTTTGACCGACTGCGGCGTTGCAACCCACCGGGGTTTCGCGCATCTGGCAACTATGGACGCGCTGGACGCAGACATTTCGACGGTGCGGCGCATCAAAAAACGTCATGTTTTTGGCGCAGCCGCAGTCCTTTTGGCGCTGTTGTTCGCAGTGGTGTGGGCGCAGCGGTTCAAAATCGCTGATGACCTGATCCGTGACAGGCTGAACGAATCGGGGGTCGAGGCCCGCTATGAAATCGACGAAATCGGATTTCGCACCGAGCGGCTGAAAAATGTCGTCATCGGTGATCCGGCCAACCCCGACCTTACCGCCAGAATTGTCGAGGTTGAAATTGCCATTGGCTTTGGCACGCCAGCCATAAATGCCGTGAGGGCTGAGGGCGTGCGCCTTCGTGGCCGGGTCATCGCGGGAAAGCTTAGCTTTGGCGCATTAGACAAATTTGTTGATCCAGCGAGCAAGGAGCCATTTGCCCTTCCGGCATTCAACGTCGACTTAAAAGATACGATTCTGTCGCTCGCGACGCCCTGGGGCGGCATTGGCGCAGCGCTCGATGGGAAAGGCCATGCGCGAAATGGCTTTGATGGCAGGCTTGTCGTCAGTGCGCCTCAGCTGACGGGCAGCGGGTGCACAGCGTCCGCGCTGCAGTTCAATGGCACATTGCGAACCCGTGCTGGCCAAGCGCAATTGGACGGTCCTGCCGAGGCGACAGGAGTGCGCTGCGCCGGGCAAAATCTGGCCATTGCCAAGCCCATCCTGAAGGGTGCCGTAAAGCTCTCGCCGCAATTTGACCATTGGGATGGTAATCTGGACTTTGCTGCTGGCGATGCGCGCCTATCCGGGCATCAGCTTACTGGTCCTGCTGGCACTCTGTCCTTTTTCGGTGATCGGAATCGGACCGAATTTGACGCGCTGCTCGCCCGTTCAGCCTATCGCGGCGGTCTTCTTGCAATCCGGCAACTGTCGGGTACGGCAAAAGGCCGGGTCGCTTTGGGTGACGGCAGTATTGCGGTTAGCGGGTGGGGCGGGGCCACTATTGGCGGAGGATCAGTCGCCGCGTCTGCGCTGGCGGGAATCGATGGGGTTACAAAAGGAACGCAGGCAACCCCAATCGGGCCAATCATGGCGACTTTGGACCCGGCGCTTAAACGTGCGTTGCGTGCCTTTGATGGTAAGTTGGCCTTTGACGGCAGTATCGGCGGTAAGACGCCCGCATTGATTGAAATCTCGCGCATTGCGCTTGCATCGCAATCTGGTGCGCAAATTGGCGAGACCGCACCGCTGCGGATTTCCAACGGCCGGATTATATCGCCTTTTGCTCTCGCCCTTAATGGCGGCGGGCTTCCTGATGTGCGTATTTCCTTATTATCCAAAGGCAATGGCTGGTCTGGAACCGTGGCATTGCCACTTTATGCCAAAGGCGGTGCCAGCCTAAGCATCCCCAGCCTTGCCTTTAGCGGCGGCGCAACAGGATGGACATTCGATGGCAACATGACCTTGTCGGGCCCATTAATGGGCGGACGAATTGACGGCCTGTCCGTGCCGCTCAACGGTCGATATGCGGCCGGAGCATTCGCCATGCTTCCGGGATGCAGGCAAGTGCGCTTCTCCCGGTTTCAGACAGGGGTGCTGACTCTGCCAGCGCAAAGCCTAAACGCCTGCGCGCAGGGCGCAGCGATGTTGCAGGCTGGGAACGGGCGCACGGATTTTGCCTTAACCGTTCCCGCGCTTGATGGACGAGGCAGCCTTGGCACAACGCCCTTGTCCTTTAGTGGGGCCAATGTGCGGTTCGACCTCGCCGAGGGTTTTGCGGCTTCCAATGTCGCTATCGACTTGGGCGATGCGGACAGCGTGACACGGTTCATGATGGTCAGCCTTGATGGACGATTGACCAGCGGCGGTGTGCAGGGCCAAATCGGTGCCGGTGAAGGAAAAATAGGCAATGTGCCGTTGCTGATTCAGGACGTGAACGGCAAATGGGCCTGGAACAACGGGGTTTTCACGCTCGACGGGGCCGCTTTTGTGGCCGATGCGCAGCAGGATTACCGGTTCAACCGGATGGCCATTCCATCCATGCAAGTCGCGTTGGAAAATGGGGTCATCAGCGCAATCGGCTATCTGGCGGAAACCAGAACGGGCACTCGTGTCGCCGATGTCGATATCCGTCATGAACTGAACAGCGCGACGGGGCGCGCCTTGCTTGCTGTGGAATCCTTGACCTTTGGCGACAGGCTGCAGCCCGAAATGCTGACTCCATTGACGCTGGGGGCGATTGCCAATGTCGCCGGTTCCATTTCAGGCGATGGGATCATTGAATGGGATGGCAACAACCTGCGCAGCAGGGGAAAATTTGGAACTGAATCCCTGGATTTTGCAGCGGCCTTTGGGCCCGTCACGGGTTTGGCGACACAGGTCGACTTTACCGATTTGCTCGGCATGGAGACAGCGCCAGCGCAATTGGCGAAAATTGCGGTGGTCAATCCGGGGGTCCCCGCCTTTGACGGCAAGTTGCAATACCGCCTGCTGCCCGATCAAAAGGTGCAGATCGAAGGAGGGCGATGGCCATTTTATGGCGGCGAACTGATTTTGGAGCCGACGATCCTTGACTTTGATGTGCAAGCGAAACGGGAGTTGACCTTTCGGCTTGTCGGCCTTGATTCGGAAAAATTCTTGGCTGGATATGAGCTTGAGAATCTCAGCGTATCCGGCGTTTTTGACGGCACATTACCGATGGTGTTCGATGCTGAAGGCGGGCGTATTGTCGGCGGTTGGCTGGTTTCCCGTCCCGGCGGCGGCGAAGTTAGCTATTTGGGGCAGCTTAGCTATGAAGATATGGGGGCAATCGCCAACTATGCCTTTGAGGCGCTGCGTTCCATTCGCTTTGATGAAATGCAGATCGGTGTTGACGGCAATATCGGCGGCGAAGTCGTCACGCAGGTGCGTTTCAGGGGGCTGCAGCAGGGCAGTCTGGGCAAGCGAAACTATATTACGGCCCAGCTGGCAAAGCTGCCCATCCAGTTCAATGTCCGTATAGAAGCAGAATTTCTGCAACTGATTGGCAGCCTGCGTGCGCTGTATGACGATGAATATGCCGCGCAGCGCTATCAGGGGATGATCGACGCCCCGCCGCCGGTTACGGGGGAGGAAGACAAGAAACCATGACTGATCTTTACCTGATATTACAGAGGCTGAACGGGCCATTCAGCATGGCGAAAGCGACGGGGTTACATATGCACGAAGGATTGACGCACGGTCGCAATGGTGCGATTCGGCGCAGAGTGAAGAAAGGGGCGATCCTCTTATTGCCTTTGACAGGCCTGATGCTTCCGGCATGTGTGCAGGTGACTGCACCAGACAAGCCGATTGTTATCAACCTGAACATCGCGATCCGGCAGGAGGTGCTTCTCCGGCTTGATGCAGCGTCGAAAAAGGTAACAGATGAGAATCCGGAGATATTCTGATGGCTATCAGCGAGAAAATGCAAAACAGGATGGAGATGCTGGCAGCGGCGGTGCTTTTGGGCGCTACCCTAACCAGTGCTGCTTTTGCGCAGCGTGACCCCGCCTATCAGGCTGCGCGCAGCCAGGGACTGGTTGGCGAAATGCCGACCGGATATCTGGGCTTTGTGACGCCGCCCTCGGCCGCGATCAAGGCGCTGGTGGATGACATCAACATCAAGCGCAAGGCTGCCTATACCGAAGAGGCGCTGGCCAATGGCGTAACGGTCGAGGAATTCGCCTTTCGCAATGGCTGCCGCCTGATCAAGGAAAAGACGGTTGCGGGTGAAAAATATCAGGCGCCGGATCGCAGCTGGAAAACCCGCGATGGCACGCCGCCGGTGGTGGATCCACGCTGTCCGTAACGGCGCTGACCGCCAGAAAGCAATCAGACAGGAAAGAGACCCCGGACGCAAATCCGGGGTCTTTTTGCATTGCATCATAAACTTCGGGGATCGCAGTTGACTTCCCAATAGCCGCCGCCTAAAGCGCGCCTGCCTTGGCGGGGTTGCCCGGTTTCAATGCGTTTCTCTCCCGCATATACGTGAGGATTTGCATGGTTTCCGATAACTCCGCGCAGGATGGCAACGGCCAAAAAGACCCTCGGCTCGATTCGTTAGACATGCAGCTGAAAATGGTCCGGAAGGCCGAGGCAGAACGTACGGGGCAGGATGTGCCCCCCGCCAAAGGAATGCGGCAGGGGAATCGGGTCTTGACCGAACTGATCGCCGGTCCTGCGGGTGGTGCCCTGATGGGCTGGTTGTTCGACCGGTTTTTCGACACCGCGCCAGCGCTCCTGTTGGTCTGCATGTTTTTGGGCATCGCAGTCGCCTTCAGGAATATCTACAGGATTTCGCAGGAGCGTCCGGAGTAGCACCTTAGGTGCGGCGACTGGGCGCTTCGGTCGTATAAACGCGGCCCCGCTTGCGGGGCTGTTGGCATAAGCAGGGTACGGGAAAAGTGGCAGGCGAAAGCGGCAAAATCGATCCGATGCACCAGTTCCAGATTGAGCCTTTGGCGAAACTGGACTTGTTCGGATATGACATTTCCTTCACCAACTCTTCGCTCTTCATGCTCGTCGTGCTGGGCGCGATATGGGTCTTCATGGCGGGCGGCATGAAGCGTGAACTGGTTCCCGGCCGTTGGCAGATGGCGGTTGAAGGAGTGACCGGCTTCATCAACAACATGATGAGCTCGAGCATTGGTCCTGAGGGCAAGAAATATGTGCCTCTGGTCTTTTCGCTGTTCATGTTCATCCTCTTTGCAAACTTCATGGGCATGATGCCGATCGGGATTGTCCCCGGCGCGCATCCCTTCACCGTTACCAGCCACCTGACCGTCACGGCCGTGCTCGCAGTGCTCAGCTTTGGCACCGTGCTGGTCGTTGGCCTGTGGAAGCACAAGCTGCATTTCTTCAGCCTCTTTGTGCCGCACGGGACACCATGGTGGCTGATGTGGCTCATTCCCTTTATCGAGCTTTTCTCTTTCCTGATCCGCCCGTTCAGCCTCGCGCTGCGTCTCTTTGTTGCCATGACCGCTGGTCACGTGCTGATGAAGGTGCTGGCAGGCTTCGTGATCAACGGCCTGAATGCCGAGGCGCTCTGGGTTGCCCCGTTGGTCGCGCTGCCATCCTTCATCCTGATGATCGGTATCACGCTGCTCGAACTGCTGGTGTGCGCGATTCAGGCCTATGTTTTCGCCCTTTTGACCTCGCTCTACATCAATGACGCGGTCAATCTTCACTAAGTTTTTCAATCCCAGTTTTTAAAGGAGTTAGTAAAATGGAAGCAGATGCAGCAAGATTGATCGGTGCAGGACTCGCGGCAATTGGTGCAGGCCTTGCAGCCGGCGGCGTGGGTAATGTCTTTGGTTCGTTCCTTCAGGGCGCACTGCGCAATCCTGCGGCTGCCGACAGCCAGCAGGGCCGTCTGTTCATTGGCTTCGCGGCTGCCGAACTTCTCGGTCTGCTCGCGTTCGTCGTGGCAATGATCCTGATCTTCGTCGCCGAATAAAGTTTAGGGGAGGACACCCCGGCGCATCGACGCCGGGGGCCATCCCTATCGACGTAGTCACGCCATCCAAGAGCGGATACAATGCCTCAAATTGCTCAAATCCCCGGAATGTATGCATCGCAGTTTTTCTGGATGCTGTTGGTGTTTGCCATTCTCTATTTCGTGATTGGTCGCGGCATGGTGTCGAAAATCGACGCCAATGTCGAGGCGCGCGAAAGGAAGATTGCCGATGATCTGGCCGCTGCAGAGCGTGCTCGTGCCGAGGCAGATGGACTGGTTGCAGGTGGAAGCGAGGCGCTGAACGAGGCACGGGCAGAGGCGCAGGCCAAGGCCGCTGCCGCAAAGGTGCAAGCCGCAAAGGAAGCGGAAGCTCGCTTGGCAAAAGCCGACGCAGAGGTTGCCGCCAAATTGGCCGCCGCTGATGCCGAATTGGCAACTGCGCGGACCAAGGCAATGGCTAGCATCGAAAGCGTCGCTGCCGAAGCGGCGGCAGATATCGTAGCCAAGGTGTCCGGCGCAAAAGTGAGTGCAGCGCAAGCTGCCTCGGCAGTTAAGGCGGCGACGGTCTGATGGCACAAGAAACAAAATCCGACGCAATTGCGAATGAAAAGGCCATTATCGCCGATACCACCGTCGATGGCGCGCCTGTTGCCACAACCGAAGCGCACGGCAGCGAAGTTCATGCCAAGCCCAAGGCATTGGGCATGGACGCGACCATGTGGGTGGCGCTGGCGATGTTGCTCGTCATTGCGTTGGCCGTCTGGAAAAAAGTCCCCGCCATGATCGGCGCTGCACTGGATAAGCAGATTGCGGGCATCAAGGAACAGCTTGATCAGGCAACTGCGCTGCGCGCTGAGGCCGAGGCTATCAAAGCCGAATATGAGGCAAAGGCAAAGCAGGCTGCTGCTGATGCGGAGGCAATGAAGGCCCATGCCGAAGAAGAAGCAAAGGCCATTGTTGCCAAGGCGAAGGACGATGCGACAGCACTGATTGCTCGTCGTTCCAAGGCTGCCGAAGAAAAAATCGCCGCTGCCGAACGTGCAGCTGTTGCCGATGTGCGGGCGAAGGCTGCCGCTGCCGCTGCTGCGGCTGCTACGAGCCTGATCGCGGCGCATCATGACGCCAAGGCTGATGCCGGGCTTGTAGATGAGACGATTGCCAAGCTGAATTGATCGTTAGTCCCGTACCGCTTGCGGGAGGGGAGAGCGGCCTCAAAACCGGATCATGATCTTGCGCATTAGCGCAGGCGAAATGCTCTCTACAATCCGGAGCAGCTTTACCATCCCGACATTGGCCTCTCGTTCATTGGTCTCCATGGCATCGACAATCTGCGCGGCACAGTCCTTTGCGCTCAGCTTGTTGCCACTGCGCCCTGCGGTCATCTTGGTGTCCACCACCGGCGGCAGCACCTCAAGCACATGCACCCGCGTGCCTTTAAGCTGCTCACGCAGCGCCAGCGTATAACTCCGTAGCCCAGCCTTGGTCGCGCAATAAATCGGTCCGCCTGCGCGTGGTGCAATCGCCAGTCCGGACGTGGTGTTGACAATCATCGCCTCTGGCCGTGCCTTCAGCCCGTCCATCAGATCCGTGATCAAATGCACCGGCGCGTTGAGGTTCAGGAATATGCAGCGGTCGTTATCGGCAAGATCGGGCGGGCCGTCGCGAAAATCATGATCGCTGCCGACCCCTGCATTGTTGATTAGCACATCGATGGCGCGGCCCTTGATCGCCGCCAGCACTATATCAACACCGGCTTGGGAAGACAGGTCCGCAGCAATTGTTTCAAACCCCGCAGCCTTCGCTGCCGCAATACGGTCGGGCGCGCGCCCTGTGACGATTAGCTCTGCGCCTTTGGCATTCAACTGGGCTGCAAGTTCGCGCCCGATGCCGTCAGTGCCGCCAGTCAACAATATGGTCTTGCCGGATAATTGCATTTAAGCTGTTCCTTCTCTTGCCAGTTGAGTAGCGCATCAAAACCGAATGTCAAAAGCCGACCGTCCAGACCTTCCCAATGCCGCCTCGCGCTTCAATGAAGAGGCGCAGACCTATGCGGTGCGCGGTGCTGACCAGCCTGATCTGGAGCGCGGCGTTGCTGCGATAAGGAATGTCTGGAAAACTCTGCCTGCCAAACCCGGCGTATACCGGATGCACGATGCGCGCGGCGATGTGCTCTATGTCGGCAAGGCGCGGGCGCTGAAAAACCGGGTCAGCAACTATACGCAGGTTGAACGATTGCCTCAGCGGCTGAAACGTATGGTGGCGCTGACGCGCAGCATGACCGTGGTGACCACCAACAGCGAGGCGGAGGCACTGCTGCTGGAGGCGCAGCTGATCAAACGCTATCGCCCCGCCTACAACGTCCTACTGCGCGACGACAAAAGCTTTCCCTTCATCCTGCTGCGTGCCGATCATGACTTTCCGCGCATCCACAAACATCGTGGGGCGCGGCGGCACAAGGGGGAATATTATGGGCCGTTCGCCAGCGCGGGTTCGGTCAACCAGACGTTGAATGCGCTGGAAAAGCTGTTCCTGCTCAGGAGCTGCACTGACAGTTTCTTCAACAATCGTGACCGGCCCTGCTTGCTCTACCAGATAAAGCGCTGTTCCGCGCCCTGCGTCGGGCGGATCGACAAGCAAGGCTATGCAGAGCTGGTCGCGGACGCCAAGGCCTTCCTTGGTGGAAAATCAACGGCGGTGCAGGCGAAGCTTGCAAAGGAAATGGAAAGCGCATCCGAAGCGCTCGACTTTGAACGTGCAGCGATGCTGCGCGACCGATTGAAGGCGCTGACCTTCATTCAGGGGTCGCAGGCTATCAACGCAGCCGGGATGGGCGATGCTGATATCTTTGCGCTCGCGGCCAAGCAGGGTCATGTTGGCGTGCAGGCCTTCTTCATCCGCGGCGGGCAAAATTGGGGTCACCGGGCCTTTTTCCCCAGCCATACCGCAGAGGCGAGCGAGGAAGAGGTGCTGACGCAAGTCCTCGCACAATTTTATGAGGATGTGCCGCCTGCGCCGACGATTATGCTCGACCGCGAACTGCCCGAGGGCGAATTGCTGGGCGAGGCGCTGAGCGAGCGGCTGGGCAGGAAGGTGGCAGTCACCTTTCCGCAACGTGGGGACAGGACAAAGCTGGTCGCGCAGGCAAAGCGTAACGCGATTGAGGCCCTTGACCGGCGGCTGGCAGAGACGACGACGCAGGGTAAGCTGCTGCGCGAGGTGGCAGAGCTGTTCGACCTTCCTGAACCCCCGAGCCGAATAGAGATTTACGATAACAGCCATATTCAGGGGACGAATGCGCTTGGCGCAATGGTGGTCGCGGGGCCAGAGGGCTTTATCAAGGGCCAGTATCGCAAGTTCAACATCAAGCAGGCAGCGACCGATGATGACTTCGCGATGATGCGCGAGGTGATGAAGCGGCGCTTTGGGCGTGCTCTGGAGGAAAGTCCGGAGCGCGACGAAAGCTGGCCCGACCTCGTTCTGATCGACGGCGGCAAAGGCCAAGTCAGCGCGGTCAAAGGCGTGCTGGAAAAGCTCGGTATCGACGACATTGCCTTCATCGGCATCGCCAAAGGACCGCATCATGGCCGCGAGGGGCGCGAGATTTTCCATTTCCCTGATGGCCGCGAACTGACCTTGCCCGTCAACGCGCCCGTACTGTTTTACCTCCAGCGGCTACGCGACGAGGTGCACCGCTACGCCATCGGCGCGCACCGCACCAAACGCGCCAAAGCGATCACCGCCAGCCCATTGGACGAAGTGCCAGGCATCGGCCCCGCGCGGAAAAAGGCGCTATTGCTGCATTTCGGCACGGCAAGGGCAGTGCGCTCCGCCAGCCTTGAGGATTTACAGAGAGCGCCGGGCGTGTCAGCAGCAGTGGCGCAAACAGTGTATGATTTTTATCATGGGGGTGGGTGAATGCCAAAGGCAAAGGCAAATGGGATCGAACTCTATTATGAAGAGACAGGACCAGCCGGCGCGCCGGTGATCCTGCTGGTCATGGGCCTCGGCGCGCAGATGATTGCCTGGCCTGACGAGATGATTCAGGGCCTTGTTGGCCAAGGATATCGCGTCATCCATTATGACAACCGCGATGTCGGCCTGTCGCAGCGCATGGGAGACGCGGCCGCGCCGAATCTGGTTTGGACGATGGTGAAGGCACGTCTGGGATGGCCGCTGGGCGTCGCCTATACGCTGTCCGACATGGCCGCTGACGGTATTGGCCTGCTGGATGCGCTGGGTATAAAAAAGGCGCATGTGGTCGGCGCTTCGATGGGTGGCATGATTGTGCAGCTGATGGCGGCAAATCATCGGGACCGTTTGATCAGCATGACCTCAATCATGTCGTCGAGCGGTGATCCGGGATTGCCAGGGCCACGCTCCGACATCCGGCGGCGCATGATGGTAAAGCGTCCAGCGGATGCCAGCCGCGATGAGGCTGTCGCGTTCGGGACCGAATTGGTGACATCCTTTTCCTATCCCGATCCGGCCCGCCCGGACAATGCGCTCGCCGAATTGAGCGCACGCGCCTTTGATCGCGGCTATTATCCCTTGGGAAGCCGGCGTCAGTTGCTTGCAATCATTGCCGACGGCAGCAGAGTGGATCGGCTGAAGACCATAACCACGCCCACGCTGGTCATCCATGGCGACGCTGATCCGCTGGTTCCCAAACAGGGCAGCGAAGATATTGCCCGGCATATTGCTGGCGCGCGTCTCGAAATTATCGAGGAAATGGCGCATGATTTGCCGCCGTCGCAAATTGGTCGGATTGTTGGTCTGATTGCCAGCCATGCTGCGCAAGCTGAGCGGGCGATTTCGTGACAATCCGCGGGCGATTTTACACCTTTTGTTAACCATTAATTGTCAGAATCTGGCCATCGCTTGTTCGATATGTAATTGAATCAAACTGCGGAGCATCATGGCAATGCAAGCCTTGTGGAAAATGGACATCATCTATGCGGCAACGTTGCTGGGGGCGGCTTGTGCCGGTTCGATGATTGCATTTGCGACACCTGCCAAGGCCCAGAGCGGCGAGTCACGCAAAGTTGCATTGTCCAGCACAGCAATGATCGAACAGGTCGTCGTGGGTGCGGATGGCAAGGAAAGCATTGTCCTGAAACAGCCCAGCGAAGTGATCATTACACCCGGCGATAAAGTGATCTTCACGCTGAGCTACCAGAATAACGGTACGCTTCCGGCGACGGCGTTCCGCGCCGTTAATCCCATGCCTGCGCCAATACAGTTTCTCTCGGTTGCTGAGGAATGGGCCGAAGTGTCGGTCGATGGTGGAAACAGCTGGGGCAAGCTTGCGGCGCTGACAGTCACCACAAAATCTGCCGATGGTGCAGGCGATGTAACGCGCGCTGCCACGATCGAAGACGTGACGCATGTTCGCTGGGTTTTCACCGATCCGATCGCGCCTGGTGACAAAGGCACGCTCACCTACCGCGGCATGGTGAAATAGCCGACCCGGCTGCCGTGCAGGCTGGACGGTTAAGTCCTGGTGGAGGCCTTGTCCCGAGCTGGCACAGCACATTGTTATTCGGGGTCACAATTCAGGATTAATGGCTGCTTTGCCTTTGTTAACCCTGATTAGGGCTGGATTTGATGGTAAAGCAGGCGCAGCCGTTGGATATTGAATTGGTTGGAGCATGTGCCGTGCAAAAATACAGCATATTTCGTAAGTCTGCCGTTGCCTTGCTTTCCGCATCGCTGCTTACACTGGCTGCCTGCAACAGCGCCGAAAATGACGCCGAGGTCGCTGCGCTTGACGAGAAGCTGTCTGGCAAGGGATCCGATCCGGCGATGAACGCGGCGCTGGAAGATAAAATTCTGGTCGACCCTGCGCTGGCGGATAGCGCCAACAGCAATATGGTAAAGGCGCCTGATCAGCCGCTTGACGGTTCGGTTCCGCCCGACAGCGGTTATGAGGGGTCGACGGCTTCGGCTGAAGAGCTGGACGGTGCAAAATTGATGCGTGCGCCGCAGCCTAAGGTCGTTAGCGATGGTGACTGCCGCGATTGCGCTTCCAATGGCGCGCAAACGCTGGAGGCACTGGCCGCCGAACAGGGCGTGAAGCGCGGCAAAGGAACATGCGAGGCAAAGCTGCAATATGGTGCAGGCTGGGCCGCGCGGATGCCGACCGAATTCCCCGTCTATCCAAAGGGCCGCGTTAACGAGGCTGCTGGCGTCGAGGGCGGCATTTGCGACATCCGCGTGGTCAGCTTTACAACCTCGGCCTCGCTGCAATCGGTCGTCGATTATTATTACACCCGCGCCCGCCGTTCAGGCTTCACAGCCGATTATGAAATCCGCGGAGGCGAAAATGTGCTGGGCGGCATCCGCGACAATGATGGCGGCGCTTATGTCATCACGCTCAATGCGCTGCCTGGCGGCGGCACGGCAGTTGATATCGTGGCGAATAACGGTCGCTGAACACAGCTCAAGCCGGTCAAATCTATCCGAAGCGCTGGGGGAGCAATATGCTCCCCCTTTTTTGTGATCGAACGGCGCTGGCCATTTTAGGGATATAATCAGCGGCATTCTGCGGCTAAGCGTTCAGCCATGAATTCTTACCTGCTCGTTTTGACTGGCGGTGCGGCGGGAGCACTGTTGCGGTTCCAGCTTTCCCGCATGTTGCCGGATCCTGCGACAGGTTGGCCGTGGGCAACATTTATCGCTAATGTTGGCGGCGGGCTTGCCATGGGTTTGCTGGCAGGCTGGTTACTGCGGCAGGGGGAGGCGGGCGAACCGATACGCCTGTTGATCGGTGTTGGATTGCTCGGCGGCTTTACCACGTTCAGCGCATTCAGCCTTGAAATGGGTGCCATGATCGGGCGCGGTCAGCTGGCACTCGCGGCAGGCTATGGCTTTGCCTCCATTTGCCTTGCCCTTGCCGCGCTTTTCTGCGGGCTGGCGCTAGGCCGGGCGGTGTTTGCATGAATGCGATCCGCCATTTTACCGTCGCCGCCGATGATGACGGCATCCGGCTTGACCGCTGGTTCAAACGGCATTTGCCCGACGCCAGCTTTAACCTTGTCTCCCGCTGGGCTCGCACTGGCCAGCTGCGCGTAGACGGCAAACGCGCAACGCCGGGCGACCGGCTGGAAGCAGGGCAGGAAATCCGCGTCCCCCCTGCAGAAATCGCAACGGCCCATAGCGCACGCCCAACACGCAAACGGCCCGAATTATCGCCAGACATGGTCGAATTTGCCCAAAGTCTGGTCATTCACAAGGATGCCGCCGCGCTGGTAATCAACAAGCCACCGGGTCTTGCAACGCAAGGGGGCACAAAGACCGAGGCGCATGTCGATGGCCTGCTTGAAGCGCTGGGCTTTGAACTGGAGCAGCGACCAAAGCTGGTGCACCGGCTGGACAAGGACACGTCGGGCGCGTTGTTGCTTGCGCGGAGCGCACGTGCAGCGGGGCATTTTTCCAAGGCATTTTCATCGCGTACCGCCCGGAAAGTCTATTGGGCGTTGGTGATCGGCGTTCCCGACATTTATGACGGCATTATCGACCTGCCGCTGGCCAAACAACCGGGCACCGGCGGCGAAAAAATGCATGTGAATGAAGAGGAAGGCCAAGCAGCGAAGAGTCGTTACCGTGTCATCGAACGGGCTGGAAACCGCGCCTGCTGGGTCGAATTGCAACCCTTTACCGGACGGACACATCAGTTGCGGGTGCACATGGCCGCGATTGGGCATCCAATTGTGGGTGACGGCAAATATGGCGGCAAGGATGCCTTCCTAACTGGAACGATCAGCCGCAAGATGCACCTGCACGCGCGCCGCATCCGTATTGATCATCCCGATGGCGGCTTTGTCGATGTGCGCGCTGACTTGCCGCAGCATATCCGCGAGAGTTTCCGCGACCTCGGCTTTGACGAAGAACTCGGCGACGCCCTGCCGCTCGACGAGCCCAAAAAATCCTCCACGCCAGAAGCAAAGCGTCGTGCCGCTGCCGCGCGGGCAAAGGATGCGCGCAAGGAACGCAAAGGGGAGCGGCGGGCAAGGGGCGCACCCAAACCGCAAGGTCGCCGCCCATCAAAAAGGAGCGGCTGATGCACCCCAATCCCGCTTTTCGGATAAAGGCTGACGCAGCGACCGAACGGTCGATGATGGAGGCATTGGTCAACGAGATTGGCATGGGGTTGATTTTTGCTGAAACGCCTGACGGCCCGCGCGTTGGCCATGTCGCGCTATTTTCAACTGGCGACGGCGCGGTTCAGTTTCATCTTGCCAATGGCAATGCGCTGACCAAATCGCTGGCTGGGAAAAACGCATTGCTCGTGGTCAATGGACCCGATGCCTATATCAGCCCCGATTGGTATGACGGGCCCGATCAAGTGCCCACATGGAATTATGTCAGCGTGGAAATGGAGGGGCCGGTGCGCGCAATGGACCGCGATGGTCTGACTGCGCTGCTGGACGATCTTTCAGCGGTGAATGAGGCAAAGCTTGAACCGAAAGCCCCGTGGACAAGGGCGAAAATGGATGCCCAGAAATTCGACAGGATGCTGGGCGCGATCACCGGCTTTGAGATGGAAGTGCTGGCTTGGCGTCCGACGTTGAAACTGTCGCAAAACAAGCCGGAGGCGGACCGGCTGAGGGCTGCAGACGCGCTGGAAAAGCAGGGCAAGATCGCAATTGCCCATCTGATGCGGCATATGGTGGCATGAGCGTTCGTCTTGCCATTTTCGATTGTGACGGCACGCTGGTCGACAGCCAGGCCAATATCTGCCTCGCCATGGAGCATGCCTTCACCGAAAAAGGCATGGCCCCGCCGCCGCGTCAGGCGACCCGGCGGATCGTGGGCCTCAGCCTTGTCGAAGCCATGCGCGAGCTGTTGCCGCAGGCGGCAGATGCGCTCCATCGGGATATGGCAGAGCGGTATAAGGAGGCGTTTTTTACGCTGCGCGGCAACGGCCTTGTTGATGAACCGCTATATGATGGCATGTCTGAGCTGTTGAGTGAGCTGGATGAAAGCGGCTGGCTTTTGGCAGTGGCGACCGGGAAATCCGATCGGGGGCTTGAACGCTGCCTTGACCACCACGGCATCAGAGGGCTTTTTGTGTCATTGCAAACGGCGGATCGCCACCCGTCAAAACCGCATCCTTCGATGATTTATCAAGCCTTGGCGGACGCGGGCGTTGAGGCCGGGCGCGCGGTCATGATCGGCGATACCGTGTATGACATTCATATGGGGGTCGCGGCGGGTTGCCGGACGATTGGTGTCGGTTGGGGCTATCACCCCCTTGAAGAACTGCGCGAGGCAGGGGGCGATGCGCTTGTCGAAACAATGGATGAACTGAAAACAGCGTTGGAGGCGATGCGATGACAAGCGATGAGCGTGAGGCATTGGCAATGAAGCGCTTTAATACTCTCAACCTGGTCCGGCTCATCGGCGCGGCCTGCGCAGTGGCGGGCGTTGCCAATATCGGCGGAAGGCTGTTTCCCGAATTTTCGCCCTGGCTGGGCTATATATTGCTGCTTAACGCTTTCGCGGACGTGTTTCTGGTTCCGGCCCTGCTGAAAAAAAGCTGGCGGCGGCAGGACGGCGCGCAGGGCTAGGCAATGCGGCGTTTCTGGAAGAGCGTAAGCCTTGAACAAGGCACCTATGGGCACGGCATCTGTCTCGACGGGCGGGCAGTGAAAACACCGCGGCAGAATGCGCTTTATTTGCCAACGCTGGCACTCGCCAACAGTGTCAAGGCGGAATGGGAGGCGGTGGGGGATACTATCGACCCGGCGGCCATGCCCATGACGGGCTTTGCCAATGCAGCCATTGACCATGTCGCGCCCGACCGGCACGG
The DNA here is from genome assembly GCA_964572205.1 of uncultured Sphingorhabdus sp. Lineage (GTDB taxonomy): Bacteria > Pseudomonadota > Alphaproteobacteria > Sphingomonadales > Sphingomonadaceae > Sphingorhabdus_B. Next base: position 62,270 of record CAZNEO010000008.1, read on the forward strand.
GTTTGCAGCGCAAATAGCGGCTTATGCCGAAAGCGACGCCTTTTGTTACCGCGCTGATGCCGCCGATGCTCTTGCTGAAAAGCAGGAGGCGGTCTGGGGGCCATGGCTTGCATGGGCGCGATCGCGCTATGATATTTCCTTCACAATAGTCGAAGGTGTGATGCACCAGCCTCAGCCCAAGGCAACGTTGGAGAAATTGCACGCAGCCGTTGCCAGCCGCGGAACTTTTGAGCTGGCCGCGATGGCAAAGCTGGCACATTTGTCCGGCTCGCTGATTGCCGTGCTTGCGATTGTCGAGCGGGCAGGGACGTCAGATGCCCTTTGGCACGCAAGCTGCCTTGATGAATATTGGCAGGAGGAATTATGGGGCAGCGACCATTGGGCGCAAAAAAACCGTGCCGATCGGGAACGCGAATTTGGGCAAGCCGCCGCTTTCCTTGATCATTTACGGATATAGGTGTCGGCTATCCTCGCGCGAAGGTGAATAGCCTCAATCCGCCGCCAGATCACGGACGAACCCGATCAAGCCTTTCTGGCGACGCCGTTTCAGGCGCTCCGCAGCGAGAATTTGGCAGACCTGTGCGAAACAGTCATCGACATTGCTGTTGACGAGCACATAGTCATAGCCGTCCCAATGCCCGATTTCCGATTTTGCCCTGCTCATCCGGTCCGCAATTACTTCATCGCTATCCTGCGCACGGCTGTGCAGGCGGCGTTCTAGTTCGTCGATGGACGGGGGCAGGATGAATACGCGGACCACGTCCGGCCCGGCCTCCTGATACAATTGTTGCGCGCCCTGCCAATCGATATCGAACAGCACGTCCGATCCCTGTGCCAGCGCTTCTTCTACCGGAGCCTTGGGCGTCCCGTAACGGTGGCCGAAAACATGCGCCCATTCCAGGAATTCGCCCGCCTTTGCCATCGCCTTGAACTTTGGCTCATCGACAAAATAATAATCCCTGCCATCGACCTCACCCGGGCGCGGCGGACGAGTAGTACAGGAAACCGACAGCGCCACTTCCTTGTCCGCATCAAGCAACATGCGCGACAAAGTGGATTTGCCCGCGCCAGAGGGTGATGAAAGGACGAACAAAAGTCCGCGGCGTTCCAAAGCTGGGTGGTCGTGCTGGGCCATAGCTGCCCTTGCTTTACCGGCAGGGCAGGCGTCAACTATTTTTGCAAAGCGTCAGTCGCCCTTGCGCTCTTTACGCTTATCATACAGCGTCTTGGCAAGCAGCGCGCCGCCGACCAGCAAGGCACCGGGAATTGATCGTGTAGCAATACGTGTCGCTGCAACGCCCATGCCCGCGCCAAGCAGCCCACGTCCGCGCCTGCGCCCGATAGCTTCGCCGATCACGGCGCCTGCGATAGACTTTAACAGCGGCATTGATAATTCTCCTACACCATCGTCTCTGGCTTGACGTGGGTATCAAATGTCGTTTCGTCAACCAGCCCTGACGCCAAAGCCGCTTCGCGCAGCGTCGTTCCTTCTGCATGGGCCTTATTTGCGATGTTGGCCGCATTGTCATAGCCGATCACCGGAGCAAGGGCAGTGACCAGCATCAGGGAGCGGTCAACCAGTTCGGCGATGCGCGCGCGGTTGGGCTCCAGCCCCTCGACGCAATTTTTGGCAAAGGTCTCCATGCCAATGCTGAGCAGTTCGATCGAACGCAGCACATTGGCCCCGATCAGTGGTTTGAACACATTCAATTCCAGATGCCCTTGCATCCCGCCCATAGTCACAGCCTGATGGTTGCCGATCACTTGGGCCGCGACCATCGTCAGCATCTCGCACTGGGTGGGATTGACCTTGCCCGGCATGATCGAGCTGCCCGGTTCGTTCTCGGGCAGGATCAGTTCGCCAAGGCCTGAGCGCGGGCCGGAGCCAAGCAAGCGGATGTCGTTGGCGATTTTGGTTAGGGCGACGGCGAGGGTGCTAAGAGCGCCCGACATTGATACCAGCCCATCATTGGTCGCTAGTGCTTCGAACTTGTTGTTCGCGCTATCGAAAGGGATATCTGTCATCGCCTCGAGATGAATACAAACGCCTTCGCCGAAGTCGGCTGGTGCATTCAATCCGGTACCTACCGCCGTGCCGCCTTGCGCAAGCGGTCTAATGTCGTCGTCCAGTGAGCGCGCAATTCGGTTCCAAGCGTTTTCCAACTGATCGGCATAGCCCCAAAATTCTTGCCCCATTGTTATGGGCGTTGCGTCTTGAAGGTGCGTCCTACCGATCTTCACAATGTGACTCCAGCTCATGCCCTTGGTCCGTATGGTTGCTTCAAGACTTTCGAGCGTGGGGAGAAGCCTTCGTGTTAGCGCGATAGCTACGGCAACGTGCATCGCCGTGGGGAAACTGTCGTTCGACGACTGGCTCATATTCACATGATCGTTGGGATGTACCGGCGTCTTGCCGCCGCGCGTGCCGGTCAGTATTTCGTTGGCGCGCCCCGCGATGACTTCGTTGACGTTCATATTCGATTGCGTGCCGCTGCCCGTTTGCCAGATGGTCAACGGAAACTGGTCGTCATGCTGGCCCGCGACTACTTCGGCTGCTGCCGCCTCAATCGCATCAGCGAGCTTATCGTCTAGTCCATGTTTACGGTTCACCCGCGCCGCCGCCTGTTTGACCAGTGCCAGCGCGTGGATGATACCTAAAGGCATCCGCTCATGCGGCGGGAAGGGGAAGTTGCTCATGCTCCGCTGCGTCTGCGCGCCCCAATAGGCGTTGGCGGGGACTTCGATGGGGCCGAAACTGTCGGTCTCGGTCCGCGTGTTCACTTTTTCCGCCCGAAATCCACCGTAACGACGTTGGAGCCATCCTCCTGCTCAATCGATGGCTCATCATTGCCAGCTGCTTCATGCGGTTCGGGCCCTGCGCCAGCGTCGACATGGAATTGCAGCGCGAAATCGACGCTGGGGTCGACAAAGGCAGTGATGGCCGAAAAGGGAATGAACAGATGCGCGGGCACTTGGCTGAATGACAGACCGACTTCGAAATGTTCAGCCTCAACCTTCAGGTCCCAATATTTATGCTGCAGCACAATGGTCATTTCATCGGGAAATCGTTCCATCAGGTGCACAGGGATAGCGACGCCCGGTGCCCTGGTCTTGAAGGTGATGTAGAAATGATGATCGCCCGGCAGGCCATCGCGCGCGACATCGCCCAGAACACGTCCCACCACAGCGCGCAGCGCCTCTTGCACCACATCGTCATAAGGAATCAGGCTGTCGGGTGTCTCGTCACTCATGTGCTTAGTGGTGGACCGTGAAAGCAATGAAATCAAGCCGCTTGTGCGGGCCTTGCGATTTGGGTCGGTGCAGCTATAGGGCAGGCCATGCGTATCGGGACGATCAGCCGCCAGACCAGCGAAACGTCGATTGACGTTGAAGTCAATCTTGACGGAACGGGCATTTACACCGTTTCGACCGGAATCGGCTTTCTGGACCACATGCTGGAACAACTGTCGCGCCATTCGCTGATCGACCTGAAGGTCAAGGCAGTTGGCGACCTGCATATCGACCAGCATCATACGACCGAAGACACAGGGATTGCGATTGGCGAGGCGCTGCTCAAGGCGCTCGGCGACAAGCGTGGCATTACGCGCTATGGCAGTGCCTATGCGCCGATGGATGAAACATTGACGCGTTGCGCGCTGGATATTTCAGGTCGGGCCTATTTTGTCTGGAAGGTCGGCCTCTCCATGCCGCGGCTTGGCGAATGGGATACAGAGTTGATCGAGCATTGGTTTCACAGTTTTGCGACCAGCGCCGGCATCACGCTGCATGTTGAAAATCTCTATGGTTCCAATAATCATCATATTGTTGAGAGCTGCTACAAGGCGCTAGCCCGGGCGCTTCGCCAAGCCGTGGAGATCGACCCGCGCAAGGCGGATGCCATCCCATCGACCAAGGGAATGCTTTAAAGAGGGACAGTCCCTATTTAATTTAGCACTGTTTTTGAGGTAGAAATGTTTTCAAATTTAAATAGGGACTGTCCCTCTTTAAAAATTGCATGACCATTGCGCTGATTGACTATGGCGCAGGCAACCTGCATTCGGTGCACAATGCGTTGAAGGCTGCGGGGGCCGCAAGTGTTGCCGTAACCGCCGATCCCGGCATCGTTGCCATCGCCGACCGGATCATCTTGCCGGGCGTCGGCGCGTTTGCGCATTGCATGAACGGGCTCAGCGCGATTGATGGCATGGTTGATGCCCTGGAGCAGCGAGTCAGGACGCAGGGCGTCCCTTTTCTGGGGATTTGTGTAGGGATGCAGTTGCTGGCGGACCAGGGCGTCGAGCATGGCGTCCACAAAGGGCTGGGCTGGATTGGCGGAACAGTGCGCGCGATCGAGGCACACAGCGATATCAAGGTGCCGCATATGGGCTGGAATGATGTTGCGCTTTCCGAACCGCATCCGGTGCTTGAAAATGGCGAAGCCTATTTCCTGCATGGCTATCATTTCGAGGCCGCAGGAAGCGAGGTTCTGGCAACGACATATCATGGCGGTTTGCTGACGGCGTCGGTCGGCCGTGACAATATCTTGGGCGTTCAATTCCACCCGGAAAAAAGCCAATCCTATGGCATCGCTACGCTCAAACGCTTTCTGGAGTGGAAGCCATGATCATATTTCCCGCAATCGACCTGAAAGGCGGCCAAGTCGTTCGTTTGGCCGAGGGCGATATGGATCGCGCAACGGTTTATGCCGACGATCCGGCGGCGCAGGCTTTGCTGTTCGCAGAGCAAGGCGCAGAGCATTTGCATGTTGTCGATCTCGACGGTGCCTTCGCCGGGCGGCCCGAAAATGCTGAAGCGGTCGAGTATATTATAGAGAATTTCCCGGGCTATGTGCAGTTGGGCGGCGGTATTCGTGAGCCGAAGACAGTTGAACGATGGTTCGACCTGGGCGTCGCGCGACTGGTGATTGGCACGGCGGCGCTTAAGGACCCGGCGTTCGTCAAAGACATGGCGCGCGAGTTTGAGAATGGCATCGTCGTCGCTGTCGATGCGCGCGATGGCTTTGTTGCCACCGAAGGCTGGGCGGAAAGGTCCGACATGCCCGTGGTTGATCTAGCGCGGCGGTTTGAGGATGCCGGGGTTGCTTCGATCCTGTTTACGGATGTCGGGCGCGACGGGATGCTGACCGGGTGCAATATCGAGGCAACTTTGGACTTAGCGCGTGCGGTGCAAATTCCGGTGATTGCCAGCGGCGGGGTGAAGGGCCTCGATGAAATCCGCATCCTCGCCCTCCACGCGCAGGACGGGATTGAAGGGGTGATTACCGGGCGCGCAATCTATGACGGGCGACTCGATCTGGCGACAGCGATTAGGATGGCGAAAAGGCGATGAGCATGAGCCTGATCTCAAATGCATTTTTCGCAATGATGTTTGGCTATCTTGCTTGGAAAGTCATCGCCAACGGAGCTGCCAACAGTATCTTTGGAAAGATCGACAACATTGAGAACCCGACTGGATTTCGTATTTACGCAGGTTTGCTGATCGCGGTCTGTATGATCAACCTCTTCTTCTTCATCAAAGGTCGCTGATGACCGTCCGCATCCGCGTCATTCCCTGTCTCGATGTCGCCAACGGCCGGGTGGTCAAGGGCGTCAATTTTGTTGATCTGCGCGATGCGGGCGATCCGGTGGAGCAGGCGCAAGCCTATGATGCGGCGGGGGCGGATGAGCTGTGCTTCCTCGATATCACTGCAAGCCATGAAGGGCGCGATACGATCATCGATGTGGTGCGGCGCACGGCGGAGGTGTGCTTCATGCCGCTGACCGTCGGCGGCGGGGTGCGCAGTGCGGAGGATGCGCGGGCACTGTTGCTGGCGGGAGCGGACAAGGTGGCGGTGAACTCAGCCGCAGTGGCGCGGCCTGA